>NZ_CP090059.1:3315000-3915000 GCF_021391395.1 Sphingomonas cannabina | reverse complement strand
GGCGGCGATCCGGCCCAGCAGTGCCTCCGCCTCGCCGCGCTTTTCGTGGGCGAAGGACCTGAGCCCGCCCCAGATATTCTCGCCGCGCGCGGCGCGCGCCATCCGCCAGCGCAGCAGCGGATGCAGCTCGAGCGGCAGCAGCGAAGCCTCGTGCGCCCAATATTCGAACAATCGCCGTGGCTTGCCCCATGCCGCCTTGTCGAGCAGGTCGCGCGGATAGGCGCCGAGCCGCGAGAACAGCGGCAGATAGTGCGCGCGGGCGAGCACGTTGACGCTGTCGATCTGATGGAGCTGGAGCCGCGCGATCACCCGCGCCAGATGGGCCGCACCGATCGCGCCGGCGGGACGCGATCGGCCGAAGCCCTGGGCGGCGAGCGCGATCCGGCGTGCCTCGGCAGGAGAGAAAACCTCCTTCAGGACTGCCCCGCTGCGTCGGACATGTCCATGAAGTTGCGCGCCGCCTCGCGATCGGCCTCGTCCTTGAAGACGAGATCGAGATCGGGCGCCGACCCCAGCATGTAGAGCAGCGCCCAGAGCGCGAACCGACGGTCGCGGTCGGTCTCCAGCCCCAGATCGACCTTCATCCGTTCCAGCCCCGCCGCAAGGGCGCCTGGCGCGAGCGCGGCGAGGTCGGCCGTTCCGAAATAGCGCAGGAGCTGGTCGTCGAGCCGCATTGGACTGTTATGTGATCGGGGCGCTGGCGGATCAACTCGTTGAGTGCGGCCAGCGGCTACTGCGGCTGGTGGAGGACCTAGCCCGCTGCGATCAACTCGCGCGGGGCGAGAGGCGGTTTCGGCATAGACGATCAATATCCGGCGAAGCGCCCCATGCTAGCGCATCAGATCCTCGACCGCTTGCCGGGCTGGTGCGGTTCCTGATTCCGACAGGAAGCGAGACCGCCCACCGCGATCATGCCTCCGATCAGGCCGGTCGCCATCAGCCGGCGCCGATCGATCGGCAATTCAGGCATGTTCCGTCCGCGGAGCGGCCTCGTTCCGGCGCAGCAGAGCGATCACCTCCCCGTCCTCGAGCTGGTGAAAGTCCCGGTAGAACTGGCCGACCGCCATGAAATGAGCCGGCTCGGTCACGGCGATCACCTCGATGCCGTCGTCGCGCAGCTCTCGCGCAGTCTCCGGCGAGATCACCGGGACGGCGAGGATCAGCCGACCGGCGCCGCTGCGCCGCAGTGCCGCCAGCGCGGCGCGGACGCTGGTGCCGGTCGCGACCCCATCGTCGACGACGAGGATCGTGCGTCCGGCCACCTCCGATGGAGCCCGGTCGCCGCAATAGAGCGCGCGCCGGCGCTCGATCTCGGCGAGCTCGCGGTCACGTTCGCGCTCGATATAGGCTTCGTCGACCGGAAGTTGCGTCAGCACCTCCTCGTTGCGGACCATCTGGGGATGGGCGCCGTCGACCACCGCCGCGATCGCGAACTCGGGTTGGGACGGAAAGCCGATCTTGCGCACGAACAGCACGTCCATCTCCGCGTCGAGCGCGGATGCGACCTCGACCGCCACCGGAACCCCGCCGCGCGGCAGGGCGAGCACCAGCGGTCGTTCCGGCTTCATCGGGGCGAGCTTGGCGGCAAGCAGCCGCCCGGCTTCGGTGCGGTCGGCGAAATCGTTCATGGCGCGCTCCCGAGATTCCGGACGAACCAGTCGCGTGCGAGCAGGATCACCTGGTCGAGCGTACCCGATTCCTCGAACAGATGGCCGGCGCGTGAGACGATCGCGCGGATCGATTCGGGGACGATGGTGGAGGCGACCAGTCCCATGTCCGGCCGCGGCAATGCCAGATCGCCGCGAAGCCCATAGGGTTGGATTTCGACATCCTTCGTCATCGCGCGCGATGCCATCGCTTCCGCCTCCCGATGATCCGGGCGATTCAACGGATGGGGGGCATGGAGGCTCCGCCTCCTTCGGTAACGCGGGCCGGCTCCGGCCCATTCGGCGATGGGCCGTTGCCGGCAGGGAACGCGGCATGACCCCGATGGTTGGCCCGTCAGCGGTGGGAGCGGCGCGCGGGAGGGATGTCGTGAACGATGCCGACACGAAGACGCGGCTCAAACGCAAGCAGGACCAGGACCTCCAGGACAATCCCGGGCATCGGCCAGTCCAAGGGCGCCTTCGCGATGGGCGGGAGGCTGGAGGATGCCGAAGGCGACAACACGATCGAGGGTGATGTCGAGAATGATCCCGGACCGCAGGGTCAGGTGAACCCCGATCGGGTCGGCGCACCTACGAGTGATTGAGCAACATTTCGTCACAATCCAGCAAGCAATCGGAACGGCAACACCGTTACGCAAGGCTGCATCGGGTCCGATCGACCACCGTCCCTCCCGAGAAGGTCGACGGGTCCCGATGCAGGCGGGAACCTCACACCAACATCCTTGATAAGGATCGGCGATGAAGTTCCACACCAAGACGGCCGCCATCGTGGCGGCGTTGACGATTGCCACATCCGCTGCCGCCCAGGATACCGATCCGCCCAAGCCGATCACCGTCACCGGCAGCGCGGCGATAGTGTCCGACTATCGCTTCCGCGGCGTCTCCCAGAGTGACGAGGAGATCGCGGTGCAGGCCGGGGTCACCGTCTCCCACGAAAGCGGCCTCTATGCCGGCCTCTGGGGTTCCAACCTCGCCGGCTGGGGCACGTTCGGCGGCTCCAACACGGAGCTCGACCTGATCGGCGGCTTCAAGACCCCGATCGGCGGCGGTGCGACGCTCGACGTCGGCCTCACCTGGTACATGTACCCCGGCGGCGCCAGCAAGACCGACTTCGCCGAGCCTTACGTCAAGGTCAGCGGCACGCTCGGCCCGGTCAACGCGCTGGTCGGCGTCGCCTATGCGCCCAAGCAGCAGGCGCTCGGCCGCTGGTATTACAGCGGCGCCGATGCGTCGGCCGGCGTCTACAACGACCCGGGCGACAAGGAGGACAATCTCTATCTGTGGGGCGACGTCAGCTCGGGCGTGCCGGGGACGCCGTTCACGCTGAAGGGGCACCTCGGCTATTCGGACGGCAACCCCGGGCTCGGCCCCAACGGGACCAGCGTGGCGCCGACGGGGAAGTATCTCGACTGGCTGCTGGGGGTTGACGCCGTGGTCGGCCCGCTGACCTTGGGCGTCGCCTATGTCGACACCGACATCAGCAAGAGCGAGTCGGCCTATCTGCTGCCGAACTTCAGCTCGACCAAGGACGGCAGCTCGATCGCGTCGTCGCAGGTGGTGTTCTCGGTCAGCGCTGCCTTTTGACCGGGCGGATGAGCGGGCGGTCTGCGGTCCCCGGACGCTCGCTCATCCGAAGCGATAGGGGACGACCGCGCGCGCATCGGGATCGATGTCGAGCGCGGTGCCGGCGGGCGGGAAGGCCCGCTGGTCGCAGCCCGGGCGCGGGCAGATGCGACAGGAAATGCCGATCGGGGTCGGCGGCTGGCTTTCCAGGCCGTCGGCGTAGATGAAGTCGGCCGCATCGCTCTCCTCGCAGCCGAGCGCGACGGCGTAGCGGCGCGGCGCGCGCGTGTAGCTGCCCGAGGGCTTCACCAGCCCCTTGGCCATCGAGACGTAGCGGGTGCCGTCGGGCATCTCGGCGCGCTGGACGAGGATGCGGTCGGGGATCGCCACCGCCTCGTGCACCACCCACAAGGGGCAGGCGCCGCCGAAGCGGGCGAACTGGAGCCGCGTCGCCGAGTGGCGCTTGGTGATGTTGCCGGCCATGTCGACGCGCAGGAAGAACATCGGGATGCCCGCCGCGCCCGGCCGTTGCAGTGTCGAGAGCCGGTGACACGCCTGTTCGAAGCTGACCCCGAACGCCTGGCGCAGCCGGTCGACGTCGTGACGGAGCGCGCGGGCGGCGTCGCGGAAGGCGGTATAGGGCATCAGCAGCGCGCCCGCGGCATAGTTGGCGAGCCCGATCGCGAGCAGCTGGCGCGACGCTTCGAAGCGCAGGCCCGAGCCGGCGATGGTCTCCGCGATCGCCTCGCGCATCTCGAGCTGGGCGAGCTGGTGGGCGATCAGAAAGGCAGCGCTTTCCGGCGGCAGCGTGCGGTCGATGGCGAGGCGGCGGTCGGCGGGATCGTAGCGGCGGAGTTCCGTCCCGCCGGTGTCGGTCGTCTCCACCGCGACGCCATGCACGCCCTCAAGCCGTGCGATCAGGTCGCGTCCGCTCTCGTCGGCAAGTGCCTCGGCCTGGCGGTCGAGCGAGTCGATGTAATTGCCCTGGGTATGGAACCAGTCGCGCACCTCCTCCCAGGGAAGGCGGGCAGCGTCGCCCGCACCGGCCTCGACGGTGTCGTCGAGCAGCCGGAGCTGCTCCTGCGAGCGGCGATAGGCGGCGTGGATCGCCACCATCCGCCGCGCGAGCTCGGGCTGCTGCTCGGCGGCACGGCGGAGCATGTCTTCGCCCAGCCGGGCGTCGGCGATGCCGGGATCGTCGGCGGCGGCGGCCGCAGCGACCAGCAGCGCCTCGTCGATGCCCGTAAGCGCGCCCCACTGGTCGGGATAGGCGCGGGCGAGCGCCAGCATCACCGGCGGCGTCAGCGGCCGGTCGTTGGTCTCGATCTGCGAGAGATAGGGCACCGAGATGCCGAGCTCCGTCGCGACCTCGGCCTGGCTGACGCCGAGCCGGGCGCGCAGGCGGCGCACCTCATGTCCGGCGAACAGGCGGCGGCGGGGACCAGGCATCTCACCAGCTTACTTTGCAAATAGAGCTCCGACAACTTTGCAACATTGCATTTGCCAGCCGCTTGCCGCCTTGAAAGAGGGGACAATCGCCCGCGGATTTGGGAGAGGCCATGTCGTCGACCATCGAGGAGCTCGAGCGCCGCCGCGCCGCCGCGCGGCTGGGCGGGGGCGAGAAGCGGATCGCGGCGCAGCACGCCAAGGGCAAGCTCACCGCACGCGAACGGCTCGAGGTGCTGCTCGACGAGGGCAGCTTCGAGGAATACGACATGTTCGTCGAGCACAATGCCGTCGACTTCGGCATGGCGGAGCAGGTGGTGCCCGGCGACGGCGTCGTCACCGGATCGGGCACGATCAACGGCCGCCTGGTGTTCGTGTTCAGCCAGGATTTCACCGTGTTCGGCGGCTCGCTCAGCGAACGCCACGCGCAGAAGATCTGCAAGGTCATGGACATGGCCATGAAGGTCGGCGCGCCCGTGATCGGCCTCAACGATTCCGGCGGCGCCCGTATCCAGGAGGGCGTCGCCTCGCTCGGCGGCTATGCCGAGGTTTTTCAGCGTAACGTGCTGGCATCCGGGGTCGTCCCCCAGGTGTCGCTCATCATGGGGCCCTGTGCCGGCGGTGCCGTGTACAGTCCCGCGATGACGGACTTCATCTTCATGGTGAAAGACAGCAGTTACATGTTCGTCACCGGCCCGGATGTAGTGAAGACCGTTACCAACGAGATCGTCACGCAGGAGGAACTGGGTGGAGCGGTGACGCATACCACGAAGTCGGGGGTCGCCGATGTGGCCTTCGACAACGACATCGAGGCGCTGCTCGCGGCCCGCGACTTCGTGGATTTCTTGCCGGCCTCGAACCGCGAGGCCCCGCCCGAGCGGCCGAGCGCCGATCCGTGGGACCGGATCGACGAGAGCCTCGACACGTTGGTGCCGCCCTCGGCCAATCAGCCCTACGACATGCACGAGCTGATCCGGAAGGTGGTCGACGAGGGCGACTTCTTTGAGCTCCAGCCGGCGCACGCGGGCAATATCATCATCGGCTTCGGCCGGATCGAGGGGCGGACGGTCGGCGTGGTCGCCAACCAGCCGATGGTGCTGGCCGGGGTGCTCGACATCGCCTCGGCGAAGAAGGCGGCGCGGTTCGTGCGCTTCTGCGACGCGTTCGAGATCCCGATCGTGACCTTCGTCGACGTGCCGGGCTTCCTGCCGGGCGTGGCGCAGGAGCTGGGCGGCATCATCAAGCACGGCGCCAAGCTGCTCTACGCTTATGCCGAGGCGACGGTGCCGAAGGTGACGGTGATCACCCGCAAGGCCTATGGTGGAGCGTACGACGTGATGGCGTCGAAGCACCTGCGCGGCGACCTCAACTACGCCTGGCCGACCGCCGAGATCGCGGTGATGGGCGCGAAGGGGGCGGTGGAGATCATCTTCCGCGGGCGCACGTCCGAGGAGATCGCCGAGCGCACCGCCGAATATGAGGCGCGCTTCGCCAACCCGTTCGTGGCGGCATCGAAGGGCTTCATCGACGAGGTGATCATGCCGCACTCGACGCGGCGCCGGATCGCGCTGGGGCTACGGAAGCTCAGGGGCAAGCAGCTCGAGAATCCGTGGAAGAAGCATGATAACATTCCGCTCTGATTTGGTTGACCCAAAGCGACTGAAGTTTCAGTTCGTATCTTCCAACGATCCGGACCTCATTGGAATTGAGGTGACGTTGGACGGAAATGTCTTGATCGACGTCTCGATGGACGAAAAGGGACAAACAAGCGTTTTGTTCGACACGGATGGAGACGCATTCGAGTTTGACTTGGCACAGCTCAAGACCGTGCTGGAGAAATGTGAAACCGAACTCTCGGCTTGGCGCTGGCGGTTAATGACGCCGGGTGGGATTTGGGAGGCGTCTATATGATCCTCGGCCGCCTCAACCATGTCGGCGTCGCCACGCCGTCGATCGTGGGCAGCATCGCCTTCTACCGCGACGTCATGGGCGCGACCCGGATCGGCGAACCCTTCGACCTGCCCGCGCAGGGAGTGAAGGTGTGCTTCGTCGACACGCCCAACACCCAGATCGAGCTGATCGAGCCGTTGGGAGAAACCTCCCCGATCCGCGCGTTCCTGGAGAAGAACCCGGCCGGCGGGCAGCATCACCTGTGCTACGAGGTGCCCGACGTCCACGAGGCCAAGGCATGGTTCGAAGCCAAGGGCGCGAAGGTGCTGGGCGAGCCGCGCATCGGCGCGCACGGGACGCCGATCTTCTTCGTGCATCCTAAGGATATGGGCGGGGTGCTGACCGAGATCATGGAGACGCCGAAGGGAGAGGCGCATTGAGGACTCTTCCCGCCAACGACATTTCCATCGTCATCCCGGGCTTGACCCGGGATCCAGGGTCACAGGGGATATCGCTCTTGGCCCTGGATCCCGGCTTTCGCCGGGATGACGGATGGAGGGTACGCGATGTCTAAACCCACCCCCGCCGACTGGCAGGCGCTCGCCGAGAAGGAGGTGAAGGGCCGCGACCTCGTCTGGCACACGCCGGAGGGGATCGCGGTCAAGCCGCTCTACACCGCCGAGGATACGGCAGAGCTCGACCCCGGCCTTCCCGGCTTCGCGCCCTTCACCCGCGGCGTGCGCGCGTCGATGTACGCCGGCCGTCCCTGGACGATCCGCCAATACGCCGGCTTCTCCACCGCCGAGGAATCCAACGCCTTCTACCGCCGCAACCTCGCCGCCGGGCAGAAGGGGCTGTCGGTCGCCTTCGATCTCGCCACCCACCGCGGCTACGACAGCGATCACCCGCGTGTGGTCGGCGACGTCGGCAAGGCGGGCGTCGCGATCGACACCGTCGAGGACATGAAGATCCTGTTCGACGGCATCCCCTTGGGCGAGATGTCGGTGTCGATGACGATGAACGGCGCGGTGATCCCGATCCTCGCCTTCTTCATCGTCGCCGGCGAGGAGCAGGGCGTGCCGCAGGCGAAGCTGGACGGCACGATCCAGAACGACATCCTCAAGGAGTTCATGGTCCGCAACACCTACATTTATCCGCCGGCGCCGAGCATGCGGATCGTGTCGGACATCATCGCCTACACCTCGGCCCACATGCCGAAGTTCAACTCGATCTCGATCTCCGGCTATCACATGCAGGAGGCAGGGGCGACGCAGGTGCAGGAGCTCGCCTTCACCATCGCCGACGGCAAGGAATATGCGAAGGCCGCGATGGCGGCGGGGCTCGACATCGACGCCTTCGCCGGGCGGCTCAGCTTCTTCTTCGCGATCGGCATGAACTTCTTCATGGAGGTAGCGAAGCTGCGCGCGGCGCGAACGCTGTGGCACCGCGTGATGACCGACCTGGGCGCCAAGGACGAGCGCTCGAAGATGCTGCGGACGCATTGCCAGACGTCGGGCGTGTCGCTGCAGGAGCAGGACCCCTACAACAACGTCATCCGCACCACGATCGAGGCGATGGCGGCGGTGCTCGGCGGCACCCAGAGCCTCCACACCAACGCCCTCGACGAGGCGATCGCGCTGCCGACCGACTTCTCCGCGCGCATCGCCCGCAACACCCAGCTGGTGATCCAGGAGGAGAGCGGGATCACCAAGGTCGTCGATCCGCTGGGCGGCTCCTATTACATCGAGGCGCTGACGAATGAGCTGGTCGAGCGGGCATCGGAGATCATCGCGCGCGTCGACGCCGAGGGCGGCATGGCCCGCGCGGTCGCGGCCGGCTGGCCCAAGGCGATGATCGAGGAAGCCGCCGCCGCCCGCCAGGCGCGGATCGACCGCGGCGAGGAAGTGATCGTCGGCGTCAACAAATACCGCCCGGCCGAGGACGAGGAGATCGAGATCCTCGCGATCGACAACCATGCGGTGCGCGACGCCCAGATCGCGCGCATCGCCAAGGTCCGCGCAGCGCGCGACGAGGCAGCCTGCCAGGCGGCGCTCGGCCGGCTGCGCGAGGGGGCAGGCGGCAGCGACAACCTCCTCGCGCTCGCGGTCGAGGCGGCACGAGCCCGCGCGACGCTGGGCGAGATCAGCGCGGCGATGGAGGCGGGCTTCGGCCGCTACGAGACGGTGCCGACGCCGGTCTCCGGCATCTACCGCGAGGCGTGGCGCGACGACGCGCGCTGGAGCCGCCTCACCGACGGCGTCGGCGCGACCGAGCGCCGGCTTGGCCGCAAGCCCCGGATGCTGGTCGCCAAGATGGGGCAGGACGGGCATGACCGCGGCGCCAACCTCGTGTCGTCGATGTTCGGCGACCTCGGGTTCGAGGTGGTGCCTGGCCCGCTGTTCCAGACGCCTGACGAGGCGGCGAAGCTGGCGATCGAAAAGGAGGTCGACGTGGTCGGCGCCTCCAGCCTTGCCGCCGGGCACCTGACGCTGATCCCGGAGCTGATCGGCCATCTCAAGGACGCCGGCCGCGCCGACATCAAGGTGGTGGCGGGTGGCGTAATCCCGCAGCAGGATTATCAGGCGCTGCGCGACGCGGGCGTGCAGGCGATCTTCGGTCCCGGCACCAACCTGATTGCCGCCGCCGAGGAGGTGCTGCGCCTGCTCGGCCACAACTGGGCACCAGAGAGCGAGGCTGCTGAATGAGTTCCACCGCCAGTGCCCCGGCGAAGGCCGGGGCCCAGTTCCACGACGTCGCAACTGGGCCCCGGCCTGCGCCGGGGCACGTCGAGAATTGGTCCCGCGCCGAGATCGCGGCGCTGTTCGACCTGCCCTTCACCGAGCTGGTGTTCCGCGCCGCCGAGGTCCACCGCGCGCATCACCGGGCGGGCGAGGTGCAGCTCTCGACGCTGCTCTCGATCAAGACCGGCGGCTGCCCGGAGGATTGCGGCTATTGCAGCCAGTCCGCCCATGCCGACACCGGGCTCAAGGCGACCAAGCTGATGGACGTCCAGGCGGTGCTGCAGGCGGCGGCGCAGGCCAAGGACCATGGCTCGACGCGCTTCTGCATGGGCGCGGCGTGGCGCAATCCCAAGGACAAGGACATCCCCAAGCTCGCCGAGATGGTGAAGGGGGTGCGCGCGATGGGGATGGAGACCTGCATGACGCTCGGCATGCTGACGCCGGCGCAGGCGGAGGCGCTCGCCGCGGCGGGGCTCGACTATTACAACCACAATATCGACACCTCGCCCGAGCGCTACGGCGACGTCATCACCACCCGCAGCTTCGCCGACCGGCTCGAAACGTTGGAGAACGTCCGGCAGGCGGGCATCAACGTCTGCTGCGGCGGCATCGTCGGCATGGGCGAGACGCGCGAGGACCGCGTCGGCTTCATCCATGCGCTGGCGACCCTGCCCGAGCCGCCCGAGAGCGTGCCGGTCAACGCGCTGGTGCCGGTCAAGGGCACGGTGCTGGGCGACATGCTCGCCGACACGCTGCTCGCCAAGATCGACGACATCGAGTTCGTCCGCACCGTCGCGGTGGCACGGATCACCATGCCCAGGTCGATGGTCCGCCTGTCCGCCGGCCGCGAGAGCATGTCGGAGGCGACGCAGGCTTTGTGCTTCCTGGCAGGCGCCAACTCGATCTTCACCGGCGACAAGCTGCTTACCGCCGCCAATGCCGGCGACGACAAGGATGCGGCGCTGTTCGCGAAGCTGGGGCTCGAGGCGATGGCAGGCGAGAGCGCGACACATTCGCCTCTCTCGTCATGCCGGGCTTGACCCTGGATCCCGGCTTTCGCCGGGATGACGACGGGTTTCGATCGGGGGCGCGGGCCCTGGATCAAATCCGGGGTGACGGCTGAGGTTGAGGGGATCGATGTTCAAGAAAATCCTGATCGCCAACCGCGGCGAGATCGCGGGCCGGGTGATGCGCACCGCCAGGCGGATGGGGATCGCCACCGTCGCGGTCTATTCCGACGCCGATGCGCGCGCGCCGCATGTGCGGATGGCGGACGAGGCGGTGCGGCTCGGCCCGGCGCCGGCTGCGGAGAGCTACCTCAAGGCCGAGCTGATCCTCGACGCCGCCAGGATCACCGGCGCCGACGCGATCCATCCCGGCTACGGCTTCCTTTCCGAGCGCGAGAGTTTCGCCCGCGCCTGCGCCGAGGCGGGGATCGCGTTCATCGGTCCCCCGCCCGAGGCGATCGCCGCGATGGGCGACAAGATCGAATCGAAGAAGCTCGCCCAGGCGGCTGGGGTGAACGTCGTCCCCGGCTTCGTCGGCGAGATCAGGAATACCGAGCACGCGGTCGAGATCGCCAACGACATCGGCTACCCCGTGATGATGAAGGCCTCGGCCGGCGGCGGCGGCAAGGGGATGCGGCTGGCCTGGTCCGAGAAGGACGTCCGCGAGGAGTTCGAGAGCGTCCGCCGCGAAGGTCTGGCGAGCTTCGGCGACGACCGCGTGTTCATCGAGAAGTTCATCGAGCAGCCGCGCCACATCGAGATTCAGGTGCTCGGCGACCAGCATGGCACGGTCCTCTACTTGGGCGAGCGCGAATGCTCGATCCAGCGCCGCCACCAGAAGGTGGTGGAGGAGGCGCCGTCGCCCTTCGTCACGCCCGAAATGCGCAAGGCGATGGGCGAGCAGGCCGTCGCGCTGGCCCGCGCGGTAGGATACTATAGCGCCGGCACCGTCGAGCTGATCGTCTCCGGCGCCGACCCGACGGGTCAGGGCTTCTACTTCCTCGAGATGAACACCCGGCTCCAGGTCGAGCATCCGGTGACCGAGATGGTGACCGGCCTGGACCTCGTCGAGCAGATGATCCGGGTCGCGGCGGGCGAGAAGCTCGCCTTCGGCCAGGACGACGTGACCCTCACCGGCTGGGCGATCGAGAACCGCGTCTATGCCGAAGACCCGTACCGCGGCTTCCTGCCGAGCACGGGGCGGCTGGTGACCTATCGCCCGCCTGCAACCTCAGGCGCTCCTGCGAAAGCAGGAGCGCTGGCGGCAGGCGGCGCCGCCAGTAACCCAGGGCTCCTGCCTTCGCAGGAGCACGGCAGCGGGACGCCCGCCGCCCTCACCCGTGTCGACGACGGCGTCGCCGAGGGGGGCGAGGTCAGCATGTTCTACGACCCGATGATCGCCAAGCTGATCACCTGGGCGCCGACCCGCGACGCGGCGGCGGACCGCCAGATCGCGGCGCTCGACCAGTTCCGGATCGAGGGCATCGGCCACAACATCGATTTCCTGTCCGCGATCATGCAGCACCCGCGCTTCCGCGAGGGGCGGCTGACTACCGGCTTCATCGCCGAGGAATATCCTGAAGGCTTCCACGGCGCCCCCGCGTCGGACGAGTTGCTCGGCAGGCTGGCGGCGGTGGCGGTGCTGGCCGACCTCGACCGGACCGATCAGGCGAGCCGCATCTCCGGTCAGCTCGACGGCCGTGTCGTCACCGACACCGCGCGGGTGGTGCTGATCGGCGACCGGCGGTTCGACATCACCGTCGACGGCCATGAGGGCGGGCTGCTGGTCAACCTTGATCCGAACGAGCCGCCGCTCGACGTGGTCCATCGCTGGCGGCCCGGGCAGCCGCTGTTCACCTGCACCGTCGACGGCGCGCCCTTCAACGTCGGCATCGCGCGCGAGAGAGCGGCGTGGCGGCTCACGGCCCACGGCGCCAGCCACAAGGTCCGCGTCTATCGCCCGCACGTCGCCGCGCTCGCGACGCACATGATCGAGAAGGTCCCGCCCGACACCTCCAAACTCCTGCTCGCGCCGATGCCCGGCCTGCTCACCCGGCTCGATGTGGCTGTGGGTGACAAGGTCGAGGCCGGTCAGCCGCTGGCGGTGGTCGAGGCGATGAAGATGGAGAACATCCTGCGCGCCGAGAAGGCGGGCACGGTCAAGGCAGTCAACTTCGCTCCCGGCGATAGCCTGGTGGTCGACGCGGCGATCATCGAGTTCGAGTAACGCACTCCCTCTCCCCGATGGGGAGAGGGCTAATAGGTTAAGCGGCGCGCACCTCGGCGAGGAACAGCTCGACCTCGCCCGACATCGCGCGTGCGGTATCCTGCAGCCGGCCGGCGAAGCCCGCCATCTCGCGCGCCGAGTCCGCTGCGGCGCGGGCGCTGCCGCCGATCGCCTCGACGTCGTCGCGGATGCCGTGCGACGCTTCGACCGCCTCGTCGACGTTGCGCGCGATCGTGCGCGTCGCCGCCTCTTGCGCGCCGACCGCCGATTCGATGTCGGTCGACAGCGCCGCGATCGCGCCGATCGCATCCTCGATTCCCGCGTGGCCGCCCACCACCTCGGCGATCGCCTGGCGGATGCTGTCGACATGCGCGGTGATCGTGCGCGCGGCGTTGCCGGTCTGCGTCGAGAGCTGCTTGATCTCGTTGGCGACGATGGTGAAGCCGCGCCCCGCCTCGCCGGCACGCGCCGCCTCGATCGTCGCGTTGAGCGCGAGCAGGTTCACCTTGGCGGCGATCTCGGTGATCAGCGCGATCGCCGAATCGATCGATGCCGCGGCCCCGCTGAGGCCGGCGGCACGGCGGCTGCCGGCGGCGACCAGCTCGACCGCGCGCGTTGCGGAGCCCCGTGCCTCGACCGTGCCCGTGCCGATCAAAGTCAGCATCCTAGCGAGCTCGCGCCCGCGCGCGGCGATCTCGCCCATGTTGCTGCCGGTCTGGACCGCGGCGGCGGCGACCGCGGCGGCGCGTTCCTCGGTCAGCCCGGCGCGGTCGGCGGTGTCCTCGGAATTGGCCTCGACCTGTCGCGCGAGGGTGCCGAGGTCGGCGGCGAGGTTGGCGACCTGGCGCTCGAAGCCGGCGATCGCCGCCTCGATCCGCTGCGCCCGCTCGATCCGTGCACGGTTGGCGGCCATCCGGCGCTCGCCGTCGAGCTGCACCAGCCGCCGGTTGGCGAGCGTCGCGTAGAGCCGCCCGTTCCGCGTCAGGATCATCCCGTCGACCGCGCCCGAGGCGTGATAGCGTTCGAGCAGCGCCTCGAGCCCCAGGCCGATCTCCCCGATCGGACAGGGGCGGACGTGCGCGGCGAGGCGCTGGCCATAGGCAGGATTGCGCATCAGCGCGTGGCCATAGGGATTGAGCAGCAGCTGGCGCACGTCGCGCTCGTGCACCGCGCCGATCGGCCGCTCGTCGTCGTCGAGCACCGGCAGCAGCCTGAGGTCGAGACGGGTGCGGAACGCCTCGACCGCCTCCATCAGCGTGGCGTCGTGGCGGATCGCGAGCGGGCGCGTCTCGGCTTCGGCGAGCCAGCTCGGGCGAGGGGCGGTGGCGGGCGACATCGGTCGTTGCGCTAGCGGTCCGGTGGTAAATCGCGCGTTAGGATTTGGTGACGGTTCGATGACAGCTGCGGATTTTTTCGGGATCCTTCTCAAGCCCCTCCCCTTCAGGGGAGGGGTTGGGGGTGGGGATGTCTCACCGAGGCGGCCGCTCGGGGAGGGGCTTAGCTCAACTTTTTTCACATCCCGCTGACAGCCGGGTTCGGCTGTGCCAAGAGCAATAAAATTACGCGAACGAGTCGGCGCCAAGCCGCGCCGCAAGAGAGGACAGGATGCGGATCATCGACCATCACATCGTCGGCCACGCGGGCGGCGCGGGCGCTGCACGCGAAGGCGACGTGTTCGACCCCAACACGGGCCAGGTGCAGGCGAAGGTGCGCCTCGGTACGGCGGCCGAGCTCGACACGGCGGTCGCCGCGGCGCTGGCGGCGCAGCCCGGCTGGGCCGCGACCAATCCGCAGCGCCGCGCGCGCGTCATGTTCCGCTTCAAGGAGCTGGTCGAGGCGAACATGGACGCGCTCGCCCACACGCTCTCGTCCGAGCACGGCAAGGTGATCGCCGATGCGAAGGGCGACATCCAGCGCGGGCTCGAGGTGATCGAGTTCGCCTGCGGCATCCCCCATGCGCTGAAGGGCGAGTACACCCAGGGCGCCGGCCCCGGCATCGACGTCTATTCGATGCGTTTGCCCGTAGGGATCGGCGCGGGGATCACGCCGTTCAACTTCCCGGCGATGATCCCGATGTGGATGTTCGGGGTGGCGATCGCCTGCGGTAACGCCTTCATCCTGAAGCCCTCGGAGCGCGATCCTTCGGTGCCCGTCCGCCTCGCCGAGCTGATGCGCGAGGCCGGGCTGCCGGAGGGCATCCTCCAGGTCGTCCATGGCGACAAGGAGATGGTCGACGCGATCCTCGATCATCCCGCGATCGGCGCGGTGAGCTTCGTCGGCTCGTCCGACATCGCGCATTACGTCTACCAGCGCGGCGTCGCGGCGGGGAAGCGCGTGCAGGCGATGGGCGGCGCCAAGAACCACGGCATCGTCATGCCCGACGCCGACCTCGACCAGGTGGTGTCGGACCTCTCGGGCGCCGCGTTCGGCTCGGCCGGCGAGCGCTGCATGGCGCTGCCGGTGGTGGTGCCGGTCGGCGACAAGACTGCCGATGCGCTGCGCGACAAGCTGATCCCTGCGATCGAGAAGCTGCGCGTCGGCGTCTCGACCGATGCCGAGGCGCATTACGGCCCGGTGGTCAACGCCGCGCACAGGAAGCGGGTCGAGGACTGGATCCAGACCGGCGTCGACGAAGGCGCCGAGCTGGTGGTCGACGGCCGCGGCTTCACGCTGCAGGGGCATGAAGAGGGCTTCTTCATCGGTCCGTCGCTGTTCGACCGGGTGACGCCCGCGATGCGCTCCTACCAGGAGGAGATTTTCGGCCCCGTCCTCCAGATCGTCCGCGCGCCCGACTTCGAGACCGCGCTGCGCCTCCCGAGCGAGCACCAGTACGGCAATGGCGTCGCCATTTTCACCCGCAACGGCCACGCCGCGCGCGAGTTCGCGGCGCGGGTCAATGTCGGCATGGTCGGCATCAATGTGCCGATCCCGGTGCCGGTCGCCTATCACACGTTCGGCGGCTGGAAGCGCTCGGCGTTCGGCGACGTCAACCAGCATGGGATGGAGGGCGTGCGCTTCTGGACCAAGGTCAAGACCGTCACCCAGCGCTGGCCTGACGGCTCCGTCACCGGCGAGAACGCCTTCGTCATCCCGACGATGGGGTGAGTCAGCCATGAATGAGAGACCGCGCGTGTCGTCCGGATCGCCTTATGAGGCGACGATCGGCTTCAGTCGTGCGATCCGTGCCGGCAACCGCATCCTCGTCTCCGGCACCGCGCCGGTCGAGGACGACGGCAGCTCGACACCGGGCGACGCCGAGGCGCAGGCCGAGCGCTGCCTTGCGATCATCGTGCGTGCGATCGAGCAGCTCGGCGGATCGGCTGAGGACGTGGTGCGGACCCGGATGCTGCTGGTCGACGCGGCGGATGCCGATGCGGTCGGCCGCGCGCACGGCCGCTGGTTCGCGGACGTGCGCCCCGCGGCGACGATGGTGGTGGTGGCCGGCCTGCTCCGCCCGGAATGGCGGGTGGAGATTGAGGCGGAGGCCGAGCTGTCGTGATAGGGCGAATGACCCTGACCGCCCTGGCGCTTGCTGCGTCGCCGGCGCATGCTGGGGAGTTGAAAGGGCCAGGGCGTTTTTGCGGCTATTCCCCGATCATCGACCTGCTCGCCGGTGAGCGCATCAAGACGCTGAAAGGCGGTATTCACGGCGGAACCTTCCGCTGGGATGGCGCCTTTGGCAGCCTCGTCGTCGACGGCATCGGTTGGGCATCGCCTCCTGCGGGCTGGATGCTGTCTGGGGCGACCAGCAAGGGTCATGCTCTATACGACCAGCGGCGCGAAGACGGGCGCTATACGGTTGCGATCTGGAACCGACGGCACGGTGCAGCCTATTTCTCCTCCAGGCGCCCGCTGACAAGGCAACAGCTGGCGGCAATCGATCGGGTCGATCTTTTCGAAGAAGGAGAGGCACCCGAGAACTGCAAGCTGCGGACGGTGTTTTCATGGGAATGATGTCTTCAGCGCATCGTCCCGCAAGAATTCGAGTATCGACCTTATGACCGACCAGTTCGACCTCACCGACGACCAGCGCGAGATCCAGGAGCTCGCCCGGCGCTTCACCGCCGACCGCATCACGCCGTTCGCGGCGGAATGGGACGAGAAGCACATCTTCCCACGCGACACGATCAAGGCCGCGGCCGAATTGGGCTTCGCGTCGATCTACGTCAGCGAGGAGAGCGGGGGCATCAACCTCGGCCGGCTCGAAGCTGCGCTGATCATGGAGGCGATGGCCTATGGCTGTCCGTCGACCAGCGCGTTCATCTCGATCCACAACATGGCGTCGTGGATGATCGACCGGTTCGGCAGCCAGGTGGTCAAGGACAAGTATCTGCCCAACCTGGTCACCATGGACCGGCTCGCCAGCTACTGCCTGACCGAGCCGTCGTCCGGCTCCGACGCGGCGGCGCTCAAGACGCGCGCGGTCCGCGACGGCGATCATTATGTCGTCACCGGCTCCAAGCAGTTCATCTCCGGCGGCGGCGAGAACGAGATCTATGTCGTCATGGTCCGCACCGGCGAGGAGGGGCCGAAGGGCATCTCCTGCCTCGTCATCGAGAAGGACATGGCGGGCGTCAGCTTCGGCGCGCAGGAGCGCAAATTGGGCTGGCATTCGCAGCCGACCGCGCAGGTAATGTTCGACGGCGTGCGCGTACCGGTCGAGAATCTGGTCGGCGGCGAGGGCGAGGGCTTCCGCATCGCGATGATGGGGCTGGACGGCGGCCGGCTCAACATCGGCGCCTGCTCGCTGGGCGGCGCGCAGCGCTGCCTCGACGAGGCGATTCGCTACACCAAGGACCGTCAGCAGTTCGGCCGGCCGGTCGCCGATTTCCAGAACACCCAGTTCATGCTCGCCGACATGGATACCGAGCTGCAGGCGGCCCGCTGCCTGCTCTATACTGCGGCGGCGAAGGTGACCGCGAACGCGCCCGACAAGACCCGCTTCGCCGCGATGGCCAAGCGCTTCGCCACCGACACCGGCTCCGCGGTCGTCGACCGCGCGCTCCAGCTCCATGGCGGCTATGGCTATCTCATGGATTACCCGATCGAACGCTTCTGGCGCGACCTGCGCGTCCATTCGATCCTGGAGGGCACCAACCAGGTGATGCGGATGATCGTCGGACGGGAGCTGACGCGGCAATGAAGACGACTCTAAAGCTCCTCCCCGGGACGGGGAGGGGGACCATGCGAAGCATGGTGGAGGGGGCCCGGCCCCGAGCGATTTGTGAGTGGAGGGCCCCCTCCACCACCGGCTGCGCCGGCGGTCCCCCTCCCCGTGCCGGGGAGGAGCAGTGATGACCGATGTCCTGACCTTCACCGAAAACCACGCCGGCCGCATCCGACTCAACCGACCGAAGGCGATTCACGCGCTCAACACCGGCATGTGCGCCGCGATGCTGGAGGCGCTCGATTCGTGGGAGGGGAATCCTGCGGTCGAGGCGGTGCTGATCGACCATGCCGAAGGCCGTGGCTTCTGCGCGGGCGGCGACATCCGCATGGTCGCTGAGAGCGGCAAGGCCGACGGCCGCGCGGCGCGCGAATTCTTCTTCACCGAATACCGCCTCAACCACCGGCTGTTCACCTATGCGAAGCCGGTCGTCGCCTTCATGGACGGCATCACCATGGGCGGGGGGGTCGGCATCTCGCTGCCCGCGAAGTTCCGCGTCGCGACCGAGAACACCAAACTCGCCATGCCCGAGACCGGCATTGGCCTGTTCCCGGATGTAGGCGGCGGTTGGTATCTCTCGCGGTTGCCGGGCCGTGTGGGTCAGTATCTCGCGCTTACCGGATATCGAGCGAATGGGGGCGATTGCCTCGGTCTCGGATTGGCCACCCATGGTGTCGCTTCTGAGAGCCTCGATCTCGTGAAGGAACTCATCGTGAAGTATCCGCGCGATATTGAGACGACATTAGGTGACAAGGGCGGGGGGTTACAGAGGCCGGGACTATTCGATCATCTGGAGAATATCGACCGGCTATTCGCCTCCGACCGGCTGGAGGACATCCTCGCCTCGCTGGCGGAGGACGACGGCGAATGGGCGCGCCAGCAGCTCGAGACCCTGCGCACCAAATCGCCGCAGACGATGAAGGTCTCGCTCCGCCTGCTGCGCGAGGGCGCCGGCATGGCGAGCTTCGCCGACGAGATGCGCCAGGAATATGCCGTCGCCAGCCGCGTCTGCACCCGCCCCGACTTCATCGAGGGCGTCCGCGCGGTGATCGTCGACAAGGACAATGCGCCGAAATGGAACCCGGCGACGCCGGAAGGCGTCACGGACGCGCTGCTGGACGAAATCTTCGCGCCGTTGCCGGAGGGTGAGGTGTGGACGCCGGCCTGAACATTCACCGTCATCCCGGCGAAAGCCGGGGTCCAGGGCCGGCGGCCGCACCGCCTGCGGCTCTGGATCCCGGCTTCCGCCGGGATGACGCAGGGAGAGACTGATGTCGAAATACGAAACCATCCTCGCCGAACAGCGCGGGCCGGTCACGCTGGTCACGCTCAACCGCCCGCAGGCGCTGAACGCGCTCAACAGCCAGGTGCTGGCCGAGCTGCTGGACGCCATGGCCGCGTTCGATGCCGACGCGGGACAGGGCTGCGCCGTCCTCACCGGCAGCGAGAAGGCGTTCGCTGCCGGCGCCGACATCAAGGAAATGGAGCGCCAGGGCTTCGCCGACATGTACGGCAGCAACTTCTTCGCCGGCTGGGAGCGGTTCGCCGCCACCCGCAAGCCGGTGATCGCCGCGGTCGCCGGCTATGCGCTGGGCGGCGGCTGCGAGCTGGCGATGATGTGCGACTTCATCCTGGCGGCGGACACGGCGAAGTTCGGCCAGCCCGAGATCAAGCTCGGCGTCTCCCCCGGCATGGGCGGCTCGCAGCGGCTGACGCGCGCGGTCGGCAAGGCCAAGGCGATGGAGATGTGCCTGACCGGCCGCATGATGGACGCCGAGGAGGCGGAGCGCGCCGGCCTCGTCAGCCGCATCGTGCCGGTGGCCGATCTGGTCGAGGAGGCGGTGAAGACCGCGACGACGATCGCCGGCATGGCGCCGCTCGCGGTGCTCGCCAACAAGGAGATGGTGAACGCCGCGTTCGAGACCACGCTCCACCAGGGCGTGCAGTTCGAGCGCCGGCTGTTCCACGGCCTGTTCGGGACCGCGGACCAGAAGGAAGGCATGGCCGCCTTCGTCGAGAAGCGGCCGGGCAAGTGGACGGGGAAATAGGGATGGCACGCATCGCATTTATCGGGCTCGGCAACATGGGCGGCGGCATGGCCGCGAACCTTGCCAAGGCGGGGCACGACGTCCGCGCTTTCGATTTGTCGGCGGAGGCGCTGGCCCGCGCCAAGTCGGCCGGCTGCCTCCCCGCCGAGAGCGCGGCGGCGACGATCGAGGATGCCGAGGCGGTGATCACGATGCTGCCGGCCGGCCGTCACGTCGAGCAGGTCTATGAGGAGGCCGTGTTCGGCAATGCGGCCAAGACCGCGCTGCTGATCGACTGCTCGACGATCGAGGTCGCCACTGCCCGCCGCCTCGCCGAGGCCGCCGCGGCCAAGGGGCTGACGGCGGTCGACGCGCCGGTCTCCGGCGGGATCGGCGCGGCCAATGCGGGCACGCTCACCTTCATGGTCGGCGGCTCGGCGGCGGCGTTTGAGCGGGCCGAGGTCTTCTTGGCCGATATGGGCAAGGCGGTGATCCACGCCGGCGGCAACGGCGCCGGGCAGGCCGCGAAGATCTGCAACAACATGATCCTCGGCGCGACGATGATCGCGACCTGCGAGGCGTTCGTGCTCGCCCGGAAGCTCGGGCTCGATCCGCAGAAGTTCTTCGACATCGCCTCGGTCAGCTCGGGCCAGAGCTGGTCGATGACGACCTATGCCCCGGTGCCTGGTGTCGGCCCGGAGACACCCGCCGACCACGACTATCAGGGCGGCTTCGCGGCCGCGCTGATGCTCAAGGACCTGCGCCTCGCCATGGACGCCGCCGCGAGCGTCGACGCCGACACGCCGATGGGGGCGAAGGCGGCCGAGCTCTATCAGCGCTTCGTCGACATGGGCGAGGCAGGGCGGGACTTCTCCGGCATCATCAGGATGCTGGAGAAGGGGGAGAAGTGATCCATTCCTCCCCAAGCTTGCTTGGGGAAGGGGACCGCTCGCCGAAGGCGAGTGGTGGAGGGGAAAGGCTACGAACGACTCGTCTGCCGCATTCCCCTCCACCATTCGCTGGCGCGAACGGTCCCCCTCCCCGAGCGAGCTCGGGGAGGATTTGATCAGTTCGGGCAGCTCGTCGCCGGCCCCGCCACCAGATCAAGGCAACGTCCATCGACATCACCCGGCGCGAACCTGACCCCGACCAGGGCCCCCAGAGTCGGGGCGATGTCGACGGTCTCTACCGACAGCGGCTGCTCGAAACCGGTCATCCCCTTGCGCCAGAACAGCATCGGCACGCGGCGGTCATAGTCCCAGAAGCTGCCATGGGTGGCGACATAGCCCTTGGTCGGGTCGGGGATCGGCGTGACCCGTGGCTTGAGCGCCACCACCAGGTCGCCCGACCGTTCCGGATCGTAGGACTCACGCGCCCGCTCGAGCAGCGTCCAGGTCTCGGGCGGCGTGTGTGGGCGCGGCGTGGCGGCGATCTGGGCGGCGGTGAACACAGCCTGCACCTGAGGATAGGCGGCGATCGTCTTCACCGTCTCGGCGAGCACGCGGTCGTGCTGCGCCTTGGGAAGCTTGGGGTCGATCCACACGTCGCCGGCGGGGCCGCCCCACAGCAGCTGGCCGGACAGGCCGAGCCGTGTCGCGACGATCTGGTTCACCGCCTTGGTGCTCAGTGCGGGATCGAGCCGCTGCGCCGTCGGGGCGGCATCCTCGCGGTTGCGCTCGGGCAGGTCGTGCCCGCCATGATCCGCGGACAGGCCGACCACATAGTCGACGCCAGTCGCATCGAGCATCGCGAAGAAATCGCCGAGGTCGCGGTCGAGCGAGGCGAGTTGGAGGCACATCTCCGCCCCCTCGGTGCCATAGGTGTGGCCGACATAGTCGGTCGCCGACGCGCCGATCGAGATGATGTCGGGCGCGCTGCCGCGGCCGAGCTTCATGTCCTGGATCAGCGCCGCCGCCAGCGCCAGCGTCGCGCCGTCGAACTCGGGCGACGCGCGGAAGGCCGAGGCATTGCCCGCGGCCCGGGCGAAATGTCCGGTGCCCACCGTCTTGCCGGCGCCGATCGCGACCGCATGGTCGTGCGGCCGGCAGAAGTCGGGCAGGTCGAGCGGCGGCTGCTCCGTCGCGATCTGCTTCGCGACCGCGGCGTTGGCGCGCGTCACCGCGGCCGGTTCGGTGCGGCCGGCGTAGCTCACATAGGCCTTGCCGTTCCACCACCACAGCTCGTCGACCTTGTGGCCGCCCATCATCACTGCTGCGCGATCCTTGCCAGCGACCGAGACGACGCGGCTCTCGGGATTTACCGCCTTCATCCGCTCGCCCAGCGTCGGCACCCGCAGGTGCTTGTCCGAGACGGTATAGGCGCTCGAATTGCTGCCCGGCACGCTCTCGTCCTCGGCGCAATAGACGGTCTTGTCCTCGCGCGCCGTCTTGAGATCGACCCAGTCATTGGCGATGATGCCGGTGCGCGACGGATGATCGCCGGTCAGCAGCGTCGAATGGCCGGGGCAGGTCTCGGTCGCGGCATGGCTCTGGTAGCCGGAGGGGAACACCGCGCCCTGCAGCAGCCGTGCGAAGCCGCCGGTCCAGTGGTTGCGATACTCGGCGAACAGGTCGGCGGAGAACTGGTCGACCGAGATGAACACGATCAGCTTGGGAGCGGGCGGCGGCGGGGGCGCCTCCTGCGCGGCGAGCGGCGTGGCGAGAAGCGCGGCCAGGGCGGCGAAGGGAGCGAGCTTCAAATCCAGTCTCCGGAAGTGCAAAGGGCGCGGGACGCGCTATGAGGGAGCGGGAGCGGGGCGGCAAGGACGCGGATGCTGATGCGGCTGGTTTCTTTCGTGTTGATGACGCTCGCTGCCTGGCTAGCCATTCCGGCGATCGCGCAGACGCCGGGACAGCGGCATATCGCGATCGATCTGGTGGCGGAGACCGACCGTCCGGCGGCGGGGGGCGAGGTGACGCTGGCCTTTGTCTCGCGACCGGAGGCGGGCTGGCATGGCTATTGGAAGAACCCCGGGGACGCCGGCGTCGAGACCGAGGCGCACTGGACGCTGCCCGCCGGCGTGACGGTTGGGCCGATCCAATATCCGGTGCCGCACCGGCTGCTGATCGCGGGCCTGATGAACTATGTCTACGAGGGGCCGTTCACCCAGTTCGTGACGTTGAAGCTCCCCGCCGGCCTCGCGGCGGGCATGCGGCTGCCGATCGGGGTCAAGCTCGACTATCTCGTCTGCACCGAGGAGATCTGCGTCCCCGAGAGCGCGACGCTGGCGACCGCGCTGACCGTCGGCGACGGCGCGATCCCGCCCAAGCGCCGGGCTGAGTTCGACGGCTGGCGCCGGGCGCTGCCCAAGCCGCTGGGCAGCCCGGCAAGCTTCGCGATCGACGGCGGCACCTTCCGCCTCGGCGTGCCTTTCCCGGCCGGTGCACCAGCGAAGGACGTCTATTTCTTCCCGCTGACCGACGGCGCGATCGACTATGCCGCCCCGCAGAAGGTGTCGCGCGAGGGCGACCTGCTGGTGGTCGAGACCAAGGCCAAGGCTGGCGGACCCCCTGCGGTCGAGGGCGTGCTGGCGACCGGCGAGGGACAAGGCTTCTCGGTTCGCGCAACTCCGGGTGCCGTAGCGGCGCCGCAGCAGGCGATGGCCTGGGGCGCGGCGCTGGCGGCCTTCGCCGGGGCGGTGCTTGGCGGGCTGATCCTCAACGTCATGCCCTGCGTCTTCCCGATCCTCAGCCTCAAGGCGTTGAGCCTCGCCCGCTCGGGCGGCGAGGGCGCGCGGGGCGAGGCGCTCGCCTATACCGCCGGGGTGGTGCTGATGTGCGTGGCGCTCGGCGCGATCCTGCTGGCGTTGAGGGCAGGCGGCGCGACCGTCGGCTGGGCGTTCCAGCTCCAGGACCCGCGCGTGATCTTCGTCCTGCTGCTGCTGGTGACGGCGATCGCCTTCAACCTCGCCGGGCTGTTCGAACTGAGCGCGCCGGGTATGGCCAATCGGCTTGCGGCGAGCGGCAAGGGCGGCGCTTTCGCCACCGGCGCGCTCGCCGCTTTCGTGGCGACGCCGTGCGCCGGCCCGTTCATGGCCACAGCGTTGGCCGCCGCGCTAGTGCTGCCATGGTGGGGCGCGCTCACCGTGTTCGCTGGCCTCGGCCTCGGGCTCGCGCTGCCGTTCCTGGCGATCGGCTTTATCCCGGCACTCCGCCGGCGCCTGCCCAAGCCGGGGCCGTGGATGGAGACGCTGCGGCGTATCCTCGCGGTGCCGATGTTCCTGACCGCGCTCGCGCTCGCCTGGGTGCTGGGGCAAGAGGCCGGCGTCAGTGGCATGACGATCGGCCTTGCCGCCGCGGCGTTGCTGGCGGCGGGGCTGTGGTGGACGGGGCTGAGACAGGCGAAAGGCCGCGCGCTCGCGTGGTTGCCGGGCACGGTGGCCGTGGTCGCAGCGCTCACCGGTGTCGCCATGATCACGCGTGCGCCGGCTCAGGCCGCAGCCGAGGTAGCCGGCACCGAACCCTTCTCCGAGACCCGCCTCGCCCAGCTACGGGCGGAGGGGCGGCCGGTGTTCGCCTATTTCACCGCCGACTGGTGCCTCACCTGCAAGGTCAACGAGAAGGCGGTGATCGAGACCGCCGCCGTCCGCGACGCGCTGGCGAAGGGCAAGGTCGCGGTGCTGGTCGGCGACTGGACCGACGGCGATCCGGCGCTCGGCCGCTTCATCGAGGCGCATAATCGGGCAGGCGTTCCGCTCTATCTATGGTATGGTCGCGGCGGCTCGCAGCCTGAGGTGCTGCCGCAGGTGCTGACCCAGGCGATGCTGATCGAGCGGGCGGGGGGCTGATAGGGAGAGACAGGATGAGACTGGCTTTCGCAACCCTGGCCGTTGCCATGGCGCTGGCAGTGCCCGCCGGCGCCGAGCAGACCGTCGGCGCCCAGGCCGGCAATTTCCGCCTGACCGACATGAACGGCCGCAACGTCGAGCTGTCGCAGTTCCGCGGCAAGACCGTGGTGCTCGAGTGGAACAACCCCGGCTGCCCCTTCGTGCAGAAGCACTACAACAGCGGCAACATGCAGAAGACCCAGGCCGCCGCGCGCGCCGATGGCGTGGTGTGGCTGACGATCAACTCGGGCGCGCCGGGCAAGCAGGGCTACATGACCGGCGCCGAGGCGCAGGCGTTCGTCAAGAAGACGAAGGCGACGCCGACCGACTATCTGCTCGATCCCAAGGGCGTGGTCGGCAAGGGCTATGGCGCCAAGACGACGCCGCACATCTATATCATCGATGGCTCGGGCAAGCTCGTCTACCAGGGCGGTATCGACGACAAGCCGACCTCCGACGTCGGCGACATCGCCGGAGCGCGCAACCATGTGCTGGCGGCGCTGGGAGAGCTCAAGGCGGGCAAGCCGGTGTCGGTGGCGGAGACGCGGCCCTATGGCTGTTCGGTGAAGTACGCCGACTGATCTGGTTCACGCGGAGGCGCGGAGACGCGGAGATGTCTCGCCAGCGGTGCCGTCTCGCGTCAGCGAGACCTCATTGTCCTCATCGACTGGCTAAAGGCCGCTGGCGCGGCTGAAGGTGCAGCAGGCGGTATATCTCCGCGCCTCCGCGCCTCCGCGTGAACAAGATTCTCTTTCTCGGCCTCGCCGCTCAAACCAGCTCGCGCACCCGCGGCGCATGCGGCGGGACCGGGTCGGCGTCGGGGTCAAACGCGGCCCAGCCGTTCGGGCCGAGAACCTCGATCGGGCGGTAGCGCGTCTTGTACGCCATTCGCTCGGACCCCTTCACCCAATAGCCGAGATAGACATAGGGGAGTCCCGCGTCGCGTGCGCGCAGGATGTGATCCATGATGATGTAGTTGCCAAGGCTCGGGCGCTCCGGATCGTCGGCGTCGAAGAAGCTGTAGATCATCGACAGCCCGTCCGCCTGCCGGTCGGTGATGCAAGCGCCGATCAACCGGCCGCGTTTCCCCTCCGTTGCGGGTTCGCGATATTCGACGACGTAGCTGTTGACGGGGCTCTGCTCGACCATGTCGGCATAATCGCCCTCGTCCATCTGGGCCATGCCGCCGCCGGGATGGCGCGTCGCGAGATAGCGCCGCAGCAGCTGGAACTGCTCGTCGGTCGCCCAGGGGCGGCAGGCGTGGGCTTCCAGGTCCTCGTGCCGGCGCAGCAGCTTGCGCTGGGTCGCGTTGGGCTTGAAGCCCTCGGTGACGACGCGGACCGAGACGCAGGCGGCGCAGCCGGCGCAGCTCGGGCGATAGGCGACCGACTGGCTGCGGCGGAAGCCGATCCGGCCGAGCGCGTCGTTGAGCTCACTCGCGTGCTGGCCGTTGAGCTCGGTGAAGACCTTCCGCTCCTGCCGCCCGGGCAGATAGGGGCACGGCGAGGGCGCGGTGACGAAGAAACGCGGAAAACGAAAAGGTGCAGTCACCGATCCAAACCCCGGACCCAACGCCCGATGCGTTGTTCGGAAGCTACTATGATACGGAGGAATCGTGATGAAAAGGCGCTTTACCACGAAAGAGGGTTAACAAGGCGCCGAAGGGAAGGTGGGCGCGCGAAACGGGGGAACTGGCGCGCCCGCCATAATGTGCCGGAATCGCGATTCGGGCGGAAGTGTCGCGGGACTCGTTTCGTCGCGGATATGATTCGGTCCGACTCATATTTCCGACCGTCATCCCGACGAAAGCCGGGATCTCGTGCCATGAGCCGTTCGCCTGCCGATGGAGATCCCGGCTTTCGCCGGGATGACGGCAGGCAATTCTCAGGCGAGCTCGACCAGGCTCACTTCGTAATGCGCCTGCCGGAGCGCCGCGATCAGCCGGTCGAGATGCGTGCGGTCGCGCGTCTCGCATTCGATGTCGGTGATCAGCCCCTTGGCCGGCAGCGAGGTGAAGACGCGCTGGTGATAGACCTCGATGATGTTGACGCCTTCCTGGTCGAAGATGCGTGCGACATGATAGAGCGCGCCCGGCCGGTCCTGCAGCCGGATGCGCAGGCGCGCGAGCCGCCCCGAGCGGGCGAGGTCGCGCAGCAGTACGTTGGCGAGCAGGCGCGTGTCGATGTTGCCCCCGCACAGCACGATGCCGATCGTGCGCCCGCGGAAGCGGCTGCCGAACGCGAGCAGCGCGGCGAGGCCGGCGGCGCCGGCGCCCTCGACCACCGTCTTCTCGATCTGGAGCAGCAGGCTCAGCGCCTCCTCCAGCCGTCGCTCGTTGACGAGCAGCACGTCGTCGACCAGCGCCTCGACGAACTGCGAGGTGATCACCCCAGGCTCCTTGACCGCGATGCCCTCGGCCAGCGTGTCGCCGCCGCACGCCATGCTGGTGCCGTGTAGGCGGTTGTACATCGAGGGGTAGAGCTCGGCCTCGACGCCGATCATCTGGACCTCGCGAGGCGCCGCGCGGGCCGCCACGGCCATGCCGGAGATCAGCCCGCCGCCGCCGATCGGGACGATCAGCGTGTCGATCTCGGGCGCGTCCTCGAGCATCTCGAGCGCGACGGTTCCTTGCCCCGCGATGATGCGCGGGTCGTCGAAGGGATGGACGAAGGTGTAGCCGCGCTCCGCCTCCAGCTTGCGGGCATGGGCATAGGCGTCGTCGAAACTCTCGCCCTCCAGGATCACCGTCGCGCCGTGGCTCTGCGTCTGCATCACCTTCACCGTCGGTGTCGGCTTGGGCATGACGATCGTCACCGGCACGCCGAGCCGGGCGCCGTGATAGGCGAGGCCCTGCGCATGATTGCCGGCCGAGGCGGCGATCACGCCCTTCGCCCGCGCGTCCGCATCGAGCTGGAGCAGCGTGTTGAGGGCACCGCGCTCCTTGTAGGCGGCGGTGAACTGGAGGTTCTCGAACTTGAGGTAGACGGTCGCGCCCGTGAGGTCGCTCAGTGTCTTGCTGTGCAGCGTCGGCGTGCGCACCACCGCGCCCCGAATCCGCATCGCAGCCGCCCGGACATCCTCGATGGTGACGGGAAGCGGTTCGGAGCTGCGGACGGGACGAGTAGCCATCGGAGCCGCCTAGACCATCTGGCGCCGCGGGGGAATGCCGCTTATGCGGCCCATATGGCCGACATCGCATATCTCGGGCTGGGCGTGATGGGCGCTCCGATGGCCCGCCACCTCGCCGCCGCCGGGCACAATGTCACCGTCTACAACCGCACCCGCGCCAGGGCGGAAGCCTGGGTCGCCGAGCATGGCGGTACCCTGGCCGCGACGCCGGCGGAAGCCGCCAGGGGCAAGCAGGTGGTGGTGAGCTGCGTCGGGCGGGACGCGGACCTCGATGAGGTGACGCTCGGCCCCGACGGCGCCTTCGCGGCGATGGCGCCGGGCGCGCTGTTCGTCGATCACACCACCGTCTCGGCGATCATCGCCCGCCGGCTCGCCGAAGAGGGGGCCGCGCGAGGGCTGCTCGTCGTCGACGCGCCAGTGTCGGGCGGCCAGGCGGGGGCGGAGAACGGCGCGCTCTCGATCATGTGCGGCGGCTCGGACGAGGCGATGGCGGCGGCGCGGCCGATCATCGACGCCTATGCTGCGCGCATCGTCCATGTCGGCGGTCCGGGTGCGGGACAGACCACCAAGATGGTCAACCAGATCGCGATCGCCGGAGTGCTGGCGGGCCTCAGCGAGGCGCTCCGCTTCGCCCAGGCGGCCGAGCTCGATCTCGACAAGGTGTTCGAGGCGGTCTCCGGCGGAGCGGCGCAGAGCTGGCAGATGGTCAATCGCTGGAAGACGATGGGCGAGGACAAGTTCGACTTCGGCTTCGCGATCGACTGGATGCGCAAGGACCTGGGGCTGGCACTGGAGGAGGCGCGGGTGAACGGCGCGCTGCTGCCGGTCGCGGCGCTGGTCGACCAGTTCTATGCCGAGGTGCAGCACATGGGCGGCGGCCGCCAGGACACCAGCGCGCTGGTGCGGCGGATTGCGCGGTAAAGCACGGAACCGTCATGCCGGACTTGTTCCGGCATCCACTGTTCCGCAAGGACCAGCGTTGAGGTCCCGGCTGGAACCGAAGCCAGCATCTGACCGCCCAGTGGACCCCGGAACAAGTCCGGGGTGACCCTTACCGCGCCGCGAAGGCGCTCCGATACTCCGGCTTCACCGCACGCAGCAGCGCCGGCGTGACCGGCAGCGTCACGTCGTACGATCCTTCGGCATAGGGCCCTGCGACATAGGGGCCAACCAGCAGGCCGATCCGGTTGACCGTCTGCCGGTTCGTCGATCCCAGGATCAGCGTCGCCTCCTCGACCCTGGGGCATTGGCTGAACGGATCGTCGGAGGAGCGATCCACCGCTTCGCCGCGCCGCTTCGCGCGCTCGGCGTCGATCCGCCTGCAGAAGGCATTCCCGATCGCCGTCTGGATCGCCGCCTTCGAGGTGAACAGCTCCGCCGGGTCGAGGCGGCGGTCGGCGGTCTTGTCCCACACCAACGAGCGGAAGCCCGGATTGCCGTGCGCGCCTCCGGAAAATTCGTAGATCTCCGCCGAAAGGCTCAGCAGGCGCGGCGTTTCGGTCACCACCTTCCATTCGGTGCTCGAATCATAGGGATTGAAACTGAAATCGCCGCTCTTGCTCTGCTCGCGGGCGTCGGCGCTGTCCTTGGCGAGGGTGGTGCGAAGCTCGTCCCGATCCTTGTCGAGCCATAGGCGGAGCGGCACGATCGCCGCCGCGGCGGCGGGATAGCTGTAGGTGAAGCTGTAATCCTCGGTCTTGAGCGTGGTCTCGCTCGCCGCAGCGGTCGGCGTGGGTGTCGGAGCCGGCGTCGCGGCTGTGACGTTGGCGGGCGTGGCGGCCACATTCGCGACACTTTCCGCGCTCGCGGCATTGCCGCCCGCAGGCGCTTTCCCGCCGCACGCCGTCAGTGCCAATCCGGCCAGGATCAGGGTCATCGAATGGGTTGCTCGCATCGCTCTCTCGTCAAACTCTCGCCAAATCGCCGGCTTCACCATATGGCGGAGCCATGCAGGTCTCCAGCCGCTTCGTGCATTCGACCGGATCGCGCAAATGGGGCGCGTCCTTCCTTGCCGCTCTCTCCTTCCTCGCCGCAGCGCCGGTCCATGCCGACGCGCTGGTCGACAATGTCGACGGCGTCACGCTCGACAAGGACGGACATCAGGTCCGCTTCACCGGCATTCTGATGTCGCCCGACGGCAAGGTGGTGCGGCTCCTCCAGAAGTTCGACAAGCGCCCCGACAAGCTCGACTGGCGCGCCGACATGAAGGGCCGCGTCGCCATCCCCGGCATGATCGACGCGCACGGCCATGTCATGGACCTCGGCAAGCGCGCGATGGAGCTCGACCTGTTCAGCTCGACCTCGCTCGCCGACGCGCAGCAGCGCGTCCGCGCCTATGCCGCCGCCAATTCGACGCGCGCCTGGATCGTCGGTGGCGGCTGGAACCAGGAGGTGTGGGGTCTCGGCCGTTTCCCCACTGCCGCCGATCTCGACGCCGCGGTCGCCGACAAGCCGGTGTATCTGGAGCGCGCGGACGGTCACGCCGGGTGGGCGAACGGCGCGGCGATGCGCGAGGCCGGCATCACCGCCAAGACCCCCAATCCGCCCGGCGGAAGGATCGAGCGGCTGCCGAACGGCCAGCCCTCCGGCGTGTTCGTCGACGCTGCCAAGGCGCTGATCGAGGCCAAGCTGCCGCCGCCGACCCCGCTCGACCGCAACATGGCGTTCCTGAAGGCGCAGGAGGCGCTGCTCAGCCTCGGCATCACTGCCACCGCCGACATGGGCACCAGCCTGGACGACTGGCTGGTCTATCGCCGCATGGGCGATGCCGGATATCTGCGCATCCGCATCATGTCCTACGGCAGCGGGGTGGAGACCGCACTCAAGGTCGGCGGCACCGGGCCGACGCCCTGGCTCTACGGCGATCGGCTGCGGATGGGCGGGATCAAGCTCTATGCCGACGGCGCGCTCGGCTCGCGCGGGGCGTGGCTCAAGGCGCCCTATGCCGACGCGCCGGGCAATACCGGCCTCACTTTCCTCAAGGACGACCAACTGCTCAACATGATGAGCCGCGGCGCGATGGACGGCCTCCAGATTGCGGTCCATGCGATCGGCGACCGCGCCAACCAACAGGTTCTCGACGCGATCGAGGAGCTGTCGAACACTTACAAGGGCGACCGCCGCTGGCGCATCGAGCATGCCCAGATCGTCGACCCGCTCGACCTCCCCAAGTTCGGCAAGCACGGCACCATCGCCTCGATGCAGCCGGTGCACGAGGCGAGCGACTGGCGGATGGCCGAGACGCGGCTGGGGCCGCAGCGGCTCGGCGGGGCCTATGCCTGGGCTTCGATCCAGAAGACGGGCGCGCGGCTGGCGTTCGGTTCGGACTATCCGGTCGAGAGCCCCAATCCCTTCGTCGGCTGGGCGGTCGCGATCACGCGGGAGGATGCCAAGGGCGAGCCGGCCGGCGGCTGGCGTCCGGAGGAGAAGCTGAGCCGGGAGGCGGCGTGGAAGGCGTTCACCTCCGACGCGGCCTATGCCGGCTTCGCCGAGGACCGCTTCGGTACGCTCGCACCGGGAATGCGCGCCGACTTCATCATCGTCGACCGCGATCCGACGCTCGCCGGCCCCGCCGAGCTGCGCGCGATCAAGGTGCTCGAAACCTGGGTCGGCGGGGAGAAGGTGTGGGAGCGGAAATGATTCCACTTCCGGGGGCGATTCGCCTGAAATTTACTTTTCGTTAACCTTTCACCGACAAAATTTGTTTGCGGTAATCGCGTCCGAACCGGAGCCAATGGTGGCCCCCGGGGTACGCGGTCACCACGTGGATCGGCCGTGTTCGAGAATCTGAGGAACAGCGCGCCCGGCGGCATTGCTGTCGATGGTCATGGTGCGTCCGCCCCGGAACGGCGCGGCGATCGCCGGCACGTCACCGTGCTGCGCGTGGCGAAGGTGGTGCGCACGCACGGCGACGAGCTGTGCGTGATCCGCAACATCTCCTCGGGCGGCGTCATGGCCCATTTCTACTCGCCGGCGCGTGTCGGCGAGGAAGTGGTCATCGAGTTCAAGTCGGGCCGCAAGCTCAGCGGCATCGTCCGCTGGACGCGCGGCGAGGTCGCCGGCGTCGAGTTCGACGAGAAGCTGGAGATCGTGCGCTTCCTGGCCGGTGAGGACGACGTCGCCGGCCAGTTCGAGCCGCGCGCACCCCGGCTCGGCGTGGGCCTGCCGGCGATGATGCGCAGCGGCGTCCGCGTCTATCCGGTGCAGGTCTGCGACATCTCGCAGGGCGGTCTCAAGTTCCGCGCGCTGCCGACCACCGAACAGGGTCAGAAGCTGGTGTTCCGCGTCGCTGGCCTGCCGCCGCTCACGGGCATCGTCCGCTGGCGCGACGAGGAGCACGCCGGCGTCGCCTTCGAGATGCCGCTTCCGCTCGAGACGCTCGCGAAATGGGCGGCGGAGACCGAACGCTCGCAATAGCGGCCGTCGGCGGATCGCGCGATTTCGGAGCCTTGCTTAAGGTTCCGGCAGGATACGAAACCGAGTTTTGCGAGCCAGGCTCCGGCTGACCGCCGGCAGCGCGGAGCCACGGGAAAGGCTTCGCGGATGGACGAGCTACGCCAGGACCGTCGAGTGGCGCTGTTCAGCGGCCCCGGACGCGTGCCTGCGCTGTGCGATCGTCGCACCGACCAGCGCTATGCCACCATATTCCGCGCCGCCCGCATCGTCTGCGGCGGCCGCGAGGGGCTCTGCCTGATCCGCAACATCTCGGCCGGTGGCGCAATGGCACGCCTCTATGCGCCGATCGCGGTGGGAGAGGAGGTGGCGATCGAGCTCAAGGCGGGACCGACGATCCCCGGCCACATTCGCTGGGTCCGGGGCGGGGATGCCGGCATTCAATTCACTGAGCATATCGACGTCGAGCGGCTGCTCGCGGGCGCGGCCCAGCCGCCGGACGGCCCGGTGCCGCGCCAGCCACGCCTGGCGGTCGGCGCACCGGCATTGATCCGCTGCGGAATCGTCTATCGGCCGGTGCTGGTGCACGACATCTCGCAAGGCGGCGCCAAGGTGGATGCCGCCGAATGGGCCGCGGTCGACGACCCGGTGGTGCTCCGTATCGCCGGCCTGCCGATCCTCGAAGGCGTCGTCCGCTGGTGCGACGGCCGCCGCGCGGGCGTGCGCTTCGACCGCCCGCTCGCGCTGGAGACGCTCGCGCGCTGGGCGGCCGAGTACCCATGGACGGACCGAGGCTAGCGCCGTGGCAACAGCGACTTGTCGAGCTTCGCCGCAACGCCCACGCTGCGTCCGGCGAGATTGGCGATCGAGAACTTCGCCGCACTGCCCATCACCTGCGCCGCCTGCGACAGCGTCATGCCATAGTCCGCGCGCAGCCATGCGATCATGCCGGTGTTCGCCGCTTTGAGCGCGTCGTCGAGTGAACCGGCCTGGCCCAGCACCATGATCTCCGTCGGCGATTCGACCCGCGGCATCGCGATCCGCTTGCCCTTGACGAGATCGACCGAGAATTCGACGTCCATCGAGGTCTCGAGCGCGTATTGCGTGGTCTCGCCGTCGCCCTGCAGCGCGTGGGCATCGCCGAGATAGAGTAGCGCGCCCGGTTGCTGTACCGGCAGGTAGACACGGTTGCCCTCGACCACCTCGTTGAAGTCCATGTTGCCGCCGAAATTGCCGGTATCGCCGGTCGAGACCGGCTGGAATCCGAAGCCGGGCGCCACGGCGAGGCCGCCGAGCATCGGGCGCAGCGGCACGGCATAGTCTTTGAGCGCCCCTTCCGCGCCTTCCGGCGAGGCGGTGCCGCGCGTGCGATCGAGCCGCCAGCGGACCGGCTTGCCGAGACCGTCGAGCTGCTTCGCCAGAGCAAGGCCGGCGGCGCGGCCGACCACCGCGTCGAGACTGTCGGCCCAGTCGCGGTTGGGCGCCAGCCGCTTGATCGTGACGACGAGCGTGTCGCCGGGCGCCGCGCCGGCAACGAAGAACGGGCCGGTCTGCGGGTTGCCGAACAGCGCGCGGGTGACGCCAGCCGCGTCGACGCCGCCCGAGTCGATGGTCGAGGTGCGGACGGTGTCGCCGGGCCAGATCGTCGTCACCGGCGCGCGATGCGGGTCGAAAGCGTTGGAAAAGTCGGTCGGCCGGAAATCGATCACGCGCGGTCCGCCGGCGGGGCGATCGGGGATACGGCGTGCGATGAAGGCGTGGCGGACGCGGCGGGCGGCGTCGTTGGTGTCGGGCATCTCGGCCTCACCGCTCGCCCGGTCGCCGGAAAGCGTGGCCGTGAAGCGCGAGGGGGCGCCTTTGGCGTCGGCGGCCGTGAACTCCAGCTTACGCTTCGATACGGCCCCTTCGACGCGATCGCCATCAAGGTTGCCCGAGATACGCTCGCCGTCGCGATCGATGGTCAGCGTCGAATAGGCGGTGTTTCCCCACAGGTCGACGGCGACGATCCATTGCTCGCTCTCGGCCAGCGCCGGTGACGGGACGAGAAGCGCCGCCAGCATTGCGATGATCGTATTGCGCATCGTTATTCTACCCATTTGACTACAGTCGTAATCAAATGACGGACAGAGGTGAAGCGGCCATGAACGGGAAAGGGCCGCCGCTTCGGTGAAGAAGCGACGACCCTTTTGAAGCTTCCTTGCGGAGAATGCGATCAGGCGACCTGCGTTTCCGGCATCGCCACCACCTGATCCTCCGGATCGCGCAGCACATAGCCGCGGCCCCAGACGGTCTCGATGTAGTTCTCGCCGTCGGTCGCCATGCTGAGCTTCTTGCGCAGCTTGCAGATGAAGACGTCGATGATCTTGAGCTCCGGCTCGTCCATGCCGCCGTAGAGATGGTTGAGGAACATCTCCTTGGTCAGCGTGGTACCCTTGCGGAGCGACAGCAGCTCCAGCATCGCATATTCCTTGCCGGTCAGGTGCACGCGGGCGCCGTCGACCTCGACGGTCTTGGCGTCCAGGTTCACCGCCAGCTTGCCGGTGCGGATCACCGACTGCGAATGGCCCTTCGACCGGCGCACCACGGCATGGATGCGCGCGATCAGCTCCTCGCGGTGGAACGGCTTGGTGACATAGTCGTCGGCGCCGAAGCCGAACGAGCGCACCTTGCTGTCCATCTCGCTGACGCCCGACAGGATCAGCACCGGCGTCTGCACGCGCGCGACGCGCAGCTTCTTGAGCACGTCATAGCCGTGCATGTCCGGCAGGTTGAGGTCGAGCAGGATGATGTCGTAGTCGTAGAGCTTGCCGAGATCCAAGCCTTCCTCGCCCAGATCGGTCGTGTAGACGTTGAAGCCCTCGGTGTTGAGCATGAGCTCGATCGCCTTCGCGGTCGTCGGCTCGTCTTCGATCAGCAGCACGCGCATCCGTTGGTCCCCTTGCCCGGACGACAACGGCCCCCCTCGGCCGCTGCGCATTGAGGCGAAGCATTAACCTAAGCGTGTCTGAAGGCAAAAGGTTAATTTCCCCCTAACCGGAGTTAACCGGCGAGTCGCGGGGTGCTGAGCGGGGCGGCGCACAATGTCCTGAACACCGTCGCGAAATGCTCGATCAGCGCCTCGACGCGCGCCGGGCGAAGCGCGCTCGGCGGCGTCAGCAGGTGGAGCGCGATGCCCATCGTCGCCCAGTCCGGCAGGATCTCGACCAGCGTCCCGCGCGCAAGGTCCTCGTCGACGATGAAATCCGGTAGCCGCGCGATGCCGAGGCCCGCGCGCAGGGTCGGCAGCATCGCGTCGCCGCTGTCGGTGAGAAGGGGGCCGTGCGGGCGCACCGCCGCTTCCTCGCCGTCGGCCTTGCGGAAATGCCACAGGTTCGGCTGGGCGAGATTGGCATAGCGCAGGCACAGATGTTCGCCGAGCTCAGCCGGGTGGCGCGGCGTGCCGTGCTTCTCGAGATAGGAGGGCGCCACCACCGTCCGTCCGGCGATCGGCGCCAGCCGGCGGGCGCGTAGCGAACTGTCCGGCAGGTCGGCGATGCGCAGCGCGATGTCGAATCCCTCGGCGACGATATCGACCTTGGCGTCGGACAGGCGAAGATCGATCTCCACCGCCGGATAGGCCGCGAGGAAATCGGCGACCGCCTTGGCCACATAGCGGATGCCGAACGCCAGCGGCGCCGCCACGCGGATCAGCCCGGCCGGTGCGGTGGCGGCATCGTGCGCCGCCTCCTCGGCCGCCTGCGCCTCGGCGAGGATGCGCTGGGCGCGTTCGGCGAGCGCCCTGCCGCTCTCGGTCAGCGACAGCCGGCGCGAGGTGCGGTGGAACAAGGTCGTGCCGAGCGACGCCTCCAGCCGCGCCACCGCCTTGGAGACGGTCGCCTTGCTGACGCCGATCGCCTCGGCCGCGGCGCTGAACGAGCGGTGCTCGACGACACAGGCGAACACCGCCCAGGCTTCGAAATCGGGAAGGCGCATCGCCAGGCTCCTTTCGTCATGCTGACGAAAGTCAGCATCCAGGGTCAAACGCCGGGTCGCCTGTGACTCTGGATCCCGGATCAAGTCCGGGATGACGTTTCACTACCTTCTGCCCAGGGCGGAAACAATCCGTTTCCAACGTTTCCATTTACGCGATCCAGGCCTCGCCTATCTTGCCGGCAACCAAGGGAGATTTGCGATGACCACCACCACCGCGGCCAGGATCGAACGGCGTCCGTTCGACAGCCTGGGTCATGCCGACCATGGTTGGCTCAACGCCCGCCATCACTTCAGCTTCGCCAATTATTACGATCCCAAGCGCGAGAGCTGGGGCGCGATCCGCGTATGGAACGACGACGAGATCGCCCCGAACTCCGGCTTCCCGCCGCATCCGCATCGCGACATGGAGATCATCACCTATGTCCGCAAAGGCGCGATCACCCATCAGGATTCGATGGGCAACCAGGGCCGCACGGGCGCGGGCGACGTCCAGGTGATGAGCGCGGGCACGGGCGTGCGCCATGCCGAATATAATCTGGAAGGCGAGACGACGACGCTGTTCCAGATCTGGATCGAGCCGAAGCGCGCGGGCGGCCAGCCCTCCTGGGGCGCCAAGCCTTTCCCCAAGGGCGATCGCTCCGGCCGGTTCGTGACGCTTGCTTCGGGCTTCGCCGACGATGAGGGCGCGCTGCCGATCCGGGCCGATGCCCGCGTGCTCGGCGCGACGCTCAAGGCTGGCGAGAGCGTGACCCACAACGTCGGCGAGGGGCGCCATGCCTATCTCGTCCCCGCCGTGGGCGCGATCGAGATCGAGGGAACCCGCTTCGAGGCCCGCGACGGCGCGGCGCTGTCGGGCGGCCAGACCGTCACCATCACCGCGATCGAGGACGCCGAGATCGTCCTGGTCGACGCCGAATAATCCGCAATGCCGTCGTGCCCGGCCGGTGCCGGCACGGCGGCTTCTTTCAAGGGAGCACGTCACATGCCCAAGGTCCTGGTTCTCTATTATTCCTCCTACGGCCACATCGAGCAGATGGCCGAAGCGGTCGCCGAGGGCGCACGCGGCGCCGGCGCCGAGGTCGACATCAAGCGCGTGCCGGAAACGGCGCCGCAGGCGGTGGTCGAGGCGGCGCATTTCAAGACTAATAGCCCTCATCCGGTGATCGAGGGTCCCGACGCGCTCAAGGCCTATGACGCGATCATCGTCGGCGCGCCGACCCGCTTCGGCCGCATGGCGAGCCAGATGGCGGCGTTCTGGGACACCGCCGGTGGCCTGTGGGCGACTGGCGCGCTGCACGGCAAGGTCGCCGGCGCCTTCACCTCGACCGCGACCCAGCATGGTGGGCAGGAGACGACGCTGTTCTCGATCATCACCAACCTGCTGCACTTCGGGCTCACCATCGTCGGCCTCGACTATGGTCACGCCGGGCAGATGGACATCAGCGAGATCGTTGGCGGCGCCCCCTATGGCGCGACCACCGTCGCCGGCGGCGACGGCAGCCGCCAGCCGAGTGCCAAGGACCTCGACGGCGCCCGCTACCAGGGCCGTCGCATCGCCGAGGTCGCGGCCAAGCTGACCGCGTAACCTGCTCCCGCCCGGTCCCGTACCCTCGCGGGACCGGGAATCGGGGAGGGTCCGGCTCCCCCCTCCGCAAGCCCTCCCCGAACCCCTCCCGCTTGCGGGAGGGGATATGTATAGCGGGCCGATGCTAGCGGACCGCATCCTCTTCCTCGATGGCGAGGCGATCGTGCTCGACAAGCCTGCGGGCCTGCCGGTCGACCGCCCGCGCGATCGCTCGCCCAGCGTCGAATCGATGGCGGACGAGCTGACCTTCGGCTTCCGCCGCCTGCCGGTCGCGGTGCATCGGCTCGACCGCGACACCTCCGGCTGCCTGCTGCTCGCGCGCAATCCGGGCGCGGTGAAACGCTTCGGCCAGGCGTTCGAGGCTGGACAGGTGACGAAGCGCTATCTCGCGGTGCTGGAGGGCGTGCCGGAACGTGGGGAGGGTGTGATCGACCTGCCGCTCGCCAAGGTGAGTACGCGCGAGGCCGGCTGGCGAATGACGGGCAGTCCCAACGGCAAGAAGGCCGTGACGCGCTGGCGCACGGTCACCGTCCGCGATGATCGCGCGCTGGTCGAGTTCCTGCCCGAGACGGGCCGCACCCACCAGCTCCGCGTCCATGCCGCGGAGGGGCTGGGGCTGCCGATCGTCGGGGACCGCGTCTACGGCCGCGACGGTCCCTACTTGCTGCTCCACGCCGCGGAGATTCGTCTACCCCGACCGGGCAAGCCCGACGTCCATGCCGAGGCGCCCTTGCCGGCCCGTTTCGAGGGCTTCGCCGATGGTGGCTGAGGAGCGAATCGCCGACGCGATCGTCGAGGAGAAGTTCCTCGCCGCTTCCGGTCCCGGCGGGCAGAACGTCAACAAGGTCGCGACCGCGGTGCAGCTGCGCGTCGACGTGTTCCGCCTCGGCCTGCCGCCCCACGCCTATCAGCGCCTGAAGCAGCTCGCCGGCACCCGCATGACCGCGGGCGGCGAGCTGGTCATCACCGCGCGCCGCTTCCGTACCCAGGACGCCAACCGCGAGGACGCCCGCGCCCGCCTCGCCGAGCTGATCGCCGAAGCGCACGTCCGCCAGGCCAAGCGGGTGAAGACCAAGCCCAGCAAGGCCGCGAAGGCGCGCCGCGTCGACGAGAAGAAGGGGCGCAGCGCGGTGAAGGCGGGACGGGGGAAGGTGCGGCTGGATTAGCCCTAAAATTCGTCATGCCGGACTTGTTCCGGCATCCACGGCGCCGCACATGCAACGCTCGATCCGTGAGCAGTGCGCCTGCGGTAGATGGACCCCGGCACAACGCCGGGTGACGGGGAAGAACAAGCAATGTACGAATTCGCCATTGCCGCCGGCAGCAAGACCGAGCTCTACCGCGATCTCGAAACCGCGCTCGACGCGCTCACCGCGGACGAGCCGGATGCGATCGCCAACATGGCCAATGCCGCCGCGCTGATCTGGCAGTATCTGCCCGACCTCAACTGGGCCGGCTTCTATCGCGCGGTCGACGGCGAGCTGGTGCTGGGCCCGTTCCAGGGCAAGCCAGCCTGCATCCGCATTCCCATGGGCAAGGGCGTATGTGGCACCGCCGCCCAAACCCGCGAGACGCAACTGGTGGAGGACGTCCACGCCTTCCCCGGCCATATCGCCTGCGATGCCGCCAGCCGTTCCGAGCTGGTGGTGCCGATCGTCCACCAGGGCGAGCTGCTGGGTGTCCTGGATCTGGACAGCCCGTCGCCCGCGCGCTTCGATGCCGGCGACGCGGCCGGCTGCGAGGCGCTGGTGCGCCTGCTCGCACCCCGGATGGTCTGACCCTAAACGGGACAGTCGTTAACCATCCATCGCCGTCGCCCCTGCGGCGGCGATGGCTTACACTCCGGCCAGGGATTAACCGTGGCTGCCGGGTGGGGAGGCTGGCGCCAGCAGGGGAGACGCTTTGACGATGCGTGCCTATTGGATCGCAGCCGCCGCAGTCGCCGCAATCGCCGTCGCCGCGCCCGCCGAGGCGCAGCGGGCGCCGCGCGGCCAGTGGAGCGGTCCGCCGCGGACGACGCCGATGCCGGCGCGGCCGCAGGGCTGGCACGGCGGCAACTGGAACCGGCCGCGCCCGATGCCGGGGCACCACCGCTGGGGCGGTCGCGTCAACGGCCGCTGGTATGCCGGCGTCTATGCGCCCGGCGGCTGGGGGGCCTATCGCCGGCCGGTGCGCGGCTGGGTGCTGCCGCGCTACTGGTTCGCGCCGACCTTCTACGTCACCGACTTCGCGACCTATGGCCTCGGCGCGCCGCCCTATGGCTACAACTGGGTGCGCTATTACGACGATGCCGTGCTCGTCGACGGCTATGGCCGCGTCCAGGACAGCGTCGGCGGGATCGACTGGGACCGCTACGACGGCGACCAGGCCTATCCCGACGAGGGCTATGCCTATGACGAGGGTTATGAACCCGGTGCACCCTATCCGCCACCTCCGCCTCCCGAGCGTCGCGACGATGGCGTCGGCGGTGCGGTGATCGGCGGCGTGGTGGGCGGCGTCGCCGGCAATGTGATCGCAGGACATGGCGACAAGCTCGGCGGCACGCTGCTGGGGGCCGGGGTCGGCGCGCTCGCGGGTGGCCTGATCGACAAGGCCGAGGACGATCATCGTCGGCGCCGCGACCTGCCACCGCCACCGCCACCGCCTTATGGCGCACCTTATCCCGAGCCAGGCTATCCCGGGGGGGCGTATCCGCCTCCGCCGGTGGTGTACGCACCGCCGGCGGAGGTGGTGCAGCCGGCGCCCTATTACGGCGGACATCACGTCTACGCCGGCGGCGCCCAGCCCTACACGACGGTGGTGCCCGGCCCCTATGGCAGCGTCACCACGGTGACGGTGATCCCGGCGGTGACGACCACCACGACCACCACCGAATATGTCTATGAGGCCGCGCCGGTGCGCACCTACCGCAAGGTCGTGCGCAGAGCCGCTTGCAAGTGCAAGTACCTGCGACGTTGATCCGTTAGAGGGCGGGCCGTTTTCTCCTTTCCGGCCCAGCCCCACCGCCGGGCGCGCTCAGGGGGCAGCGCGCCCGGCGAACGTCACCAGGCTCTCGGCCCCACCCTCCGCCACCGCCGACACGCCGACGAACACGTCGTCGACGATCACGTCCTTGAGCTTGGTTCCCGTCTCGCCGCCCGCGACGTCGACGGCACGTTGCCAGTCCTGCGCATCGTTGCGGCGGACATGGACGCGGTAGCGCGCGGCGCCCGCGACCGGCTTCCACCGGACGTCGGTATCGCTCGACAGCGCGCCGCCGATCACCACCTCCTCCGGTGCCGAAGGGGCTCCCGCCAGTCGCGCGATCGTCGCGACGTTGATCGCCGTCACCTTGGCCAGATAGGGGAAGTCCATCTTGTCGACGGTATCGCCGTACGCGATGCCGTTCTCGGTGCGCAGGTTCTGGTGCTGCTGGGTGTAGTTCTCGATCCCCACCGAAAAGCGCACCGCCGGATAGCCGAGCTTCAGGAACGGCTCATGATCGCCGCCGCGCCCGAAGCGATCGGGCCGGCGGACCAGGAACGCGTCGAGCCCGCCCGGCAAGGTCGCCGCGACTCCGTCGATCGCCTTGGCCAGCGCGCGGCTGGGACCGTCGTCCTCGCCGCCGTTGCCGCGCCGGGCGCGCTGGGCGGGCAGGTCCTCCGCCGTCCTGATGCCTTCGGAGAAGACGCGCACCCGGTCCGCGACTCGCTGGCCGTTCTGGCCGATGGTGTTGCCGACGATGTCGTTGTTGAGCACCGCGTCGACCTTCCATCCGCGCGCCTTGGTGGTCTCGGCGAGCAATTGCCCACCGAACAGCCCCTGCTCCTCGCCGGATAGGGCGGCGTAGATGATCGTTGCCCGAAACTTCTCCTTGGAGAGGATGCGCGCCGCCTCCAGCACCAGCGCGACGCCCGAGGCATCGTCGTTGGCGCCGGGCGCGTCGCTGGTGGCATCCATCACGTCGCTGACGCGGCTGTCGATATGGCCCTGGACGATGACGACGCGCCCGGGCTCGCTGCCCTGCTGCACGCCGAGCACGTCGACGATGTTGACCCCGTCCGGCGCGCGGGGGCCGGTGAAGACCTTCTCGATAGTCTCCACATGCAGGCAGCCGCCGCAGCCCTTGCCGATCCGCTCGAACTCTCCTGCCGCCCAGCGCCGCGCGGCGCCGATCCCGCGCCTGGGATCGGTGGAGGATGAGAGCGTGTGGCGCGTGCCGAAGCTCACCAGCTTCTCGACGGAGGCCTTGAGCCGTTCCGGACTCGGCGCCTCGCGCGCGGCGGCGGGGAAGGGAAGGAGCGCGGCGGCGATGAGGACGATCCGCATCGCCTCAGCTCACCCGGTCGATGGCTTCGCGGTCCAGTGAGCCGGGGATGATCATCACCGGCACCGGCAGCTTGCCGGCATCCGCACCGGCGAAATGGGTGACGAGCGGCCCCGGCGCCCCGCTCGCGGCGGCGCCCAGCACCAGTGCGGCGATGTCGGGCGTGCTGGCGATCATCTCGCGCACGATCTTGGGCCCGTCGCCCTGCTTGACCACGATCGAAGGCACCACCCCCGATTCGTCGAGCAATGTCCCCGCGGCGCCGGCGACCAGCGCCTCGGCATGAAGTCGCGCCTCTTCCTCGATCGTTGCCTGGACGCCGCCCCATTGCACGAACTCGGCCGGCGGGATCAGCGCCAGGATCAGCACGTTGCCTCCGGTCTTGACCGCGCGCCGCGCCGCGAACCGCAACGCCGCCTCGGCTTCCGGGCTGTCGTCGACCACCACCAGATAGGTGCGCATGATCCTTCTCCCCCGTCTCAGGCGTTACGTGGCGCGGGTCGACTGTTCGCGCAAGTCTTGACCCGGAGCGGGTCGGGCGCAAAGGAGGCCCCGCCCCCAGGAGAAAGAAGAGTCACTCATGGCGATCGAACTCAAGATGCCCGCTTTGTCCCCGACCATGGAGGAGGGCACGCTTGCCAAGTGGCTCGTCAAGGAAGGCGACACGGTCAAGTCCGGCGACATCATGGCCGAGATCGAGACCGACAAGGCGACGATGGAGTTCGAGGCGGTCGACGAGGGTACGATCGCCAAGATCGTCGTCCCCGAGGGGACCGATGGCGTCAAGGTCGGCGCGGTGATCGCGATCCTGGCCGAGGAAGGCGAGGATGCCTCCGCCGCGGCATCGGCCTCGCCCGCGCCGGCGGCTGCTCCCGCCAAGGAGGAGGCCAAGGCGCCCGAACCCAAGGCCGAGGAGGCTCCGAAGCCGGCTCCTGCCGCAACCGAATCGAAACCGGCACCCGCTCCCGCCGCATCGGGCGATCGCGTGAAGGCCAGCCCGCTCGCCCGCCGTATCGCCGCGGACAAGGGCATCGATCTCGCCACCGTCGCCGGCTCCGGCCCCAACGGCCGCATCGTCAAGGCCGACGTCGAGGGCGCCAAGCCCGGCGCCGCTACCGCCGCCAAGCCCGCCGAGGCGCCGGCCGCTGCCGCCGCGACTCCCGCCGCCGCGCCTGCCGAGCACAAGCCGGTCTGGTATGACGAGACCATCCCGCACGAGGTCGAGAAGCTCTCCAACATCCGCAAGACGATCGCGCGCCGCCTGACCGAGGCCAAGCAGACGATCCCGCACATCTACCTGACGGTGGACATCCGCCTCGATGCGCTGCTCAAGCTGCGCGGCGAGCTCAACAAGGCACTCGAGCCGCGCGGGGTGAAGCTGTCGGTCAACGACCTGCTGATCAAGGCGCTCGGCGTCGCGCTGGTTCAGGTGCCGAAGTGCAACGTCACCTTCCTCGGCAACGAGATGGTCAGCTACCAGCGCGCCGACGTCTCGGTCGCGGTGTCGACGCCGTCGGGCCTCATCACCCCGATCATCCGCGACGCCGCCAATGCCGGCCTTGCCTCCATCTCGACGCAGATGAAGGAGCTCGCCGGCCGCGCGAAGGAAGGCAAGCTCAAGCCCGAGGAATATCAGGGCGGCACCGCCAGCCTGTCGAACATGGGCATGTACGGCATCAAGCAGTTCGAGGCGGTGATCAATCCGCCGCAGGGCATGATCATGGCGATCGGCGCCGGCGAGAAGCGGCCGTACATCGTCGACGACGCGCTCGGCGTCGCCACCGTCATGTCGGCGACCGGCAGCTTCGACCATCGCGCGATCGACGGCGCCGACGGGGCCGAACTGATGAAGGTGTTCAAGGAGCTGGTCGAGGCTCCGCTGGCGTTCGTCGCCTGAGACGGCGTCCGGTGCCGGTCCTCCGTACCCTCATCGAGCTTCTCCACATCGCCGCGGGGCTGATGGCGACCGCGCTGATCACCGCGGTCGGCGCCTGGGCCTATCCGCTCGGGGGCGACACTATCCGTCTGGTCGGCTGGTGCGCCGGCGTCGCGGTGGTGTTGATGGGCATCGGCCCGCTGCGCCGTGCCTGGACGATCGACCGCGGAGGCCGCGACGATGACCGCAAGTGACTCCGCCGCGCCGCCGTTGGACGAGCCGACGATTCGCGTGGTCGCGATGCCGGCCGACGCCAACCCCTACGGCGACATCTTCGGCGGCTGGCTGCTGAGCCAGATGGACCTTGCCGCCGGATCGGTCGCCAGCCGCCATTGCGGCGGCCGCGCGGTCACGATCGCGCTCGACGGCATGGAGTTCCTCAATCCGGTGTTCGTCGGCGATGAGGTGTCGGTGTTCGCCCGGCTGGTGAAGACCGGCCGCACCTCGATGACGATCGACGTCGAAGCCTGGCGCCGCCACCGCCACGAGCGCAACCATCACAAGGTGACGCAGGCGCACTTCACCTTCGTCGCCATCGACGCCGATCGCCGCCCCCGCGAGGTGCCGCCCTTGGCGGACGCCGGCGCGTAACCACATTCCTCCCGAAAGGACCTCCCCAGTGGCTGATACCTACGATCTCATCGTCCTCGGCTCCGGCCCCGGCGGCTATGTCGCGGCGATCCGCGCGGCGCAGCTCGGGCTCAAGACGGCGATCGTCGAGCGCGAGCTGCTGGGCGGCATCTGCCTCAACTGGGGCTGTATCCCGACCAAGGCGCTGCTGCGCTCGGCCGAGATCTTCCACTATATGCAGCACGCCAAGGATTACGGCTTGGTCGCTGACAAGATCAGTGCCGACCTGGAGGCGGTGGTGAAGCGCTCGCGCGGGGTCGCCAAGCAGCTCAATCAGGGCGTCACGCACCTGATGAAGAAGAACAAGATCGACGTCCACATGGGCGAGGGCAAGCTGACCGGAAAGGGCAAGCTCTCCGTCACCAAGGACGGCAAGACCACCGAGCTCACCGCTAAGAACATCATCGTCGCCACCGGCGCCCGCGCGCGCGACCTGCCGTTCGCCAAGGCCGACGGCAAACGCATCTGGACCTACCGCCATGCGCTGACGCCCGCCGAGATGCCGTCCAAGCTGCTGGTGATCGGCTCCGGCGCGATCGGGATCGAGTTCGCGAGCTTCTACAAGGACCTTGGTGCCGACGTGACCGTGGTCGAGATGCTCGACCGCCTGGTCCCGGTCGAGGACGCTGACGTCTCCGCCTTCCTCGAGAAGCAGCTCAAGAAGCAGGGCATGACGATCATGACCGGCGCCGGCGTCGAGAAGCTCGACGTGACCGACAAGGGCGTGAAGGCATCGATCAAGGGCAAGGACGGTAAGGTAACCGAGGGCGAGTTCAGCCATGTCATCGTCGCGATCGGCATCGTCCCCAACACCGAGAACATCGGCCTGGAGGCGCTCGGCGTGAAGACCGAGCGCGGCCACATCGTCACCGACGGCGCCTGCAAGACCAATGTCGACGGCCTCTACGCGATCGGCGACGTGACCGCGCCGCCATGGCTCGCGCACAAGGCCAGCCACGAGGGCGTGATCGCCGTCGAGTCGATCGCCGGCAAGCACCCGCACGCGATGGACCCGAAGAACATCCCCGGCTGCACCTATTGCCGCCCGCAGATCGCGTCGGTCGGCCTCACCGAGGCCAAGGCCAGGGAAGCGGGCTACGAGGTCAAGGTCGGCCAGTTCCCCTTCATCGGCAACGGCAAGGCGATCGCGCTCGGCGAGGCGGAGGGCTTCGTGAAGACGGTGTTCGACGCCAAGACCGGCGAGCTGCTGGGCGCGCACATGATCGGCGCCGAGGTCACCGAGCTGATCCAGGGCTACACCATCGGCAAGACCGGCGAGCTGACCGAGGCCGAGCTGATCGAGACGGTGTTCCCGCACCCGACGCTCAGCGAGATGATGCACGAGGGCGTGCTCGCGGCCTACGGACGCGTGCTGCATATCTGAGCGAGCATATGCGAGTGCGGCGCGGATTGGTCTTGTGGTTCAATCCCGGGAATGCCGTTCTTGGACTATTGTTTTTCGCGGCCTTTACGGCGGGATCTGCATGGATTGCGTTCGACCTCTATCGTCATCCTGATCAGATCCTGCCGGACCGCGCGGCGTGGATGGCACTCGGACATGGCCTAGCCGGCATGGTCGCCGGCTCGACCCTGGCCTTGCTCTGCCTTCGTTATACCATCGCGATGGTGCGCCGGCTTACGACCGATAAGCCGGCGATTCGGCAAACCGAGGAAGGCGTTCAAATACACGGTCTTTTCGGTGTCGGTCGGAATGTGCCTTTGAACGAGATAGTTTCCGTTAAGGTACGTCGCATCGACCTCGGCGTCTGGTCGATCCTTCTATGGGGGAGCAAATCATATGAACTATCGCTCGTTCTGAGCGGAACGACGTGGCTGGGAACGAAGCGTAAGCTCACGTTGCCCTCAGGTGCGGTTTTCGGTGGTCTGCCGGAGCTCTGCCGCTTTGCCGAAAGCTTGGATCGCAGGGTTTCACCGGAGTATTATCGGCAAGTGGACGCAAACTCCGCCAGCAGTGGCTGATATTGCTCCATCGGCGGGAACTTCTCGAAGCTGTGCGGCGCATCCACCCGCGCCCAGGGCAGCGCCTCGCTTGTATAGTTCTCGATGAACGGCGTGAACCAGCTCGGATCGTCGAGCATGGTCGCGCGGACGTTGACGAAGCCGGTCGCCGGCTCGAAGGTCGTGAACAGCCAGCTCTTGCAGCGGTCGCAATGCTGGTGGTGCAGCCGTTCGCCGTGGAGGCCGCCGATCACCGTCTCGCCCTCGGTCACGGCGAACCCGTCCTGGGGCACCGCCAGCGTGGTCGAATAGGCGCTCGCCGTCATCCGCTGGCAGCCGGTGCAGTGGCAGACGGCGGTGAACAGCGGCGGCATGCTCACGCGGAAGCGGACCGCGCCGCAGCGGCAGCCGCCGTCCCAGGGGAGAGCAGGGAGTGGCATCGCGAACTCCTTCGGTTGCCGATTTGGACTAGCAGCCCGCGCGCCGCTCGGCCAAGCTGATTGCGTGACAAGGAGGATGTCGATGAAATCACCGTTCGCTGCCGTTGCCGCGCTCGTCCTCGTCGCCGGCTGCACGCCCGGGACCGAGAACGCGACCGAAGCCGCCAACGACAGCCCGATCGCCAACATCATCGCGCCCAGGCCCGAGCCGTCCAAGTCGCCCGACCAGACGTTCGTCGACAGCGTGGCGTCGCTCAACGCCTATATCGCGGGCGCGGGCTCGCTCGCCGAGCAGAAGGGGACGAGCGCCAGGGTCAAAGCGTTCGGCAAGAAGCTGATGCTCGATCGCACCCAGTCGACGATGAAGCTCAAGCTCGCCGCTGCCACACAGCCGGACCTGCTGATCGACGCGTCGCTCGACGACGAGCAGAACGACAACATCGCGACGCTGCAGAAGGCGAACGGCGCCGCGTTCGACACGGCGCTCAAGGCGCAGATGGTCGTCGCGCTGACCAAGCTCGAGGCCCTGCTCAAGGAACGCTACCTCGCGAACGAAGGCGATCCCGAGCTCAAGAGCTTCGCGAGCTACGGCGCGCCGCCCGTCCGGGCCAATCTCGCTGCCGCCAAGGCGCTCTGATCCGTCAGGCGACGAGCTGCGTCTCTTCGATCTCTGCCTTGGCCGTGCTCGCCAGCAGCGCCGGCGCGGCGGGCGTCAGCGTGAGCGAGGTCACGCGGCGCAGCGCGCCGTCGATCTGGCCGCCGCTCTCGATGGTGATCATCTCATATTCGATGTCGCCGGCGATTCGCGCCGTGCGCTCGACGAGGAGCTGGCGGACACGCACCGCACCTTCGATGCTGCCGCCGATGCGTGCGGTTTCGGCAGTGACGCCGCCGTGGATCGCGCTATCGGTGCCCTGGGTCAGCGCGCCGCACACGACGTCGCCTTCGACTCGCCCGTCGACATGCAGGTCGGCCGCCGCGACGATGTTGCCGGTGACCGTCACGTCCGGGCCGATCACGGAGAACAGGCCGCTGCCCGCCGCGGCGCGCTTGCCGTTCCCGTTTGCAGGCTGCGAGGAAGACGGCGCAGACTCGCGGCCGCGGTTCGACGAATTGAACATGTGGCTCACCCCCGTTCGGCAATCGATGCCGAGTCTCGTTCTAGCAGGCGGCGGGGTTCGGCGGCAGTCGGGAATCGACGAAGCGAGCAGGGCGGTACGTGGCTCTCGCGCGCCCATTGACCGCTCACCGCGCCATCGCTATAGGCCCGCTCCGTTCCGCGTGGGGAATGCCGGCTTTCGGCTGCGCTTTCGTTCATCCGCGGGGCAAGCAATGAACGTTGTCGGACGTTGGGCCCGGGGGGCTGCTTTGGCTTCCCCTGGCCTTTGCCGTTTGCGGCACCGACAAAGTAACCGCCGGACTGTTCCGGCAAGATAAGGTGAAGGGCTTCATGCCGACGATCAACCAGCTGGTCCGCAAGGGCCGCGACCCGCAGAAGGCCAAGTCGAAGGTCCCTGCGATGGAACAGAACCCGCAGAAGCGCGGTGTCTGCACCCGCGTCTATACCACGACCCCGAAGAAGCCGAACTCGGCGCTGCGTAAGGTGGCCAAGGTCCGCCTGACCAACCAGCGCGAGGTCATCAGCTACATTCCGGGCGAGGGCCACAACCTGCAGGAGCACTCGGTGGTGCTCATCCGCGGCGGCCGTGTGCGCGACCTTCCGGGCGTGCGCTACCACGTGCTGCGCGGTGTGCTCGACACGCAGGGCGTCAAGGACCGCCGGCAGTCGCGCTCGAAGTACGGCGCCAAGCGTCCGAAGTAATCACAGCCAGAGTAAGCGCCGGACGGGTTCCGGGTTCGCTGAAGATCAAGAAGGAAATCTGAGATGGCTCGTCGTCGTCGTCCCGAGAAGCGGGAAATCCTGCCTGATCCCAAGTTCGGGGATGAGGTGCTTTCGAAGTTCATGAACAGCGTGATGCTCGACGGCAAGAAGTCCGTCGCGGAGAACATCGTCTATGGCGCGCTCGACACCGTCGAGGCGCGCGCCAAGAAGGATCCGCTGGGCGTGTTCCATGATGCGCTCAACAATGTGAAGCCGGGCATCGAGGTCCGCAGCCGCCGCGTCGGCGGTGCGACCTACCAGGTGCCGGTCGAGGTCCGTCCGGAGCGCGCGCAGGCGCTAGCGATCCGCTGGCTGATCGCCGCGGCGCGCAACCGCAGCGAGCACACCATGGCGGCGCGCCTGTCGGGCGAGCTGCTCGACGCCTCGAACAACCGCGGCAACGCGGTGAAGAAGCGCGAGGACACGCACCGCATGGCCGAGGCGAACCGCGCCTTCAGCCACTACCGCTGGTAATCTCTGCCACCCGTCGGCTCCGGCCGGCGGGTAGCGCTGGTAATTTTCTTACCTACATATGGGGAGCCCGGATCGTCCGGCTCCCCACATCGCTAAGGAACTCAGGTCATGGCCCGCAGCCATCCGCTCGAACGCTATCGTAACATCGGCATCATGGCGCACATCGATGCCGGCAAGACGACGACGACCGAGCGCATCCTCTACTACACCGGCAAGTCCTACAAGATCGGCGAGGTCCATGAGGGCACCGCGACGATGGACTGGATGGAGCAGGAGCAGGAGCGCGGGATCACGATCACGTCGGCGGCGACCACCTGCAAGTGGCGCGCCGAAGAGGGCAAGGGCGAAGAGCACCTGATCAACATCATCGACACGCCGGGTCACGTCGACTTCACCATCGAGGTCGAGCGTTCGCTGCGCGTGCTCGACGGTGCGGTCGCCTGCTTCGACGGCGTCGCAGGCGTGGAGCCGCAGTCGGAGACGGTGTGGCGCCAGGCCGAGAAGTATCACGTGCCGCGCATGTGCTTCGTCAACAAGCTCGACCGCACCGGTGCGAGCTTCGAGCGTTGCGTCGAGATGATCAAGGACCGCCTCGGCGCGCGTCCGGCGGTGCTGTATCTCCCGATCGGCATCGAGGGCGGTTTCAAGGGTCTGGTCGACCTGGTCGAGAACCGCGCGATCATCTGGCTCGAGGAGAGCCTGGGCGCGAAGTTCGAATATCAGGACATCCCGGACGACATGAAGGATGCCGCCGCGGCTGCGCGCAACGAGCTCATCGAGCTCGCCGTCGAGCAGGACGATGCGGTGATGGAGAAGTTCTTCGAGGGCGAGGAGCCCGACGCGAAGACGCTCAAGAAGCTGATCCGCAAGGGTACGCTCAACTTCTCGTTCGTGCCGGTGCTGTGCGGCTCGGCGTTCAAGAACAAGGGCGTTCAGCCCCTGCTCGACGCGGTGGTCGACTTCCTGCCGAGCCCGCTCGACATTCCCGACGTGCAGGGCGTGAAGCTCGACGGCGAGACCCCGGATTCGCGTCCGGCCGCCGACAATGCGCCGTTGTCGCTGCTCGCGTTCAAGATCATGAACGATCCGTTCGTCGGCTCGCTCACCTTCGCCCGCATCTATTCGGGCACCCTCACCAAGGGTCAGTATCTGAACTCGGTGAAGGACAAGAAGGAGAAGATCGGCCGTATGCTCCTCATGCACGCGAACTCGCGTGAGGACATCGAGGAAGCGCGCGCCGGCGACATCGTCGCGATCGCGGGCCTCAAGGAGACCACGACCGGCGACACGCTGTGCGATCCGGCCAACCCGATCATCCTCGAGCGGATGGAATTCCCCGAGCCGGTGATCGAGCTGTCGGTGGAGCCGAAGACCAAGGCCGACCAGGAGAAGATGGGCATCGCGCTCAACCGCCTGGCCGCCGAGGACCCGTCGTTCCGCGTCTCGACCGACCACGAATCGGGCCAGACCATCATCAAGGGGATGGGCGAGCTCCACCTCGAGATCCTGGTCGACCGCATGAAGCGCGAGTTCAAGGTCGAGGCCAACGTCGGCGCGCCGCAGGTCGCCTATCGCGAGTATCTCGCGAAGCAGGTCGACATCGACTACACCCACAAGAAGCAGTCGGGCGGCTCGGGCCAGTTCGGCCGCGTCAAGGTGACGGTGATCCCCGGCGAGCGTGGCTCGGGCTTCCAGTTCTTCGACGAGATCAAGGGCGGCAACATCCCGCGCGAGTATATCCCGTCGGTGGAGAAGGGCTTCCGCGAGACCGCCGAGACCGGTCACCTGATCGGCTTCCCGATCATCGACTTCGAGGTGCACCTGACCGACGGTGCCTACCACGACGTCGACTCGTCGGCGCTGGCGTTCGAGATCTGCGCCCGCGGCGCGATGCGCGAGGCGGCGGCGAAGGCAGGCATCAAGCTGCTCGAGCCGATCATGAAGGTCGAGGTGGTGACGCCGGAGGATTACCTCGGCGACGTCATCGGCGACATGAACTCGCGCCGTGGCCAGATCCAGGGCACCGACACGCGCGGCAACGCGCAGGCGGTGACCGCGATGGTGCCGCTCGCGAACATGTTCGGCTATGTGAACCAGCTCCGTTCTTTCACCCAGGGGCGCGCGAACTACTCGATGCAGTTCTCGCACTATGACGAAGTGCCGCAGAATGTTGCGGACGAGGTCAAGGCGAAGCTGGCGTAACAGCAAACATGCCGCTATGGGGCCGCGTTCTCGCGAGTCCCATCAGCGGTCCGGGAAATTTGATCAGAAGGTAGGGAAACAATGGCGAAGGCAAAGTTTGAGCGGACCAAGCCGCACCTCAACATCGGCACCATCGGCCACGTCGATCACGGCAAGACGTCGCTGACCGCCGCGATCACGAAGGTCCTGGCCGAGACGGGCGGCGCGACGTTCGTCGACTACGCCAACATCGACAAGGCGCCGGAAGAGCGTGAGCGCGGCATCACCATCTCGACCGCGCACGTCGAGTATGAGACCGACAAGCGCCACTATGCGCACGTCGACTGCCCGGGCCACGCCGACTACGTCAAGAACATGATCACCGGTGCCGCCCAGATGGACGGCGCGATCCTGGTCGTGTCGGCGACCGACGGCCCGATGCCGCAGACCCGCGAGCACATCCTGCTCGCCCGTCAGGTCGGCGTGCCGGCGATGGTCGTGTTCATGAACAAGGTCGACCTGGTCGACGATCCCGAGATCCTCGAGCTCGTCGAGCTCGAGATCCGCGAGCTGCTCAGCTCGTACGAGTTCCCGGGCGACGACATTCCGATCATCAAGGGTTCGGCGGTCAAGGCGCTCGACGGCAGCAACGACGAGATCGGCAAGAAGGCCGTGCTCGAGCTGATGGCGCAGGTTGACGAGTACATCCCGCAGCCGGAGCGTCCGCTCGACAAGCCGTTCATGATGCCGATCGAGGACGTGTTCTCGATCTCGGGCCGCGGCACCGTGGTGACCGGCCGCGTCGAGACCGGCATCGTCAAGGTCGGCGAGGAAGTCGAGATCGTCGGCATCACCGACACCCGCAAGACCACCGTCACCGGCGTCGAGATGTTCCGCAAGCTGCTCGATTCGGGCGAGGCCGGCGACAACATCGGCGCGCTGCTGCGCGGCATCGGCCGTGACGAGGTCGAGCGTGGCCAGGTTCTGGCCAAGCCGGGCTCGATCACCCCGCACACCGACTTCCAGTCGGAGGTGTACGTGCTGTCGAAGGAGGAGGGTGGCCGTCACACGCCGTTCTTCGCCAACTATCGTCCGCAGTTCTACTTCCGTACCACGGACGTCACCGGCACCGTCGAGCTGCCGGCCGGCACCGAGATGGTCATGCCGGGCGACAACGTCGCGCTGGGCGTCAAGCTGATCGCCCCGATCGCGATGGACGTCGGCCAGCGCTTCACCATCCGCGAGGGTGGCCGCACCGTCGGTGCGGGTGTCGTCAGCGGCATCTCGAAGTAAGCTGAAAATAAAAGCGCCGCCCGGCACTCCGAAAGAGTGTCGGGCGGTTGCTTTTTTACGGGGGCACCTGTAAGGGCCCGCCTCCAGTTTGAGTTTGAACCAGCAAGAGCCCCGGCAGCGGGGCCCGCTCTTTCGCATCGGTAGGGACATGGAAACGCAGAATATCCGCATTCGCCTGAAGGCGTTCGATCACCGCGTGCTCGATCAGGCGACCGGCGAGATCGCCGACACCGCCCGCCGCACCGGCGCGCTCATCCGTGGCCCCATCCCGCTTCCGACGAAGATCGAGAAGTTCACGGTCAACCGTGGTCCCCACATCGACAAGAAGTCGCGCGAGCAGTTCGAGGTGCGCACCTACAAGCGCATGCTCGACATCGTGCAGCCGACCGCCAACACGGTCGATGCGCTGATGAAGCTCGACCTCGCGGCCGGCGTTGACGTCGAGATCAAGCTCGCGTAAGGCGCCGCCTCACACGAGATTCGTGTCGCGGCCATGAGTCGCTGACGCTCCCTTCCTCGACTGGCCCTGGGCCGACGTAAGGAAGGGTCGAGGGACCAAACCCCTCACAGACATAGAGATACCGCCGGAGTTCGCTCCGGGCCGCGTCTCCCGTCGCGTTCCTTGTCATGAGGAACATTCAGCCCGGACGGGGGCGCGCATCATTTTTGGGCTGAGGTTGGGTCCCATCGAAGTAATACTTCGATGGGTGCCCGTCACGCACCCGCGGAATCATCCGTCGGGTGCCTCTGTATGGGAGCAATGGATCATGCGCACTGGCGTGATCGCGAAGAAGATGGGGATGACCCGCCTGTTCCAGGACGATGGCCGCCATGTGCCGGTCACCGTCCTGCAGCTCGAGGCGTTGCAGGTCGTCGCCCGCCGCGAAACCGATCGTGACGGCTATACCGCCGTCCAGCTTGGCGCGGGCAGCGCCAAGGCCAAGAACGTCGCCAAGCCGCAGCGCGGCCACTTCGGCAAGGCCGAGGTCGAGCCCAAGGCGAAGGTCGTCGAATTCCGCGTGACCGAGGACAACCTCCTCGACGTCGGCGCCGAGATTTCGGCCGATCACTTCGTCGCCGGCCAGCTGGTCGACGTCCAGGGCGTGACCCAGGGCAAGGGCTTCGCCGGCGCGATGAAGCGCTGGGGCTTCGGCGGTCTGCGCGCGACCCACGGCGTGTCGGTCTCGCACCGTTCGCATGGTTCGACCGGCAACCGTCAGGATCCGGGCCGCGTCTTCAAGAACAAGAAGATGGCCGGCCACATGGGCGCGCGCAATCGCACCCAGCAGAACCTCGAGATCGTCTCGACCGACGTCGAGCGCGGCCTGATCTTCGTCAAGGGCTCGGTGCCCGGCTCGAAGGGCGGCTGGCTGCTCGTCAAGGACGCGGTCAAGGTCCCGGCCCACAAGGACGCGCCGTATCCGGCGGGCCTGAAGGCCGTCGCCAACAACAACCAGGCTCCGGCCGAGACGCCCGCGGAAGCGCCGGCGGCTCCCGAGGCCACCGAAGGCCAGGAGGGCTGAACGTGAAGGTCAAGGTTCAATCCTTCGACGCCAAGGCGAAGGCGGTGGACGTCGAGCTCTCGGACGAGATTTTCGGTCTCGATCCGCGCGCCGACATCCTGCACCGCGTCGTCACCTGGCAGCTCGAGAAGCGCCGCGGCACCGCCCGCGGCACCCGCGAGCGTTCGGATGTCGCGCGTTCGGGCAAGAAGTACGGCCGCCAGAAGGGCGGCGGCACCGCCCGTCACGGCGATCGCCGCGCGCCGGTGTTCATCGGCGGCGGTAAGGCGCACGGCGCCCGCGTCCGCGACTTCAATCCGTCGCTGAACAAGAAGATCCGCGCGCTGGGCCTCAAGATGGCGCTGTCGAGCCACGCCAAGGCGGGTTCGCTGATCGTCCTCGACAGCCTGACCGTGAAGGACAGCAAGGCTAAGACGCTGAAGGGCGATCTCGCCAAGCTCGGCTTCGGCAAGACCGCGCTGGTGATCGACGGCGACGCCGTCGAGACCAGCTTCGCGCAGGCCGCTGGCAACCTGTCGCAGATCAACGTGCTGCCGGCGATCGGCGCCAACGTCTACGACATCCTGAAGCACGACACGCTGGTCCTGACCCGCGCTGCCGTCGAGAAGCTGGAGGCGCGCTTCAATGGCTAAGGCATCGAAGAAGGCGGCGGTCGACAACCGCCACTACGACGTGATCGTCGCGCCGCACATCACCGAAAAGGCGACTCTGGTCTCGGAGGCGAACGCGGTGGTGTTCAAGGTCGCGAACGATGCGACCAAGCCCGAGATCAAGGCGGCCGTCGAGGCGCTGTTCAACGTCAAGGTGACCGGCGTCAACACGATCGTCCAGAAGGGCAAGACCAAGAAGTGGAAGGGCGCGCCCTACCGCCGCTCGGACATCAAGAAAGCGATCGTGACGCTCGCCGAAGGCGATCAAATCGACGTGACGACGGGAATCTGAGGCGATGGCACTCAAGCATTACAATCCGACGAGCCCCGCACGTCGCGGCCTGATCCTCGTCGACCGTTCGGGCCTCTACAAGGGCCGTCCGGTCAAGGCGCTGACCGAAGGCAAGACCAAGACGGGCGGCCGCAACAACAAGGGCCATGTGACCTCGCGCGGCATCGCGGGCGGCCACAAGCAGCGCTATCGCATCGTCGATTTCAAGCGCCGCCTGTGGGACGTCGTCGGCACGGTCGAGCGGATCGAGTACGACCCGAACCGCACCGCGTTCATCGCGCTGGTCAACTATGGCGCCGACGAGAACGGCAAGGACCGTCTGGCCTATATCCTCGCGCCGCAGCGCCTGGGCGTCGGCGACAAGGTGATCGCCGGCCGCAAGACCGACGTGAAGCCGGGCAATGCCATGGAACTCGGCCAGATGCCGGTCGGCACCATCGTCCACAATGTGGAGATGAAGCCGGGCAAGGGCGGCCAGATCGCGCGTTCGGCGGGCACCTATGTGCAGGTCGTCGGCCGTGACCGCGGCATGGTGATCGTCCGCCTGAACTCGGGCGAGCAGCGCTATATCCATGCGAACTGCATGGCGACGGTCGGTGCGGTGTCGAACCCCGACAACCAGAACCAGAACCTTGGCAAGGCCGGCCGCAACCGCTGGCTCGGCAAGCGTCCGCTGACCCGCGGCGTCGCCAAGAACCCGGTCGACCACCCGCACGGCGGTGGTGAGGGCCGGACCTCGGGCGGCCGTCATCCGGTCACCCCGTGGGGCAAGCCGACCAAGGGTGCGCGCACCCGTCACAACAAGGCGACGGACAAGATGATCATCCGTTCGCGTCACGCGAGGAAGAAGTAATGGCTCGCTCCGTCTGGAAGGGTCCGTTCGTGGACCTCAGCCTTCTCAAGAAGGCGGAAGCCGCTCAGGACGCCGGCACCCGCGCTGGCCCGATCAAGACCTGGTCGCGCCGCTCGACGATCCTGCCGCAGTTCGTCGGCCTGACGTTCAACGTCTACAACGGCCGCAAGCACGTGCCGGTGTCGGTCAACGAGGACATGGTGGGCATGAAGCTCGGCGAGTTCGCGCCGACCCGCTTCTTCCCCGGCCACGCCGCCGACAAGAAGGGTAAGCGCTGATGTCGAAGGATAAGGCTCCCCGCCGCGTTGCCGACAACGAGGCGCTCTCGGTCGGCACGCAGATCCGCGGCTCGGCGCAGAAGCTCAACCTGGTCGCGGGCCTGATCCGCGGCAAGAAGGCGGGCGACGCGATGAACATCCTCGCCTTCTCGAAGAAGGCGATGGCCGAGGACGCGCGCAAGGTGCTCGCCTCCGCGATCGCCAATGCCGAGAACAACCACAACCTCGACGTCGACGCGCTCGTCGTCGCCGAGGCGTCGGTCGGCAAGTCGATCACGATGAAGCGCTTCGCGACCCGCGGCCGTGGCAAGTCCACCCGCATCCTGAAGCCGTTCAGCCGTCTGCGCATCGTCGTGCGCGAGCAGGAAGAAGCATAATGGGTCACAAGAGCAACCCGATCGGTCTGCGTCTCCAGATCAACCGCACCTGGGACAGCCGCTGGTTCGCGGAAGGCCATGACTATGGCCGTCTGCTGCTGGAGGACCTCAAGATCCGCCAGTACATCGTCAAGACGCTGCCGCAGGCCGCGATCTCGAAGGTGGTGATCGAGCGTCCGGCCAAGCTGTGCCGCATCTCGATCTACGCGGCGCGCCCCGGTGTGATCATCGGCAAGAAGGGCTCGGACATCGAGAAGCTGCGCAAGACGCTCGGCGCGATGACCAGCTCGGACGTGTCGCTGAACATCGTCGAGATCCGCAAGCCCGAGATCGACGCCAAGCTCGTCGCGCAGGGCATCGCCGATCAGCTCGAGCGCCGTATCGCCTTCCGTCGCGCGATGAAGCGCGCGGTGCAGTCGGCGATGCGCCTGGGTGCCGACGGCATCCGCGTCGCCTGCGGCGGCCGTCTCGGCGGCGCCGAGATCGCGCGGTCGGAGGGTTATCGCGAGGGCCGGGTGCCGCTGCACACGCTGCGCGCCAACCTCGACTATGCCGAGGCCGAGGCGCACACCGCTTACGGCGTCTGCGGCGTCAAGGTGTGGATCTTCAAGGGCGAGATCCTGGGTCATGATCCGCTCGCCCAGGACCGTCTGATGGTGGAGGCGCAGACCTCCGGCGTGCGCCCCGCGCGCGATGACCGCGATCGCAGGAACTAAGCCATGCTGCAACCGAAGAAGACCAAGTTCCGCAAGCAGTTCAAGGGCCGCATCCATGGCGATGCCAAGGGCGGCACGGCGCTGAACTTCGGCTCCTATGGCCTGAAGGCGATGGAGCCGGAGCGGATCACCGCGCGCCAGATCGAGGCGGCCCGCCGCGCGATCACGCGTCACATCAAGCGTCAGGGGCGGTTGTGGATCCGCATCTTCCCGGACGTCGCGGTGTCGTCGAAGCCGGCCGAGGTCCGCATGGGCTCGGGCAAGGGCGCGCCGGAATTCTGGGCGGCGCGCGTCAAGCCGGGCCGTATCCTGTTCGAGCTGGACGGCGTGCCCGGCCCGCTTGCGGCGGAAGCGTTCGAGCGTGCGGCGATGAAGCTGCCGATCAAGACCAAGGTCGTGGCGCGTCTCGGCGACACGTCGCACCTGGAGGGTTGATAGAGATGACCAAGGCAACCGATCTTCGGGCGAAGACCGACGATCAGCTCACCGAGGAGCTGGGCAACCTCAAGCGCGAGGCGTTCAACCTCCGTTTCCAGGCGGCGACCAGCCAGCTCGAGAAGCCGAGCCGCGTGCGCGAGGTCCGTCGCGACATCGCCCGTATCAAGACGCTGCAGTCCGAGCGCTCGCGCTCGGCTGCCAAGTAAGGAGTCCCGAGACATGCCGAAGCGCGTGCTGACCGGGGTGATCGTGTCGGACAAGGCCGACAAGACGGTGGTGGTGAACGTCGAGCGCAAGGTGAAGCACCCGCTCTACGGCAAGATCATCCGCCGCTCGAAGAAGTATCACGCCCATGACGAGGCGAACGAGTTCAAGGCCGGCGAGACGGTGCGGATCGAAGAGACCGCCCCGATCTCCAAGCAGAAGACCTGGAAGGTGATCGAGCGGGTCAACACCCACACGACGCCCGAGATGATCGCGGCGGACGCTTAAGTCCGCATTGGAACGAAGGCGCGTCCCGGTCGGAATCGGGCGCAGTTGAGAAGGAACCGGATCGATGATCCAGATGCAGTCCAATCTCGACGTCGCTGACAACAGCGGCGCGAAGCGGGTGCAGTGCATCAAGGTGCTGGGCGGCTCCAAGCGCCGCACCGCCGGCGTGGGCGACGTCATCGTCGTCAGCGTCAAGGAGGCGGTGCCGAGGGGTCGCGTCAAGAAGGGCGACGTCCACCGCGCGGTGATCGTTCGCACGTCGAAGGACATCCGCCGCGCCGACGGCTCGGTGATCCGCTTCGACGGCAACGCCGCCGTCCTGGTGAACAAGAACGAGGAGCCGATCGGCACCCGTATCTTCGGCCCGGTGGTCCGCGAGCTGCGCTCGAAGGGCTATATGAAGATCATTTCGCTCGCGCCCGAGGTGCTGTGATGGCTGCTGCCAAGATCAAGAAGGGCGACCAGGTCATCGTCCTGTCCGGCAAGGACAAGGGCAAGACCGGCGAGGTCGTCAAGTCGCTGCCGAAGGACGGCAAGGTCGTCGTGTCGGGCGTCAACGTCGCCGTGCGTCACCGCAAGCCCTCGCAGGCCAACCCGCAGGGCGGCCTCGAGCGTTCGGAAGCGCCGCTCCACGTCTCCAAGGTCGCGCATGTGACCAAGGACGGCAAGCCGACGCGCGTCCGCTTCGAGGTGAAGGACGGCAAGAAGGTCCGCGTGGCCGTCAAGACCGGGGAGGTCATCAATGGCTGACAACTACACCCCGCGCATGCGTAAGCTGTACGACGACCGCATCGCCAAGGCGATGACGGAGAAGTTCGGCTACAAGAATGTGATGGAAGTGCCCAGGATCGAGAAGATCGTGCTCAACATGGGCGTGGGCGAGGCGACGCAGGACAAGAAGAAGGTCGAGCAGGCAGCGTCCGAGATGGAGCTGATCGCCGGTCAGAAGCCTGTCGTGACGCGCGCGAAGAAGTCGATCGCGCAGTTCAAGCTGCGCGAGGGCATGCCGATCGGCGCGAAGGTCACCCTCCGCCGCGAGCGCATGTACGAGTTCCTCGACCGCCTCGTCACGATCGCGCTTCCCCGCGTCCGCGACTTCCGCGGCCTCAATCCCAAGTCGTTCGACGGCCGGGGCAATTATGCGATGGGTCTCAAGGAGCAGCTGGTGTTCCCGGAGATCAACTATGACCGGATCGACAAGGTCCGCGGCATGGACATCATCGTCACCACCACCGCGAAGACCGACGAAGAGGCTCGCGAGCTGCTGCGCCTGTTCGGCTTCCCGTTCATCGGCATGACCGGTGAGCAGGCCCAGGCTGCGTAAGAGAAAGAGAGCTTAAGTCCATGGCGAAACTGAGTTCGATCAACAAGAACGAGCGTCGCAAGAAGCTGGTGAAGAAGTACGCCGGCCGTTATGCGAAGCTGAAGGCGCAGGCGAACGACGAGAGCCTCGGCGAGACCGAGCGCCTCATCGCGCGGCTCAAGATGGCGGAGATCCCGAGGAACGGGAACCCGACGCGCATCCGCAACCGCTGCGAACTCACCGGCCGTCCGCGCGGCTATTACCGCAAGTTCCGTCTCGCCCGCGTCATGCTGCGCGATCTGGCCAACAAGGGCCTGATCCCCGGCATCACCAAGTCGAGCTGGTAAGGGTAAAAAGATGGCAGTGACCGATCCCCTGGGTGACATGCTCACCCGCATCCGCAACGGCCAGCGCGCGCGCAAGGACTCCGTCCTGACGCCGGCGTCGAAGCTGCGCGCCCGCGTGCTCGACGTGCTCCAGCGCGAGGGCTATATCCGCGGCTACAGCGACGAGCAGATGGGCCCCGCCGCGGGCATCCGCATCGAGCTCAAGTATTTCGAGGGCCAGCCGGCGATCAAGCACGTCGCGCGTGTCTCGAAGCCGGGCCGCCGCGTCTATTCGGGCTCGCAGGAGCTTCCGCGCGTGCGCAACGGCCTGGGCATCACCATCGTCTCGACGCCGAAGGGCGTGCTCTCCGACGCGGAAGCGCGCGAGCAGAACGTCGGCGGCGAAGTGCTGGCGGAGGTGTTCTGATGAGCCGCATCGGCAAGAGGCCGGTTTCGGTCCCGGCGGGCGTCACCGCCACGATCGAGGGTGGCCAGCTCAACGTGAAGGGGCCGAAGGGTACGCTTTCGCTCCAGCTGCGTGACGAGATCAGCTACACGGTCGAAAGCGACGGGATCGTCGTCAAGCCGGCGAACGACACCAAGCAGGCGCGCGCCTTCTGGGGCATGCAGCGCACGCTGGTGCAGAACCTGGTGACCGGCGTGACCGAGGGCTTCTCGAAGCGCCTCGAGATCACCGGCGTCGGCTATCGCGCCAACGCGCAGGGCAAGAAGCTCAAGCTTCAGCTCGGCTACAGCCACGACGTCGATCTCGACGTGCCGGAAGGCCTCGAGGTCAAGACCCCGGATCAGACCACGGTCGAGATCTCGGGCAGCGACAAGCAGAAGGTCGGCCAGTTCGCCGCCGAAGTGCGTCGCTGGCGCAAGCCGGAGCCGTACAAGGGCAAGGGCATCAAGTACGCGGGCGAGTATATCTTCCGCAAGGAAGGGAAGAAGAAGTAATGACCAAGGGTCTCTCTCTCTTCGAGAAGCGGCGTCGCCGCAACCGCACCGCGCTCCGCGCGCGTGGCGGCGGCCGTCCGCGGCTGTCGGTGCATCGCTCGGGCAAGCACATCTACGCCCAGGTCATCGACGATGCCGAGGGCAAGACGATCGCGGCGGCGTCGACGCTCGGCGCCGACAAGACCGGCGCGACCATCGAGGCGGCCAAGGCCGTCGGCGCGAAGGTCGCCGAGGCGGCCAAGAAGGCAGGCGTGACGCAGGTCGTGTTCGACCGTGGCGGCTTCCTGTTCCACGGTCGCGTCAAGGCGCTGGCGGAAGCCGCGCGCGAGAATGGATTGGAGTTCTAAGGCATGGCTGACGAGAACACCCAGGTCGAGGGCGCGCCCGTCGAGGCCGGTGCCCCCGCTCCCGAGGGCGGTCGTGGTCCCCGTGGCGGCCGTGGCCGTGGCGGCGGTGACCGCGGCGGCCGTGGCGGCCGTGACGGCGGTCGTGGCCGGCGCGACGATCGTCGCGGCAGCGGCGAGGAAGGCGGCGAGGAGCTGATCGAGAAGCTCGTCCACATCAACCGCGTCTCCAAGACGGTGAAGGGCGGCAAGCGCTTCGGCTTCGCGGCGCTGGTCGTCGTTGGCGACGGCAAGGGCCGCGTGGGCTTCGGCCACGGCAAGGCGCGCGAGGTGCCGGAGGCGATCTCGAAGGCGACCGCTTCGGCCAAGAAGAAGATGGTCCGCGTGCCGCTCAAGGAAGGGCGCACGCTGCACCATGACGGCCGCGGCCACTTCGGCGCGGGCAAGGTCTACCTCCGTTCGGCTCCGGCCGGTACCGGCATCATCGCGGGCGGCCCGATGCGTGCCGTCTTCGAGAGCCTGGGCGTGGCGGACGTGGTGACCAAGTCGATCGGCACGTCGAACCCGTACAACATGATCCGCGCGACCTTCGAGGCGCTCGGCGAGCAGACCTCGCCCAAGAGCGTCGCGCAGCGCCGCGGCAAGAAGATCGCCGACCTGCTCGGCCGCGGTGGTTCGCAGACCGCCGAGGCGGATGCGGCCGCGATCGCGGAGTAATCTGAGATGGCAGCGAAGAAGGAAGCCGCGGCCGGCACGGTGAAGATCACCCAGACCGGCTCGCCGATCCGCCGGACCAAGGACCAGCGCGCGACGCTGATCGGTCTGGGCCTCAACAAGATGCACAAGACGGTCGAGCTCAAGGACACTCCCGAGGTCCGCGGCATGATCCGCAAGGTGCAGCATATGGTGAGCGTGGAATCGTAAGATTCCACGTCATCCCGGCGAAAGCCGGGATCTCCAGCAACAGGCGAACGGACTGCGGCATGAGATCCCGGCTTTCGCCGGGATGACGATTTTGGGACGGGGCGGCCCTTCCGCCCCTGCGCGACAAAAGCGAAAGCGAGTGCACAGACATGAAACTCAACGATCTCCGTGACAACAAGGGCGCCCGTCAGGGCCGCGTGCGCGTCGGCCGCGGCATCGGCTCGGGCCTGGGCAAGACCGCCGGCCGCGGCCAGAAGGGTCAGAAGAGCCGCGAGGGCGTCTCGATCAAGGGCTTCGAGGGCGGCCAGATGCCGCTCCACATGCGCCTGCCGAAGCGCGGCTTCAACAACATCTTCGCCAAGGATTATGCCGAGGTGAACCTGGGCGCGATCCAGAAGGCGGTCGATAACGGCAAGCTGACCGGCACCGACATCGACCAGGCCGCGCTCAATGCGGCGGGCCTGACCCGCGGCGGCAAGGACGGCGTCCGTCTGCTCGGCAAGGGCGAGCTCAAGGCCAAGCTGAACTTCACCGTCGCCGGCGCGTCCAAGTCGGCGCGCGAGGCGGTCGAGAAGGCCGGCGGCACGGTGACGATCCCCGAGATCGTCCCCGCCGCCGAGAAGGCCGCCGCCAAGAAGAACACCGGCCGCGCCGGCAAGAAGCGGGCGGCGAAGTAAGCGTTATATCGCTTCCCCGGCGAAGGCCGGGGCCCAGCTTCGGGCCGCTCGCAACTGGGCCCCGGCCTTCGCCGGGGAAGCAATGGAGCTTGAGAGGTTAGACAACCTTCCAAGCGTGACTATATGAGCGGCGGCGGGCGGGTTTCGCGCTCGTCGCCGTTTCAGTTTCCAGGACCGCAGACACGATGGCATCCGCAGCCGACAGCCTCGCCAGCAGCATCAACCTGGCCAAGTTCAGCCAGGCGACCGATCTCAAGAAGCGCCTGTGGTTCACGCTCGGCGCGCTGATCGTGTTCCGGATGCTGAGCTACGTCCCGCTGCCGGGCATCGACCCGACCGCGCTCGGCCTGCTCAGCCAGCAGACCCAGGGCGGCGTGCTCGACTTCTTCAACACCTTCTCGGGCGGCGCGCTCACCCGCATGAGCCTGATCGCGCTCGGGGTGATGCCCTACATCACCGCCTCGATCGTCGTGCAGCTCGCGACCTCGCTGTCGCCGACGCTCGCTGCGATCAAGAAGGAAGGCGAGAGCGGCCGCAAGAAGCTCAACCAGTATACCCGCTACGGCACCGTCGCGCTGACCGCGGTGCAGGGCTATTTCATTGCCGTCGGCCTGGAGGCGTTCGGCGCCAGCCAGGGCGTGCAGGCGGTGATCGCGCCGGGCATGCTGTTCCGCATCGCCGCGGTGATCTCGCTGATCGGCGGCACCATGTTCCTGATGTGGCTGGGCGAGCAGATCACCAGTCGCGGCATCGGCAACGGCATCAGCCTCATCATCATGGCCGGCATCGTCGCGCACCTCCCGACCACCCTCGTCCAGCTGTTCGAGGGCGGCCGCACCGGCACGATCGATACCTTCAAGCTGGTCGGCATCATCGTCGCGGTGGTCGGCCTGGTGCTGTTCATCTGCTTCATGGAGCGCGCCCAGCGCCGCATCCTGATCCAGTATCCCAAGCGCCAGACGCAGCGCGGCGTCCAGGCCGAGCGCAGCCACCTGCCGCTCAAGCTCAACACCGCCGGCGTGATCCCGCCGATCTTCGCCTCGTCGCTGCTGCTGCTGCCGCTGACGATCACCCAGTTCGCCGGCCAGCACGCTGCGGGCGAGAGCCGCCTCGGCGACTTCGTGATCACGCTGAACCAGTATCTCCAGCACGGCAGCCCGATCTACATGGTGCTGTACGGGCTCGGCATCGTCTTCTTCTCGTTCTTCTACACCGCGGTTGTCTTCAATCCCGAAGAGACGGCCGACAATCTCAAGCGCTACGGCGGCTTCATCCCCGGCATCCGCCCGGGCAAGAACACCGAAGCCTATTTCGATTACGTGTTGACCCGCATCACCGTGATCGGCGCGGCCTATCTCGCGGTGATCTGCCTGCTGCCCGAATATCTGGTGTCGGCGCTGTCGATCCCCTTCTATCTCGGCGGCACCAGCCTGTTGATCGTCGTCAACGTGACGATGGACACGGTGACTCAAATCCAGTCGCACCTGCTGGCGCACCAATATGGCGACCTCATCAAGAAGGCGAAGCTGAAGGGCGGCCGACTGCGCTAAGCGCAGCGCGTATTCAGGGAGACAGCGTTGAACATCATCCTGCTGGGACCGCCGGGGGCGGGCAAGGGGACCCAGGCGAGCCGCCTCGAGGCCGATCGCGGCATGGTCCAGCTCTCGACCGGCGACATGCTGCGCGCCGCGGTCAAGGCGGGCACGCCGATCGGACTCAAGGCCAAGGCGGTGATGGAGGCGGGCGAGCTCGTCTCCGACGAGATCGTCTCGGGCATCATCGGCGAGCGGCTCGACATGCCGGATACGGCGAAGGGCGCGATCTTCGACGGCTATCCCCGCACCGCCGCGCAGGCCGAATCGCTGGATGACCTGCTCGCCGAGCGCGGCCGCAAGCTCGACCATGTCATCGAGCTGACCGTCGACGAGGACGCGCTGGTCGAGCGCATCACCGGCCGCTTCACCTGCGCCAATTGCGGCGAGGGCTACCACGACAAGTTCAAGCAGCCGAAGGTCCCCGGCACCTGCGACGTCTGCGGCCACCACGAGTTCAAGCGCCGCCCCGACGACAATGCCGAAACGGTCCGCACCCGCATGGCGGAGTACCGCGCCAAGACCGCGCCGATCCTGCCGATCTACGAGGCGCGCGGCATCGTCAGCCGCGTCGACGGCATGGCCGACATCGCCCATGTGACCGAGGCGATCGAGGCGATCCTGGACGGGAAAGCCTGAACTACTAGCCGTCATGCCGGACTTGTTCCGGCATCCACGCGTCAACAGGCCATGAAGCCGGTGGTACAGTGGACCCCGGACTAAGTCCGGGGTGACGTTGTATGTAGGGCGGGCTACTCTGTTCCTCTCAAATGGGAGGGGATCGATGAAGCACCTGTTCGCACTGGCGGCTCTGCTCGCCGCCACGCCCGCCGCGGCGGAGGTCACCGCCTCCACCCCCGCCAGCTTCGTCGTCGAGCAGACGCTCACCATCGACGCCCCGATCGCCACCGCCTGGGAGACCCTGCGCGCGCCGCAGAAATGGTGGGATCCGGAGCACACCTATTCCGGCGACAGCGCCAATCTCTACATGGACGCACAGGCGACCGGCTGCTTCTGCGAGCGATTGCCCGACAAGGGCAGCATCGAGCACGCCCATATCGTCTACGTCGCCCCCGGCCGCATGATCCGTATGGTTGGCGCGCTCGGCCCGCTCCAGGCGGAGGCGGTGGCGGCGACGCTCAGCTTCAAGCTCGACGGCGAGGGTGCCAACGCGACCAAGGTCACGCTCACCTATGTCGTCGGTGGCTACATGCGCCAGGGCGGCGAGACGCTGGCGCCGCTGGTCGACAAGGTGCTCGGTACGCAGCTCGCCCGCCTCAAGGCCGCCGCCGAGGCTCTGCCCGCGCCCGAGCCGGCTAAGAAGAAGTAGCGGCCCAATTCCTCCCCGAGACAAACTCGGGGAGGAATGTTGGCCAACATGACGCGATTTTCATCTCCCCGTCACCTCGCCGTGAGGTGAGCGGGGCTAATCCTTCCCTCGACCCGGCGGCCCCTGCCGGGCCGGAGAGTTGAAGGAGAAATCGCCATGACCCGTCTGCTGCTGTCGACTGCCGCCCTTGCGCTGATCGCCGCCCCCTCGCTCGCCGAGGCGAAGAAGGCCGCGCCGGCCCCGGCCAAGCACCACCATGTCGTGAAGAAGGCCAAGACCAAGACCACGACGACCACGACCGCTCCGGCTCAGACCAAGGCGCAGTAATCATGGGTTCCCTCGGGGAGGCCCCTGCTCCCCGAGGGGGCGCGGCCGGCGGAGAGACTCCCCTCTCGCCGGCCGCTTCCGCTGCGGTGGACAGCGGTGCTATCCAGCGTCGGATGACGCGCAAGATCCTGGTCGTCGAGGACGACGCCTCCACCGCCGCCTATCTCGCCAAGGGACTTGGCGAGGCCGGCTATGCGGTCGAGGTCGCGAACGACGCGCGCGACGGCTTGTTCCTCGCCAGCGAAGGCACGTTCGACGTGCTGGTGGTCGACCGGATGCTCCCGGGCTTCGATGGTCTTGCGATGATCGGCGCCGCCCGCGCCGCCGGCATCACCGCGCCCGCGCTGGTGCTGTCCGCGCTGGGATCGGTCGACGACCGCGTCGGCGGTCTCAAGGCCGGCGCCGACGACTATCTCACCAAGCCCTTTTCCTTCGCCGAGCTGCTTGCCCGGGTCGAGGCGCTGCTGCGCCGCGCCGATGCCCGCAGCGCCGGCGCCCAGACGGCACGGCTCAGCGTCGGCGACCTCGAGATCGACCTGCTCGCCCGCACCGTCACCCGCGCCGGCCGCGCGATCCCGCTCGGCGCGCGCGAGTTCAGCCTGCTGGAGTATCTCGCCCGCAATGCCGGCCAGGTGGTGACGCGCACGATGATGCTCGAGAAGATCTGGAACTATCACTTCGATCCCGGATCGAACGTCGTCGACGTCCACATCGCGCGCCTCCGCCGCAAGATCGACGAGGGCTTTCCGACGCCGCTCCTCCACACGGTCCGGGGCGCTGGGTACAAGCTCGCTGCCGCCTGATCGTCACACCCGTCATGCCGGACTTGTTTCGGCATCCACGGTGCAGCAAGCTGACAGGCCATAGGATAAGCGGCACGGTGGACCCCGGCCCAAGGCCGGGGTGACGGAGTAGGGATGACACTGTCACAGCAAAGCCGCGCAGGAAGCTGGAGATGAGACTCTCCACTACCGCCCGCATGGCGCTCGCGGCGATCCTGCTCGCGCTGGTGTCGGGGCTCGTGCCGGTCGCCTTCCTCTGGCACGCCACCCATGATGACGCGATCGAGGAGCTGCGCCGCGACACCGTCGAGCAGTCGGAATCGCTTGCCGCCGTTGAGCGCCGCGCCGGCGAGGCCGCGCTTCGCGTCGCGATCGAGCAGGCCCGCGCCGCCGACGACGGCTCGCTCGTCGCCGCGATCGTCGACCGCAGAGGCACCCGGCTCGCCGGCGCCGGCCCCGACCGCTTCGACATCACGCTGACCGACCCCGCCTTCCGCATCGAGCGCCTCGCCGCCGACGGCCCCTGGTCGCAGCGGGAGGCCGGCTTCATCGCCCGCCGCATCGGCGCCGGCTGGCTGGTGAGCGGCCGCCAGCTCGACGATTGGGAGACCGCCCAACGCACCATCGAGCGCGCGCTGTTCCTGTCGATGCTGTTCTCCTTCCTGCTCGGCATCGCCGGCGGCCTGGTGCTGACCCGTTACGTCACGCGGCGCATCGACGCCGTCGCGACTACCGCCGATGCCGTCGCGGCCGGCGACCTCGCCCGGCGGGTCGTGGTGGCGGAGGGGCGGGGCGACGCCTTCGATCGCCTGGGCGGGCGGGTCAACGCGATGCTCGACAAGATCGAGCGGCTGATGGGCGAGCTGCGCATCGTCACCGACAGCGTCGCCCACGACCTGCGCTCCCCGATCGCCCGCCTGCGCGCCCGCGCCGAGGCTGCGCTCGCCGCGGAGGACCCGGCCCAGCGCGACGCCGCACTCGCCGGCCTCGTCACCGAGACCGAGATCGTGACGCGGATGCTCGCCGTGCTGCTGGAGATCAGCCGCTCCGAAGCCGCCACCCGCACCAGCTTCGCCGAGGCCGCGCCCGCCGAACTGCTGACCGCGCTCGCCGAGCTTTACGAACCGCTCGCCGAAGAGGATGGGGTGACGCTTCACCTCGCGCTCGACGCCGATCCGTCGCCGATGCCGCTCCATCGCGAGCTGCTGTCGCAGGCACTGGCGAATCTCGTCGACAACGCGCTGCGCCATGCCGGCGACAGCGGCGAGATCGTGCTGCGGCTGACGGCGGGGGAGGGGGAGATCCGTTTCCAGGTCGAGGATCGCGGCCCCGGCATCCCCGCCGAACAGCAGGCCGAGGCCCGCCGCCGCTTCGGCCGTCTCGACCCCGCCCGCAGCAAGCCCGGCGCCGGCCTCGGCCTCGCGCTGGTCGAGGCGGTGGCGAGGCTTCACGGCGGCCGACTCGACCTCGGCGACAACGGACCCGGCCTGATCGCCGCGATCGTGCTGCCGAGGGGCTAGAGTCTGTCCGTCACAGATTGAATCGTCATTCCCGCGAAGGCGGAAACCCATTGTCGCTGAAGCTGAAGTGTCTCACCTCGGCCAGCCGGAATGGATTCCCGCCTACGCGGGAATGACGTCGGTTCAAAGCGATGGCGCGTTGACCGCCAGCTGCGCGTCGAAAGCGCGCTGATAGGCCGGGCGTGCTTCGCCGCGGGCGACATAGGCAGCCAGATTGGCATATTCGTCCAGGATTCCCGACATTCTCAGCCGGAGCAGGACCGACACCATCAGGAGGTCGCCCGCGCTGAACGTGCCGTCGAGCCAATCGGCGGAACCCAGGCGAGCCGAAAGCTTGTCCAGCCGGGCGCGGACTCGATCCATCACCAACGGCAAGCGCTCCCCCGCCCACGGCTTGTCGCCCTCGAATACTCGGGCGGTCACGAGTTCCAGGATCGGTGGTTCCACGGTGTTGAGCGCCGCGAACATCCAGGTGATCGCGCGCGCCCGGGCATCCGGTTCTTCCGGCAGGAGGCCGCCATGCCGCTCCGCGATATGGAAGACGATCGCCCCCGTCTCGAAGATCGAGAGATCGCCTTCCTCATAGGTCGGGATCTGGCCAAAAGGATGGAGGGCCAGGTGCGCCGGTTCCTTCATCCCCGCGAAGGACACGAGACGAACCTCGTAAGGCTGCCCCGCTTCCTCGAGCGCCCAGCGAACGCGGGTATCGCGCGCCAGGCCCTTCCCACCGTCGGGCGATCGTTCAAAGGCTGTGATGGTGATCGTCATCGTGTCCGTCTCCCTGCTTGAGCCGCTCCCTTTTTGCGTCTCACCTTGGCGACGAACGAGCTTTCCGGAAATCGACACGCTCGGCGACATTTTTATCGCTGTCCAGATCGCCGGTTCAGATCATCTTGCGCCTGAGCGGCTTGGCATCGGACCGCCCGCTGGCGCATCACCCCGGTCATGGACCTGCTTACCCTGTTCGGCCTCGCCGCCGTCACCGCCATGCTCGTCTGCTATGCGCTGGAGACGCGGTCTCCCTGGTGGACGCTCGCCTTCGCCGTCGCCTGCCTCATGGGATCGGCCTATGGTTTCCTCCAAGGCGCCTGGCCGTTCGGGCTGGTCGAGCTGGTGTGGTCCGGCGTCGCCTTGCGCAAATGGCTGGGTCTGCACGCCGCTCCGGCACCGCATGCTTGACTCGCCCCGCCCGCGCGCCTATCTGCGCCTCATTCCGAAACACCGGTTGACCCGGCGGCGCGTTCGTGCGCTCGCCGGAATTTCGCGTTTCGGGATGCAACGCGATGAGATGGGGCCAGCCAGCCATGCCGGCCCCGTGGAGCTGGGAGAACAACTTTCATGGCACGTATTGCGGGCGTCAACATCCCGACCAACAAGCGCGTGGTGATCGCGCTTCAGTATATCCACGGCATTGGTCCGGCCAAGGCCAAGGAAATCACCGAGAAGCTGAACATCGCAGCCGAGCGCCGCGTTCAGGACCTGACCGACCAGGAGGTCCTTCAGATCCGCGAAGCGATCGACGCCGGCTACACCGTGGAGGGTGACCTCCGCCGTGAGACCGCGATGAACATTAAGCGGCTGATGGACCTCGCTTGCTACCGCGGCCTGCGCCATCGCAAGGGCCTGCCGGTCCGCGGCCAGCGCACGCACACCAATGCGCGCACCCGCAAGGGCAAGGCCAAGCCGATCGCCGGTAAAAAGAAGTGAGGTTGAGCCGCTGAACGCGGCTCCCTTTCCGCTACTCGAGGTCAGGATTTTCCAATGGCACAAGCACCGCAGCGTCTTCGCCGTCGCGAACGCAAGAACATCACCGCCGGCGTCGCCCATGTGAACGCCAGCTTCAACAACACCATGATCACCATCACCGACGCGCAGGGCAACGCGATCTCCTGGTCGTCGGCCGGCATGATGGGCTTCAAGGGCTCGCGCAAGTCGACGCCCTATGCCGCCCAGGTCGCCGCCGAGGACGCGGGCCGCAAGGCTGCCGAGCACGGCGTCCGCACGCTGGAGGTCGAGGTCAAGGGTCCAGGTTCGGGCCGCGAGTCGGCGCTCCGCGCGCTGCAGGCGGTGGGCTTCCAGATCACCTCGATCCGCGACGTGACCTCGATCCCGCACAACGGCGTCCGCCCGTCCAAGCGTCGTCGCGTCTAAGTCATCCGTCGCCGGCGCGCGGTTGATCGCGCTGCGCCGGCATCCTCACCGGCCGGAGCTTATGGCCAGAAGCTCCCGCCCAAAACCATAGGGGAAGCCCGTGTCCGTCAACGCAAAGAATTGGCAGGAACTCAAGAAGCCGACCGGTCTCGAGAAGAAGCCGGGCGGCGACGGCAAGCGCAAGGCGACCTTCGTCGCCGAGCCGCTGGAGCGTGGCTTCGGCCTGACGCTCGGCAATGCGCTGCGCCGCGTCCTGCTCTCGTCGCTCCAGGGTGCCGCCGTCACCTCGATCAAGATCGAGAACGTGCTGCACGAGTTCTCGTCGCTCGCCGGCGTGCGCGAGGACGTGACCGACATCGTCCTGAACGTCAAGCAGCTCGCGATCCGGATGCAGGGCGAGGGGCCGAAGCGCCTCCAGCTCGCCGCGACCGGCCCGGGCGAGGTCAAGGCCGGCGACATCGCCGTGTCGGGCGACATCGAGGTGATGAACCCCGATCTCGTCATCTGCCACCTCGACGACGGCGCGACGCTCAACATGGAGCTGACCGCCGATGCCGGTAAGGGCTATGTCCCCGCGGCGTCTAACCGTCCGGCGGACGCGCCGATCGGCCTGATCCCGGTCGACGCGCTCTACTCGCCGGTGCGCCAGGTCTCGTACAAGGTCGAGAACACCCGCGTCGGCCAGGAGCTCGACTACGACAAGCTCACGCTGACCGTCGAGACCGACGGCACGGTGACGCCGGAGGACGCGATCGCCTATGCGGGCCGCATCCTGCAGGACCAGCTGGCGCTGTTCGTCCACTTCGACGATTCGGCGGTCACCCGTGCCGCCCCGGTCGGCGTCGCGGCTCCGGCGGCGGGCGCGGAGCCGGCCGGCGACACCGCGACGATCAACCGCTTCCTCCTGAAGAAGGTCGACGAGCTCGAGCTGTCGGTGCGCTCGGCCAACTGCCTCAAGAACGACAACATCATCTACATCGGCGATCTGGTCCAGAAGACCGAGGCCGAGATGCTGCGCACGCCGAACTTCGGCCGCAAGTCCTTGAACGAGATCAAGGAAGTGCTCTCGAGCATGGGCCTGCGCCTCGGCATGGAAATCCCCGGCTGGCCGCCCGAGAACATCGAAGAGATGGCCAAGAAGCTGGAGCAGGAGATTCTGGGGTAAGTCATTCCTCCCCGAGCTCGCTCGGGGAGGATTTGAAGACGGCGATGGTGACGGCCTTACGGTCACCTGGTCTCGGGTTCCGTAAGACGGCCCGTTAACGAACGAAGGAAGTGAACCATGCGTCATCGTGTCGGCGGCCGTAAGCTGCAGCGCACCTCGGCCCACCGCGCCGCCCTGTTCCGCAATATGGCGGCCGCGCTCATCAAGCATGAGCAGATCACCACCACGCTCGCCAAGGCGAAGGAGCTTCGCCCCTATGTCGAGAAGCTGGTGACGCTCGCCAAGAAGGGCGGCCTCTCCAACCGCCGCCTCGCGCACGCACGCCTGCTCGACGACGCGCAGCTCACCAAGCTGTTCGACGTCCTCGCGGCGCGCTACGCCGACCGCAACGGCGGCTACACCCGCATCATCAAGGCCGGCATCCGCGCCTCCGATGCCTCGCCGATGGCGATCATCGAGTTCGTCGACCGCGACGTCTCCGCCAAGGGCCAGGATTCGGGTCCGGTGCTGGGCGACGAGGACTTCGACGAGGCGGCGTAAGCCCTTCGGCAATTTCGGACTTGTGAAGAAGGTCGCGGCCGATAGGCTGCGGCCTTCTTTTCTTGTCTGGGGACCTTGATGCGCCGCGCCCTGCTCCTAGCTCTGCCGCTCCTTTGCCTTTCCGTTCCATCGCCAGCCCAGGACGCCATGCCCGCCATCCATTACCCCGAGACGCGCCGCGTCGATCAGGTCGACGAGCAGTTCGGCGTCAAGGTCGCCGATCCCTATCGCTGGCTCGAGAACGACGTCCGCACCGATCCCGCGGTACGCCAGTGGGTGACGGAGGAGAACAAGGTCACCGACGCCTATCTCGCCACGCTCCCGGGCCGTGACGTCTTCCGCCGGCGACTCAAGGCGCTCTACGACTATGAGCGCTTCGGCCTGCCGGTGAAGAAGGGCGGCCGCTATTTCTACAGCCACAATTCCGGCCTCCAGAACCAGGCGGTGCTCTACGTCCGCGATCGGCTAGACGGCGAAGGCCGGGTGCTGATCGACCCCAACACTTGGTCCAAGGACGGCGCCACCGCTCTCGGCGAGTGGGTGCCGAGCGAGGACGGCCGCTACGTCCTCTATTCAATCCAGGACGGCGGCACCGACTGGCGGACCGTCAAGGTGCTCGACGTCGCCACCGGCCAGCCCGCCGCCGATACGGTCGAGTGGGTCAAATTCTCCAACCTCTCCTGGGCGAAGGACGGCTCCGGCTTCTATTACTCCCGCTTCGCCGCGCCGGCGGAGGGTGCCAAGTTCCAGGCGCTGAACGAGAACCAGCAGGTCTATTTCCACAAGATCGGCACGCTCCAGTCGGCCGACAGGCTGGTCTACGCGACGCCAGACCATCCCAAGTACGGCCACAGCGCGCAGGTGACCGACGACGGCAAATGGCTGGTCATCACCACTGCCGAGGGCACCGACAACCGCTACGAGATCACGGTCGTCGATCTGACCGCGCCCAATCCCACGCCGCGCACCATCTTCAAGGGGCTGGAGAACGAGTGGAGCTACATCGGCAACCAGGGTGGCAACTTCTTCTGGGCAACCAACAAGGACGCGCCGCGCCTGCGCGTCGTCTCGACCAACCTCTACGCCCGCTCGGCGGTCCCGCCGCTCCATGAGGTGGTGCCGGAGGACAAGGCGGTGCTCGACGGCGCCTCGCTGGTCGGCGGCAAGCTGGTGCTCAGCTACCTCGCCGACGTGAAGACCGAGGTCCGCCGCTACACGCTCGACGGCAAGCCCGACGGCACGGTCGCGCTGCCCGGCATCGGCTCGGCGGGCGGCTTCGGCGGCGATCCCGACGATCCCGAGACCTTCTTCGCCTTCACCAGCTTCACCACGCCCTCGACCATCTACCGCTACGACGTCGCCAGCGGGAAGGCGGATGTGTGGGCGGCGCCGAAGGTCGCGTTCAACCCCGTCGACTATGAGGTCGCCCAGCATTTCTACACGTCGAAGGACGGCACCCGCGTGCCGATCTTCGTGTTCCACAAGAAGGGTCTCGACCTGAAGGGCGGCGCGCCGACCATCCTCTACGGCTATGGCGGCTTCAACATCTCGCTGACCCCGGCCTTCTCGCCCAAACAGATGGCGTGGGTCGAGCAGGGCGGCGTGTTCGCGGTCGCCAACCTGCGCGGCGGCGGCGAGTACGGCAAGGCGTGGCACGACGCCGGCCGCCTCGCCAACAAGCAGAACGTGTTCGACGACATGATCGCCGCCGGCGAGTTCCTGATCGCCCAGGGCATCACCACCAAGGACAAGCTCGCGATACAGGGCGGCTCCAACGGCGGCCTGCTGGTCGGCGCCGTGGTCAACCAGCGGCCGGACCTGTTCGCGGCGGCGCTGCCCGCAGTCGGCGTGATGGACATGCTGCGCTTCGATCGCTGGACCGCCGGCCGCTACTGGGTCGACGACTATGGCTATCCGTCGAAGGAAGCCGACTTCCGCACGCTCTACAGATACTCGCCCTATCACAATATCCGCGCAGGCGTGACCTATCCGGCGATCCTGGCGACCACTGCCGACACCGACGACCGCGTCGTGCCGGGGCACACCTTCAAATATGTTGCCGCGCTCCAGGCCGCCGACATCGGCCCCAAGCCGCACCTTGCCCGCATCGAGACCCGCGCCGGCCACGGTTCCGGCAAGCCGACCGACAAGATCATCGAGGAGACCGCCGACCTCTGGGCCTTCACGGCGAAGTGGACCGGGCTGGAGGTGAAGTAATCGACAGTCCCTCTCCCATTGGGAGAGGGAAGGAGCAGCGAAGCTGCGGGAGGGTGAGGGTGACTGCGGCCAGCGATGGTCACCCTCACCCTCCCACCGGCTTCGCCGGCGGGCCCCTCCCTCTCCCGACGGGTGAGGGGATTTTTGCCCGCTTTACAGTCGCGCCGCGCATCCTTAACCGCCGCACATGGACGCCCGCTCTGATTCCATCCTGATCGTCGACTTCGGCAGCCAAGTCACCCAGCTCATCGCGCGCCGCGTGCGCGAGGCCGGGGTCTACAGCGAGATCGCCCCCTTCACCGCTGCCGAGGCCGCGTTCGAGCGGATGGCGCCCAAGGGCGTCATCCTCTCGGGCAGCCCCGCCTCGGTGCTCGACGAAGGCAGCCCCCGCATCCCGCAGCCGATCCTCGATGCGGGCCTGCCGATCCTCGGCATCTGCTACGGCCAGCAGGCACTGACGCACCAGCTCGGCGGCGAGGTGGTGCTCGGCGACAGCGGCGAGTTCGGCCGCGCCTTCATCGAGATCGTCGACGGCTGCGCGCTGTTCGACGGCCTCTGGGCGGAAGGCGAGACCCACCAGGTGTGGATGAGCCATGGCGACAAGGTGACCAGCCTCGCCCCTGGTTTCCGCCCGGTGGCGCAGAGCCCCGGCGCGCCCTTCGCGGTGATCGCCGACGATGCGCGCCGCATCTACGCGATGCAGTTCCACCCAGAAGTGGTGCACACCCCGGATGGTGGCCGGCTACTCGCCAATTTCGTTCGCCACGTCTGCGGCCTTGCCGGCGACTGGACGATGGCCGAGTTCCGCCAGACCAAGATCGCCGAGATCCGCGAGCAGGTGGGGAAGGGCCGCGTGATCTGCGGCCTTTCCGGCGGCGTCGATTCGGCGGTGGCGGCGGTGCTGATCCACGAGGCGATCGGCGACCAGCTCACCTGCGTGTTCGTCGACCACGGCCTGATGCGCGCCGGCGAGGCGGAGCAGGTCGTCAGCCTGTTCCGCAACAGCTACAACATCCCGCTGGTGCACGTGGACGCCGAGACGCTGTTCCTGTCCGGCCTGGCGGGCGTCACCGATCCTGAAGCCAAGCGCAAGTTCATCGGCAAGACCTTCATCGACGTGTTCGAGGGCGAAGCGAAGAAGATCGGCGGCGCCGATTTCCTCGCGCAGGGCACGCTCTACCCGGACGTGATCGAAAGCGTCAGCTTCACCGGCGGCCCGTCAGTGACGATCAAGAGCCACCACAATGTCGGCGGCTTGCCCGAGCGCATGAACATGAAGCTGGTCGAGCCGCTCAGGGAGCTGTTCAAGGACGAGGTCCGCGAGCTCGGTCGCGAACTCGGCCTGCCCGAGGCGTTCGTCGGGCGCCATCCGTTCCCCGGCCCGGGCCTCGCGATCCGCATCCCCGGCGAGGTGACCAAGGAGCGTTGCGACATCCTGCGCAAGGCCGATGCGATCTACCTCGAGGAAATCCGCAACGCCGGCCTCTACGACGCGATCTGGCAGGCGTTCGCGGTACTGCTGCCGGTGCGCAGCGTCGGCGTGATGGGCGACGGGCGAACCTACGACAGCGTGCTGGCCCTGCGCGCGGTGACCTCCACTGACGGCATGACCGCCGACGCCTACCAGTTCCCGGGCGACTTCCTGTCGCGGGTGGCGACCCGGATCGTCAACGAGGTGAAGGGCATCAACCGGGTGACCTACGACTATACGTCGAAGCCGCCCGGGACGATCGAGTGGGAATGATTTTCGCCTATCCGGGCGTATCCAAAACTACGCCAGAGTGCGATCTAACCCACTGATAAATATAAATATTCCTATCAGCATCTATCGATGTCTATCGGTGGGCAGAGATCGGAGCTGTCGGCCCCATTGACGGTCCTTGCCCGTATTGATCGGCGTGAGATTTGGAAGTACCGTCAGGAGAGACGAGGCTCCTGACGGTACTTTTTTTGCGCTAAGCTGCTGACAATGCGCAGACTTTTCCGACGAGAGCCCCCCAAAACCGCGTGACGGTACTTTCTTGGAGGTGGCGTACCATGTTGACGGACGCAGCAATCAAGGCGCTGAAACCTAAAGAGAAAATGTACAAGGTGACGGACCGCGACGGGATGTATGTGCGCGTCGCGCCATCGGGCGCCCTGTCGTTCAGGCTGGACTATCGGCTCAATGGAAGACGCGAGACGGTCTACCTTGGCAAATACGGGCGAGATGGAATCTCGCTCGCGCGAGCCCGAGAGCTGTGCCTGGACGCGCGGCGAGCGATCAGCGAGGGACGATCGCCGGCCATTGAAAAGCAGCGCGAGAAGCGTCGTATCAAGGAAGCAAAGAGCTTCGGCGAGTTCGGCGAAAAATGGCTGGTGAACGCACCGATGGCCGACAGCACCCGAGCTATGCGTCGTTCCATCTTTGAACGGGAGCTGTTGCCGGTTTGGCGCAACCGCCTGCTTACCGAGATCACGCCGGACGACCTTCGAGCCCAATGCGGAAAGATTGTCGAGCGCGGCGCACCGGCGACGGCGATCCACGTCCGGGACATCCTGAAGCAGATCTACGGGTTCGCGATCTTGCATGGCGAGAAGGTGGCCAATCCCGCCGATGACGTCGGACCGGCATCGATCGCGACGTTCACGCCGAAGGATCGCGCTCTGTCACCAGCCGAAATTCGAGTGATGTTAAAAGAGTTGGAAAAGGTCGCCACGCTGCCGACTATCCGCTTGGGGATGCGGCTCTTCCTACTAACGATGGTGCGCAAAAGCGAACTGCAGGACGCGGTATGGGATGAGGTCGATTTCGAAAACGCTGTTTGGACGATTCCCAAAGAGCGGATGAAGCGGTCGAAGGCGCACAATGTCTATCTGTGCCGTCAAACCCTCGACATCATGATTGCGCTCAAAACCTGCGCCGGTAACTCCCGGTATCTGCTGCCTTCGCGGTATGACGCTGATGCTCCAATGTCACGCGCGACGTTCAACCGTGTGACCTATTCGGTTGTGGAGCAGGCTAAACAAGATGGGCTGCCGCTCGAACCGTTCACGGTCCACGACCTGCGGCGGACTGGATCGACGTTGCTGAACGAGTTGGGTTTCAATCGGGATTGGATCGAGAAGTGCCTAGCGCATGAAGACGGCCGGTCATCGCGGGGCGTCTACAACAAAGCAGAATACGAGGTTCAGCGTCGGCATATGATGCAGGAGTGGGCGGACATCGTCGACGCGTGGATAGATGGACGGAAGCATGTTCCGACCCTGCTGCCGCCGGCTATGCCCCTGGTCGAGCTGGATCCCGCCCTTTGACCGGACGTGACTTTCGTTTGGACACGTCCGGATGCTGTGCGCGGCGGACCGGAGATGCCCGCCGCGCCATCAGCCAGGCTTCGACTTCCGCGAGGTCCCAGACGATACAGCGCGGCGACAGGGCAAAGCGCTGCGGAAATTCTCCGCGCTGCTCCATCTCATAGATGGTGCTGTCGGCCAGCGGGACCATTTCGCGCAACTGCTGCCGCCGGATTGTTCTTCGAATTTGCGTGATTTCGACTTTTGCCACGCCCAATCTCCTACGTTGCTGAGGCGATTGAGAACGATAGATGTCGATACTGGAAGTCCCGTTGGAAAGCCGTGCGGCATTTTCGGGCCGTAGCGTACACATCGGCGGGTTTCTCTTGCCTGCTAGGTGCGGCACAGGAGCAGGTAGGAGCTGACGGGCGATGCCAGAAGGTTCGATGCTTGCGAAAATGCCGAGCCCTGGGGAGACACGACTCCCTTCAAAATCCGGTTCCGAAAGGAGTGTTGGTTCGATACCGACCACCCGCACCATCTCCCTTAGGCGTTGAAATAGCGGTGGTCCTCACGGCCCCTCTTGGCTTCATCTCGCCGGTGGCGAAGCCTCCGACTAAGTGCCCTTCGGCGACGGGCTAATCAAGGCCGTGACGCGCCTCATGGCCGAGTAGGCCGAAGGTGAAGACGGTTGTTTCGCAGGACATGACCGCAGGGCTGGCAAGGCTATGCCGAGGGTCATGGATACAAAGTGTCGGCGCCAAGTCGGCTGCTTCCCGAACGAGGCGCCACATGGACCGGTCGGCCTCGCTGTCTTGTTCCCGAGCAGCGGGACAATCGGCTTTCAGGAGGATGTCAGTCGCCCGCTTCAGCTTGGACCATCTCACCATGAAAAGGATATAGCGTGGAGGGTGCGCCAGGCAACGCGGTGCCTCTGGTGGCTACTGTGGCCACCGCGCGTCTAGAACGACCGCTTCTGAGCCGACATTTTGCAAATGCGGATATCTTGAACGTGTTGAAGCAAATTCGGCGCGTGGAGTGGCAGAGAAAGAAACGTCATTCAGTCTCCGATTGGCGCCGTGATATCGCGATGTCTCAGTTTGCGCGATCAACGCCTTTAATTAAAATCCAGATTGTGAGCGTTAGCCCATTAAGGAGCATCGGCGCGATTAGCAGTTCAGATGAATATTCCGGAACGAGCACGAGCGTGATGTTCTTCGTCACGAAGCCGAGGCCAGCGACGACCATGATCACACCCAGAAATCGCGGCAAATACCTTGATTTGAAGGTTAGCCAGCCGCGGATGATCCAGGCGGCTCCATAGAAGAGCATGAAAAAGCCGTTCAAGCTCGCATACAGCGACAGGAACAGGCTCGCTAACGCCTCCAGCTGGTTGGGCTGGAAAGCTGCCGGGGCATTGCCCGCCAGGAACATCGGTGCTGAGACATAGAACATCTTTGTCACGGCGAAGAGGGTCATCGAAACCAGACCGAAGAACGCCGAAAGCAACGCCAACTCGCGGTTGACCGGCTTGAGAAGGACGTAGAACAGCCAGGCCAGGACCACATCGCTGAATGCTTCAAGCAGGTAGGCCGCGAAACCTAGCCTGAAGAGTCTCTCGTTGGATCGGAGTTGATCGGCCGTAGTGGCAGTGTCGCCGGTGATCATGATCGAAGGAACGTGCATTTCCCCGAACCACCCCGCGATGATCGTCACTATCAGGAACAAGCCCGTAGCGCGTGCATAGGCCGTCACTGACGTGTGGCTCAATCGGGATATCTCTGATTGGGATCGCACTGGGCACCTCAACGATCGGACTGAGAATTCGTCAGTATCTGGGGCGCGCTTCTGGCATTCTCTTCCAACCAGCGTGTCAGCAGATCAAACACGCCTGGCGCCATGCCTTCCCGGTTGGTCGCCATAAGCGAGTGGGTTGCGTTGGGAATGATCCGTGTCGTCAGTTGCTTGTCACCGCCGGCGGTCAACGCCCTGCGCATCGCGGCTGAAGCTTGTTTCGCATCAGTCAGGACGTCAGCTTCCCCGAAGATGCCAAGCACGGGGCATCGGACCATTCGAAGCGCCTTTGTCGAGTCAAAGGCCAGAATGTGCCGCCACGACCAGCGCATCTGAGCAAGCGAGCGATACTCATCGCTAACATAATAGAGCGAACTGGCTTTGCCCGCGCGTAGCAGTTCAGCGCGGCGCCGTATGAACTCGTCATAACCGTGGCCAGTGCGGGCCACATTCATCCAGAAGCTGTTGAACGTATCAGCTTCGGCAATGTCCGCTTCGCTCGCGCCGCGCGAGCGCATGAGCGCGCCACCCTGATAGTATAATGTTTCCCAAAGTGGGCCCATGAATCCTGAGGAATTGATGGCGAAGGCGGTGCTTGGTTCGGCGGCCGCTGCTTGCGTTGCGAGCATGCCGCCCTCGCTCGATCCCCAAAAGCCGATGCGCCCGCGATCAATCTCAGGCCTGCCGCTCAGATACCGATGAGCCGCGCGTGCATCAGCCAGCAGATCGTCTGGATAATAGGATGGCGAGAGGGTCTCCGGCGCGCCAGTCGATGCATCGAGCCGCCGACCGTTCGATGCACCTGTGCCCCGCTTGTCATAGGTGAGAACGGCGAAGCCGAGACTGGCGAAGAAGCGTGGATATGGTCCGAACGAATGACGTGTAAGCGGACCCGATCCATGCAGCAGTATAATCGCGGGGTGCGGTCCGGTTCCGGACGGCAACGCAAGCGTGCCCGCAAGCGAAGCTCCGCCCTGGGTGAAGCGCACTTCCTCATCGGACCCTGCGCTTCGCCGCGCCTCGTCCTGAATGCCAGCCGGGCCCTTCCTGATCACCGAACAAACCGAGCCCTGGGAATCTCTTTTGAAATTAAGTGCCAGTAGAACCGGCGTCTCGCCTCCGCCGGGAGGCCCCATAGCAAACCGATCAACATCAACCTGAAAAAGCGGACGCACCAGACTGGTCGAATAGTCGGCAAAGAAGAGAACACCGCGACCGCCATCGGTGATAAACCGGTTTATCCCGATCGCGCGAGAGTTAGACAATCGATAGACACCGCAATATTGCCCGAGCGCCTCGAACGCTGCGCCATCGACACCAGCTTGCTGCGTCGCATTAACGCCCGTGGGAAATGCAATCAGAAGGGGCAACGCCGCGAGCAACTGGCGACGGTCGAGGCGGCATGTCTCCATATCTAATGATGGAAACTGGCTAGCGCCGTTCGAAACGATTGAGGCCATTCGCAACTTGTCCTGCTAAATTGCTGATGTCATCTTTGTCTATCTGCTTGTCAGAAGAATTTGCCCGAGTGCGTCAAGATCATTGACGAAGATGATGTCACCCCGATTGTTCGACTCGTAGACAAAGTCACGCAGGGCGTGACTTCCCTCCATTTCGACGGATAGATCGCCCATTATCGCGACCCTGGTGCGGAAATTGGAGAATTTCTGCAGGATCGCCCCGGCTTTCCTTGTGCTGAGAGGCAGGAAGTCGCTCGACAGCCGCGCTACAGGCAGGGCGATGATGGTCGCACCGGCTGACCATGCCGCATTGATAAGGTCGACGGCGTCACGATCGTCTCGCAGTTTCGGACCACTAGGCGAGATCACAAAGACCCGCTCGTCGCCGACAGCGGTCAGTTTCGAGGGGCGTTCGTCAGACCAATCATTACCGAAGGTCCATTCAAATTCCGCAGCTTCGGCGACACGCGCGTCGTGCGCCGCGTCTTCTCCGACGCGAAAACAGACGAAGCCCTCTACGAGAGCCTCCGGACCGACCTCGGTAACCAGATACTCGGCGACAGTCATCGAGGGGTCGAGCAGGAAGCGTTGTCGAGGAAGGACGGTCTGATCGTAGAACCGCTCCAGTCTTGCTTCGATATCAATTTCTCGCGCGTCTGGCGTATGATCGTGGCCTTTATCGATGCTCAACCGCTTCTGTTCGCGGATCGATGGCGGAACAGTTTCGACGCTCGACCACAATGGTGCTGCGCCAACAATGTGCATGGCAACTTTTCTCGCCACTGAACCGGCAGTTGGGCCAGCCGCTCCGCTGATCGCCACGAGCGCGACCATCCTGCCAAGCCCCGGCGCTGGAGCATGGTGCGCGTACGCGCCGATCACACCTTTGTCGGTGCTGAGAGCGCCCGCTCGCCGCAGATGAACGTTCTCGCCGAACGTCGTCGCCAATCGACGCACATAGTCCGCTACGTTCCCCTGGCCATCCGGCGATGGCGCCACGAGCGTCTCGGCCAACTCGCCTCCCGCAGTGAGGGTTGTCCTCGCGATGGCCTGCGCTGCTTCTTGAAACAGAGGATTGCGGGCGACGAAGTCCGTCTCGGCGGCAAGCTCAACGATGACTCCGCGCCGGGCGTTCACGAGGAAGGCGAGCAGCCCCTCGGCAGCAGGTCGTCGCTCAATCGCGGCGGGAAAAAGGTGCCGTTCATGGAGAAGCTTCACTGCCGCATCGAGGTCACCACCGGTATCAATCAACGCGTTCCTGCAACTCAGCACTCCGGCTGCGGTGCGCTTCCTCAGGGCTTTAACGAGGTTGATATCGATCTTGTTCATAGGGGGCGCGCCTACACCGACGCTGCCGGCTGCGCCGCCAGGAAGGCTTCGATCTTCGGAGCCTGATCGGGTACGAAGTGGTGGGCGTCAGGAAGGAACGACACCGTCAGGTCATGAACGTGCGCCTCGAGACGCGTGCGGGTGCCGGGCGCATCGATGAAGACGTCTTTACCTCCGATGATCGCCAGGACCGGCATCGACAGCCGGTCGAGCGCAGCATCTTCGAAACGGGGAAGCATCGCGGTACGGGGCCGGAAGTGGCGGAAAATTAGCTCGAAGAAGGTAGCCGCTTCCGCTTGGTCAGGAGACGGCGAACCGCTCGGGGCGCCGGCTATCCGTTCCATCATCTTGCGGCGGCCCCACCGGCCAAGCATCAAGAGCGGGAGCGCCCAGATCAGCACGTTCCGAGGCTGCCCGACGCCGCCGGGGTTGATGACGACGAGCTTTTGCACGCGCTCAGGACGACGCGTCGCATAATCGAGCGAGAGCCAACCGCCCAGGGAGATGCCGACAAGCGACGCGCGTTGGAGCGAGAGACCGGCGAGCACGTCATCAAGCCATCGGGCATGCGCGTCTGTGTCGAGCGGGGGGCGGTTGAACGCGCTGAGACCCGCATCGCCGATGATGTCGACAGCAAAGACGCGGAAGCGCTGGGTCCACCCGGCGACGTCGCCCAGCCACATGGCGGAGTTCGAGGCGGTGCCGTGTAATAGGACCACGGCCGGCGCATCGACCGGGCCGCTTTCAATCACGAAGGTCTCGCCTGCCGAGGTCGGCACGAGATGGCGGCGGGTCGGCGACGGCCATTGCTGCAGAAGCTGCTCATAGCGGTTGCGAACTGCTCTCGCGCCATCTGTCGTCCGGAAGGCGGAGGTCATGTCCGCCCCTCTAGCAGGACTTCCGCAAGCTGCAGGATCTCGGCCGCATCCGATGGCCGGGCGACGACGATTATCTTGACCTGATTGTTTGCGGGATCGTGGGTGACGTCTACGCTCACGGGTTCGGTCGACCGGCCGCCGGCCTTGCGGGCGCCGGTCAGAAGCGCCGCCATCCTTCTCGCGAATTCGGCATCCGCGTTGGAGATGTCGACGATCGTGGTCGATCGAACCTCGCGCGACATGCCCCGAGCAGGACGGTGGTCACCAGCCAAGGCGGCAAGGTCGGAGCGCAAGATGCGGTACTGGCGACCGACCTTCGTGGCGCGCAACTGACCCTGACGAATGAACTTGAGCACGGTCTTCGGGTGCAGCTTCAACTGCTCCGCCGCGTAGTCGACCGTATAGAACTCTTCCGACACTTTTCATGACCCCCGGGGAGACCTTTAAATTCCCCAAAATTCCCTATACATGTAACCATACCGGCTCAAGTGGTATTTGTGGGTTATATAGCGGAGCGTAAGGGAGTGGAAGAGAGCTTCGGAGGAAAGTTTGGGGACATACGAGGGTCGTCGGCAGGTCAGTTTGATGCCGCGCTAACAACCCACAGCCTTGGGGACGCCGCTTTCGGCAAAGGGCGTCAGGTCGCCGCCTGGAGCCCCCGAGATCGCGGTGGGCCTGAGCTCATGCCCGCACGGCCTTATGGTTCGAGCCAGCGCCACCAACGACATGCTGCTCACCGCGCTCCATGCCGGCTGCACGGGCCCCCTCGTGACGCTTCTTTTCGTTTTGGCGCGGCTCCCGACAATAACGGCGGCCGTTCTCCTGCTCACGCTCCGCCACGATGTAGGAACCGACGCGAGGTGTGGGAGGCCGAAATCGCTTCGCACTTCCGAAAAGCGATTGCGCCAGAGTTGAGCGAGAAAGTTGCGGCGTTCCTGTGCGGGGCGGTGTCGTGAGGAATGCTCTTCGGCAACTTCACTATCTCACCGTTGCCGCCCAAGCAGGCAGCTTCAGGCGCGCCGCGGAACTGTGCGATGTTGACCAGTCGAGCGTCAGCCGCGCGCTAAAGCAGCTAGAAGACCATCTCGGTGTGTCGCTGTTCGAGCGGACCCGCAGCGGTGTGCGGCTAACCCCGGCGGGACAGCAGTTCTTGGCTGAGGTCGCACCGGCGCTTGAGCAATTTGAGGCGGCACGGCGCTCGGCTCGTGCGATGCGCCGCGCTGAAACGGGCCTGGTGCGCATCGGCATCCTGACGTCGCTTGCCGGGGGATGCCTGCGCCAACTGATCGAAGCCTATACCGAGCAGCATCCGCGAGTGAGGATCGATCTGCGCGACGGCGGTCGGCGCGAGCACATCGCGGCCATCCGCGTTCAGCGACTGGACGCCGCGATCATCACTGGGTCAGATCCAATTCCCGGATGCGAGACGCGCGAGCTCTGGCGCGAGCGCGTCCACGTAGCGCTGTGGGCGGGCCATCCGCTTGCCGGAAGGCCCCAACTCGACTGGCCCGACCTCAAGGGGGCGCACTTCATCGTCAGCCGAAGCGAGCCCGGTCCGGAGGTGCATGACTATATTGTCCGCCGTGCGGCCGATTACAGCACCTACCCCAACATTGAAGACAAGCTGGCGCTGCAAGACACGCTTATGAACCTCGTCAGTCTTGGTCAGGGCATCACTCTGGTTTCCGCTGCGTGGACGGCGGTCAACGTTCCTGGTCTGGTGCTGCGACCCCTGACGGCTCCGGCCGACATCGTGCCGTTCAGCGTCGTCTGGTCTGCAACGAATGACAATCCAGCCTGCCTCAGCTTTCTGCAGATAGCGCAACTGCTCGCAACCAGCAGATTCGGATCGCCGCAGAGCGAGACGATCATAGACACCCAAAGCCGCGACTATGGCTCCGCACGGTCGGTCTTTTGCGACCCCTGATCCCTTCGAGCCTTGGCGAAACCGCGATCAGTTTGGATAAACCGCGCCAGCATCGGTGCGATGAGCTTCGTCGGATCGCTGATGTCTCGTCTGCTCTGCCGAGCAAGAACCTCTGCGTAGGCCACGAGATCGCGATGAAGCATCGCTGGAAGTTCGACCGTCACCTTCACGGGTTTGTCGTCGATCAGTGCACCGAGCTTCAATTTGGCCACATCACCCTCCGTATGGTTCGAGCACAAGGTCGCGGGTAACGATCACGCGGACCGGAAATCCCGGCCTTATCGTCAGGGTCGGGGCAACGTTGAGTTGACGCCGGACGATCTGCTGGCCGGCATCATTGATCGTATCCTGGCCGCCGTTGCGGATCGCCTGAATGAGGCGATCGTCGTTGTCGACGGCGAGTTCGGCGCCAACACTTAGAAGGGTCGAAAGGCCGGCCGCCTTGGCGAGATCCCACCAGTGATAATCGACGCCATCCTGCAGGCCGGCATAGCCCTCCGCATCAGCGCCAGGCTGCCGTTCCAGGACGATGCTTCGGCCGTTCGGGAAGATCAGCCGGTTCCAGACCAGAAGCACTCGGCTCTGCCCGAACTGCACGTTGTTGTCGTACTGGCCGATGACACGCGTGCCCTGCGGCACAAGAAGGATACGTCCGGTCGGACTATCGTAGATGTTCTCCGTGACCTGGGCAGTGATCTGGCCGGGCAGATCGGACCGGATGCCGGTGATCAGAGCGGCGGAAATCACGGCCCCGGCCTGAAGGATATTGGGGGAGACTGGCGCTGCGATCCTGTCCGGCGCCACGGTCCGGCGATCGGCGGCCGCGTTGAGAAACGCGTTCTGCCGATCCTGCGCCGAAGGCGTTGACGGCGGTGGCGCGAGGCCGAGGCTGGCCAAGTCCGGCGCTGGTGGCGTCACGGCAGGTCCCGCCGTGGTCGCGCGCGTCTCGGTCCCAGAGAACAGCCGACTGGTTCGTGCGGTTTCGATTTCCTGAAGGCGCCGCTGCTCCTCGGGGCTGACGCCGGGATTCGGGGTGGCGACATTTGGCGTCGGTACAGGCTGTCCACGATCCTGGGCGCTGACGATGGGGCGACCGAGATCGCCCGGCAGGGGTGGGCCCAATCGCGGCACGCCGCTGTAATCGCGCGGAAGACCGGCGAGGCCATCCGCCGTCGAGCGGTTTTCCGTCGAATAGAGTTCTTCGTTCTGACGGCCCGCGTCTCGGGTCTGGAGCGCGTAGATCAGGGCGCCGCCGAGCCCGACGCTGGCAACCAGACCGACGCCGGCGAGAACCTTTCGGGACAACCGAGTTACGCGCGGCGGCTCTGCGCGCAGCCGCATCGGCGCGGCGCTGGCAGGCTCGCCGGTCAGCGGCTGCGCATCGTCCGGCACTTCCTCATTCCGGGGCGGGTTCTCGCTCACGAGGTCGGCCTCCCGTCGGTACGGGTGATGCGCACGCGCCGCTGGCGGTCGCCGGCGCCGAAGCGCAGCTCGGCGGCGGCGAAGAGGCGGTCGACGATCATGTGGTGTCCGCGCACGCGGTAGTTCACCAGTTCGGAGGTATTGCCTTCCGGGCCAACGACGAAGAGCGGCGGCATCTCGCCTTGGCCTATGCCGCGCGGGAATTCGATGAAGACCTGGCGGCCATCGTCGAAGGCGCGCAACGGCCGCCACGGCGCGCGGTCACCCTCGATCGCGTAGCGGAAGTTGACGTTGGCCAGGTCGACGCCGGATGCGACCGGCTGCGCGGCTTCAGCCCGCTGGTTCTGCCGCCGCAGCGCGATGAGCTGGTCCTGCGGATACTGCCAGGAGACGGAGGCCATATAGGTCCGCTCGGTCGAGCGAAGCTCCATATGGTAGGTGCGCAGGTTGGTGTTGATGACGAGGTTCGTCATCAGATCGGGCCGCGTTGGCTTCACCAGGATATGGATCTGCCGTGTCGCCCCCGATCCGCTCTCGGTGTCGCCGATGATCCAGCGGACCGTGTCGCCGGCGGCGACGGGTCCGGAGCCGACGAGCTGCTCGCCTGGCTGCAACGCGATGTCGGTGATTTGCCCCACGGCGGTGTAGACCTGATAGAGCGCCCCTTGCGTGAAGGGATAAACCTGCATCGAATTGATGAAGCCGTCGCGCACGGGCTGGATACGCGCGGCGGCATTGGCCTGGTTTACCCGCGCGGTCGGATCTGTCGGCTCGGGCGCGCGCCGGGAAGGCTCCACGCGTTGTAACTGGCCGGGCAGCGGCAGCGGGCGCGGCAGCTCCACCACGGTGACCGGGGCTGGCGGATCGACCGTCTGCGCGGCGGGAGCCGCGTTGTCGTAGGAGATCTCGGGCGGCGGGTTGGTGGTGGCGCAGCCGGCGAGCGCGGTCGTCGCCAGAAGGACCATAGGGATTGCAGCTCTACGGAGAGCCGGGAATAGGAATGTGTGTGAAGCCGGGTTTCCGGCTTTACGGAAAGACGGCTTCATTGCCCAAGCTCCCGTGACCAGTTGATGGCGTTGACGTAGATGCCGAGCGGGTTCGCCCTGAGCCGGTCGGCGTTGCGCGGGATCTGCACGACGATCGTCAGGATCGCGGTCCAGCGCGTGGTCTCGGCAAGCTGACCGTTCTCGTATCGGCGCTCGACCCAGGCGACGCGGAAGCTGTCTGGCGAGGCACGGATGACGCTGGAGACGTCGACGGCAACCTGCTGGCGGCCGACCCGCGTGAACGGGTCGTTAGACCGGGCATAATCATTGAGCGCCATGGCGCCGCGATCGGTCGTGAAGTCGTAAGCCCGGAGCCAGTTCTGGCGAACGATGATCGCGTCGGCCGGGATGCTGCGGACCTGCTCGATGAAGCGCGCCAGGTGGAAAGCGATCTGCGGATCGGTCGGACGGTAGTCCGCCTCGGCAGGTGCGACCGCCTGCGCCTGACCGAGCCGATCGACCTGCACCACCCACGGCACGATGGTTCCGCGCGCCGACTGCACGACGAGCGCGGTGGCGAACCCGGCCGAGAGGATCAGGGAGCCGAACGCCATGAGACGCCAGTTCCTTGCCTGCACGCGCGAGGCGCCGATGCGCTCGTCCCAGACCTGGGCGGCGCGCTGGTAAGGCGTCTCTGGCTCGGGGGCTTTGCCGTAGTGGGTGGAGGGGCGTTTGAACATCAGCGATCGCCTTCGGACAGGTTGACGGAAGAGCCGCCGCCATGGGCGTCGCCGGAGCGGACGGCGTGTGCCGTGGCTTGGACAGCGTGGGTCATGCGTTGGGAGCGCCGCATCCGCTGCGCCCAGGCCGGCGGGCCGCCGGCGCTTGCGGGCGCCGCGCCGTCGCCGGCGGCGTCGCCACCGGTCGAGCCCATGGTGGATGAGCCGCCGGTGGCTTCGAATGCGGCCTTGCCGCCAGCATTGAAGCTGGAGCGCATGCTCTCGGCGGCACGCGATGCGGCGCGACGCAGCGGCGAGACAGCGGCACTGCCGCCTGCGCGGGCGACACCGCCGAGGCCGGAAGCAACCCCGGCCGCGCCGGATTGGCCGGCTGCGCCGAGGCTGTAAGCGGTGGATGCACCTCCCGCGACGGCTGCGCCGCCGCGAGCGGCTGCGGCCGCACCGCCGGCCAGAGCCGCGCCACCGGATGCGGCCGCGCCGACGAGGCCAGCCCCTGCCGCGACCATGCCGCCGGCGGCGAGGCTGGTTCCGACCGCCGCGCCCGCGCTGAGCTGTGGGCCGCCGGACACAATGCCGCTCGCGATGCCAGGGCCGAATATTCCGAGGCCGAGCAGCGATAGAGCGGCGAGCACGATCGCCATGGCCTCGTCGATCGACGGGTTCTGGCCGCCGAAGCCGGACGTGAACTCGGAGAAGAGTGTCGAACCGATGCCGATAATGACGGCGAGCACGAGAACCTTGATGCCGGACGAGATGACGTTGCCGAGCACGCGCTCTGCCATGAAAGCGGACTTGCCGAAGAGGCCGAAGGGAATCAGCACGAAGCCGGCGAGCGTCGTCAGTTTGAATTCGATGAGCGTGACGAAAAGCTGGATGGCGAGGATGAAGAAGGCGAGCAGGACCAGCGCCCAGGCGAGGAACATGCAGGCGATCTGGATGAAGTTCTCAAAGAACGACCAATAGCCCATCAGGCTGGAGATGGAATCGAGCAGCGGCCGGCCGGCATCCAGACCCGTCTGCGCGACCTTTCCCGGACGCATGAGGTCAGCGGTCGAGAAGCCTGTGCCGCTCGCCTTCAGGCCGAGGCCGGCGAAGCTCTCGAAGACGATCCGGGCGAGGTTGTTCCAGTTGCCGATGATGTAGGCGAAGACGCCGACGAACAGGGTCTTCTTGACCAGCCGCGCCATGATGTCGTCGTCGCCCCCCCAGCTCCAGAAGAGCGCCGCGAGTGTCACGTCGATGACGATCAGCGTCGTGGCGATGAAGGCGACTTCGCCGCTGAGCAGGCCGAAGCCGCTGTCGATGTAGCGGGTGAAGACCTCGAGGAAGTGGTCGATGACGCCGGTGCCGCCCATGATTTTATCGCGCCTCGTCGGGTTGCGGAGTGTTCGGTGCGGAGGGTGTCGCTGTCGGCGGGTCGGTCCGCTGCGATGGAGGAGTGAGGCCGTCGCGCGGTGCGGGCGGCATGTCCGGCAACCGCTCGGCGGGACGGGCGCCGGGTGCGAGGAAGCGCTGGCGGTTCTCTGCCCAGGCACGGCGGCATTCCGGATCGCGCGGTCCCTCTTCGCCGAGCGCCTGGCAGCGGATCAATGCGTCCCGCAGGGGATCGGCCGGCGCCTCCGCGGCGCGGCCGGACGGCCAGGTCTCGGGCGCCTCCTCTTTCCGGGTCATCTCGATCGCGGTCGCGGTGACCGCGACCGCGACGAACACGACGGCCCCGAGGCGCGCGAGCATCTTCCGGTCCATCGCCGTGCCCTCAGTTACCGTTCGGGAACATGCGCGCATTGCCGGGTTGGTAGCCGCTACCCGGTGTGAGGAAGCGGCGGCGCTGCTCGCGCCCTTGCTCGGCCGCCGCCGCCCGCTCGGCCTCGGAGAGGCTCTGGGCACGTCCGTTGGCAGCGACGACGGCTGTGAGATCGGCAAGCTGCTGCGCCTGGAGCGCCAGGAGCTGATTGCCCGCCTGTGTCGCCTGCAACGCGCCCGTCGCGCCCTGGCTCTGGCCGACCAGGGCCGACATCTCGCTGCGGTTGATATCGATGTTGCCGACGACGCCGGCCTGGACGCGCATGGCGTCCTGCAAGCCGCCGACGGTGTTCTGCCAGCGCTCGCGCGCCTGCGTGACGAGCGCCTGATCGGAAGCCGAAATCGACGCATTGCCGTAGGTGGTCTGGAACGCGCGGTCGATCTGCTGGACGTTAAGCGCGATGCCCTGCGCCTGTTGCAGAAGCTGCTGCGTGCGCTGGACGGACTGCTGAAGCTGCTGGAGCGAGGAGTACGGCAAGCTCGCCAGGTTGCGGGCCTGATTGATCAGCATGGTCGCTTCGTTCTGAAGCTGGGTGATCTGCTGATTGACCTGCTGGAGCGTGCGCGCCGCCGTCAGCACGTTTTGCGCATAGTTGGTCGGGTCGTACACGATCCACTGCGCGGCGGCAGGCGGCGTGAGGACAGGAGACAGAGCAAGAGGGGCCGCAAGAATTGCGGCCGTCATGCGCAAAGTGCGCGCGCGGCTTTGAAGGGAACGTGTCATGGGCGTACCTCCGGTTCGTTTTGGGGGATGACATTGGTGAGGTCGGCGATAAGGTCGGAAGCCCAGTCGAGCCGGTTCGCCGCGAGCCACTCGCGCAGGAACCCGTCCGTGCCGCTGCGGGCATGAACGTCGGCGATCATCGCCTGATGCTGTTTCGACGAGGCCGCGCACAGCGCCAGGGCCACGTCCGACAAGCCCAGTTCGAACAGGCGATTGCCGCGCCGCGACTGGCAGTAATAGTCGCGCTTGGGCATGGCCCGCGCGAGGATCTCGATCTGGCGGTCGTTGAGACCGAAGCGACGGTAGATGGCGGTGATCTGCGGTTCGATCGCGCGCTCGTTGGGGAGCAGGATGCGCGTCTGGCAGCTCTCGATAATGGCCGGAGCGATCGCCGATCCGTCTATGTCGGACAGCGACTGGGTGGCGAAGATCACGCTGGCGTTCTTCTTGCGCAGCGTCTTCAGCCATTCGCGGAGCTGCCCGGCGAATCCTTCGTCGTCGAGGGCGAGCCAGCCTTCATCGACGATCAGGAGTGTCGGCCGCCCGTCGAGGCGATCCTCGATGCGATGGAAGAGATAAGCGAGCACGGCGGCGGCCGCGCCGGTGCCGATCAGCCCCTCGGTCTCGAAGGCCTGGACGTTCGCGGCGCCAAGATGTTCGGCCTCGGCGTCGAGCAGCCGGCCATAGGGACCGCCGACACAATAGGGTCGTAGCGCCTGCTTCAGGTCGTTGGACTGGAGCAGGACGGACAGGCCCGTCAACGTGCGCTCCGCGACGGGCGCGGACGCCAGCGAGGTCAGGGCCGACCAGAGATGCTCCTTGACCTCGGGCGTGACCGTCACGCTCTCGCGGGAGAGGATCGCGATCAGCCAGTCGGAGGCCCAGGCGCGCTCTGCGACGTCATCGATGCGGGCGAGCGGCTGGAGCGACACGCTGTCGTGGGCGCCTTCGGTCAATCCTCCGCCGAGATCATGCCAGTCACCGCGCATGGCGAGTGCCGCGGCACGGATCGATCCACCGAAGTCGAAGGCGAAGACCTGGGAATGCGGATAGCGCCGGAACTGAAGCGCCATCAGCGCCAGCAGCACGGACTTGCCGGCGCCGGTCGGCCCGACGATCAGCGTATGGCCGACGTCACCGACATGGATGGAAAGCCGGAACGGGGTCGAGCCCTCCGTTCTGCCGTAAAGCAGTGGGGGTGAATCGAAGTGCTCGTCCCGTTCCGGTCCCGCCCACACCGCCGACAGCGGGATCATGTGAGCGAGATTCAATGTGCTGATGGGCGGCTGGCGGACATTGGCGTAGACGTGGCCGGGCAGCGAACCCAGCCACGCGTCCACGGCATTGATGGTCTCGGCCATTGCCGTGAAGTCGCGCCCCTGAATGACCTTCTCCACCAGCCGCAGCTTCTCGGCGGCAATGCGGGGGTCATCATCCCAGACCGTGATCGTCGCCGTCACATAGGCCTGACCGGCATAGTCGGCGCCCAGCTCCTGCAGCGCCATGTCGGCATCGGCCGCCTTGTTGGCCGCGTCGGTGTCGACGAGCGCCGACGCCTCGTTGGTCATGATCTCCTTGAGGATGGCGGCGATGGATTTGCGCTTGGCGAACCATTGCCGCCGGATCTTGGTCACCAGCTTGGTGGCGTCGGTCTTGTCGAGCAGGATGGCCCGCGTCGACCAGCGATAGGGAAAGGCGAGCCGGTTGAGCTCGTCGAGGATGCCGGGCGTCGTCGCGGACGGGAAACCGACAATGGTGAGGATGCGCAGGTTCGTGTCGCCGAGGCGCGGTTCGAGCCCGCCGGTGAGCGGTTGATCCGCGAGCAGCGCGTCGAGATACATCGGGGTCTCGGGAACGCGGACGCGGTGCCGTTTCGTCGAAATGGTCGAATGCAGGTAGGTGAGCGTCTCGGCGTCATCGAGCCACGCGCATTCCGGCATGAAGGCGTCGATGAGGTTCAGAATGCGGTCAGTGCGATCGATGAAGCCGCGCAGGATCTCATGCGCATCGACGCCGGCGTGCTCGCGGCCCTCGTAGAGCCAGGTCTCGGCACGCGCCGCGTCCTCGGCGGGCGGGAGAAAGAGAAAGGTGAGGAAGTAGCTCGACTCGAAATGCGCGCCGGCCTCCTCGAAGTCGGCCTTGCGTTCGGCGTCGACCAGCGCGGAAGCGCTGTCGGCGAACACGCTGGCCGGATAGGTCGCGGCGCCGTGGCGCTGCGCCTCGACGAAGATGGCCCAGCCGGAGCCGAGGCGGCGGAAGGCATTGTTGAGCCGACCGGCGACGGCGACCAGCTCGGCCGGCACGGCGCTGTCGAGATCGGGGCCGCGGAAACGCGCGGTGCGCTGCAAGCTGCCATCCTTGTTGAGGACGACGCCTTCGCCGGCGAGCGCGGCCCAGGGCAGGAAGTCGGCAAGCCGGGTGTTGCGGTTGCGGTACTCGGCAAGGTTCATCATCGCGCCGCTCCTCAGACCGACAGGTGACCGGGGATGCGCAAATGCTTGCGCACGACGTCGACGAACTGCGGGTCTCGCTTGGCTGCCCAGACGGCGGCGAAGTGGCCGAGAGCCCAGAGGCCCAAACCGACCAGCCAGAGGCGAAGGCCGAGGCCTAGCGCGGCGGCCAGTGTCCCGTTGAGAATAGCGACCGAGCGCGGCGCACCGCCGAGCAGGATGTGCTCGGTCAGCGCCCGGTGGACGGGCACCAAAAAGCCCGGAACCTCGCCGCCATGATCCGCGCCGTCGGCCATCAGACGAGCGCCCCGCCGCCGAACGAGAAGAACGACAGGAAGAAGCTGGACGCGGCGAAGGCGATCGACAGGCCGAACACGATCTGGATCAGGCGCCGTGCGCCGCCCGAGGTATCGCCGAAGGCGAGCGTCAGGCCGGTGATGATGATGATCATCACGGCGATGATCTTGGCGACCGGCCCCTCGATGGATTCGAGGATCGACTGAAGCGGCGCTTCCCAGGGCATCGACGAACCGGACGCATGGGCGGCCGGCGCGAGGGCGAGCGTCAGGAAGGTGACGGACACCGCCGTGGCGATGTGGCGGCGAATGCGCAAAGCATGCTTGATCATGACGGGTCTCCTGTGAGGGGCTGGCTTGCGGGGGTGACGCGGTAGTCGCCGTCGGGGCCGAGGCCCTCGATGCGGGCAAGTTCGGCGAGGCGGCGCGAAGAGCCGCGGCCGGAGAGCACGGCGACCAGATCGATCGTCTCGCCGATCAGTGCGCGCGGGACGGTGACGACGGCTTCCTGGATGAGCTGTTCGAGCCGGCGCAGGGCGCCGATAGCGGTGCCGGCGTGGATGGTCCCGACGCCGCCGGGATGGCCGGTGCCCCAGGCCTTCAGCAGATCGAGCGCCTCGGCACCTCGGACCTCGCCGATCGGAATGCGGTCGGGGCGCAGGCGGAGCGAGGAGCGGACGAGATCGGAGAGCGAAGCGACGCCGTCCTTTGTCCGCATCGCGACGAGGTTCGGCGCGGCGCATTGCAGTTCGCGCGTGTCCTCGATCAGGACGACGCGGTCCGAGGTCTTCGAGACTTCGGCGAGCAGCGCATTGGTCAGGGTGGTCTTTCCGGTCGAGGTGCCGCCGGCGACGAGAATGTTGCGCCGATCCCCAACGGCCTGGCGCAGCGTCTCGGCCTGACCCGCCGCCATGATGCCGGCGGCGACGTAATCGTCGAGCGTGAACACCGCCACGGCGGGCTTGCGGATCGCGAAGGCTGGCGCGGACACGACGGGGGGCAAGAGCCCTTCGAACCGCTCCCCCGTTTCGGGCAGCTCGGCCGAGACACGTGGGGCGCCGGGATGGACCTCGGCGCCGACATGGTGCGCGACGAGGCGGATGATCCGCTCGCCGCCCGACGGCGACAGAAGCTCACCCGTGTCCGAAAGCCCTTCCGAAAGACGGTCGACCCAGAGCCGCCCATCGGGGTTGAGCATCACCTCGACGATCGCGGGGTCTTCCAGAAACCTGGCGATGGCGGGGCCGAGCGCGGTGCGCAGCATGCGCGCGCCGCGAAGGATCGCCTCCGATTTCTGGTGAGTTGCCGCCACGTCGTCCCCGTTCTCTTGCGGGTCCGCCAAGGGCGGCCCTGGATCGGGGATAAGTAGAAGAGGCAGAAATCATGGCCTGACAACAACCATAATATGGTCGTCGTACTGTGGCGTACAAAGACAGGGGATCGGCGGACTCAGTGGTTGCTCGTCGGTGGTGCGACGATTGCTTTTGACGGCAACATCGCGGCGCGGAGGAGGTAGGAGAGCCCTGCCTGATGAAGTGGAGAAGGTGCTTTGACGCGAAGACTGCTGGAAGGACTTGACGCAAAGACTGCGCGGCGGGTGGCCATATGATGCCTCGGTGCGCAACTGATGAGGGCACGCTCGCGGGCATAATAACCCAATTAGCGCAGCAGAAAGGGCTGCCCTTCATCGTCGCAATCGACGGCCGAAGCGGTGTTGGTAAGTCGACATTGGCCAAGGCGCTCACCGAGAACCACGACGCCTTGGTCATCGAGGGCGACGACTTCTATGCGGGCGGGATCGAGCTGCGGACAGACAGCCCGGCGTCGCGGGCCGCAGCCTGCATTGACTGGACGCGGCAACGATCGGTGCTTGAAGCCCTGGCGGCTAGACGGGAGGCGTGGTGGCGCGCGTTCGACTGGAATGCCTTTGACGGACGTCTGTGCGATGAACCGACTAGGGTCGAATCAAAACCCGTCGTGATTCTGGAAGGAGTTTATGCAGCGCGTCCCGAGCTGGCCGATCTGCTCGATTTGCGCGTCGCGGTCGTGGCACCTGATGAAGTGCGTCTTGTACGGCTCGCCGAAAGGGAAGGCGCGATTGGCCCTTGGGAGCGGCAGTGGCACGAGGCGGAGGAGTTCTACTTCCGGGCGGTGATGCCGATGGCCAAGTTCGACGTGGTCGTCAAAGATTTAGAAGTCTAGTCATGGCCTACTCCGGGCCGGCCGGGGCGTTTATATCCTCCGAAATCTCCTGCCTGAGCTTCGGTCCCTGCGCGAGTCGTCGGCCGAGCGCGGTGACGAACGCCTCATAGCGCTCCGCAGCCTTGGCGCGTGCCGCAACCTGTGCCGGCTCCGGCAGCGGCGGATTAGATGTCAGCCAGAAGCGAACGAAAACGGCGAGCGTCTCGACCGATATGCCGAGATCGCGCTCCATGCGCGCCATGCGGCGGTCAATTTGATCGAGCCGCTTCGTCGCCGCCGCTTCCTGCCGTTCCGCGGCGTCTGGCGAGAGGAATGACGCGATACCAGCCTCGGCGACTAGGGACAGGGATAGGTCGCGCCGCGCGGCATGTTCGGCGAGCGCCTTCATCACGTCCGGGTCGAGATACACGGATAGGCGCTGCTTTTTTGGGAGCTTGATCAAGGCCGTCTCCTATAAATCGATGCCGTCGCCCGGATCGAGCGAGGCTTGGCGAGCGACCTGGCGCATGGTCTGCGTCATGCGGCTAAGGCGGGCGGCATCCTCCTCGAGGTCATCACGGGGATCGATCTCGAACTCGTTTTCGATGACCGGCTTTCGCTCGACGGTCTTGGTGCGGCTCAGTTCGGGCTGATGCCGTCGCTCGGAATCCGTCGGATCGTCATCGGCCCCATCATCCACGGCGATGGGCGTGTTCAGCACCGGCCGTTCGGGCAAAGCCAGCGTGCTCCAATCGTCTGCCCTTGCGCTTGCCGGTTTGGTCAGGCCGGGCGGCGTCAGGATGCGCTCCTGAAATCGGCGATCCTCATAGTAGCGGGCTTTCTTCGCGCGTATCGGCGGAATGCCGGCGACCATGACGATTTCCTCGGAGGGCGGGAGCTGCATGATCTCGCCAGGCGTCAGCAATTGGCGGGCGGTCTCCGAGCGAGACACCATCAAGTGGCCGAGCCAGGGCGAGAGGCGGTGGCCGGCATAGTTCTTCATCGCCTTCATCTCGGTGGCGGTGCCGAGCGCATCCGAAACGCGTTTGGCGGTCCGCTCGTCATTGGTCGCGAAGCTGACCCGGACGTGGCAGTTGTCGAGGATCGAGTTGTTCGGGCCATAGGCCTTCTCGATCTGATTCAGCGACTGGGCGATGAGGAATGCTTTCAGGCCGTAACCCGCCATGAACGCCAAGGCGCTCTCGAAGAAGTCGAGGCGGCCGAGCGCGGGAAACTCGTCGAGCATGAGCAGCAGCCGATGGCGGTTGCCCTTCGCCTGCAGATCCTCGGTCAAGCGCCGGCCAACCTGATTGAGGATCAGGCGGATCAGCGGCTTGGTCCGGTTGATGTCGGAGGGCGGGACCACGAGGTAGAGGGTGGTCGGATGCTTGCCACCGACCATGTCGGCGATGCGCCAGTCGCAGCGACGCGTGACCTCGGCGACGACGGGATCGCGATACAGACCCAGGAACGACATCGCGGTCGACAGTACGCCGGAGCGTTCGTTGTCAGATTTGTTGAGCAGCTCGCGCGCAGCCGACGCGATCACAGGGTGAGGTCCGGCCTCGCCGAGGTGGGCGGTCTTCATCATCGCCGCGAGGGTCGACTCGATCGGACGCTTCGGATCGGACAGGAAAGCGGCGACGCCGGCGAGCGTCTTGTCGGCCTCGGCATAGAGCACGTGGAGGATCGCACCCACCAGCAGCGCGTGCGACGTCTTCTCCCAGTGGTTCCGCTTCTCGAGCGAGCCTTCCGGGTCCACCAAGATGTCAGCGATGTTCTGCACGTCGCGGACTTCCCACTCGCCGCGCCGCACCTCGAGCAGCGGATTGTAGGCCGCCGACTTGGCATTGGTCGGATCGAACAGTAGCACGAGGCCGTGCCGGGCGCGGTAGCCGGCGGTCAGCGTCCAGTTCTCGCCCTTGATATCGTGAACGATCGCCGAGCCCGGCCAGGTCAAGAGCGAGGGCACAACCAGGCCCACGCCCTTGCCGGAACGTGTCGGCGCGAAGCACAGCACATGCTCCGGACCGTCATGGCGAAGATAGTCGCGTTCAAGCTTGCCGAGCACGACGCCGTCCGGGCCGAGCAAGCCTGCGGCCTTAACCTCTTCCGGCCGCGCCCAGCGGGCCGAGCCGTAGGTCTCGACGTTCTTCGCTTCGCGTGCCCGCCACACGGACATGCCAATGGCAACCGCGATGGAGATGAACCCGCCGGATGCGGCAATGTAGGCACCCTCGACGAAGATCGGCGGCGCATAGGCGTCGTAGAAGTACCACCACCAGAAGAAGGCCGGCGGATAGTAGATCGGCCACCCGGCAAGCTCGAACCAGGGCTGCCCGAGCTGTGGCTGGAAGCCGAACCGGTAGGCCGTCCATTGCGTCGCGCCCCAGGTCGTCATCAGCACGATCAGGAAGACGGTGAGGATCTGGCCCCAGAGGATTTTCGTCGCCGACATTGCGGGCACTCCTTTCTTGATTGGGCTACATGCCGAGGCCGCGATTGCGGCCGAAGCTCCAGTCGACGCCGCCGCCTCCGCGCGAGACGCCGGAGACGTGCTGACCGAGCTGACGTTCGAGGGACGGAGACCAGGGCACGAGCTGAAAGCCGAGGCCGTCGTCGATCATGGCGAAGCGGCCCGAGGCGAGCGCGAAGCGCTGCCGATAGGTGCCCGCCACATATTCGCCCGTTCCGGCCTTTGTGAACTGACGCCCGATTTCGGCGGCAAGCTTCTCGCCCAGAGCTTCCACCTCACGCTGGCGCAACTGGTCGATCAGCCCGGGCGCAAAACTGACACCGCGCGACTGCCGCTCGGCGAGGCCCTGGCTGATAAGATGGTCGGCACGGCGGTCCATCGCCTGACGCACCTCCGCACCAAAGCCGCCGCCGCCGAGCGACACCGGCTCACGGGAGATGGCCTGCCGGTCTAGCCAGGTGGCGCCGGTCGCATGCACCTGTCGCTCGATATCGAGATCGGAGCGAACGGCTAGCGCGACACGGCGGCGGCCCTGCGCATCATCAAACTTGCGCAGCTCGACGATCGAGCCTGGAGCGCTGTCGCCAGCGGCATCAAGGTCGGGCAGCTTGATATGGTGGGTGCGCCCGTCCGTGCCGTCGACCACAGCGTAGGCCGTACCCTTCAACTCGTCATCGAGACCGCGATCGACCAGCCGCCCGATGACAGGATCGTCGATGCTCTCGCCGGCGAGCACATAGCTCCCGGCGCCACGCTCGATGCCCCGCTCGGTCAGGCCACGATGGATGCGCTTGATGATGTCGCCGCGTTCGCCGAGTTCGCGCAGCGTTGCCTCCGCATTCTCGGACACGACCCATTGGCCCGGTCCGACCTGATCGGCGAGGCCGAGCGTTTCCAGCTTGCGCAGGCGGCCGATTTTCATCGCGTGGAATTCGTCGGGCTGGCGATCCGGGTGTGGAGCGAGATCGACAACGCCGGTGCGGTAGCTGTCGCGGGCGAGCTGGCGATCGAGGTTGGTCCAGCGCTCCGCCTCGATCTGCCGTTCGAGATTGCGGCGGATCTCGTGATCGGTGCGCGGTCCCAGCTCCTGGGTGACGAGATCTTGCGCGCGGGCGCGCATGCCTTCCTTGATGTAGTCGCGGGCAATGACGAGGTCCTGGCCGTCGTCGGTCTGCCCCCGCAGGATGATGTGGACGTGGGGATTGTCGGTGTTCCAGTGATCGACGCCGACCCAATCAAGCTTAGTGCCGAGGTCCTTCTCCATCTGACCCATCAGCTCGCGCGCGAAGGTCTTGAGGTCAGACATCTCAGTCGCGTCCTCAGGCGAGACGATGAACCGGAAGTGATGCCGCTCCTCCTGGGTGCGCTCGGCGTAGGCCCTGGGATCGGCGTCTTCGGTCTCGGGACCGAACAGCCGGGCCTTCTCCCCGTCCAGGGTCACACCTTCGCGCCGGAGATAGCTGAGGTGGGCGCTGAGCGGCGCGGCCCTAGCGGTATGCCGGACGACGCGTGTCTTGATGACGACATTGCGCGATCGGCTTGTGAGCAGCCGATTGGCCTGTACGGTCGCGCGCTGTCCGCGTCCGAACCGCGAGCGATTGCCCGCGCTGATTTGCCCGGAGTGCGAGACGCGTCCACCGGCCCGCTGTGCGGCGGCGAGCGCTTGGGCAATGAAGGGCCGCGCTTGCTGCGCACGGGTCGAGCGGATGCGACCAGGCCGGATGCGGAAATCGTCCTCGCCGCTCATGGCCGAGGCTCCGCACATCGCGCAAACGCGCGGAAAGTCTTGACGAAATAGCGAATGCGCAGGCTGCGCCGATCAGGCGCACCTCGCGAAAATGCGCCATAAGCCCCTGAAAGCACACGACCGCACCAAGCCGCACCTCGCCGGCTTTTATCTCGCCATCGTGCGGTTGTGCTGACTGCTCCTCCTCTCCGGACCGCCTTCGATCCGCCAGAGCACGCCACAATGCGAACGAGTGCGAATGCGGTCATCGCGGGCCACCAGAGACGCTGCGGGCAACGAAAAGGCGCTCGGTGCGCGAAGCCGCCGGGCCTTGATCGCGCGCCGGGATCGCCGCGGCAGTTTCACCCGGGGCGCGTTCGGGCAGCACCGGCGCGACAGGTCCGCTGCCAGCCGCCTGCACGACGAAGAGCGGCGCGCGGGTCCAGGCCAGCGGATCGGCGGTCGCCACCATGACGGGGCCGGTGAGTTCACCGTCGCCGACAATCGGGGCGAGTGTCGCGACATAGGCGCGCGTTTCAGCCGGCAATGGGCGACCTGCGAGATATTCTTCGTAGCGGCCTGGACCGGCATTGTAGGCCGCAAGGAAGCCGGGCGATCCGTAGCGATCGTGCATCTCGCGCAGATACGCAGCGCCGGCCAGGATGTTGTCTCGCGGATCGTAGGGATTGCTGCCGAGCCGGTGGCGGACGCGCAGTTCAGCCCATGTGGCGGGCATGATCTGCATCAGGCCCATCGCGCCGGCCGACGAGATGGCGCGCACATCGCCGGCGCTTTCCACGCGCATGACGGCGCGTATCCACGCTTCGGGGACGCCGAACCTCTGCGCCGCCTCGGCGATGTAATCGCCATAGGGATCGCCGCGCGATGGTCGTTCGGCTGGAGCCTGCTGGGCGCCGGCTGGGCTTGTCCCCGGTGCGGCGAGGATCAGGCCGGAAAGGAGAAGGAGGGCTGCACGTCGATGGGTGATCCTCCCTCCGACGGCAGGCTGATGGCGCGCCGCGGGCATCGCTCAGTCCCGCTCGCCGCGCTTCGGCGGGCGATTCCAGTGCAGGCCCCAGGCGGACTTGTCGCCGGCCGACTGGAACAGGTTGGCGCGGATCGGATGTTCGAGGGTCGGATCGTCGAGCTGCAGCGAGACGTATTCGCCGGCCTTCTCGCCGGTGCGCTTCCAGCCCGCGCCGATCTCCGCGCCGGTCTCGTTGCTCATGGTGTCGAGCACATGGACGCGGTAGTCCGGCGGGTTCTCCGCATCGGACGGCTCGGCCGCGACGATGATGATGTCCTGATGCAAGGACAGCGTCGTCAGGTGGCCGATGAAGCCATCATTCTCACGCATGAATTGACCGATCACGGGCATGGGTCGTCTCCTTCAGATTGCGGTGGAAAGGGTCATGGGCGGGCCGTCACCGCGTCGGCGCGCCAGACGAAGCGACCATCGCCGTCCTCGTCGGTGTAGAGGGGGGTGGCCCGGCCGATCACGGCGGTGGCCGGAAGCGGGCCGAAGTAGCGGCCATCGAGGCTGTCGCGGACCTGCCAGTTCATCAGGAACAGCTCGCCGTTCTCGACCGACCGGCAGCCCTGCCAGATTGGGAGCGGACGGCCGCGGCGATCGCGATCGAGGGCGTCGCCCATCGGCACGCCGTCGACGGTGATGGCGAGCCCGGTCCGGCAAACCCGCTGTCCTGGGAGCGCGGCGACACGCTTCAACAGCGGCACGCCACGCGGCAGGTAGCCGCCATCGGACAGGAAGGTGGCGAGTGGTTCGGGGGCATCCACCGCAACCAGATCGGTCACGGCGACCGGCCCGGGTTCGCCGATTGTGTAGAAGCCGACGGGCGTGCTGGCGGACGCGTTCCAGATCAGTCTCGGCGCGAAGGATGCTATCGAGGCGACGCCGAGAAGCGACACGGCCACGGTCGTGACGATGGCATAGGAGAGCCGGGTCATGCGCCGATCCCCCGGCGCAGGAGAAAGGCGCGATGTTGGCGCGCATCATAGGCGCGTGGCGTTTCGCCGACGGTCATGCGGTTGTGGACGTGGCGCCAATGCGCGGGCGAGACCTCGATCGGGTCGATGCCGCGCGCCTCGATGGCGTCGATGAGCTGGAGCACGCGCTCAACCTTTGGCCAGCCATCCACATGCAGGAGAACCTCTGCACCGGGCGTAACCGTCGGAACGGTCTGGCACGCTGCGTCGCGCTCCACCGTGCGCAGGATGTCGAGCCGCGAGAGAATGGTGCCGTGCTCGTTCGCCGCCCAGCGCACGAGCGCGAGGACGCTGCCGGGAGGGAAGAACAGGATGCGGCGGCGGCGGTCGAGGATCTGCTCGCGCCGCTCGCGACCGAAGCGCACCCAGTGCTCCGTCTGCTTCTCGATCCAGACGAGCTCGACCTGGGTGAAATCTTCGGACGGCGGCTCGGCGGCAGCACGGCCGGCGCGTTCTGGCGCGGCGACAAGGCCGGTCATTGTCCTTCTCCTGACGCGGGTGGGAATTCACGCTCGAACAGCGCGCGCAGCATGTCGGCGACGGTCTGGCCGCGTTGAAAAGCAGCGATCTTGATGCGGCCGCGCATGTCGGCGGTGACGTCGATCGTCAGCCGGGCCGAAAAATCCTCAGCGGCCTGGCTACGGGAAGCATGGCGTTCGGGCGCCTTGATCCAGTCTTCGGGATCGGCGGGACGCGCCGCGAAGCTGCGTTTCGGGGACCGCTCGTTCATGCGCCGATCCTCGCGACTTCGGCCCCGAGGGCGGCGATCTCACGCGCACCAGGGCAATCCTCGTCCTGCTCGGCAGCGAGCCGGCCGGTCTGCACGACATCGGCAAAGACGATGCGCTGACCGATCGTGGTCGAGAGCAAAGGCGGGTCTTGATCGGCCAGCGTCTCGGCAGTTTCGCGCGCCAGGACCGTGCGAGCCGCGCAGCGGTTCAGCACGAAGCGCGCGGCGAGCTGCGGGCGATAGATGCGCGCCTCGCCGAGCAGCGCCAACATCTCGGCTGAGGCCCAGCCGTCGAGCGGCGATGGCTGCACCGGGATCAGCACGAGGTCGGCGGCGAGCAGGGCCGATCGCATGAGACCGGCGACGCGCGGCGGGCCGTCGATTACGACATGGTCCGCGTCCCGTGCCAGCTCGGGCGCTTCACGGTGGAGTGTATCGCGAGCGAGGCCCACGACACCGAACAGCCGCTCCAGCCCCTCCCGGCTGCGTTGCTGCGACCAGTCGAGCGCCGAGCCTTGCGGATCGGCGTCGATCAGCGTGACGCGCTGTCCACGGCGAGCCCATTCGCCAGCGAGATGAAGCGCCAGCGTCGTCTTGCCGACACCGCCCTTCTGGTTGAGCAGTGCGACGATCATGACGGTCTCCCGGCGATCGGGGACTCGCCCGCAGCGGCCGAAAAAGCGGCTTGCGTTAGAAAGATTCCGTAGGAATCTAGGTTAGATAAGTTACGGGGCTCGCAAGCTGCTGATTCAGCGCGAGGATTCGACGATTCCGGTCCCCGATAGCACGAGAGTCCGGTCCCCGAAGGCACGATAGTGCCGGTCCCTGATAGCACGAGACTATTCACAGCTTATCCCCAGGGCGCTTGATCGAGCGGCGGCGCTGGCGGGCGATACCGAGCGCGTTCGGATCGATGGGTTTGAAGGAAAGGATTTCGGGACCGCCGAGGCACTGCTCTATGGTCAAGCGATAGCCCGGCAGCGGCTGGCGGCGGACGATGTCGCGCAGGTCGTAGGCGAAATGCTTGAGCGGCGAGAGCGAGCCGGACTTGGCATGGAGATGCGGGAAGTCGAAGCTCCAGCCGAACTCCTGTTTGCCACCATGCTTGCGGACCAGGCGATAGAGCCAGCGTTCCAGGCCGCCCGTCAGGCCGAAATAATTGCGGTCGATCGTCAGCACGAGCGCGTCGTCGAGAACGGCGGCGTAGAACCAGTCCGGCACGATCAGCTCGAGGCCGAGCGGCCGGCCTCTGCCGTCGGCGCGCTCTTTCCACTCGTTGATCCAGGAGAAGCGGTGCAGCCGTCGCTCGGTCGGCTGGCGGATTGACGTCGCCACTGTCGTCGACTGGAGGCGGTCGAGCGCGGCCTTCAAGCGGTCGTAGTCGCGCAAGGAAACGCCGCGGCCGATGAACTGCAGAATTTCGTAGGGGGTGGTCGCCATCAGGCGCGACGGCCGCAGGCCGTGATCGCGCGCCTCGACGATCTGGGACGCAGCCCAGATCAGCACGTCGGCGTCCCAGATGGTGGCCATGCCGTGCTCGGGGACGGCTTCGACACGGATGACGATGGAGCCGGTCTTGAAGTCGATCGGCGCTACCCGCTTGGACTTGCCGAGCGCGAAAAACGGGTACGCCATCAGGTCCTGCGCATCGCGGGGCGCGAGATCGCCAGGCAGCGCCCGAAAGAGATCGAGCTGCTCGCGTTCGCTGCTGTGATGGCGCGCCGACATTGCCTGGAGGCTCAGCGCGGGAACCGGCCGACGGCGGCAGGGGAGGCCGCGGCTTGGCGCTTTGCCGGGAGCACGGTCCCGCCGCGCGGGTCTGAGGTCGATGTGACGAGGCCGCGATCCGCCCAGGCTTGGAGGTCGTCGACGGAGTAGACGACGCGGCCGCCGAGCTTCCGGTAGGTCGGGCCGGTGCCGTAGGTACGATGCTTTTCGAGGGTGCGCTCAGAGAGGCCAAGGAAGCGGGCGGCCTCCTGCGTTCTCAGGTATCGTGGCGGTAGACTGGCGGCTTTTTCGGCCATGATCGAACCTCCGTGGTCTCGCGGGAGGCCGCTTCGGATGGGCGGCGGGTTGCGAGCACGGTGGCGCGAAGACGGCCCCTTGAACGATGTCGAAGTAAGGAGCTTAAATTCGACACCCGATAGGTGTCAGCGCTCGCGGCGGGGACGGCGCAGCAGCGCCCGATATCCGCCGCGCACCATCTTCATGCCGTCGCGGGCAAGCCGGATGGTGGTTTCGCGGATGGGATGTCCGACCCATGACGCGGTGTCGATCTGGTGCTGCGGGAAGAGGTGTTCGGCGATGGTGCGATAGATGGCACCTGCGAGACGCGCGTCGACAGCACGCAGCATCTGCCGCGCCCGCTGCAGCCGCTGGGGTGTCACGCGGGAATCTGGAGTCACCGCGCGGCCCGTTGCGGCCGCCCAGAAACGGCCCAACGCCGTCAGGCGATCGGGTGTCATCTCATCGAGCGGGATTACTGCAGCAAGTGGGGCGCCTTCCGTCGAATCGGAAAGAGTGACATCGAAAGGTTCGCCGTTGAGGTTTAGTCGGAGAAGCGCTGCGCCGCGGTCTTGGACGGCGTGAGCGCGAAGACGATCAACGGTGAGATGAGATTCTCCGGATAGGGCGGGGCCGCCTTGGAGAATGATCGCCGCCGGATCGGCTTGAGGGGTCCAGAAGATCGGCTGAGCGAGCCCAGTGATGCGTGGGTCTGCTGCGAAAAGACAACCCCCATTGATGTGCAAAGGCCGTCGCTGTTTCGTCGGTTAATCGTCCAGAGGACAGTAATCTTTGAAAGTCCGCCCTATACTCTGGGTTTCTCCTGAGAAATTCCCATGCAAGTTCGCTGGTCGTAAGCTTATCGATATAGTCATAAGCGGTCTCAGACCGCCAACTTTCTTCCTCGGACATCCTCCGCCGCCTCCGCGCAAATGTTAAGCAACGCGAGTAGTGAAGCGATGACGATTCCAAGTTGAGTTGATGCAGGGAAGAACGAAGTCGGATCAACGTGATGCATGTTCTGCATCACCTCAGTGCAGGCGAGGCCCAAGGAACTCGCTGTAGCCGCTTCGGGTCATCCATTTTGCGCGGGAGAGATGAGCGGCGTGGACGCGTGCGGCCCGCTCCGGTTCGGTTTTGGCACAGATTCCGAAGAGCACTTGTACGACTTCTTTCCAGTCTGCTCCGTCGGCGTCAGCATCCAGAAGGCGCAGGTAAAGCTTCAGATGCGCCTTGTCATAGGCGGTGAGCGCTGCGCCATCAGGCGGCTGATCCAGAAAGTCTTCTTTGGTCACTGAATTCCCCCTTGATAGATGTATCCATTTTGAAGGGAATTGTTAACGCTGTTTTGAACGCAGAGGCCACCGGCTGACCGCACGGGTAGCGACAGAGCGGCGCGATCGCCCGCCGACGCGTCAGTCGTCTCTCTTCCTGTTGACAAGCATCACTCCCACTCCCTGGTCGGAGTTCAGGAAGACGATCCCGCTACCTTCGAACGCGCGACGGACTTCATCGCGCGTGCTTTCATACACCTCAAGGCCGCTTTCGGACTCGAGGCGCTTCAGCGCGGTCAAAGATACCCGGGCCCGGTCAGCGAGCGTCTCCTGTGTCCAACCCAGCAACGCGCGTGCGGCCCGCGATTGTCGGGCGGTGATCATGCATGATCACCTCCCACTCGGAACTACGCGCACGCCAGAACTACGACTATATTAGTCGTTCTTGAGGACCGAATCTAGCGTCGAGAGCCTCGATAGCGTTGTCACTTCGGTCGGAACAGCAGCAACTGATTCGGTCGCCCTGGGCGCCGAAGGCCCCGGCCTTCCGGCCGGGGCCTTCGCGGGGCCTCAGTCGCCGCGCCGCCCGTTGGGGCGGGACCAGATCAGCGAGAAGGTGTCTTCGCCTTCGTCGTCGAAGAGGTTGGCGTAGATCGGGGCGTTGAAGCTCGGATCGTCGAGCTTGAGGCCCAGATAGTCGCGGCCTTCGTTGGAGCGCTTGGTCCAGGCGGCGCCGATTTCGGCGCGGCCGACCAGGACCCGGTGGCTGGGAGCGTTCTCACCGGTGGCGCGCTGGTCGGGGACGATGCGCACGTTCTTGGCCTGGACGCTGAGGGTGACGATGTCGCCGGTGAACTCGTTCGAGCCGGTCTTCTTGAAGGTGCCGATGGTCGCCATTGTAAGTCTCCGTTTTCCGTTCCCGAGCCCGCACCATTGCGGCCTCGATGGCGATCGGTTGGCCGGAGGCGATCGACGGCGCACCCCGAAGGGGCCTGACAGCCAAGGAGGGGCTTTCTTGTCTCGCGAGGAATGGCGGCGCAGCCGGCAGGGGAAGAAAGTTTGACGCGGCTGTTGCGTCATAGCGATCGAGGCGCAGCCGGCCTTCGGCCAGATCAGGCCATTGAAGAGGCCGTTTGGAGCGGTCGAGGCACGGTCAGATAACGGAGAAGATGGCGGCCGTCCTACATCGGCAAACCGGCGTCACGACATGCTCACCGGCTTCGTCTCCTCCCGCCAGGCTGACGCTGCTGCATCCTGGCCTTCCGCCGCCACCACGGAGATCCCCGCGCCGGATGTCCGGTGCCCCGCCGAGACATGGGTCTGCCCTGCAGCGCTCCAGCGAGGACCGCTTTTCCGGGCCAGCGTCGATCCGCACCGCACGCGCCCATCGCTCCGACATGAGACGATGGGACGACCACGACCACGGCTGCCCTGATCCTCCTGACGGCGATGACGAAGATCAGGCGCTCGCAAGGTCCCGGCCGGACGGGGCCGGAGCCGCCGCCATTCCCGCGACCCGCACGAAGGCGGTGATGCCGACCGCGACCGCGCCGATGACGGAGAACATGATCTGCCACGCGTCGGACGGCATGAGGTGCTTCACGATGCCATGGGTGGCATGGAAGCCGGCGATCGCCGCCGGCGCGACGAAGGCCGCGGCCACGATCAGCTTCAGCCACATGGGCCGGACGAAGGTAATGAGCAGATGCCCGGCGGCGAGCGTGATCGCCGCCGCGACGGCGCCGACGAGGATGGCGCCAGGAATGCCGGCGCCCGTGCCGTGCGCCCAGGCGCCCGCCGTCACGCCGATGAACGCCGGCAGCGCGAAGACGGCCAGCGTGAACAGCAGCCAGCAAAGCAGGCCTATCGCCGCGAGGGATGCAAGTATTGCGAGGATGATCATGGTGGTGGCCTCCGTGTGGACAAGGTCTGACGGTCGCGCATTCCACCACCACCACGGCGCGGCTGAAGTATAGCGCAGGAGCGCGCGTGCCGGGAGCGGAAATCGGCGGCGATTTCCGCTCCTGCGACCGGGTCGCCCCGGTCAGGGGGCGAAGGGGTCGATCTCATGGACGATGGCGGCGGTGTCGCCGTCATATTCGCTGGCGGGCGTGACCGACAGCGTGCCGTCGCCGGCCTGGAAGATGATGATCGCGGCCATCAGCGTGGTGGCGAGGCTGAAGGCGAAGGCGTGTGCGTCGTTCAGGGACATTGATCCGGCTCCTGTTCGAGCGGAGGGCCATCCCCCGCTGACAGGTGCCCGATGTGTCGGGCTGAGCGCTGCAATCACCGCGCAGGCGAAGCCGCAGCGGCGGCATGCTCGCATAGCCGACCCTTTACGGGTTGATGGCGTCAAGCGATCAGTCTGACCAAGGATCAGCGCAGAGAAGCGGGGGGTGCGTCGGCCGGTCCGAAATGGTAGTCGATGAATATATCAACAGCCCAGGTGCCAGACTTCAGCCGGATGTCTCGCGCAGCCGAGGCGACAGTATCGGCAGGGGAAGTGTGGCGAGTGGATTTCATGTGCCTGACGGCAACGAGGCGCTGCGGGCCGACATTCCTGCGATCGTTGAGCTGATTGAGCGAACCGCGCGGTGGGTTCATCCAGACACTTTCCGCGCGCTTCCGGTGTGGGCACCGCACACGGCGCGAGGTCGCCCACTCTACGATGCCGGCTGGTCTCGCCGATATACCAACACGCGCAAGGCGACGGGCGTCACTGCCGAGAAGTTCGAGGGAAATGTGGCGGCGCTCAACGCCCTGGTGGCGGCGCTCGATGTGGCGGCCCCCAAGCCTAAGAATTGGACGGTCTGCCATATCTGGGGCTACGACGATCCGTCGTTCGCTCAGCGCAGCAATGTAGTGCAGGATCCTCGCTATTTCTCGTGCGTCGCGAACATGGTGTGGTTGCCGACATCGCTGAAGGGATTCACTGACACGCTCCCTGAGATCAAGGCGATGCTGCGGGTCTGCTCGTTTCATCTTTATGGGTGGGCATGCGAGCATGAGTCCGTGCAATCGCAGGCGGAAGAGGTACGATCAGGTTGGACGCCGTCCAATTACCCGAAGAGCTGGCCGAGCCCCGATCGCCCGGGCATCCTGCCGCCCGGCACTGCACCATTCACGCAGCGCATTGAGCGTGAAATCGCGAAGCGTAAGTCGAAGATGCGGTCCGATTTGGCCAATGCAGAGTACCTCCATTACCCGAAGGCTGAGGTTGAGGACGTGTTGAAGTTCTGGAAAGTCGACTTGAGCTAGGCGGCGCTCACGCGCCGCCGAACTTCCAGACCGGGATGCCGAGCTTCTTGGCCTTGTCGGCAAGGTTGTCGTGGATGCCGGTGCCCGGGAAGTGCATCACGCCCTTCGGCACGATCTCCAGGATGTTGTCGTTGCGCTTGAAGGGTGCGGCCCGGCCGTGCTTCGTCCAGTCGGGCCCGAAGCCGATCTGCGGGACGTTCCGATTCTTTGCCCAGAGCGAGGCGATCTTCTCGGCACCCTTCGGCGATTTGCCGTGGATCAGCACCATGTCGGGATGCTTCTCGTGGACCTGATCGAGCTTGGCCCAGATCAGCCGGTGGTCATTGAAGTCGAGCCCGCCGGTGACGACGATCTTCGGGCCCGGCGGCAGGAGGACCTCCTGGTCGGCACGCTTCTTCGCCATCAGGAAATCGCGGCTGTCGATCATTGCCGAGGTCAGATTGCGATGGTTGACCTTCGATCCGCTGCGCGGGAGCCAAGTTTTGCCGACGTGGCGCTCATAGTGATCGGCGGCCTGGTCGCGCATCAGTTCGAACGCGTTCTGCCGCTCGATCAGCGTCATGCCCTCGGCGATCAGGCGCTCCAGTTCGACCGACTTCACCTCGCTGCCGTCCTGTTCGCGCTGCGCCCGCTTCTGGGCCTGCTCGTTGTCGTCCAGTTCCCGGCCGATCCGGTCGGTGGCGCGGTGGAAGACGTTGACGGTCGACCAGAGGAGATCGTCGAGGTCGGGTTCGAGGCGAGTATCCTCCAGCGTGACGATCAGGGCGTCGAAGATGTCGGCAATTGCGCCCGCGACCTGGTTGCCGTCGGGCAGAAGCCGCTGATCGGGCTCGTCGGCGAAGGGTCGGTAGCCGTGAAGCTGCAGTTCGTTGAGGACATGGTCGGTGGGTGAGGATTCGTGGTGCGGTTCGCAGTCGTGGTGCTCGCGCATGGGATGCTCCGTCGGTTGGACCGCGACCGTCGCGGCCTTCATGGCGACGAAGCCCACGGGCCGGACGGGCGGGCACCCGGAGCGCAAGCGCAGGGCTCGATGGCTAAGGCCGGCTATTTTGCCTCGCGATGGAAAGCGGCCTTCAGGCCGCGCCGGAAAATAGTCGGCCGCCGCCATTCCCCGGCTGGCCGGCTTGTGGGCCGATCGCCCTCTCGAAGGCCGAGGCGCGGTCCCCCTCCGACGGATTGACGCATCCGCCGAGTACGGCGGCGGCCCGCACGTCCGTTCTCCTGTCGTCTATGCCGCCAACGCCATGAAGCGAGCGACGTCCTGCGGCGCGACCTGCAACCGGGCTTCCATGCGCAATGCGTCCAGGCCGAGGGTGCGCAGATCCTCGTTGAAGTCGCCCAGCTCCGGCGAGATGACAATCGCCTCGATCCCGGCCGTGTTCGCCCGTTCGATCAAGCTATCGCGCGCCCCGTCGCCGGCCGGATCGTTGTCGCGGACGATGTAGAGCCGCCGCAGCGTGTCGGGGAACAGGATGGCGGCGAGATGCGCCGCTGAGAGCGCCGCCAGCATCGGCATCTCGGGAAGGACCTGGCGGAGCGACAGGACGGTCTCGATGCCTTCGCCGGCCGCCATCACCTCGCCGCCGACGCCGAAGCGGACAGCGTTGCCGAGAAGATCGCCCATGGCCCGCCTTGGCGTGTCGATCGGCGCCTTGTCGCGGCGGTGCGGATCGAGCCAGGTGCGATGTGCGCCGGTGATTTTGCCGTCGAGGCTGGTGACGGCTGCGATCATCGCGGGCCATGTCTCTGTCGGGGAGTGCTCGTCCGGGCGATAATAGCAGTGCGGGTGGAAATGCAGACTTCCGGTTCCGCGTAAATCCGTAATGCCGCGTTCCCGGAGATACGCCTGTACGAGCGTGCCGTAGATCGGCTGCGACATGCGGATGAGACGGCGGGCCGCTTCGGGCGAGCCGTGCGGCGCCGGGCTCTGCCGCTGCTGCTCGCGAGGTTCCGGCTCAGGGGGTGGCATGCTGAGGAAGGTCCGGGCCTCCTCGGCGACGTCCTTGAAGTCGACAAGGCCGCAGCTTTCGCGGATGACGTCGAGAAGATCGCCATGTTCGCCGGTCGCTGCGTCGGTCCATTTGCCGGCTGGACCCTTGGGCGTGTCCTTGAGTCGGACATACATCGAGCGGCCGGGCGTATTACGCGCGTCGCCGACCAGCCAGTAGCCGCCCTCGCGGCGGCCGCTGGAGAGGTAATGGCTGCAGACCGCCTCAGCCCGATCGGCGAGACGGAGCGCAAGATCATGCGGGTTTTGCGCCATTGGTCGTCTTCCCATAAGAAGAGGCCCGCCGTTGCCAGCGGACCATACTGCAAGTCGTTGACGTTCTTCGGCCGCGGCCGCTTCGGGAGCGTCGTCGTCCATCTGATCTTTTGCGAAGAACTCGGTTTCGACTATGGCCTTTTCGCCGTCGATCGCCGTAGATTCCTGCCTGGTTTTGCCGGTTTTGGCGGCCGCCCGGCGCCAGGATGACGCGGCGGCGGCGCTGCAGCGCGAAGCCACCCGCGCGCTCGGCGGAGCTCCGCATAGCGGCAGGCCTCTAGTACCCACCAGATGTAAGGTTGACATTACATCTGGTGGGTGTAAGGTTGTCCTTACATTGCGGAGGTCCCCATGTTCACGCCGGCGGCAAACAATCGCTACACCTTCCAGACGGTCATCTGCTTCACAATCTACGGCTTGATCAATTCACTGGCGATGAGCGGCGCATTCGAAGATCTCGGCGCCGGTGCGAAGTGGGCGCTCGGGTTGGCCGTCGCGCTTCCCGTCCTCGGCCATGTCTGGGCTACGCTCCGGTTGATCCGCAGCGGCGACGAGTTCGCTCGCGCTCTGACATTGAAGCGGTTCATTCTCGCTTGGGGCATTAGCGTCACTCTCTTTGCCTCGTGGGGTTTTCTGGAGAGCTATGCGGATGTGGTCCACGCGCCGGGATGGCTGATCTATCCTCTCTTCTGGCTGGCTTTTGCGTTCATTACGCCTTTCGTCAAAACGAGCCGCGGATGAAGAACCACCTGCGGGAGCTGAGAAACGGACGGAAATGGACGCAGGAAGAGCTCGGCGCCCGCGTCGGCGTCTCGCGCCAGGCGGTGATTGCCCTGGAGACGGACAAGCACGATCCATCGCTCGATCTGGCCTATCGTATTGCCGCCGTGTTCGGTGCGGACGTGGAATCCATTTTTCCTAACCCGCACCTCGACGGCCTCCTTGGCGGATCGCGCTGACCGGCTATCGAACTTGACCGCTCCTTGCCAACCAGGGCTCGTCAGCGCCATTCTCTTTCTAGGGCTTATCGCCAGTTCACCGGCACATCGCTGGAACGTGCGACGCTGAAGCTCGGCGATTGCTCGCCGGGCGGCGTCGGGATCGGCGTCAATTGCATGACACAGCTCGTTCTGGGACCCGAAGACCGGCGCGGCTCCGCAGAACCGCCCGATGGCTTTGGGCGGGTCAACGGCAAACGGGAGGTCGCGGTCTGGTACAGGCGGGTAGCATCAACCGCGAGCTGGCGATCCGCGAGAGATCTGTTACGCGATCGCCATCGCCACCGAGCTGGTGCTTAAGGCGTTCCTTGTAGCTGAGGGCTGGAGCGACGATCGCTGCCGCCGAGATGTCCGCCACGATCTGGAGAAGGCGCTGGCCTTCGCCAAGGCCGCTGGCCTGAAGGCGACGGCCGAGCTGAATGGGATCGTCACCGTGCTGAACGCCTATTACCCGACGCATGGCTTCGACGGCTTCGTCGTGCCGGCCGGCGACGCGGCGTTTCCGGCTAGGGCCCGCGCGATCGTCGCGGACCTGTTCGAAGCCGTCCGGCTTCAGGTCGAGGCCTCGGGCGGACGATAAAGCTCGAACGGATTGCCGTCGGCCAGATGGCCGAACGGGGTGAACACATATTTCGCCGTCATCGCGCCCGACGGCGCAGATGACGTAGCGGGCCTCGCCCGTCGCGACCTCGGTGCATTCCATCAGCGCCAGGTCGCCGCTGGTCGCGGCGCGCAGCAGCGTCTGGAAGTTGGCGCGGGCATGGTGGGGAATGCTCATCGCACGCCTCCCTCGGCAATCCGGTCGGTGAGCCAGCGCCCGGTACTCATCCATTCGAGCGTCCGGCCGGTCGAAAGATCGAGGAGATGGGCGCCGCCGGAGAAGCCGTCGACGACGGGGTTCGAGGCGATGTTCGCCCATTGGAATCCCCAGCGCCCGGTTAGGCCGAGGGCCTCGGCGCAGCGGGTCACGAAGGTGATCGCGAGCTGCTGGTCAGCGCTGCCGGGATCGCGCAGCCAAAGGCGGGCCGGTCCGTATTCGGGCGAAAGCGAGAGCAGGAACGGCTCGGCCGGCGGGTCGTCGCGGGCGTTTTCGCCGATGAGCGCCGTGTAGATGTCGAAGGCGCGCGCCGCGTTGGCGGCGGTGCCGACGTCGAGCAGGCAGGAAAAGCGGCTGAGAAAATCGGTCATGGCGGGCTCCTGAAACGAAAAAAGCCCGGCGCTGGGCCGGGCTCGAAAGGGATTGAAAGGTGGTCGGGCTAGTAGCCGAACCGCCAGGACGGCCAAGCCTGGCCGTCGTCGGCGGCTCGCACGGCATCGTCGAGATCGGCGGGGTCGCCCTCGACGACGGTGGGGGCGCGGACTGGCGTCTCGTCGATGACGGTGACGCGGGCAACGAGCCCGTCCTCGACTTCGACATGCACGGGAACGAGATATTGGAAAACGACGCGCCGGGGCGCCGGGCTGGATTGCGACATGGCGCAGCTCCTTGGGTTGGAGGGATGGGCGGAGCGGCCGAAGCCGCCCCGCCTGCGCGATCACTCGGCCGCGACGAGGTGGCGTTCGTCCTCTTCGCCGGCGGACTCCTCGTCATCGCCCGCGAGGAAGTCGGGCAGCGCCGCACCCTCATCCTCGCCGCCGGTCTGGGTTTCCGGCGTCGACGCCTCGGCCTCGGCAACCAGGCGCAGCGGTTCCGGCAGCCAGCCCGTGTCAGCCAGCAGGCGCTCGGCCTCCTTGGCCATGTCGCCCTTTTTCAGATGGTCGATGAGCTGCGCGGCCTGCTCGCCGGCGCCCTCGCGGACCGCCTGCAGGATGCGGGGCTTGGTGACCCGGTTGAGGTAGTTGCCGAAGGTCGCACGCCAGCCGGCCTCGACAAGATCGAGCCCGGTCGCCCGGCTCAGGCGGTCGGCCTGGGCGAGCCGCATGTCGAGCGTGTGCTGCGACACGCCGTTGCCGCTGTACGGGTTCGGGCGCTCATAGAGCGCGTTTACGCCATAGCTGACGCAATGCGCCAGGAGCGCCATCCGGCTGGCGTCGTCCAGGCCCGCGAGCCAGTCCCAGAGGGCGTCGTCCTCCTTCGGGATGTCGCCCGCCCAGGCGGCGTGGCGGTCCTGCACCGCGCGCGCGGACGGGCTGTCCTTCAGCGCATCGTCCTGGGCCGGGAAGAAGACGTGCTTCACGCCGGCTTCCATGGCGCCCGTGTACATGCGGGTCATGAAGGTGTCCGAGACGAGCTTGTGGAGCAGCGCGGTCAGGGCGACGTGCGGGTTCTCCGCGACGGCGTTGCGCAGCGCGAGCGTGCGATAGGCCGTGAGCTCGATGACTAGGCGCTCCGGCAGCGGCTTGATGACGCCGTCATCCTCGTCGTCCTCGGGCTCGGCAGGCTGGCCGCCGATGGTGATGACTGCCCGCTGCACGACGGGCTCGGCCGGATCGCCGCCGGCGCCCACGCCGATCTCGCCCTCGGGCTCGATCGGCGCTTCATCCTCCGCCCGCACGTAGCCGCGGTCGATGTCGAGGCTGCCGTCATGGGCGACGCTGATGAACACGCCCGCGCGAGCGATGTCGTCCGCCTCGAAGCGCACCGGCCGTGTCTCAAAGGCGGCGAGCGCCGTCTCGATCTCGCCGAGGCGTTGATCGACCTCGTCCGGCAGCTCGTCGGCGTCTTCATAGTCGGCCTCGAGCTTCTGATATTCGGCGTTGAGCGCCTCGACGGTGGCCTGCTCCTCGGCCGAAAGGTCGAGCGGTTCGCCCTGCAGCTCGCGCAGGCCCCGCGTGGCGTCATAGGGGAAGCTGACCGCGACCTCGATCCACTTCCAGCCTTCGGCCGCGATCGTCTCGGCCGCGGCCTTCAGCTTCTCGGCGACCAGGCGGTCGAGCAGACCCGCGTCCTGCAACCAGCCGCCATCGTCGGATTGGAAGAGATCGCGCATGGTGAGGCCGCCGGCGGCCTCATAGGCCTCGACGCCGACGAACACCGCCCGCTTGTCCGAGGCGCGCACCGTGGTCTCGGTGAGCATGCGCCGGATTTGGTACGGCTCCTTGGACCAAGCGTCCTTGATCGCGTCCCAGACCTGTTCCTGGCGGGCATGGTCGTGCGACACGGTGAAGGCCATGAGCTGCTCCAGCGTCATGCCGTCCTCGGCATAGACGTCGAGCAGCGCGGGCGACGCGGACGCAAGCCGTAGACGCTGCTTCACGACTTGGGCCGGCACGAAGAAGGCTGCGGCGATGTCTTCCTCGCTCATGCCCTTGTCGCGCATGTCCTGGAAGGCGCGATACTGGTCAAGGGGATGGAGCGGCGCGCGCTCGATATTCTCGGCGAGCGAGACCTCCTCAGCGAGGATGGCGCTGTCTCGCTCGCGCACGACGCAGGGCACCGGCGCGATCTTGGCGAGGCGCTTTTGCTTGACCAGCATCTCCAGCGCCCGGAAGCGGCGGCCGCCGGCGGGCACCTCGAACATGCCGGTCTCGTTGCCCTCGGCATCGGCGACGGGCACGACGCTAAGGCTCTGGATCAGGCCGCGCCGGGCGATCGATGCCGCGAGATCCTCGATCGAGACGCCAGCCTTCACGCGCCGGACGTTCGACTGGCTCAAGACCAGCTTGTTGAAGGGGATGTCGCGCGAGGACGACAGGACGATCTTTTGAGCTGCAGTAGCCATCGGGATTTACTCCGCGACGGGCGGCCGAGAGCCTCTCTCTCGACCTCCAACCCGTCACGAAAATCCCGTCCTCCCTCTCACTCTCCACTGGCTGGCACCCCAGGCGTGGCGACGGGAGACGCCGAAACGCAGACCCGCCGCCACAGGATCTACGGATCTACGGATCTACGGATTTACGGACTTCCTGGACGTCGCGCTTCTGTGGACGGCGTGAAGCATGCGCTCGGCGTGGCGGATGCTACCGGTCCGGCGGGCCATCTCGGCCCAGGTTGATATCGGATAAAGGCCCTCGAAAAGGATATCGCGTTCGATGCCGAGACCGAGCGGCAGCCGCACGGCTATCATCTCGGCAAGACTGAAGGAGCCGAGCTCGGGTTCACCGAGATCGGCCAGGCCGAACAGGGTGTCGCCGTCCGCGTCGAGTTCTGTGGCGAGCCAGACCCCTTCACCGAGCGGGTTGAAGAACTTCACCACAGGGATGTGGTCGGCCTCGCGCTGGCGGCCGTTGGCGAGAAGCTGCTCGCGCAGTTCGGGCATGAGGAGGATCATGCCGCTCTCCTGTCGATCGAGGGCTCGGCTGAAACCTCGGCGCCTTCGGCCGGCACGAAGCCGAGCAGCCAGTCGGCCGCCTTGCTCGCTTGTGATGCGGCCCGGACGATGGCGCGGTTGTCGTCGCGCAGAACCTCCAGCCAGGAGCCGATATAATCCGCGTGCCGCACGGTCGGCACGATGCCGAGCGACGCGCAGCAGAAGGCGGCGTTCATTTCGGCGACCAGCTCCTCGAACGCGTACTTCTTGGTGCCGAAGCCGCCGGTCATATCGCGGCCGAGACGGGACAGGTGGCCAGTGGCGTGACCGAGTTCGTGCAGCGCGGTCCGGTGCCAGTTGATTGGTTCGAAATAGGCCTGGGGTGGCGGGACCTGCACATAGTCGAGCGCTGGAACGTAGAAAGCCCGGCTGCCTCCGATGCGGAAGTCGATGCTGGTCGCGCGGATCAACGCCTCGACCTTGGGCTCGATCAGACCGGGTTGGGGAGGCGGCGCGCCGGCCGCGACCTCCTCCGGCAGGCCCTCGCATTGCGCGGCGTTGAACACCGTGAACCGCTTCAGGAACGGGATCGCCTGGGCCTCGTCGCCGCTCTCGCGGGCGCGCCTCTTTTCATCGTCGGGCACGAAGCGGTCGGCATAGACAACTGTCGTGCCACGCTCGCCCTTGCGGACAATGCCGCCGAGCGCCAGCGCCTGACGGAAGGTCAGCCAGCTCTGGCCGGGAAAGCCGTGTTCGACGACAGCACCCCAGAGGATCAGCACATTAATCCCCGAGTAATGCCGGCCGGTGGCGGCATTACTCGGCATGGCGAGCGGCGCCTCCGCTGCCGCCGTCCCCCAAGGCTGGACCCAAGGGATACGGCCGGCCTCCAGCTCGGCGATGATCTTACCGGTGATTTCGTCATAGAGGCTCGCCCGGTCCTGGCCGGGGCGAGCAGATGCGGTCTTTCTGGACATCGCGGATCTCCGCGACGGGCGCCGGGAGCCTCTCTCCCAGCCCTCAACCCGTCACGGCAAGGCCGGGCCGCACTCTCACTCTCGGGGGCGTTGCGGGGTCTCCCCGCAGAAGGGGTCGGCCGAGACGGCAGGCTCGGCCGCAGGGGAAGGCTTTCCCCATACAATCGGTGCCAACCTCATTCGTAAAAATGGGGCGATCTCCGCACACGGGCCACAGGCTCGCGCATTGCAAACTGTCAGAAATCCACGCATATTTCTGACAGGGGGATGGCCATGCAACGCTTGACCGAACAGATTCTTTCGCACGCGAAGGGGCTGCCTGAAGGTACGCCGGTCGCGGCCAAGAGCTTGCTCCATCTCGGAAACCGGGCGGCGGTGGATCAGGCTTTGTCGCGCCTTGCCGAGCGGGGGCAACTGCTTCGGGCTGGGCGGGGTGTGTACCTGCTGCCTGTTACGAGTCGGTTTGGTGTGAGGGCTCCGTCTGTGGAGCTAGCAGTAGAAGCGATCGCTGCTCAGCGCGGTGAGGTCATCGTCTCGAGCGGCGCGGCGGCTGCTAACCGTCTTGGGCTTACCGCACAGGTGCCGGCTCGGTTGGTCTATCTGACGTCGGGGCGCTCCAGGAAGATGAGACTTGGAAAGCAGATCATTGAGCTTCGCCACGCGCCACGATGGCAATTCGCGCTGGCTCAGCGGCCCGGGGGGGAGGCGATACGCGCCTTGGCGTGGTTAGGACCCGACAGGGCCGAGATAGCCCTGCAGACCCTGAAGCGGAAGCTTGCACCCGTTGCATTCAACGAGTTGGTCGCGGCGGCGCCGCAGCTTCCGACATGGCTGGCGCGAAGTGTCGGGAAGGTCGCGCATGGCTGATGCTCTCCAACTCCCCGGGTTCGAGTGCGCGGTTGTCGTCCCTTCCGGCAACAAGTTGACCGCGGCGCCGATGTCCTGGTTCCGGAGCTAAGGCATTGCGACAGGCGGCGAGACGATCCCGAATAAGACGCGCACCGGCGATCGAACCTGCGCTTGGCTGGACCTATCTCTCGCGTGAAGCGCTCGCTCGCGCGAAGGCGCAGATGGACGAAGAGTCCATGGGCGTGCGCGACGAGATCGGCTTCCTGACGATTCACCAGCGATACGCCGACCACTTCTTTCCCGGTACGTCGGTCTTGCATACCCGCGCGCGTTACGCGTTGTTCGTACCCTGGTTGTTCGAGGATCTCGCGGGCATAATCGGACCGGCTGCGCAGCGCGCCTTGCGTGAACGCGAGAGATTGCTCGCAGGACGGCTGAAAGACGCAGGCGAAGCCCAGGTGATCGGCGGCCGTGTCTTTCCAAATCCCTCAAGTCAACCGCCGTCTACCGTCTATTGGAACGCGCTTGCGGTTTGGGGGATCTTGCGTCCGCGGCTGGACGGTCGGACGATTTCTCGTGGACAGGCGCATCGTTTACTGAAGACCGTCGGCTCGCCCACCGACGACGATGGTCAGCCTCTCCTGAGCTTCGAGCCGCCTTTCGTGCGACTTCCCGATCGTCCGAAGAATTGGCAGAGCGGAGACATCTCGCTTCGTCTGAAGAAGGCGGAGGCCGGGTTCCTGCGCGAGCGCCTAGCGCAGTTACGCGGCAATGGTGGCCGTGAACTGTCGCTGCTGGCGAGGCTGGTCAGAACCGAGGTTGCGGCTCCTGCCGAGATGTGGGCCAACGAAACATACGCCATCGCCGGCGCCGATCATGGCCCGCTCATCCGCGCGCGGCAGGCAGCTAGTCTCGCAGGCATCGGCCGCGCCGTCTACGACGCGCTGCTGGAGCGGATCGTCGAGATCGATGACAAGCGGCAAGTCTCGGCCCGTCACCGCGAGCATCTCGGGGTTATCCTCGCGGAGCAGGGTCCGATCGCAGCTGGGCTCGATATAACGGCGCTCGAAGCGGACATTGGACCTCTGCCGGCGAAATTGCTTGCTGTGGTGACGGCGACGAGGGACTGGATTGCTGCGGGATCGGGGAATCCTGTCGCGCTTTCCGACGTCTATACCGCAGCCGAGGCGCGCAAGGGACCGCGCGCGCGGCTTGCGCCGACCCCCAATGGGCGGGCTCGGCGACTCGAGTGGTCGAGTGATGAACATGGCTTGGCCGGACCCCTGCATTACCGGTGGCAGCAGGTCAGTACGCTTCTCGATGATCTGGCGGGTGCCGAATGAGCGGCGCGGCCGACAGTTGGCCAGCTCTTTCGTTTCTGGAAGGCCTGCGTCCCGGCCCTGACGAGAATGTCGAATTGGCGTTGCTGGCGTCTTATTCGGCAGACCTTGGATCCATCGGCGCGGCCTTGCTAGCCCTCGCCGGCAAGGACAATGAGGCAGGGCGAGGCAGCCCCTCCGATTTCGCCGATGCCGTTGAGCGTTTGCGCGGGAAGGTGCGGATCATCATCCAGCGCGGCCGGCTTGCGAAGATGCGGCGAACGCCGCGGATCGCGGCGGTGCTAGACCAATTCGTGCGGGAAGTCGATTTCGACGAAGCGACCCATAGCTGGCATCCCAAGGCAGCGCTGATGCGGACACGGAGCGAAAGCGGCGAGACCGGCTGGCGGCTCTGGATTGGAAGCCGAAATCTCACCGAGTGCGTCAATCGTGACATAGGACTTCTGCTTGTTTCGGGAGAGAATGGCGGAGGCCCGATCACAGGGGCAGGTGATCTGGCACGCGCGTTAGCTGAGCGTGCCGAGCTCAAGGGAGTCCGGCCTGCTTCCCTCGCGACTGCGGTTACGAAGATCCCGTGGCGCGCGCCCGCCGGCGTGCGCGTCGAGCGAATTCGCTGGTTTACGGGGACAGGAGAACTGCAAGCCCCAGTTCCACCGGCGGGGGCCGATGAAATCGTCGTCGTGAGCCCGTTCATCGATAAGAATTTCTTGGCCGGACAAGTGTCGAAGGGGCCGAAGCCGGCCCGTCGCGTGCTGCTAACGACCATGCGCGAGATCGAGCGGGTCGGCCCGTCGCTCTCCTCGTTCGACGATTTGTTGGCGCTGGATGCGCCGGATTATCCCATCGGCGACCCGGAGCCGGAGCAGGCGAACACCGGATCGGCATCTGACGCAGACACTGCGGATGACGAGGAGGCAGAGATCGGCCGAGGCCTCCATGCCAAATTGCTGTTCGTGCGCGCGGGACGAAAGCGGACCCTATGGCTCGGAAGCGCGAACGCCACCATGCGGGCGTGGACGGGCCGCAACGCGGAGGTCATCGCCGAGTTGCAGATCACCGAGGCTCTGGAGAAAGGTCTGAAGGCGTTGCTCGACTCGGCGCGGATCGTCGAGGCGCCGGATACCGAATATCAGCCGGACGCCGCGGCGCTGGAAGAAGAAGCGCTCGAGCGAGCTCGGGCGCAGGTCGCAGCGCGGTGGGCGAGCACGCTCAGCATCGACGGGGATGAGATCCGTCTCGTCCATGGTTCCGATCTCTATCCCGATGGACCGCATCCCGAGGAAGCCGACATCCTGCTCGAAGTCGGCGCCTTGCACGGCGAACTCAAAGCTTGGCTGCGGCGACAGACAACGGTGGCGCTTGGGCCGACGCTTCCTGCCGAACGGAGCGAATTCGTGCGCTTGCGTGTCAGCCGCGGTGCGAAGGGGCTTTCCTGGCTGCAGCGCGCCCCTGCCGACCCGCCTTTCGGCGAAGAGCGCGATCGTGCGGCCTTCGTGCGATTTCTGGGAGCGAGGGGCTTTCTTCTCTGGCTGGCAGGACTGTTGGCTGATGACGGCCGCGATGGGGAGGATGACTGGACGATCGAGAAGCAACAGGATCGTGCAGCCCCCGGTGCAAATCCAGCGCTTGACCCCGCACTGCCGACGCTGGAGGAGATGCTCGCGGCCTGGTCGCGCGATCAGAACAAGTTTCGCGAAATCGAACGCCGCGTTTCAGAATACCTGCCGGCGGTGCTGGAACAGGCCGGCCAGGAAGACCCGCAAACCGCTGCGATGCTGCGGCGCTTCGAGGAGCTTTGGGGCAAGCTGCGGGTCGGCCTCGGCGAAGAGCGCAAGGGGAAGCGTCGGTGAGCGCCCCCAAGCCGTTCCAGGCAGCGGCCGTCGATGCCGCGCTATCCGCCTTTGCGAATCAAGGCGGGCGCCGACGCTTTCTCGTGGCCGATGAAGTCGGTCTGGGAAAGACCATCGTCGCGAAGGAAGTCGCGCGCCGTATGTCGGAAGACGGTGAGCGGCCTCTCGTTATCTATTACATCGCCAACGGCCATGCGGTCTCCCATCAGAACAAGGGGCGCGTCGTCAGCTTCCTAGACGAGCCGGAACGTAAGGCGGCCGTTGCGACGCCGGATCGCCTTTCCCTCATCGCCGTCTCGAAGCGGCCCGACAAGCCGGTTCTGATCTATGCTCTGACGCCGGCAACGTCCTTCCCCGGCGCGCGTGCTCGTCTGACCGGCGGAAGAAAAGAAGAGCGGGCATTTCTCAAGGTGCTGCTCGACCGGGCTTACCCGGCGTTCGCTCGCGATCTCGATCCGGCCATAATGCGCCTGAGCGTTGGCGATTCCTGGGATTGGCTGGTCGAGGATGCCGAGAGGAAATTCGCCGCGGCGCCACCGCATCTGACACGGCGTTTTCGCGAGGCGCTGGCGGCTGAATTTGGAGAGCCCGTGCGCGAAAGGCTCGAGCAAGCTCTGTATGGTGACGAGGAGCGGAAGATAAAGCCGCTCAAACCGACCACCTTCGTCGGTCATCTTCGTCGGGCACTGGCGCTGGCGACCCTACGTCATCAGGCGCCCGATTTGGTCATTCTGGATGAGTTTCAGCGTTACAGGCAGCTATTGGACGAAAAGGACGCCGACCCGCTCCTCAAGGCCCTGCTGGAGCCGCACGGGTCAGTGGCTCGGCCAGCGATCCTGCTGCTCAGCGCGACACCCTACCGGCTGCTCAGTACCCGATGGGAGGAAGCCCAGGGCGCACTCGCGCACGCCGAGTTGCTGGAGTTGATCGAGTTCCTCGCCGGCTCCGATGTCCGTGACCGCGCAAAGTCTCTGTTTTCTGATTTCGGCGACAAGTTGCGGGACATCGCGGTGCATGCGGAGGCGACCGATCCCCGCCTGGAGATCGAGATCAACGAGGCTGCCGGACTCAGAGATGCTCTTCGCGCACTGCTGACACCGGTCATGTCCAGGACAGAGCGGGACAGCGTCGCCTCGGGCGATCCGTTGGCTGGAACGCAATTCCTTGCGGCGGAGCCGATAGCTGAAGACTTCCAAATCTATCGGCATCTGGCGGATAGCTTTCCTGAAGACGTGCGATACGAAGCGCTGCCCTATTGGTCGTCCGTCCCACTGCCGGCCCAATCCCTGGGGCCTCGGTACGCGGCTTGGAAGCGCGCAACCATCAAGGCCGCGCCGAAGCTCACGAAGATGACACGGGAGCGCCGCAACAAGCTGGATGCGCCAGCGAGGTGGCCTGACGCCAAACTCAGGGCACTCAGCGCCGCAGCGCCGGCGAAACTTCTATCCCTGCCGTGGGTAGCGCCATCCCTACCATGGTGGCCGCTTGCCGGCGGCTGGAAGGGTAAAGTCGCCGACCCGAAGCTGCTGATGTTCAGCCGGTTTCGGGCGACTCCGCCGAGCGTGGCGGCGCTCCTGAGTTTCGGCGTCGAAGCGTCATGCCTTCCCCAGCAACGCGGTGGCTACGAGAAAGCCTATCGGCGGCGTCGCTTCAAACTGGCGGCCGTTCCCGGACCGGTCATGGCCGCCTTTCATCCGTCTCCATGGCTCATCCGGCATACGGATCCGCTCGCGAAGGCGGGAGAGACGGTCGGTGCTATCCGCAAGCAGGTGAGACGGCAGATTCTCGCGGCGCTTCCCAAGGGGATCATCGGGAAGGACACGGTGAAGGCCCGTCGACGGCACCGATCCATCGGCCGGACCTTAGCCGCGATAGAGCGGGCGGCCGGGCTGTCGGAACAATCTGCCGCCGCCTGGAGCGGCGCCGTCGGTGAAGATCGCGGCGCCCGGTCCGCTGTCCTTAAATGGCGACAAACGCCGACGATCGAGCGCCTCTCGCCAGCCGAACTCGACGATCTCGTCGACTATGCCATCGGCGCGCCGGGCGTGGTGCTCGGTCGGGCGCTATTGCGCCATGACCCGACAATCCTTGATCCGGCGCGTTATGGTGAACTCGTACAATTGAGCTGGCAGGGCTTGCGCGCGTATCTCGACAATCCGGTGATCCTGTCGTCCCTGCCGGGCAAGAACGCGGTCGATCAGGTGATGGGCGCCGTCGTCGATGGCGGTTTCGAAAGTGTCCTCGACGAGCATTTCTGGCTTCGTGCGCAGAATCTTCCAGAGGGCGCAGCGGGCCTCGCCAAGGATTTGCAATCTTCGCTCGGCCTGCGGGCGGGTAATTTTAGCTTTCACAGTGTTGGCGGGCCAGCACACAAGATACCGGTACGATCCCATGTCGCTGTTCCGTTCGGCGACGCCGAGGCGGAACCGGCCGGCAAGGTGAATGGAGCACTCGCGTCATCCGCGCCAGCGCGGCCGGACGAAGTTCGCCGAAGCTTCAACACGCCGTTCTGGCCGCACGTGCTGGCAACGACGTCGGTGGGGCAGGAAGGTCTGGATTTTCATCCCTGGTGTTCGCATGTCGTCCATTGGGATTTGTCCTCCAACCCGCTCGACCTTGAGCAGCGCGAAGGTCGCGTTCAGCGCTATGCTGGGCTGGCGGTGAGGCGGCGACTTTCGAATATGTTGGGCGAAGAAGCTCTTGGACACGCGGTTGTGTCGGGCGGCTCTGCTTGGCATCACCTGCAGCGCCAGGCGGAGAAGCTGGTTGATGTGAGCGGCCTTCGACCTTGGTGGGTGCTTGAGAACGCTGAGATCAGCCGCCACGTCTTCGAACGTCCATTTGGCCGGGACATGAGCCGCTTCGCCCAACTTCGCGAGCAGCGCATGATCTACCGACTGGCGTTGGGCCAGCCCAACCAGGAGGACTTCATCGAGATTCTTGCGCGCGGCGGCGAGGCGACCCGCATGCTGCTGAGCCCGCTTGTGCTGGATCTCTCCGCTATGGGGCTACGTCAGGCGCCCGAACCGGCCACCCCAGATTGTCGCGGTGCCTCACGGTTCCCCCTTCCCTTGGAGGAAGGGGGATGATACAAATCCTCGGATAATAGATGTCACACTCCGAGCCTACATATCATGCCCGAAACCGCGTCCCAGCGCCACATTGCTCACTCCGTGCTGAAAGCGCGCGGTATTGCGCGTCTTGCCGAGCTGCGGACCGCGGGAGTGACCGCGGCAACTATGAGCCGCATGGAGCGGGATGGCGAGGTGCTCCGACTTGCGCGAGGGCTTTACCAACTCCCTGATGCGCCGCTCGACGCGCATCACAGTCTAGCCGAGGCAGCGAAACGGGTGCCTAAGGGTGTGGTCTGTCTCGTCTCGGCCCTCGCGTTCCATCAACTTACCGATCAGCTCCCAAGGCAGGTGTGGATCGCCATCGGCCAAAAGGATTGGGCTCCCAAGGGTGATGGGGCGCCAGTTCGGCTCGTGCGCTTCACGGATCGCCTCCTTACGGAAGGTGTCGAATCCCACACCGTCGAAGGGGTGCCCGTAAAGATTTTTGGGGTCGCCAAGACGGTCGCCGACTGCTTCCGGTATCGCAACAAGATCGGCCTGTCGGTGGCGATCGAGGGCCTCCAGGAGGCGCTGCGTCAACGCAAGACAACCCCTGGCGAAATCGTCAGGCAAGCCGAGCGAGGAGCGATCGCGACGGTCATTCGACCCTATCTCGAGGCGCTGACCGCCAATGGCTAAGGAGATCAAGAATATCGGCGCCTCGGTGCGCGCCCGCCTCCTGCAGGTCGCCAAGGCAAGCGGTCAGAGCTTTGATCTTGTCCTGACGCGCTTTGCGCTCGAACGACTCCTCTTCCGGCTCAGCCAATCACCGCATGCGGACCGCTTCGTTCTGAAAGGTGCGATGCTGATGATGAGTTGGTTTGAGGATCCATATCGCGGCACGCGTGACCTCGATCTGTTGGGGTTTGGTGACCCTGAACCAGAGGCGATGCTCGCGACATTTCGAGGCATCCTGGCGCTCAACGATGATGATGGTGCGGAATTTGACGTCGATGCTCTTCGCGTCGATCGCATTCGCGAAGAGCTCGAATATGGCGGGCTGAGGCTGCGGACAACCGCCTCGATCAGCGGCGCCAGGATCAATCTGACGATCGACATCGGCTTCGGTGATGCGATGGAACCCGGTGCGGAGATGCTCGACTATCCCTCCATGTTGGCGTTTCCCGCACCGCGTCTGCGTGCCTACGCGCGCGAAACTGTTATTGCTGAGAAGTTTCAGGCGATGGTCGCGCTCGGACGCGCGAACAGTCGCATGAAGGATTTCTACGACATCTGGATCCTCAGCAAGTCGTTCGATTTCGCCGGCGACAGGCTCGCCCGCGCGATCGCTGCAACGTTTGCCCGGCGCGAGACAGCGGTTCCTGTCGATTTGCCCGATGCACTAACGCCGGCTTTCGCCAACGATGAACAAAAACAGCGACAGTGGAACGCCTTTGTCAGGGATGTTTCCGCTAATCCGGGAAGCTTGGAAGATGTCGTGAACAGCTTGGCTGATTTTCTGATGCCGCACGCTATACAAGCGCGCGCTTCAAATAATAATGGTTCAAAGTTGTAATTCGGATATCTCTTTTGGAGATGACTGAAGAGGGGGTGTCGTGGATATATTCGATCTCGATCAGGCGTTGATAGAGCGATACGAATCGTTCGCGCGCTCCTTTTCGGAGATTCATGCGCCGGAAATCCGTGCTCAGGTTGATGCTGCATATAACGAGCAGCGTTTTTGGCCGGAGCCGCTCATTACCATCAATCCGCATTTCGAGGCCGGTCATTCTGTCGAACAGCTTGTCGCTCAAGGCGTGTTGGATCCGGCCCTCAGCAAGATATTCGCCAGCGGTTCGGATCGGGCGCCGATCAAGCTTCACCGCCACCAGGAGCGTGCTGTCGCGAAAGCGCGCAATGGTGAGAGTTTCATCGTCACAACCGGTACGGGGTCCGGAAAATCGCTCTGCTTCTTCCTGCCGATCGTCGATGCAGTCGTGCGCGCACGGCGCGCAGGCGAGGCGCAGCGGACGCGCGCGATCATCATTTATCCCATGAACGCATTGGCCAACAGCCAACTTGAGGAGCTCGAAAAGTTCATCGGTGGCTCAGGGGTGGAAGAGGAGTTACGCCCGACCTTTGGTCGCTACACCGGCCAGGAGAGCGATGCGGATCGACAAGCCATCGCCAAGGCCAAACCCGACATTTTGCTCACGAACTTCATGATGCTCGAATTGCTCATGACGCGTCAGGACGAGCTCGATCGTGCCGTCATCGCCAATGCGCACGGCTTGGATTTCCTGGTCCTGGACGAACTGCACACATATCGCGGCCGCCAGGGCGCGGACGTCGCGATGCTGGTGCGTCGCGTCAAAGACCGCCTCGTCAAAGAGGGCAAGCTGCTTTGCATCGGTACGTCAGCGACGATGTCGAGCGCGCAAGATGAGATCGAGCGAGCAAGTGCCGTTGCTCGTGTCGGCAAGCTCATTTTTGGCGAAGAACTGAGTTCAGCCTCGATCATTGACGAGAACCTCGCGCGGGCCACGGACCCCAACATCAAAAGCACCAGCCTCGGAGCATCCCTCGTGGATGCAATCCGAGCGCCTATCCCGGCTACGCTCACGGATAAGGAGCTGTACGGCAATCCGCTCGCCTGCTGGATCGAGACTGAGATTGGACTGTCCGAAGGCGAAAAATTGCGGCGTCGCCCGCCTATGACGTTGAGCGATGCGACTGCCAAACTAGCGGCTCAGACAAAGATCCTCCCTGAGGAATGCAGGAGCGCTCTTGCCGGAATGCTGTCTTTGATGGGGCGTCGCGAAGATCTTCGCGGCGGCATCAGCGATCGTGCATTTCTGGCGTTTAAGCTTCATCGCTTTATTTCCGGCGCGGGGCATGCCTACGCAACGATCGAACCTGCCACCGGCCGGCGCGTCATTTTGGAAGGGCAGGTCTTCCACCCCTCCGATCCGAATGCGCGCCTATATCCGGTCTTCTTTTGCCGGGAATGTGGCCAAGAACACCATAGCGTGCGCATTGAGAATGCGCTCGATGGTATCCGGGTTCTTGCGCGGGCCATCGACGAGCCGGCGAGTGAAGACCCAGAACCAGACGGTTCGCGAACCGGCTTCCTAATTCCCGCGGTCAATGCCGACTTTCAGTTCGGCGGCGCTGTCGCTGACTATCCGGACGATTGGCAGGAAACCACGCCGGCAGGCCAGGAACGCCTTAAAGGAGGACATCGCGGCAAGCACGAGGGGCAACTCCTCTTTGTGAAGCCCGATGGGTCGCTCGGCGACGATGGGGTGCCAGCATGGTTCTTCGGCGGCAAATATCGCTTCTGCCCCCATTGCCGCCATCAGCCGCCTCAACAGGCACGCGACATCAACAAGCTGGCGGGTCTGTCGGCTGAAGGCCGTAGTTCAGCGACGACGCTCATCGTCTCGACCATCCTGGCGTGGATGGAGGCCGACGGCACGCTTGAGGAAAGCACACGCAAACTCCTGGGCTTCACAGACAATCGCCAGGATGCGGCCCTGCAGGCAGGGCATTTCAATGACTTCATTTTCGTCTGCTTGCTCCGTGGCGGCATCTTACGTGCCGTGCGGGACGCGGGTCAGAAGGGCTTGGCGGACGTTCGGTTCGGGGAGGCTGTTCGCAAGGCGCTTGGTTTCGATCTGGAGGAATCTGAGCGGCTCTCCGATTGGATGGCCGATCCGCGCGTAAAGGGATTCCACAACCGGCAGGCGGCCGAGGAAGTGCTAACCTCGATCCTGGCACATCGCGTATGGGCGGATCTTCGGAAGGGTTGGCGTTTCACAAACCCCAATCTCGAAGAAGCCGGCCTCGTCGAGGTGCGGTTTCCCGGACTGGGTGAGCTGGCGGGCGACGACGAAGAGTTCGCTGGTAATCCACGGCTGGCGGCGAGCACACCCCAATTGCGGGCCAGACTCTTCACGCTGCTCTTCGACTATATGCGTCGCGGCCTTGCGATTGCCACCGAAGCGTTGGATCGCCAGCGGATATTGCAGGTCGCCGAGACGTCCAGAAATCACCTGCGCGATCCCTGGCTGATCGATCAAAACGAAGAACAGGAACTGCGGCAGGCCGGATTCCTAATGATTGATCCGCCGAGCAAGGCGGAGATTAGCGCTGCGGAAGATGTACTGATCGTGCGGGCCGGCTGGCGGACGGCGTTGGGTAAGAGCCTGCGCAGTAAGGATCTGTGGGGCGAGCCGCTTCCCGTTAAAGAATATGACGATGTTATCGCCACACTCCTGCGTGCTGCCGAAAATCACCAGGTCGTCCGGCGGGTAGTTACGGGCGGAGACGCTCCTGCGTGGCGTCTGTCATCGACTGCCTTGCGCCTATTTCCGGCAACCAAGAGGGCCGACGGCAAACGCGAAAATCCCTTCTTCCGTAAGCTCTATGAAGACGTTGCGGGGATGCTGGGGCAGGAGGGCAACTTGCCCTTCGCCTTCGAGGCTCGGGAGCACACCGCCCAGGTCGATCAGAAAGTTCGTGCTTGGCGGGAAGATCGGTTTCGGTTCGGGAAGTCAGATATCGAAAGGATCGCCGAGAACCGCGACGAAATGCGCCAGGAAGGCGAACCCGCCAGTTTTCTTCCGGCGCTGTTCTGTTCTCCGACGATGGAGCTCGGCGTCGATATCAGCGCGCTGAACGCTGTTTTTCTCAGGAATGCGCCGCCAACCCCGGCAAATTACGTGCAGCGAGCCGGCCGTGCCGGCCGCAGTGGTCAAGCAGCGCTTGTCGTCACCTATTGTGCTGCGCAGTCCCCCCATGACCAATATTATTTCAACAACAGGCAAGGGCTTGTTGCGGGGGTCGTAAAGCCACCAGCCCTCGATCTTGCCAATCGCGATCTGCTGCGGAGCCATCTCCATGCCGAATGGCTGGCGGCGGCCGTGGTGCCGCTGAAGCCGTCCATCCCTGAAAACTTGAACATGGCAACACCGGAGATGCCGATCTCCGATCCAATCCAAGCGGCGTTCGAAAAGCTTGCCGCAAGCGGAGCCGCAAAGCCCACGATGCGGGGCCTTCTTGATCAGACTGTCAGCGCGGTAGAGTTGGCCGACGCGCCGTGGCTGGCCGATATCGACGCCTTCGTCGATGAAACCAACCGGGAAGCCGCGCAGAATTTCGCAAGCAGCTTCAGTCGGTGGCGTGAGCTCTACCGAAGCGCACGCCGTGAGCAGGATGAGGCGCATCAAATCCAGCAGAAGACGTCCTTCAAACCGGGCGAACGCAAAGAGGCTGCGCGCCGTCATTTCCGGGCGACTGAAGAACTCGACATGCTTGAGCGCGGACAGGCTTCGAACGGGTCCGATTTTTACACTTATCGATATCTGGCGACCGAAGGATTTCTACCGGGATACAACTTTCCGCGTCTCCCGCTCTATGCTTTCATTCCTGCGACCAAACGAGCGGCCGTCCTGCAAAGGCCGCGTTTTCTCGCCATTTCCGAGTTCGGTCCCAACAGTCTGATTTATCACGAGGGGCGCGCCTACCGGGTTGTCCGTGCGAAGCTGCCGGCGCACGGTCGCCTCGACGATGGCAAACTGGCAACCACCAGCCTCATCCTGTGCGGCGAATGTGGAGCGGCTCACACTGATGACAAGCTTGAGCGATGCCACGCGTGCGGGGCGTCGTTGGCCGGTGTGGATCGGCTCGACAATGTCTATCGGATCGACAATGTCGAAACCGCGCCGTCGTCTCGCATCACGGCGAATGATGAGGACCGGCAAAGGCGCGGTTTTGAGATCCAGACTGTTTTCCAGTGGCAATTCGAAAAAGGCGTTCCCGATATCCGCACGCTCACCTTGCGTTCGGAAGCAGGGCCGTTGCTGCTTCTCGATTACGGCGCACGCGCGAAGCTATCGCGCGTCAACAAGGGGCTTCGCCGTCGGAAGTCAAAGTCGATAAACGGGTTCTGCATCGATCCGACGTCAGGCCGGTGGGTAAAGGATACGCTCAACGGCGGGGATGATGATGACATGGACGTCACGATCCCGAAGTCGCAGCGGATCGTGCCGATCGTCGAGGACCATAAGAACGCGCTTCTGGTACGGCCGCTTGCAAATTTTGACGAGCGGCAGATGGCAACCCTGCAGCATGCTCTTCTGCGGGGCATCCAGATTGTCGCCGAGCTTGAAGAAGGCGAACTCTTGGGCGAGCCGTTGCCTGCGCGCGAGGACCGCAAAGCGATCCTGCTTTACGAGGCGACGGAGGGGGGAGCAGGTGTTCTGAACCGCCTTGTCTCCGATCCGCGCCGAACGGCGGAGATCGCCCATCAGGCCCTAGATCTCATGCACTATGATTTCGCGCCGGACAGCGGCGACCTCAAGGAGCGGACGGATGCTTGCGTCGCCGGCTGTTACCGCTGCCTGCTTTCATACTTCAACCAGCCCGATCATAATCTGATCGATCGTCGCGACGCGGAGGTCACGGCTTTTCTCTGTCAGCTTGCGGAGCCTGAGGTCCTGCCCGCTGGAGAGGTAGAGGCCCCAAGCGGCTGGCTTAGTGCGATAGGCCGTTGGGGATTGCCAGCACCATCCCCGCGCAAGGTCGACGGCACTTTATACGAGCTTTATTGGCCAAGCTTTCAGGTGCTCGCGGTGTCAGGTCGTGTACCGGACAGGCTTGCCGCGGCATGCGCCGATTTGGGGGTGGATGTCGTCGAGCTACCGGAGGTGCCTGGCGAAGCCGCGCCGAGGGAATTGGTTGAGTTGTTGGGGGCGGCGTAGTGGAAGCGGTCAAATTTTCACCGGGAGATCTTGTCGAGGCGCGGGGACGCGAGTGGGTCGTCCTTCCGTCCCCGGATGACGACATCCTCAATGTGCGGCCCTTGTCAGGCTCGGAGGCCGATGCGCAACGAATTGCGCTAGCGCTTGAAGTCAATCCCGTCAGGCCTGCGCGATTTGCACCACCAACACCCGAGCGGCGAGACACCCAGGACGGTGCGCGGTTGCTGGCGGATGCGCTGCGTCTGTCGCTTCGCCGAGGCGCCGGCCCGTTCCGGAGCGCCGCGCATCTCGGCGTGGAGCCGCGCGCCTATCAGCTCGTGCCGCTGATGATGGCTTTGAAGCTGCCGGTGGTGCGGTTGCTGATCGCCGACGATGTGGGGATCGGCAAGACGATCGAGGCGGGATTGATCGTTCGCGAGATGCTCGACCGTGGCCTGATCGACCGCTTCTCCGTGCTGTGTCCGCCCCATCTCGTCGAGCAATGGGTGAGTGAGCTTGCGGAAAAGTTCGACATTGACGCTGTCGCCGTGACGTCCGCCAGGGCACGCAGCCTCGAGCGTGGCCTTCCCGCTGCTCAAAGCCTGTTTGAAGCCTATCCACACACCGTCGTCAGCCTTGACTACATCAAGGCCGACAGCCGCCGCGATGAATTCGCTCGGGCCTGTCCATCCCTCGTCATCGTTGATGAAGCGCATGCCTGCATCGGTGGGGACCGCGGCAGACATCAACGTTTCGAGCTTCTCGAACGCCTGGCTTCCGACGAGGAGCGTCACATGCTGCTGCTGACGGCAACGCCGCATAGTGGTGATGAAGCGGCGTTCGATCGTCTGCTAGGCCTCATTAGCCCGGACTTCGCGGGAGGTCCCCAAGGCGATGAAAATGCGCGCACGCGATATGCACGCCGTTTGGCGCAACATTATGTCCAGCGGCGCCGACCCGACATCACGGAATCCGGTTGGCATGAGAAACGGACTTTCCCTGTTCACCAGGTGAAGGATGAGCCCTTCAGTCTCAGCGGCGAATTCGGCGCGTTCCATGATCGTGTCTTGGACTATTGCTTGGCTGTTACGCAGCGCGCCGGCGCTGACCAGCGCAGTCGACGGCTTGCTTTTTGGGGGACGCTCGCACTCATGCGATGCGTCGGCTCCTCGCCGGCGGCCGCGACAAATGCACTGCGTAATCGCTTGTCGGGGGTGGCGGACGAAGAGGCAATGCAGCCCGTTGTCTTTGACGAAGACGAGGGCCTGCTCGACCAGGGCGACGTCGAGCCCGGCACGGCCAGCGCCAGCGCCGAAGAGCGCGGTGAACTCGCCGAGCTGATCGCGATTGCAGAGTCTCTTGATCGCCGCCGTCGCGAAGATCCCAAGCTGGCGCGGCTGCTAAAGGTTTTAGAAGGGCTGCTTCAGGAAGGAGCCAAGCCGGTCATCTTCTGCCGGTTCATCGCAACGGCGGAGGCGCTGGGCGAAGAGATCAAGCGCGCTTGGCCAAAGGCCGACGTGGCGGTCGTGACAGGACGCCTGCCGCCTGAAGAGCGGCGAACTCGCGTTGACCAGCTTGAAGACTACGAGAACCGAATCCTCGTCGCGACGGACTGCCTGTCCGAGGGCATCAATTTGCAAGCGCTGTTCGACGCTGTCGTACATTACGACCTGAGCTGGAATCCGACCCGTCATCAGCAGCGTGAAGGGCGTGTCGACCGATTTGGTCAGCGTTCGCCGGTCGTCCGCTCCGTGACGATCTTCGGCGACAACAGTGCGATCGATGGCGCAGTCTTGCAGGTCATCCTGCGGAAAGCGGACGCCATTCGTAAGGCGACGGGCATTTCGGTTCCGATGCCCGAAGACAGCGAAGGCGTGACCTCCGCGCTCATGCAAGCACTCATGCTTCGCGCCGGCGGACACCGAGAGCAGTTGGCTTTCGATTTCGGCCTTTCAAGCGAGCGCCTCGACAGCAAATGGCGCGACGCTGAGGAAAACGCGAAAGCAAGCCGCGCGCGCTATGCGCAAGGTGCGCTGAAGCCCGATGAGGTGCTGCCGGAGTGGCGGCAGATGCGCGCGCTGAACGGCGGCCCTACCGAAGTTGCGCGCTTCACGGAACGTGCTTTGAAGCGCGCCGGTGCGCCGCTGCAGAAGGCCGGTCAACATCATCTAGTGCATCTGGATGCGATGCCTGACGCCATCAAGGAACGCTTGGAAGCGCGTGGGCTGCGTGGGACGCGAAGGGTTGGCTTTGAGGATGAACCGGCGCCGGGTGTGACCCACCTCGGGCGTGTCCACCCCCTGGTTGCAAGTTTGGCAGAAAGCTTGGCGGAGGGGGCGCTAGATCCGGAAGGGGCAGCATTCCGTCCCCTTGGCCGGTGCGGTGCCTGGCGCACACGCGCCGTCGCCCAGATGACAACACTGATGCTGTTGCGCCTTCGTTTCAAGCTCATCACCAGCGGCCGCACAAACCGCCTGCTGCTGGCCGAGGAAGCGACGGGGATCGCGTTCGGCGGATTGGCTCCGGCCCCGATTCTCGAAGGACATTCTGCCATTGAGCTTCTCGAGGCGGAGGCGACCGGAAATCTTGATGAACTCGCCGCTGCGCGTCAGCTCCAGAGAGCTCACGAACGACTGGTGAGCTACCAATCGGCAATAGAGACCTTCGCAGCCGAACGCGGAGCGGCGCTTTCTGCCGACCATCTTCGGCTGACGGAAGCCGCGCGTGGCGGGGCGACGGTGGAGGTCGTTCCTGTTTTGCCAGCGGACGTCATAGGTCTCTATGTCCTCCTTCCGGAGGGCGAGTGATGGCCCGTCATCTCAAGCGCGCTGCCAATATCGGGCTCACTGCCGTCTCGATTGAGGGAGGATTGATCTCTCCCGATCAGGTTGCGGTGATCGCCGCCACCGCTCCAGACCAGAAAGCAGCCGCGGAATACGGCTGCCCCAAAGGAACGAACCTGCGTGACGAGATCACGCGTTATTTCAGGATCGGCCAAGCGCATTGGCAGGCATATGCCAAATTGGTTGCGCCGACCGAGATTCAGACTACCGCCTTTGTTAAGAGCCTGCTTGAGGAGGCGTTCGGGTTTGAAGGCCTGTACGGCCCAAATCTTCACCAGCAGGATGGTCATACCTATCGTATCACCCTTGAGGCAAAGGGCGGCAGGGTACCCGTCGTCGTGGCCGCACCTCTGTCTGACGGAGATGCGTTCACTAAATCGCTTCCGCACCTTGGCGACGATCATGGCGGCACGATCCCGAGGCGTTCGCCGAGCGTGTTGCTTCAGGACTGGCTAAACGCGAACGCCGAATTCTTATGGGGTCTAGTCTTTGCCGGCGACCGCCTCCGCCTCATGCGGGACAACGCCAGCTTCACCCGCCCAACCTATATCGAAGCGGATTTGGGGGCGATATTCCGGGACGAGATGTTCGCGGACTTCACTGCGACGTGGCTGCTGATCCATGCGACGCGTTTCGGCGGGGAAAATGCTGCGGCGGCCGATTGCGCGTTGGAGCGCTGGCGCGAGGCTGGATTACGAGCCGGAACGGCGGCGCGCGATCGACTTGGAAAGAGCGTCAAGGAAGCATTGCTGGCGCTTGGCCAAGGGTTCCTGGATGCAAACCCCGACCTGCGGGTGAAGCTCGACGAAAATCATACCAGCGTGCATGCCTGGTTTGAGCAGCTCTTACGCGTTGTCTATCGTTTGATCTTCTTGGCGGTCGCGGAGGATCGCGAGCTTCTACATGGACCGGATGCATCGGAGTCGGCTCGTGATCTCTATGCATCCGCTTACGGCTTCAGCCATATGCGAGATCGGTCGGCTCGACGTTCTTCGCACGATCACCATCACGACGCTTGGGAGGCAGCGAAGATCGTCTTCCGGGGACTGGAGCACGGCGAGAAGCTACTCGGATTGCCGGCGTTAGGCGGCCTTTTCACGCGCGGTGAGACTCTCGATCTTGACGATGCGAAGCTGCCGAACCGCGCCTTCCTACGGGCCATCTTTAACTTGAGCTGGCTCATCGAAGATGGGCGGCGTGTGCGCGTAAATTGGCGTGACATGGCCACGGAGGAGCTCGGCTCCGTCTATGAAGGCTTGCTTGAGCTTGTTCCTGTCCGCGAGGAGCATGGCCGGCGCTTTGGCTTCGCTGAAGCCGATGAATCGAAGGGCAACGCGCGTAAGACCTCCGGCAGCTACTACACACCAGACAGTCTCGTTCAGACGCTGCTCGATTCGACACTTGAGCCCATACTTACGCGGGCCGAGGCAGAGGGGGGCGCCGAGGCGATCCTCCAGCTTTCGGTAATAGACCCCGCCTGCGGTTCTGGCCATTTTCTGCTCGGTGCGGCCCGTCGCTTGGCCGCCCGCGTTGCTCAACTGCGTGACAGCGAAGCGCCGGATTATCCAGCGGCAATGCGGCACGTCGTACGCCATTCTATTTACGGCGTGGACCGAAACCCAATGGCTGTGGAGCTTGCGAAGGTCGCGCTTTGGATTGAGGGGCTTGAACCAGGTAAGCCGCTCACGTTCCTAGACAGTCATATACGATGTGGTGATAGTCTCGTCGGTGTCTTCGACGTCACAAGTCTCGCAGGCGGCATTCCCGATGCAGCCTACGAAGTGCTTGAGGGTGACGATGCAGAAGTCGCAAAGGTTCATGCCCGCCGCAATAAGGAGCAGCGGGAAGGCAAGGGCGCTACCGGCCTTTTTGCTGAGTTGAAACCACCTCCTGGCCTCATCGGCGCGGCCGAGGCGTTGACGGCCATGCCGGAGGAGACGCTAGCCGATGTCGCCGCCAAAGAAGCTGCCTTCGCGCGACTGCATGGTGGGGCCAACTGGCTGCGGTTGAAGACCGCCTGCAATACTTACGTCTCCGCGTTCTTTGTTCCTAAAACCGCAGAGCGTTCCGGCATTGCTCTGTCGTCTATGCCGGAGACTGATCACGTCTGGATGGCAGCGAGGGGGCAAGCGCTCAATGCCTCTCTTCTGGCGGAGGTGGAGGCAATCGCTCATTCGGTGAGCGCCTTTCACTGGCCGCTCGAGTTCCCGGCGATTATGGCGCGCGGTGGCTTCGATGTAGTGGTCGGAAATCCACCATGGGAACGAATTAAACTTCAGGAAAAGGAGTTTTTCGCCTCTCGCGACCCCGATATTGCGAAGGCTCGCAACAAGGCCGAACGCGAGAAGCTCATAAAAGCACTTAAGAATGCCGTGCCGGGTACTCCCCAATTCCAGTTGGCGGAGGAGTTTGAGTTCGCGAAACGCGCGTCCGAAGCCGCGAGCGTGTTTGTGCGCAAGACAGAGCGCTTCCCATTGAGTGGCGCAGGTGATGTGAACACATATGCGTTGTTCGCGGAGCTCTTTTCCCAGTTGACGAGGGTGAGTGGGCGCGCCGGAATAATCGTGCCGACTGGTATCGCAACGGATAGCTCGACAAGTGTATTTTTCCGCGATCTTGTCGCCAGCCGGAGGATCTTCAGTCTCCATGATTTTCAGACTGGGCTCGGGTACTTTGACGATATCGGTCACGCGCGATTTAAATTTTGCCTCTTGACCGTGGGTCAGGCAAATACTGGACCTGCCGCGATCGACCTAAGCTTCTTCTCTCGGACGGACGAGGAGTTTGGAGACAAGCGCCGTCATTTCACACTCACGCCCGCTCAGATACTTGAGCTGAACCCGAACACTGGCACATCACCTATCTTCAGAACCGAATTTGATGCGGACCTAACTCGTAAAATCTATCGCGCGGCGCCGATTCTCATCCGCGAGCGGCCGGAGCATCCGGACGGCGATGACAATCCGTGGAGTATCACCTTTCAGCGACTTTTTGACATGTCGTCAGACAGTAAGTTGTTCCGAACGGCGGCGCAGCTATCCGGCGAAGGGTTCAGCCGCGACGGAATGGATTGGCGCAACCGCGACAGCCAGATTTTCGTGCCGCTCTACGAGGCCAAGATGATCCACCATTTCGATCATCGCTTCGGTTCTTATGCGGGCCTTTCGGAGCGCTCAGGCGAGGGTTCGCTGCCGCCGACGTCGGATGCCGTCAGAAACGATCCAGATTACGAAGCAGAGCCGTGGTACTGGGTACCACAAGCTGAGATGGAGTTGCGAGTGGCTCGCTTGCCCGCCCGTCTCAAGCAGTATTTTCGAAAGGAAAATGCGGATGGCTGCTTAAAGGTGTTAGCGGAATGGGTGATCAGCACGCTCGACTCAGCCGATTTGCAGCCGAGTAATCTCGCGCGTTCCGCTGATCGCGCGGGCGCGCTTTTGCGCGATGTGCTGGGACAACGCGCGCTTGATCGCGGCATCGTTGGTACCAAATTTGCGACATGGCTACACAAAGCGGCGGATAGCGCCCGGGAGATGAACCGCGACACGCCGCTTTTGGAAGATGATCTCGCCTTCATCAAGGCAGGACCGGCTGATCCGCTGGCACTTACTACGGCCCTGATCAGCCGCAAGCAGCCGCGCTGGCTAATGGGTTGGAGGGATATTTGTCGCTCCACCGACGAGCGAACGGTGATTGCAAGCGTGTTCCCGAAAGCGGGGGTAGGAGACAAGATCCTTGTGATGCACCACCCATTGGGAATCCAATCGGCGCTCCCGATTGTTGCGAACCTAACTTCGATTCCCCTCGACTTTGCGGCGCGCCAAAAGGCTGGAGGGACGTCGTTCAAATACTACTACATGAAGCAACTGCCGATTCTCGCTCCGCACCAATTCAACCGCAGCGACTATGCCTTCCTGACCGAGCGGGTGCTTGAGCTCACCTATACCTCTCACTCCATGCGACCGTGGGCCGAAGATCTTGGATACGGAGGGTCGCCGTTCGCTTTCGATCCCGCCCGACGCGCGGACGTCCGAGCAGAACTCGATGCCTTCTTTGCACTAAAATACGGTCTTTCGCGTGATGAGCTTCGCTATGTGCTCGATCCAGCCGACACGCATGGGGCAGACTATCCATCTGAAACCTTCCGTGGCCTAAAGCGCAATGAGGAGTCCGCACTAGGCGAGTTTCGCACGCGCAGGCTCGTGCTTGACGCCTACGACCGCCTATCTGCCACGCACGTGGCGAGCACACCCATCGAGGTTCGCCGGCCGCTTGCGGCCTCGTTGCCTAACAACGCATGGGCCAGGACTGCCCAATCGCACCTCGGTGACACGGGTGCTGTCTTGGCAGCCATTCTCAAAAAGATGGTTGGGCCGAGGCCGTTCCCAGATGTTCGTCTCGCAGCCGCCTTCGTCTTGGAACCGCGTCTACTGGCTCCGCTCCTGCCGATCGCCAGGGCAGCAGAATGGCGTCGCTTGGTGGGGGTGGAGGCCGATCCTCTTGCCGGCAATGTCGCGACATTCGTCGCACGAAACAACACAGGATGGGGCGCGGCTCTGCGAAACCACCGCGGCAATGGACGGCTGGTTGAAGATCTCCAGCGGGGGACATGGGCATCTGGTCCCGGTTTGGAGGCCATCGACACTTCCGGATGGCCTGACGGTCGTGCAGGCTTCGTGTTCGGTGCTCTGGAGAACATCAATCTAGACGCGGCGGTGGATTCGCTGCCCGCTGAGATACAGCAGTGGGTGATCAATGCCGCAGCAGCCTGACCTTCTCGACCCGCAGCTTCTGACGGTAAGCCCCGCTGAAGGGTTCGAAGGGCCGCGGCTTTGGGTTCGACGACTTGTCATATGGAAGGAGCCTGGTGCGGAGAAGGTGCGGGACATCGAGCTTCGCCCCGGCCTGAACATCGTCTGGTCACCTGATGGAGCAGACGATGCCGCTCTGGCGGGTCAAACAAATGCCGTCGGGCATGGTAGCGGCAAAACGCTTTTCTGCCGACTTATCCGCTATTGCCTTGGCGAGGATCGCTTCGCCACCGAGCCCCAGCGTGATCGGGTCGGTACTGCATTCTTGAACGGCATCGTGGGTGCCGAGGTCATACTAGACGGAATCTGCTGGGCGATCGTTCGCCCACTTGGCGTGCGTCGGCGACATATGGCTGTACCGGGCGGAAATCTCGACGAGATCGCCGCTGGTGAGGGCGCTTCAACGGGAATGGAGCCGTTCGTCGAGGCGATCGATCAGCAAATCATCACCCCCGCGCTTGCCCAATTGGTTCGCCCGCAAGCAAACGGGCCTATATGGCCGATCGCGCTCGCCTGGCTGACCCGGGACCAAGAGTGTCGATTTGACGATGTCCTTGACTGGCGATCGCCGACCTCGGACTCCGATTCACCGATGCCCGCGAGCGGACAGGAGAAGGGACCGAGGCTTGAGGCGCTCCGTTCGTTTCTGATGGCGATCACGCCTGAGGAACAGGCCACGCGTGGTGAAGTGAATAGCCTCAGCGAGGAACGCCGAGTCCTGGATCAAGAGATTGGCCATCGCCGGTGGGAAATCGAACGCACGCAAACACGGCTCGTTACGGGTCTCGGCCTTGAGGGGCAGTCGCTTCCAGAGATGCCATTGCTGATCGACCTCATGCGCAGGTCCGCCAGCACGCGCTTGGCGTCGGCAAGCAAGATTCCGACTGGCGGCGACGCTGAACTCGCCGCAGCACGCGAGCAACGAGAGGCCGCGAGAAATGAATGGGCGCGCCTAGAAGGCGAACGTATCCGTATCGGGGCGCTAATCCCCGCTGAAGAACGCACATTGGCGATGATACGCGGGGAATTGCCGGGGCTTTCCTATTCGAAAGTCGAAGCCGAAAGCCCGATCTGCCCGATATGCGAAGTCCCCATCGACCGCGCTCTGGCAGAAGGCTGCAAGCTCTCCCACAAAATTCCGGATGCCGACGCCTGTCGGCAGCGTTGGTATCAACAACAAGCTGATCACGACTCCCAAGCGAAGCGAGTTGAGGAACTGCGGCAAGAGCAGATGAAGCTCTTGCCCCAGATTGCTCTGGCCAAGCAGCACTTCGATCGATCCGTCGATCACGTCACGAACATCGAGAAGACCCGGGATGCCCGAGAGTCCACTTGGTACACCGCCCGCAGGCTGCAAGACGATGTTGAGCGCCTTGCAGAACTCCTCGAAACGCAGGAGGCGGGTATCAAGCGCCTGCGCGAATTGGGCACAAAACTAGAGACTGAGAGAGAGCGGCTGAGCGCCTTTCGTGACAAACAGGCCCGGGTTTTCGGACGCTTGAGCGAGAAGTTCGACCCGATCGTCCGACGGTTGGTCGGCCACGATGCAAAGGGCCGGATCACCCTTAGCGGGAACGGGCTTGATCTGTCGGTAGACATGGGCGGCGACCGCAGGACGGCCGCGATCGACTCTCTCAAGGTTCTGGCTTTCGACCTCGCTGCGATGTGCGTGAGCATCGAAGGAGCGACACGTGTGCCGCCATTTCTGCTTCACGACAGCCCGCGTGAGGCCGATCTTGGCTTGTCAATTTATGGACGGCTTTTCGATATCGTTCAGGATTTGGAGCGCGTCGGCGGAAAGCCACTGTTTCAGTACATCGTAACAACAACCACGGCACCTCCGACCGAGTTCAGGGAACGTCCCTACCTGCAGCTAAAATTGCATGGCGATCCGCCCGCGCAGCGCTTGCTCGGGGTTGACCTATGAGCGGCACCGAAGAGCGTCTTCTGGCTTATCCCTTCGTCCTTCTTTCTGAGCTGCGCGATGCCGCGAACGAGCATGGATACCGTATTGGTCCTGAAGAGGCTGGTGGATGGATCTTCTTCCGGTCGGCCAGTGCGCCAGGGGAGATCGGACTGGCCGCCGCAAACGGCACCGGTCCATTCTTTCTGTCTCTGATGCTTCCGGGAGTGGCGCGGGCGCTGGACGCCCAACCCGCGGCACCTTGCGCCAAAGGTCATGCAGGGGCCTTCATGTTTGCAACGCGTGATGAGTTGCATGCCGGGGTCCAAGCTGTGTACCGCCTGTCAGTTAGCTTGCCCAACTTTCCCCTTGAGAAGTATGAAAACGCTGTCGCGGGGGTCGGCGAGACTGAAGGCGAACGCGCGCAAAAATTCAGGATCGGGCAGAACATCTTTCGCGATGCCTTGATGGAATACTGGAGCGGAACCTGTCCGTTGAGCGGAATTTCCAGTCCCGAGCTGCTGAGAGCCTCGCACATGATCCCATGGTCCGATTGCACGACCGACGCACAGCGCCTCGACGTGCATAACGGACTTCTGCTGTCCGCTCTGTGGGACGCTGCATTTGATGCGGGGCTAGTGACATTCGACGACGATGGCGCGATTTTAACCTCTCCTCAGTTGGAGGTCGCCGCGCATCAAGCGTTGGGTGTAGGAAAGACGCTACGGTTGGCACTACGGGACGAGCATCGGCCCTATTTAGCCTATCACCGTAACCACGTTTGGATGCAGAGATAGGCAAGGGAAGCGGAGCGCTCGCGATACGTCCGGTCGCGGCTTAATGGCGCTCCGTGATGAAGCGTGATATGGCTCGAGTGACGGTACTTCTTGAGGTGCGCAGAATGGCTCAGTGGAGCGCCGCGTCGGTAGTCATCGGCCGATTGATGTCGATAGATGGCGAAGTCGCAAGATTTTTTTCCCGACGATTTTCCCCTTAAAATCAACACCGTAAGATTTTGACGGCCCATGGGTCGGCTTCCGGCGTCGAAGACAAGAAAAAAGCCAGCTATATCAATGACGTATCTGGGTTTAGAATGATCGAGTGGGAATAGGGGACGGCATGCTCTGGAGGGCTATCGTCAACGCTTTCATTCCATCTCGCGATCGAGGTCGGCGAAGACGCCGGCCGTCCGCCAGAGCTCGCGATTGCCGACGACGTAGAGAGCCTCCTTCGCGCGTGTGACCGCCACGTTGAGGAGGTTTGGCTCGCGTCCCGCCCAGGTTCGAGCGCCTTGCTGGTCCGGATTGGGGGCGCCGAGGACGAAGATCACCGCTTCGGCCTCGCGGCCCTGGACAGTGTGGATCGTACCGACGCGCTCGAATACCCAGCGATCGATGTCTGGAACCGCGGCGGCCAGTGCCTGGCTGTCGCGGAGAACGCGGCGAAGTCCGTCGGCCACCTGGACGAAGGGCGTCACGATATAGAGATCAGGGGCAACACCGGCTGCGAGGATTTGCTCGAACAGCTGGAGGACGACATCGCCCTCGGCCGGGGACCATTTGTCCGCCCCGGAGCCGGCGACATGCAGCCAGCGCGAGGGGGCGAGCAGATCGCGGATGGCCGAAGGCTTGGCCTGCTTGGCTTGCACCATCAGATTTTCGTACGCCACGCGGTTGGCGATCTCGAACATCGGCGCCGAGCATCGGCGATGGACGAGCAGCGGCACGCCAACCGTGCGGCTGCCGATCCGCGTGCCGAACTCGGCGAACCACGAGATTTCTGCGGATTTTAGCGGTATCCCAAGCTCGATTCCGCGGGTCAAGAAAAATAATGGCATAAATCATGACATGGGAATGGTAGTAGTTTCCCATCACCGCGGCATCTGCTTGGCGCCCATTTCCGGCCGTTCAGTGACGGAAACCACATTTCAATCAATCCGCCACCATGTCGCGAAAGGAGCATGTCGCCGGCACGAAATGGCCGGCCCAATGGGCCGGCCACAGGTTGGGGAGTGGCGAATCTGCGGACGTGCTACTGACCGAATTCCCCCTGTCGTCTACAGCTTCGCCGATCACAGCCTCGCCACCTCGGCCCCCGACCGCAACCCTAATCGCAACCGATTCCGGGCGTATCAGGGAGCGGCGGCTATGGTGGTCCAGCTCTCCAATTTAGCCGGCGGGGCAAAGTTCATCGGCTGCCGCAGCCGCTTCCTCGAGCGGGTCGGAGAGCCTGTGTCGGCTTCCGGCCGGGTGAGAGAGGGCTGCAGCGAACATATGTATTTTGTTCGGTTTGAAGGCGCGCGCCTTCGGGATATCTTTCCTCGAATGGATCCGCCGCCGTTCGACTCACTGACTGCCAAGGAGCGGGCCTGTCTTCGCTTGGTGGGCGAGCTCAAGAAGACGGAGGCGATCTCCTTCGAGATCGGCCTCTCCCCCAACACGGTCAATTCCTACATCGCAAGCGCGATGAAGAAGCTCAGGGCACGCAACCGTCGCGAGGCGGCGCTGATGCTGCGCGCTTATGAATCGCAGCTACCTGAAAAATTCGTATCTGAATCTGAGCGGCTTGTGGATCGTCCTGATCCGTCCATTCTGCCCAGGCCAGCACCGATGCAAGGCGATCAATCGCGCCTGAACGACGTGCTGGTCGAAATGTCGAATGAGGACGGGTCAGCCATTGCCTGGCTCTCCTCGAAGCTGGGGAGAAATCGCAATGGTTTGACCGTGTCGCAACGATTGCGGGCAGTCTTCGTGATTGTCGTGGCCACCGTCGTGGTCTCATTCCTGATGTTTGCCGCCTTTGAATCGCTGCAGCGCGCTCTCTGGCGGCTCGCACAGTCCAACTGAAACTCCAGCCTATCTCACCACGGGGCCTGCGCTTCGCGGAAAGGGGGATCTATGCTCAAAGTACGTCGCGCCGCCGCAGAGGCGGTTCGCTCAGCCTTTCTACCGGCCGAAGCCGCCCAGGATCTCGCCGCGCGAGAAGCGGCTCGCTGTCTGTCCGTGGCGCTGGAGGCCCGTGCCGAAGCCAATCTCGGCCTTGGTATCGGGCTGAATGCCATCAGCCTTCTGTCCAAGGGCGTCGCCCACGCAGTCGAGGCCCGCCAATCGATGATCGAGGCACACCGTGCGCTTGCCCTGATTCCGGCCGAGATCGGCTTGACGAGGGCATGGGGCGAGGAGGGCGATTGTCCGCCGATCGAGCAGCCGGCTTTGGCTGGAATCGCGACACCTTCACTTCGCGTGGTGGCGTGATCCACGCTCGACTTGACGGGACGCCGGCATTGGCGTCCCGGTCCTGCGATGTTCGGCCTTCCCATCTTCCTCTGTGTTCTGGTGCCTGTATGCGGATATGCATTCTGGCGCGGTGGCGCGCCCGAGCGCGTCGTTGCTGGCTTGTTCATCGCCGCGTGGGCCGTGACGATGATCGGTCATCTCCCCTTCGGTCGGCGCTATTATCAAGTCGATCCGCTCGTCTTCAGCGTCGACGCATGTCTGTCGATTTGTCTCTTGTGCGTAGCCTTGCGGGCGGACCGTCACTGGCCATTGTTCGCGAGCGCATTCAATTTCGTGATCCTGCTCGCTCATATGATCAAGTTTCTCGATCCGGATCTGATCCGGCGAGCCTACGCGATCATGATATACCTGTGGCCTTATCTGCAGCTTGCGGTGCTGGCGATCGGAACCTGGCGGCATCGCAGGAGGCTGATCCGCAAGGGCACAGACAGATCCTGGTCGACCTTTTTGGTACGATCGACCGGCTGAAGGCGGGGTGCTGGGCCGACATTCTGATCCGGCGATACAGCGTTATCAGCAACATTTTCGCCGCCGATCCGGTCGGCGTTAGCGATATTCTGGGCGATAGCCGCCCCGCTTTCTTGCTCAGCACCACGCGCGGCGCGATGCTCGCCTCATTGCGCGAACGAGCCGTCGACGCGCTGCGCATCAACTGCCTTGAAGACCTCAAGGTCTATCTGCGCGCTGACATGGCAGCCCTGCCATGTGAAGTCGTTCGCCTGATCCTTCTCGACAACTCGCGTCGTCTCCTCCTCGATGAGACCGTGGGGCTCGGAACGATTGATGAGGTCTCCGTCCATCCGCGCGAGATCGTGCGCCGAGCGCTGGAGCGAAACAGTCGTGGGGCCATCCTCGTCCACAACCATCCGTCCGGCTTGGCGAAACCGAGCCGCGCAGATCGCGAACTCACCAAGTCGATCTGCACAGCACTGCAGCTGGTCGGTGTGACGCTGATCGATCATCTCATCATAGCAAAGAGTGAGATCTTCAGCATGCGTGAGGCGGAGATGATTTGATGACGATAAAGGCGATAGATTTAAGATAACCTCGTCATGATAACTAAATTATGAATTTTAGGGCATTCATAATATGTCTTCAGATTATATTGAATCTCCTATCGGAAATATCCGACAAGGTAATAGTTTAAGTGATATTGCTCGAGATGGAGTTGGTAATAGCTCTCTCGTGCGAGAAGCAAAAACTATGAAAGGTGCTCGCGCTATATTCTCAAGCATATTTCCTGGTAGTCTTTTCAGAGATTCGGCTTGGGACATGATGCTGGAGCTATATATAGTCCAAGCGGAAGGTCGGAGCATATTCATGAAGCAGCTCGCGGCTGCTGTCGGCGAAACCTCGACTGGTGCAGCCCGGCGCATCGGTGGCTTGGAGCGAGCTGGCCTGGTCACTCGACGCGTCGATCCAGAAGATCATCGGCGTAGCGAAATCGCTCTTACTCCAACAGGCGAGGCGGCGATCACGACATTGCTGAAGCATATTTTCGATAATCAACCTGTCGAGAACATCGGTTCGAAGATCAGGCCGGTGTCATTTCATCCGGAAGAATCACGCGGGCGCCGTTGATCGGCCGGCATTCCATCGAGGCGCATGGCGATCGCGATCAGAAGCTGCACGCGACTTTCATTGCCGGCGAGCGCGGCTTCGCCGATAAGCGCGAGCAATTGCCACGGCGCCTCGTCACCATGTTCCTTCAGCAGTGTTTCGGTGATCTCCCCGAGCTTATCCTCGCTGGTTATCGCCCCGCAACTCTCCACTTTTATATCGACGTTTGGCAGCTTTCATCTCCTGCTCAGCGGCGTGGCGCATGGATTGTGCATGCGTCGCTTGATCATTGCCAGCAACGAAGGCCGTCGCGGCATCAGGCGCTATCAGGGAACGGGCCATAAGATCGCCACCTGAACGGCGCGGCGTTCGGATGATGTGTCGCCTGCCCAAGTGCCCGACGCTCGCGCCTTGGCGATGGCCGCGCTCGGCACCGCGTTGCCTGTATCCCACGGGATTTTGGCTTCCGCACCTGAAAAGCAGCGCGTCACAATTAGCTCCGAAATCGGAATTCTAGAGGCCGCCACCGATAATGTGCAGTATTTGTCATGATGACGAGAGCGCGCTGGCAAGCTCTTGGAGAATAGCTCTCCAAGGGGAAAGGTGAGTTCGGCCTGCTCTCGCGATGTTCCATCGGTCTACGAGAGGAGACGGTGATGGCTGCGGAAGTGATCGACAAGGCAACTGGCGCAATCCGCTCTGTGCCATTGGATGCAATCGATCTCGACAAGCCCAGCGTTGTCCGCTTGCAGATCAGTCGCGCAGATGTCGCTGGATTGTACCGGGATGGTAACGATCTGATCGTACGTTTGCGATCCGGTGAGGACATCAGGGTCGTCGACTTCTACAGCGCATCGAACGAAAATGGCACGAACGACCTGGTCCTCAAGGAATCCGACGGCACGCAATGGCTCGCGCATCCCAGCGGGGCGACGAGCCGCTATTCGATTCTGAACGATCTCGATGAGCTTCTGGCGGGCAGTGGCGGCGGTGAAGGCGGCTCTGGATTCCTCGTACCGGGTCTGCTCGGCGGCGCTGCGGTGATCGGAGGGATCGCCGCTGCTGCGGGCGGTGGTGATGACGACACCGACGCGGATGCTGACGCCGACGCGGATGCTGACGCCGACGCGGATGCTGACGCCGACGCGGATGCTGACGCCGACGCGGATGCTGACGCCGACGCGGATGCTGACGCCGACGCGGATGCTGACGCCGACGCGGATGCTGACGCCGACGCGGATGCTGACGCCGACGCGGATGCTGACGCCGACGCGGATGCTGACGCCGACGCGGATGCTGACGCCGACGCGGATGCTGACGCCGACGCGGATGCTGACGCCGACGCGGATGCTGACGCCGACGCGGATGCTGACGCCGACGCGGATGCTGACGCCGACGCGGATGCTGACGCCGACGCGGATGCTGACGCCGACGCGGATGCTGACGCCGACGCGGATGCTGACGCCGATGCGGATGCTGACGCCGATGCGGATGCTGACGCCGATGCGGATGCCGATGCCGATGCGGACGCTGACGCTGACGCCGATGCGGATGCTGACGCCGACGCGGATGCCGATGCCGACACCGAAGCTCCGCCTCCGCCTACGGCGACGGTCAACGCCACGGGCACGGCGGTGACGGGAGATGGTGAGCCCGGTGCTACCGTTCAGATCTACTCGCCTGACGGCACATTGATCGGGACGGGAACGGTTGCCGCGGACGGGTCCTATTCGGCGGCCGTCTCACCGGCGCAGACCAACGGCGAGAGGCTGACCGTCACGCAGACCGATGCTGCGGGGAACGTCTCCGATCCGACCATCGCACTGGCGCCCGACATCACCGCGCCCGACGCGCCGACCGCGGAGGTCAACGATGCCGGCACCGTGGTGACGGGCCGGGGCGAGCCCGGCGCCACTGTCACCATCCGCGATCCGGCGGGCACCGTCATCGGTACGGGCCCGGTCGGCACGGACGGCACCTATACGATCACGCTCACGACGCCGCAGACCAATGGTGAGAGTCTGACGGCCACGCAAGCGGATGCTGCCGGGAACGTCTCCGATCCCACGGCGGCGCTCGCCCCCGATCTCACCGCGCCATCAGCCCCTTCGGCGACGGTGGACGCCACCGGTACGACCGTGACCGGCGAAGGCGAAGCGGGGGCGAGCATCACTGTCCGCGATCCTGGCGGCAACGTCATCGGTACGGGGACGGTCGATGCCGACGGCCATTATTCGGTCACGCTGACGACTCCGCAGACGAACGGGGAAAGCCTGTCGGTCACGCAGAGCGACGCTGCGGGGAACGTCTCCGATCCGACGACAGCGCTGGCACCCGACATCACCGCGCCGGATGCGCCGACGGCCGATGTCAACGACACCGGCACGGTGGTGACCGGCACCGGCGAGCCCGGAGCAACGGTGGAGGTGCGTGATCCGGACGGCAATCTGATCGGGACCGGCACTGTCGATCCCGACGGCAACTACACGGTGACGCTGACGGAGCCGCAAGCCAACGGCGAGACGGTGACGGTCACGCAGACGGATCCGGCGGGCAACATCTCCGATCCGACGACGGCGCTCGCACCGGATATCACCGCGCCGGATGCGCCGACGGCCGATGTCAACGACACCGGCACGGTGGTGACCGGCGCTGGCGAGCCCGGAGCAACGGTGGAGGTGCGTGATCCGGATGGCAATCTGATCGGGACCGGCACTGTCGATCCCGACGGCAACTACACGGTGACGCTGACGGAGCCGCAAGCCAACGGCGAGACGGTGACGGTCACGCAGACGGATCCGGCGGGCAACATCTCCGATCCCACGACGGCGTTGGCACCCGACATCACCGCGCCCGATGCGCCCACCGACCTTGCGGTGAGCGATGACGGCACCGTGCTGACCGGCACCGGTGAGCCTGGCGCCAGCGTCGAGGTCACGGACGAGAATGGCGCGGTGATCGGCACCGGCGCGGTCAATCCGGACGGCAGCTTCTCGGTGACATTGACTGAACCCCAGGTCAGCGGCGAGACGCTGGGCGTCACCCAGACCGACGCCGCTGGCAACGAATCCCCCCAGGCGGACGTCGTCGCCCCGTTCGACATCGACGCGTTCGACAACAGCGCTACGGCTGGGATCGACCTGGTGCCGGTCGTCACGCCGGTGGACCATGGCGACGCCAATTATCTGGCGCTGGTGTCGCTGGTCGGTCTCGACCTGCAGGTGCTCGGCGTTCCGAACGTGGCGTTCACGGTGGAGCCGGGGCATAGCTTGGATGCGGTGTTCGAATATGACGCGCTGGCCAACATCGGGGTGCTCAGCGATTATCGGGTGGTGGTCCAGAAGTGGGATGGCACCCAATGGACCAGCATCGACGGCTCGGGGCAGATCACGCTGCTCGATCTCGGGCTGCTCGACGGCAATGCGGTGGCGAGCGAGGCGCTGGGACCGGGCGAGTATCGTGCGTTCCTGACGTTCGAGGGCACGCTCGGCCTGGGGCTGCTCGGCAGCCTCAGTGTCACCGGCACGGACTCCGACTTCACGGACATCGCCAGCGTCGATCCGATCCCGGCGAGCGGCAACGTCATCACCGATGCCGGTCCCGGCGGCGAGGTCGACGTGGTGAGCCCGGCGACGGTCGTGCACAGCGTCACCGTGAACGGCGTCACCACGGATGTGACCGCGGACGGAACGACGGTCACCGGTCAATTCGGCACGTTGGTGATCAATCTCGACGGCAGCTACACTTACACGCCCCATGCCGACGCGTCGGCGATCGGGCAGGCCGAGCAGTTCCAGTACACCATCCGCGACAGCGATGGTGAGCTGGAGACCGCCAATCTCACCATCACCATCGGCAGCGACGACATCACCGGCGCTCCCGTGGCCAATGACGACCAGGCGCGCGTCGACGTCGTCTACGAGAATGTCGTCGACACGATCGATCCGACGGTGGAGTTCAGCTTCAACACGCCGGGCCTCCTTGGGACGGGATCGGGCAGCGACACCTTCACCGTTGCAGCGAACACCAGCTCCGACGTCACGATCATCGCGGTCGGAGGAGGGGCGCTGTCCGCCCTGCCGACGTTCACGATCACGATACGCGATGCCGGCGGCGCGGAGGTACAGACGATCACGGCCACCGCCCTGGCGAATGTGCTCGGCCTTGGCGCGGGCCTGTCGCTGACGGTCCAGGATCTGCCTCCCGGTACCTATACCTTCGAGGTGTCGAGCTCGAGCGCGGTGGGGCTGCCCTTCGATACCGACGTCTATCTGGGTCAGACGATCACGCATCTCGACGACTTCCAGGTACAGAGCACCACCAACGCAGAGGGCAATTTGCTCGACAATGATGTGGCCGGCTCTGCCTTCACCGAGCTGTGGGTGAGGGACGGGACCAGCTTCGTCGAGGTCGAGGATGGCGGACGCGCGATCACCGGCCTCTATGGTACGCTGACGATCAGCGAGACTGGCGACTATGTCTACACGCCCCAGGCGGACCTGCCGCATTCGGCGTCGGACCTGATCGACAGCTTCACCTACCAGCTCGTCTCGCCTGACGGGCGAACGGAGACCGCCACACTCCAAATCGTCCTCGACGTCTCCGGCGCCGGGACGACCGACGACCCGGATCCGCCCACCGCTACCGTCGCGCCCGATGGGGCGTCGGTCACCGGCACGGGCGAAGCGGGGGCAACGATCACCGCCCGCGGGTCGACTGGCAATGTGATCGGCACCGGCCTCGTCGGTCTCGACGGCAACTACACCGTCGCGCTGACGCCGCCGCAGATCAATGGCGAGCGCCTGACCGTCGTCCAGACCGACATTGAGGGGAACGTCTCCGATCCGGTGACAGCGTTCGCCCCGGACATCACTGCGCCCGACGCGCCGACGGCCGACGTCAATGATGCAGGCACGATCGTGACCGGCACGGGCGAACGCGGCGCGACCGTTACCGTCCATGATCCGAGCGGCGCGACGATCGGCACCGGCACCGTCGGTCCCGACGGCACCTATACAGTGACGCTGACCTCGCCGCAGACCAATGGCGAGGACCTGACGGTCACGCAGACCGACGGCGCCGGCAATACGTCCGCGCCCGCCACGGTCACGGCGCCCGACTCCACCGTCCCGGACGCGCCCACGGCATCGATCGATGCCGCCGGCGCGGTCGTGACCGGAGACGGTGAGGCGGGGGCGACCATCACCGTTCGTGATCCTGGCGGCAACGTCATCGGCACGGGTACGGTCGGTGCGGACGGCCATTATTCGGTCACGCTGACGACCCCGCAGACGAACGGCGAAAGCCTGTCGATCACGCAGACCGATCCGGCGGGCAACATCTCCGATCCGACGACGGCGCTCGCACCCGATATCACCGCGCCCGACGCGCCGGTGGCGGCGGTCTCGCCTGACGGCACGGTCGTGACAGGCACGGGTGAGCCCGGGGCGAGGGTGGACGTCCACAGCCCCGACGGTGACCTGGTCGGTACCGGCCTGGTCGGCCCCGACGGCAACTATACCGTCACGCTGACGGAGCCGCAGGCCAATGGCGAGACAGTGACGGTCACGCAGATGGATCCGGCGGGTAACATCTCCGATCCCACGACGACGTTGGCACCCGATATCACCGCGCCCGATGCACCCACTGGCCTTGCGGTGAGCGCCGATGGCACCACCTTGACCGGTACCGGCGAGCCTGGCGCCAGCGTCGAGGTTACCGATACGGCCGGCGCCGCGATCGGGACCGGCACGGTCAATCCGGACGGCAGCTTCTCGGTCACGCTCACTCCGGCGCAGACGCATGGCGAGGAACTGGGCGTCACCCAGGTCGACGCGGTGGGCAATGTTTCGCCCGAAGCGACCGTGTTCGCCCCCGTCGACATCGACGCGTTCGACAACAGCGCTACGGCTGGGATCGACCTGGTGCCGGTCGTCACGCCGGTGGACCATGGCGACGCCAATTATCTGGCGCTGGTGTCGCTGGTCGGTCTCGACCTGCAGGTGCTCGGCGTTCCGAACGTGGCGTTCACGGTGGAGCCGGGGCATAGCTTGGATGCGGTGTTCGAATATGACGCGCTGGCCAACATCGGGGTGCTCAGCGATTATCGGGTGGTGGTCCAGAAGTGGGATGGCACCCAATGGACCAGCATCGACGGCTCGGGGCAGATCACGCTGCTCGATCTCGGGCTGCTCGACGGCAATGCGGTGGCGAGCGAGGCGCTGGGACCGGGCGAGTATCGTGCGTTCCTGACGTTCGAGGGCACGCTCGGCCTGGGGCTGCTCGGCAGCCTCAGTGTCACCGGCACGGACTCCGACTTCACGGACATCGCCAGCGTCGATCCGATCCCGGCGAGCGGCAACGTCATCACCGATGCCGGTCCCGGCGGCGAGGTCGACGTGGTGAGCCCGGCGACGGTCGTGCACAGCGTCACCGTGAACGGCGTCACCACGGATGTGACCGCGGACGGAACGACGGTCACCGGTCAATTCGGCACGTTGGTGATCAATCTCGACGGCAGCTACACTTACACGCCCCATGCCGACGCGTCGGCGATCGGGCAGGCCGAGCAGTTCCAGTACACCATCCGCGACAGCGATGGTGAGCTGGAGACCGCCAATCTCACCATCACCATCGGCAGCGACGACATCACCGGCGCTCCTGTCGCCAACGACGATCAGGCGGCCGCTGGGGTCGTCTACGAGAATGTCGTCGACACGATCGATCCGGCGGTCGAGTTCAACTTCAATACCGGTCCGGGACTCGTCATCTTGCCTTCGACCGGATCAGGCAGCGACACCTTCACGGTCGCAGCGAACACCAGCTCCGACGTCACGATCATCGCGGTCGGAGGAGGGGCGCTGTCCGTCCTGCCGACGTTCACGATCACGGTCAAAGACGCCGGCGGCGCGGTAGTGGAGACGGTGACCCAGGTTGCGCTGGCCAATGTTCTTGGACTGGGCGCGGGTCTCAGCCTGACGGTCGATGACCTGGAGCCGGGCACCTACACGTTCGAGGTGTCGAGCACGAACACGGTAGGCCTGGGCTTCAACACCAACGTCTATCTGGGTCAGACGATCACTCATTTCGACGATTTCCAAGTGGCAAGCACGACCGAAGCCACGGGGGATTTGCTTGACAATGACGTGCTGGGTTCGGCGTTCATCTCGTTGCGGGTGAACGACGGGACCGGGTTCGTCGAGGTCGACGATGGCGGACGGGCGATCACCGGCCTCTATGGCACGCTGACGGTCAGCGAGACGGGCGAGTATAGCTACGCGCCCCGCACCGACCTGCCGCATTCGGCGTCGGACCTGATCGACAGCTTCACCTATCAGCTCGTCTCGCCGGATGGACGAACCGAGGCCGCCACGCTCGACGTCACCATCGATGTCTCCGGCGCTGGAACGACGGGGTTCGCTGCATTCGCGGCCACGACATTCGGTGCGGAGACGGCCGATGTGATCGAGTTGGGCAGCCTCGCTGCCGCGCCGGCCGAAGCCGCCGGTGCCGATCCGTCGACGATGGCCTCACTCCTCTATGACATGTTCGAGGGACGCGGTGATCTCGAGAATGTGCTCCAGGCTTATCTCGACGAACCGAAGGACGATTCGACAATCGGAGCCGATGCTGATAATGGTATACCAAATACCACTGAAGTGATGACGGTTCAATCTGAAGTTAATGATCCACTGTCATACATTACTATTGTCGATGATCCCGAAAGGGACCAAATAAATTCTACTCATTTAATCTGATAAATAATAGAATTTTACATGTACGGGTGTCGGTTGGCTTGAACCGGCACCCGTTTTTTGCTTATCTTTAATCAGTTTGGGCGAAAGTGTTGTGGCCCAAAGGATAATGCCACTTATGGCGAGTCGTGCCCGTCGCGTCCCTTCCAGCCTCTTCGCTTGCAGCATCCTGTTGTTGTGCGCCTCCGGAACAGCAGGCGCTGCCCCCGATAATACCGGTCCAGTAACGCTGGAGAGTGCGGCGCGCGAAGCGGTGGCGTGGCATCCGTCGGTGATCGAGGCGGTGGGGCGACTGAATGCCCGCGCCGAAGAGGTGCATGTCGCCCGCGCCGGCTATTATCCGCAGATCAGGGCCGGGGTCGGCTCCGGCTACGACAACCGGCTCAGCAACCAATGGCGGCCGCGGCCGCAGGTCACGGCATCGCAGATGCTCTACGATTTCGGCAAGGTCGCGAGTTCGGTCGAATCGGCCCGCGCGGGCACCCGGATCGGGGAGGCGCAGGTCCTGCTGGCGATCGACGGGCTGATCCGCGACACCGCCTATGCGGCGATCGAGGTACAGCGCGGCGTGGCGCTTCATCAGGTGGCACTGGATCAGCTCGCCAGCGTCCGACAGATCAGCGAGCTCGTCCGCAATCGCTACACGCGCGGGGCCGCGACGCGATCGGATGCGCTCCAGGCCCAGGCGCGGGTCGAGGCGGCGGAGGCGACCCTCACCCAGATCGAGGCCGCGCAGCGGCGCTGGGCGAGCAACCTCGCCTTCCTGCTCGGCCGCAACGCTCCGCCGCAGGTGATGCCGGACGTGCCGCAGTGGCTGGCGTCCGCCTGTCTGGGCGGGACGCCCGATTGGGCGCGGGTCCCCGCGGTCATGGCAGCCGAGGCCGGGCGCGACCAAGCGAGCGCCGACCTGAAGCGCAGCCGGGCCGAGCGGATGCCGACCCTCTCGGTCGAAGGCGGAGCCGCGGCCGACCTCAGCTCGCCGTTCTCAGACCGCAGCCAGTATAATTTCGGGCTCTCGGTTTCGAGCAGCGTGTTCAGCGGCGGCGCGCTCAGGGCCCGCCAGCGTGGTGCCGCCTTTGCGCTCGCCGCCGCCGAGGCGGCCGTCGCCGACGCCCGCAACGAGACCGGCCAGCGCCTCGCCGAGGCGCAGCAGCAGATCGCCAGCTTCTCGCAGCTCCTCGACACGCTGGCATCGCGCCAGGCCAAGATGGCGGAGACGGGGCGGCTCTATCGCCTGCAATATCTGGAAATGGGGACCCGGACGCTGGTCGATCTCCTCAATGCCGAGCAGGAACTCCATCAGGTCCGCTTCGATGCTGCAAACACGTCGCACGACCTCCGCCGGCTGGAGGTGGACTGCCTCTATTATTCGGGCAGCGCGCGCGCGGCGTTCGGCCTCAGCGGCACCGTCGTCCGGGGAGTGACGCTGTGAACGCACACCTGCCGCCCCGGCCGCCGCAAGCGGTCGAGCTCGAGGCGTGGCTCGATATGCTGCAGCAGACGGCGCAGCATTTCCGGCTACCGGTGTCGGTCCAGACCGCGAAGCTCGCCGGCCTGTGGCGCGGCAGCGATGACGAGCAAGGGCGCGTGCGGGCACTCGCCCGCGCCGTCGGGCTTAGCGTGCGCTTCGTCCGGCCCGAGGCGATGCGGCTCACGAGCTGGCGGCTGCCCGTGATCGTCAGGCTCGCGAGCGGCGACCTTGCGCTCGTGACCGCGATCGACGGCGAGGGGGAGGCGAGCCTGACGCTGACCGGCGAGAGCGGCATGCAGACGCGGATGCCGCTCGCCGCGCTGACTGGCGATGCCGAGCTGTTCGTCGTTCCTCGCCCGGCGCGCTCGGCGCCCGATGCGCGGGTCGACGCCTATATCCGCCCGTACGAGGAGCATTGGCTGCGGCGCATCCTCATGCAGGACATCGGCGCCTATGGCCATGTGCTCGTCGCGTCGCTGGTCGCGAACTGCCTGGCACTGGCCGGAGTGCTGTTCTCGATGCAGGTCTACGACCGGGTGGTGCCGGCCCAGTCCTTGCCGACGCTCTACATCCTCTTCGCCGGCGTGCTGCTCGCGATCGGATTCGACTTCCTGCTGCGGCGGCTGCGGATGAGCATCATCGACGTGCTGGGCAAGCGCGCCGACCTGCGCCTGTCGGACCGCGTGTTCGGCCATGCGTTGCGCGTCCGCAACCGCGCGCGGCCGGCCTCCACCGGCAGCTTCATCGCTCAGCTCCGCGATCTCGATCAGGTGCGCGACCTCCTGACCTCGACCACCGTCGCGGCGGTCGCCGACCTGCCGTTCTTCGTCCTGTTCCTCGCCATCTTCTGGTCTATCGGCGGCTGGCTGGTGCTGATCCCGCTGGGGGCACTGGTGCTGCTGGTGCTGCCCGGGCTCGCTGCGCAGCGCCACCTCCGCGCCTATGCGACCGAGGCGACGCGCGAATCCTCGCTGCGCAACGCCATCCTGGTCGAGGCGGTGCAGGGCATCGAGGACATCAAGGCGCTGCAGGCGGAGAACCGTTTCCAGCTCCAGTGGAACCACTACAATTCGGTCGCGGCGGAGGCGCAGCTCAAGCTGCGCGGGCTGACCAACAGCCTCACCGTCTGGACGCAGAACGTCCAGAACGCCGTCTACGCGACGACCATCCTCTTCGGCGCGCCGATGGTGATGGCAGGGGACATCACCACGGGCACGCTGGTCGCCGCGTCGATCCTGGGATCGCGGATGATGGCGCCGATGGCACAGGTCAGCCAGCTCCTCAGCCGGTTCCAGCAGGCGCGCGTGGCAATGGGCAGCCTCGATCAGATCATGGCGCTGCCCGTCGACAATCCTGACGACGAGCACCGTATCCAGCTGCCGTCGGTCGCGGGCGGCTTTGCGGTCCGCGCGGCGGTGTTCCGCTATGCCGACCCCAATTCGCCGCCCGCGCTGACGGTGCGCGAGCTCGACATCGCGCCGGGCGAGCGGATCGCGGTGCTCGGCCGCAACGGCGCGGGCAAGTCAACGCTGCTCCAGGGTCTGTCGGGCATGTTGCAGCCGGTGTCGGGTGAGGTGCTGCTCGACGACCTCGCGCTCCACCAGATCGATCCGGCCGACGTCCGGCGTGACGTTGGCCTGCTCACCCAGAGCAGCCGCCTGTTTCACGGCACGCTCCGCGAGAACGTCACCCTCGGCGCGCCCCATGCGACGAACGAGGAAATCCTGGCTGCCCTCGCCATGGCGGGTGCCGACAATTTCATCCGCCGCCTGCGTGACGGGCTGCAGCATGTGGTCCAGGAGGGCGGCGTCGGGCTGTCGGGTGGGCAGATCCAGGCAGTGCTGCTCGCCCGGCTGCTCGTGCGCCAGCCGACCGTTGTGCTGCTCGACGAGCCGACCGCGTCGATGGACGAGATGGCCGAGCGCCATTTCATCCAGCAGTTCAAGGAATGGAGCCAGGGGCGGACCGTGGTGGTCGCTACGCACCGGCTGCGTGCGCTCGACCTCGTTGAGCGGATCATCGTCGTCGACGGCGGCGCGATCGTGCTCGACGACCGCAAGGATGCGGCGCTGCGCACCATGCAGGAAGGGAGGGGGAAGGCCGCATGAGTGGCGGGATCGCCGTCGCCGGTCCGGATTTCGTGGACGAGGGCAGCGCGCGCCTCTCCACCTCGTCGCGGCTCATATGGCTTCTCTGTGCGCTGTTTGTCGCGGGGCTTGCCTGGGCCTGGCTGGCCAAGCTCGACGAGGTCGCGACCGGCAGCGGGCGGGTGGTGCCGACCAGCCACGAACAGGTGCTCCAATCGCTCGAGGGCGGGATTCTGGCGAAGCTGATGGTGCGCCAGGACGACATCGTCCAGCCCGGCCAGATTATCGCGCAGCTCGATCCCACCCAGGCCGGCTCCACCGTCGAGGAAAGCGCCGCCAAATACCGCGCCGCGCTCGCCGCCGTGTCCCGGCTGCGCGCGGAGGTGAACGGCACCCCGCTCAGCTTCCCGGCGGAGCTCGACGCCTATCCGGAACTCAAGGCGACCGAGACGCGCCTCCACGAAGCACGGTTGCGCAGCCTCAACGATTCGGTCGCGCTGGTCGACGAATCGCTGCGCCTCATCAACCGCGAGGTCGGGATCGGCGAATCGCTCATCCAGGTGGGGGCGGCGAGCAACGTTGAGGTGCTGCGGCTGCAGCGCCAGCGCGCCGAGCTCCAGCTCAAGAAATCGGACATCCGCTCGCAATATCTGGTCGAGGCGCGGCAGGACCTCGCCAAGATGAGCGAGGAGATGGAGGCGCTCGCGCCGGTGGTGCGCGGCCGCTCGGACACGCTCCAGCGGCTGACGCTGCGCTCGCCGGTGCGCGGCGTGGTCAAGAATATCGAGGTCTCGACGATCGGCGGGGTCGTGCCGCCAAACGGCAAGATCATGGAGATCGTACCCCTCGACGACAAATTGCTGATCGAGGCTCGCATCGCGCCGCGCGACATTGCCTTCATCCATCCGAGCCAGCGCGCCAGCGTCAAGATCACGGCCTATGACTATTCGATCTACGGCGGTCTCGAGGGCGAGGTGACGAGCATCTCTCCCGACACGATCCGCGACGAGGTCAATCCGGAGATCTATTATTACCGGGTCTTCGTCCGCACCGGCTCGGACGCGCTGGTCAACAAGGCGGGCAAGCGGTTCCCGATCGTCCCCGGTATGATCGCGACGGTCGACATCCACACGGGGCAGAAGACCGTCCTCCAATATCTGCTGAAGCCGCTCAATCGCGCGCGCGAGGCCTTGCGAGAGCGATGAGCGCGGCGCTGGAGGCCCGGCTCGCCCGCCTTGCTCCCGACGTCCGGGACAGCCCTTCGTTCATGCTGGACGGCGTCGCGCGGTCCGTTCTCTTTTTCTCCTTCACCGACGGCAGTGGGCGGGCGACCACCTTCTCGGTCGGCGGGCCGGACGCGGACGCCGCCTGGGCCGTCGGCGCCGAGCGGCTGCGCGAGCGCGGGGACGCGCGGTGGCTGCGGGTGGATTGGGTGAATGCCGCTGAGCGGACATGTTGGAAGGATCTCCGCACGCGGCTCGCGCGGACCAAGCGCAATTATTTCCGGCTCGGCATCGCCCTCGACGCAAGGTTCGAATGCGCTTTCCTGGAGACCGAGCTCAACGCCAACGCGATGCTCTACGGCGGCCCAACGGTGCCGACCGCGGTCGTCAATGAAGGGAATTTCACCCGTTACGCCGCGCAGCGTCACGGGCTCGCGGCAGTCGATTTCGACGATGAGACCCCGGTCTGGCTGTTCTCGACGAAGGGCCTGTTCGTCGGGGACGACCTGGCGCTGCACCGTCTCGACGGACTGGGGCGCGACGCCGGACGGCGCAGCATCGCCCGGCTGGACCCGGACCTGCTGCTCGACCTCATCCGCAGCGGGAGCGGCTATCTCGCCTCGCAGGTCCGGGAGGACGGCCGCTTCCACTATGGCTGGCATCCCTGCTTCGATCGGCCGATCCCCTCCTACAACAGCCTGCGCCACGCCAGCTCGCTCTACGCGATGCTGGAAGCCTGGGAGGTGACGCGCGATCCGGTGTTGCAGGGCGCGATCGATCGCGCGCTCGCCTATCTCACCGGTGAGTTGATCAAGCCGGCCGTGCTGCCGGGCGGCGAGAACGCGGCGTTCCTCGTCGACCCGGGAGCGGAGATCAAGCTCGGCGGTAACGCGGTCTGCCTGCTCGCGCTGGTCAAGTACAGCGAACTGATGGCGACCGACGCCTATCGGCCGCTGCTGGAGAAGCTGGCGCTCGGTATTCTCCATATGCAGGACGCGACGTCCGGCCGTTTCGTCCATGTCCTCCACCATCCTTCGCTGGAGGTGAAGCAGCCTTTCCGGATCATCTATTACGAAGGCGAAGCCGCCTTCGGGCTGATGCGTCTGTTCAACCTGACCGGGGACAAGCGCTGGTTGGCGGCGGTGGAGCGCGCGTTCGGCCATTTCATCCGGTCCGAGCATTGGCAGGCGCATGACCATTGGCTGAGCTACTGCGCGAACGAGCTCACGCGGCACCGGCCGCGCGAGGAATATTTCCGCTTCGGCCTCGCCAACATCGCCGACCACCTCGACTTCGTTCTCGAGCGGATCACGACCTTCCCGACACTGCTCGAACTGATGATGGCGGCCGAGCGCATGGTCTCGCGCCTGCGGGCCGACGCGGCGTCGAGGCATCTCCTCGCCGGCTTCGATCTTCCCAAATTCTACCGCGCGCTCCATTTCCGCGCCCATTACCTGCTGAACGGCCATTTCTGGCCCGAGCTTGCGATGTTCTTTGCCGATCCGGCGAAGATCACCGGCAGCTTCTTCATCCGTCATCATGCGTTCCGGATCCGGATCGACGATGTCGAACATTATCTGTCCGGGCTGATCGCCTACCGGCGATATCTGATCGAGCGCCCGGCAGGGCATGAAGACCTGCTCGAAAGCGTGGACACGGAGTCCGGCTGGACCGCCGCTTCGGTCGCCCGCGCTGCCATCGGGCGCTGGATCGTGCCTCCGCCGGAGGGTTGGTCGGCAAGAGGATTGTGCATCTTCGGGCCGGCCATGCGCGCGCGCGACATGGTGGTGGTCCGCCAGCCCGGCGAGGAGCGCGGCATCCCGCCGTCCCGGCTCGCTGCGCTTTCCCACCCCCCGGCCGCGCTCATCACCACAGCGCCCGACGCCGTTCGGACCAGCGACGCCCCGATCCTGTCGGTCGCGAACTCGGACGCTGCGGTCGTCGCGCTCGGTGCCCATGCCCGCGCACACATGACCGGCAAGGTGATCGGCGTCACCGGCAGTGCCGGCAAGACCACGGTCGTCGCGATGCTCACCCGAGCGTTGGCGCCATGGGGCCCGGTCGGCCGGACGCGCCGCAACGCGAACCTGCCGCACGGCATCGCCTGGAACCTCGCGTCGATCCCCTGGGATACGCCGCATACGGTGCTGGAACTGGCGATCGGACGGATGCGGCACAATGCGCGGCTGGCGCGGCCGGACGTCGCGGTGTTCACCAACGTCCTCCCCGCGCATCTCGAATATCATCGCGACCTGCGGACGATCGCCGAGCACAAGAGCGCGATCTTCGAAGGCATGGCGCCGGGGAGCGTCGCCGTCCTGAACCGCGACATGACCGAATGGGCCTATGTCCACGATGCGGCGCAGGCCCGAGGGCTTCGGACGATCGAGTTCGGCCGCTCGGCGGAGGCGGCGTTCCGGCTGCTCGATCATGATCCCGAAGAGGCGATCGTTGCCGCACGCACGCCGGAAGGGGACATTCGCTATCCGCTCGCGGCTCCGGGCGAGCATATGGCGCTCAACAGCCTCGCCGTGCTCGCGGTGCTGTCGGCATTGGGTCTGCCGTTGGCACCAGGCGTCGCTGCCTTGCGCGGCTTCACGCCGCTCGCCGGCCGGGGCGACGAGTTTCTGCTTCCGGTGAGCGGAGGCGTCGTCACCGTGATCGACGACGCCTACAACGCCAACCCCGGCTCGATGGAAGCGGCGATCGGATTGCTCGCCAGAAAGGCTGCGGCGCGACGGATCGCCGTCCTGGGCGAAATGCTCGAGCTGGGCGCTGATGCGCGGACCTACCATACCGCTCTTGCCGCGCTGGTGAACGCATCGGGCGTGGATCGTGTCTATGTCATCGGCCGCCTCTATATTGGCTTCTGGGAAGCGCTGGCTCCTGCGCGCCGCGGCGGCTTCGCCGCCTCGCTCGAGGAACTCAAGTCGCAGCTGCAGAGCGCTCTAAGGGTAGGCGATATCGTCCTTTTCAAGGGCTCCCACGACAGCGGCATCCACCAAATCGTGCATTGGCTCAAATACGATCGCTTTCAGCCGACCGCTGGCGAAGCCATAGCCTAGAGGACTTATATATCTGAAGTTCTTATGGTTAGTATTTGAAAAGTATATTTAATACTGGCGTGTTAACTTCTTCTTTACCAATTCGAGGCTAGCGTTTCGCGAGGAGTAAATCGGTGTTGATCGTATGAAGCCGCGTGCTGTCACCGACACCTTGTCGAACCCGTTAGAGGCCGTCGACGTGGACCGGCTTGCTCCTCGCCATATCGGCCGACCAGAGCCAGCGACGCGGCCACCGGTCTCTTTCATGCCTTGGCGCCCCCTGTTGGATTTCGCCCACCGGGTGATGGATGCGCGGGCGAAATGCGCTGCCTATTTTCCGAAGGGCGTTTTCCGCGATTCCGCCTGGGACATGATGCTCGAACTGTTCATCGCAGGGGAGGAGCGACGGGTCGTCTGCGTGAAACAGCTCATGGCTGTCTCAGGCGAAAGCTCTACCGGCGCGATGCGTCGGATCGACCGGCTCGAGGAGGTACGGCTGATACGACGCCGACCCGATCCGGAAGATCATCGCCGCGTGATTGTGAATCTCACCGATTCCGGTCGTGAGGCGATGACGGCATTGCTCACCAATCTTATCAAGGCGGATGCTACTTCCGGCGCTTGATGAGACAGCCTCAGCCAAGGCCATCGGCGAGTGGGCGCGAGGCGATGCTGCCGCTACGGCGAGCGGGGCGAGGCCGGCCACGCCGCGCGCAACATTGTAGCAGAAGCCGAGACCCGAACCGCGCAGCCAAGCAGGCGCGCGAGAACAACCTCGGCGAACGTGTGCTCGTATCGCTCGGCACGCTTCATTTCGGCTGGTTCCGCGTGGAGCGATCAAGATCGCCTATGGCCTGCTGGGCCTAGGCCCCAGCTATCTCGCCGCGGGTGGCGTCTGGCTGGCGCGGCGGCGCGACAAAGGCGCTCCCCAGCTATCTCGACGGCGTGCTGCCGAAGACCGCGGCCTCTGCCAGCGAATGAGGACAGGGCTCGGGGACTGGCCAGGCCTCACCGCCTATCGCTCTTCCCCGTCTACCTACCCCCCTGGTATTGACCGGGCTGACGGGTGGCCGGTCGGAGATTGCGGCCGACGAATTGTCGACGCTGACCTTGCTGCCGGACCATGACGGGTCGCGCTGATTCCGAGCGGCCAGAGAAGATATTCCGGCATCGCTCAGCTTCGCCCGGGTCGATTACCCAATCACGAGCTCAACGTCAGCGCGGATTGCGCGGGCGAGCCGCGAGGCTGCCGGCCTGAATCTTCTCCCAAGCCGGAGCGGCAGCGGCGAAGATCATGGCGTGTAGAACCGCGCGTCCAGCCTGCTTCGCGGGTGCGGCCCGCCGCTGGTGGCGGGACTGCCGGTCCGCTCCTGCCGCCCACCCTGCCGTTCCGGCGCCGGGTGCGGTGGTTTTTGGAGGAAGGAGCGAGGATCATGAGGGGGGTGACCCGACGGGTGATCGCCGAGCTGGAGCAGGGGCGGCTGCCCTGGGTGCAGTCGTGGACAGCGCACGGTGCGGCTGCGCACTGCCGGCCAATGCCGTGAGCGCGCGGCACTATTCGGGGATCAACGTGCTGATCCTGTGGGCGGCAGCAGTCGCGCGCGGCTATGCGACGCAGCGCTGACTGACCTACCGCCAGGCCCTTCTCCTCGGCGGGCATGTCCGCGAGGGCGAGCAGGGCACTGCCGTCTGCTATGCCGATCGCTTTACGCCGAAAGGCGAGGCCGAGCGCGCTCGACGAGGGACGCGAGGCGCGGGCGATGCGCGTCGGCGCGTGCTCACCTTTCTCCGTCCAGCAAGGCCTTGTCGCGCAATTGCGGCCGCTCTGGGCTGCCTTTGACGACGCGGTGCGAGCGCTCGATGCCGAAGCCGGCAGAGTGACTGAGGCGCTGGCGGGACTTGAAGAAGCACTCGCGCGAAAGTCACTGTTCGAGCGCATTGCCGATGGTGCAGCGAGTAGAATCTAGCGACCTCCTAATCCGTCATTTTGGTGGGACGGGGGGCGCTTCGCGATCCAGCTCCCCAAAGTGACCGCTCGATTTCAGCCATATCCACCCACGACGGGTAAGCGCCCTCAATCGGTCATTCAACGGACTCAGCCGCGCTCCATAAGCCGACGTGCAGTCGAATGGGAGCGCTCTACTCGCGCCAGCAACAAGTCCTTTCGCGCGGCAAGAGTATGCATAGAGGCGCCCCGAAGCCATTGGAGTCATTGCCAGCATCGCGGTGACTGCAACCTACTAAGCCTCTAGATTTGATGTCCGAATGCGGTCGAACTGAAGCTGACCATCGTGGGCCCGAATATTGATACGGCCGTGATTCTGGTCCTTGACTCTGGCCGTGTCTGGCCGAGCTTAGTCGGCTTAGATGACCCATCGTGGAACAACCATCATGTCGCGCACGATAATCGCCACGCCGGCCGCCCCAGAGGCGCCACCCTCCTATAGCCAAGCGGTCAAGGCCGCGGGATTGGTTTTCGTATCAGGAACTGCGCCTATTGACCCAGTCACAGGCTGCCTCGTGAGCGGTCCGGTGCAGGCCCAGGTCGCACAATGCCTTCGCAACATCTCTGCTATTCTGGAGGCTGCCGGCACCAGTTTGGACAAGGCGGTCAGTGCCACGCTGATTGTAGCCGACGAGGAAGACTTTGCGGGTGCCAATGAGGAATGGCTTAAATGGTTTCCTAAAAGCCCACCTGCCCGACAGGGAGCGAAGATGCCGGTGCGCATATCCGATATGAAAGTCTCGATAGCAATGATCGCAGAGGCATAAGCCTCTCAGCTTCACCATGAGCTAAAATGGCCGTTAGCTGCTATTCGCGCGCGGTCGCGAGGAACGGCAGCTATTGCCTGCCAGCACCTTAGAAGTGGACGAGCGGAAAACGGCCCAACTGCCGTCGTCCACATGATCGATGCGGCTCGCTGTTCTAGAGGATATGTTCCTGCGTACCGAGGCGCTCGGGCGGCTTCTTGGCCGTTGACGCTGCTGATCGGATATGGGCATGGGCCATAGCGACGTCATCGATCAGCGGTGGGCTATGAGCACAGAATCGATCGAATTGCGCCAGATTAAGCTGCTCAGTGACGAGATCATGCCACTCGTCTTCGAAGCGGAAAGCGAAGGCCATCGCTTTGTGAGACGTCTGCGTGACGAGTGGAATTCTGGCGTAAACCGCTTTCAAGGCACCGGCGAGTTTCTATTGTCAGCGCACCTCGGTGGATGCCTGGTGGCGGTAGGCGGGCTTAATCATGACCTCTATTCTTCTACGGAGGGTGTTGGTCGCCTGCGCCACGTTTACGTTTCCTCTGGTGCGCGGCGTCAGGGTGTCGGGACAATGTTGGTAAAGCGCATAATGGAAAGCGCGGCGCAGACGTTCTCCACTCTGCGGCTCCGTACCACAACGACCGACGCTGCGGCGTTTTACGAACGGCTTGGTTTCCAAAGCACCAAAGAAGAGACTGCGACACACATCATCAAACTCCGCGCCTCGTAGTCCACCTTCCCTGTCGTGGGTGCGTCGGCGTTCGGGAATCAGCACGGCGGTTCGCGTTATTCGTAGACGAGAAGGTCGCCCGGCTGGCAATCGAGCTCTCGGCAGATCGCCTTGAGCGTCGAGAAGCGGGATCGCCTTGGCCTTGCCGGTCTTGAGCATCGACAGATTGGTGAGCGTGAGGTCAATCCGTTCGGAAAGCTCGGTAAGCGTCATCTGCCTGTCGTGAAGCAGCGCGTCGAGCTTGATGATGATGGCCATCAGACCGTGCCCTCGACCGTTGACCTGGGTGGCTCCAGACTAACTCAAACGAAGGATCACCATTGTTAGTTCGCGATCTGACGGCTCTCGCTGCCGAAGGCAGAATGGATCGACAAGCGTTGCTCAGTGACTCGCCGTTTCCCCCTCGGAGCGCAGGCGCAGATACTTCTGCGTGATTGCCGGTAGGGTTTCATCGCAGAACTGCGCCATCGCCAACTCCTCCCTCAGCGTCTGTCGAAGCAGCGGCGCGGCGTCGCCGAAGTTCCCGACCTCGGCGATCGTGATCAGCGCCTTGTAGCTCGCTGCCTCGAAGTTCTCGAAAGCGAAGTTGACGAAGCTGTTCTTGAGAATCTCGTCGGGCGCGATCGTATGGCCGAGCGCCATGAGATTCCCGGTCAGGCTGAGCGCGGTGTCCTTGAGCGTCGAATGACTCTCGTCTAAACCGTCGAGGATTTCCTCCAGCCGCTTGATCTGCTGTTCGGTTTCAATCCTGTGGGCGCGCAGCCGCTCCTCGAGTTCGGGGTAGCTGGCAAGATGATCGATCTGCCGGTCCATCAGCGCGAGTGCCTGATGCTCCAGTGCATGCGCGTCGCGCAGGCCGGTGACAAATACCGAGCGCACGATATCGGGTCGTTCGAGTAGGGTCGCCATGAAACTCTCCTGCTGTCTGGTTCTTGATCTCCCCAGCCGGTCAGGCCGGGGTGAGGTTCCGGGCCTGCTCGACGGCGTCCTGCATGTTCGCCGCACCGCCGAGGTCCTCGTCGCTCGTCCTGCCCGCGCCCGGACCGGCACCGAGGTCGGCGCCGGTGGTCGGCGTCGCCTGCGGATCCGACATGGTGCGCTTCGCCAGCGCCTGCGCGATCGCGAGCTGATCCGCCGAGAGCTGGACGGTCGCCTGCCCGTTGCCGCCGTCGAAGGGCAGGTTCGCCGCGATGTCGTCGACGCGCTCCCATTGCTCGCCGCTGTTCCACGCCCCCTCGAGGTCGCCTTCGCCTTGCGAGGTGTTGACATAGGTGCTGGCGAACCGCTCGAGTCCCGGGAGCTTGCCGGGCGGGAAATTGTCCCGGATCGAATAGAGCGCCTTCTCGAAGCTCTTCTGGTGCGCGACCTCGCGGGTCATCAGGAAGCCGAGCGCGTCCTTGATGCCGGGATCGTCGGTAATGTTGATCAGGCGCTCGTACACGATCTTGGCGCGGCTCTCGGCGGCGATGTTCGAGCGCAGATCGCAGGTCGGATCGCCGCGGCTGTCGACATAGGCGCCGCTCCACGGCACGCCCGAACTGTTGGTGAGCGACGGCCCGCCGCCGTAGAGGATCGACTGGGTGTGGCTGTCGCCGCCAGCCCCCATCTTCATGTACAGCTCGGCCTCGCTCATCGCTCCCTCGGCAAGCTCGGCCTTCACGCCCTTGTTGAGCATCGCGACGATCGAGCCGATCACCTCGAGATGGCTGAGCTCCTCGGTGGCGATGTCGAGCAGCATGTCCTTGCGGCCGGGGTCGTCCTCGCCGAGCCCTTGGGTGAAATAGCGCATCGCCGCGGCGAGCTCGCCGTCGGGGCCGCCGAACTGCTCGAGCAGGAACGAGGCGAGCACAGGGTTCGGCTGCGAGACCCGGACGGTATATTGCAGGCGCTTGTTGTGCATGAACATGGCGGTCACTCCCTGGCGGACGTGAGCGCAAACCATCCGTGATGGCGGCGGTTCCGGCTAAAGCGTTCAGAATAACCTATGTTTATCAAATAATTATAGCGATTGCGAAACGGCTTTTCCGCGACTGACGCGCAGCGGCGGCAATCGGGATTCGAGCTTATCGCCGAGGTCTAGGCGTCGTGCGGCTTGGCCTGCTTTCGGTGCATCTCGGCGAGTACCGACTGCGGCATCACCCCCGATCCGGCCACCTGCAGCTTGTTGAAGAGGCCCGAGACGACATGTCCTTTCCCCGCCATCAACGCCTCCCATCCATCGCGCGCGACCTCCGCCGGGTCGGCCTTTTCCGCCTGCCCGATCTCGGTATCGAGCATGTCGGCGCGTGCGAAGAATTCGGTATCGGTCGGGCCGGGCATCAGCGTCGTCAAGGTGACGCCTGTCGCCCCCTTGAGTTCGTTGCGCAGCGCTTCGGTGAAGTTGTCGAGGAAGGCTTTTGTGGCGTTGTAAACCGCGTTGAAGGAGCCTGGAATATAGCCGGCGATCGAGCCCGTCACGAGCACCTTGCCGGCATCGCGGGCAACCATCGGCCGTAGCGCCTGCTGCAGTAGATAAATGGTGCCGGTGATGTTGGTGTCGATCACGTGGCGCCAGCGCGCGACCTGCTGATCCAGAAAGGCGCCGCCCTGGCCGGTTCCGGCGTTGGCGACGAGGACGTCGACTGGGCGGCCGGCCGCGGCGTCGAGCAGCCGGTCGACGCCTTCGAGGGTCGCCAGGTCGGTCTCGACGGTAGCGATGTTCGTCCCCTCGGCGCGGAGCTGCGCGCCGGTATCGGCCAGCGGCGTGTCGGCCGCCACGAGCAGGTCGTAGCCGTCGCGCGCCGCGATGCGGGCAATCTCCAGGCCGATGCCGGAGGAGGCGCCGGTGACGATTGCGAACTTGTCGGCCATCGCTCGCCCCCTTCAGGCGGCCGCGGCCATGCCGGGCTTCAGCACGACCTTGGTCACCTCGTTCTGATCGTCGTGGAACATCCTGTAGCCGTCGGGCCCCTGCTCCAGCGGCAGGCGGTGCGAGATGAGGAAGGTGGTGTCGATCTTGTCCTCAAGGATCGCCGCCAGGAGCGCCGGCATGTAGTGCTGGACATGGGTCTGGCCGGTCCGCAGCGTCAGCCCCTTCTCCATGAAGGCGCCGAGCGGGAACTTGTCGACGAAGCCGCCATAGACCGCCGGCATCGACACCCGCCCGCCCTTGCGGCAGGCGATGATCGCCTGGCGGATCGAATGCGCGCGGTCGGTGCCGAGGAAGGTCGAGGCCTTGATCTGGTCGACGACGTTGTCGACGAAGAAGCCGTGCGCCTCCAGACCGACGGCGTCGATCACCGCGTCGGGACCGATGCCGCCGGTCATCTCCATCAGCGCCTCGTAGACTTCGCTTTCCTCGAAGTTGATCGTCTCGGCGCCGAATCCGACGGCCAGCTCCAGCCGGCGCGGGAAATGATCGATCGCGATCACCCTCTCCGCGCCCATCAGCATCGCCGACTGCACCGCGAACAGCCCGACCGGGCCGCAACCCCACACCGCCACCGTATCACCGGGCTCGATCGCGGCATTTTCCGCCGCCATCCAGCCGGTCGGCAGGACGTCGGAGAGGAACAGTACCTTGTCGTCGTCGACGCCGTCGGGGATCACGATCGGGCCGACGTCGCTGAACGGCACGCGGACATATTCGGCCTGCCCACCCGAATAGCCGCCCGTCATATGGCTGTAGCCAAACAGCCCCGACATCTCGGTGCCGTAGAGCTCCATCGCGATGTCCTGGTTGTCGGCGGGCAGGCCATTGGGGCAGGCTGAATATTGATGTTTGCCGCAGTGGTAGCACTGCCCGCACGCGATGGTGAACGGCACCACCACGCGCTGCCCCTTTTCGAGCGTCGACTTCGGCCCGGCTTCGACCACCTCGCCCATGAATTCGTGGCCGAGGATGTCGCCCTTCATCATCGTCGGGATGAAGCCGTCATAGAGATGGAGGTCGGAGCCGCAGATCGCGGTCGAGGTCACCTTAATAATCGCGTCGCGCGGGTTGAGAATCTCGGGATCGTCGACCGTGTCGATGCGGACGTCGTGCTTTCCGTGCCAGGTGAGCGCGCGCATCAGTTCTTCCCCTCCTGGCGAAGGCGGTGGTTGCGCGCGCCGGTGGCGATCTCGCCGGTTTCCATGAGCTGCTTGAAGCGCCTGAGGTCGCGCCGCGCCTGGATCGCCGGCTCGCGCTGGAAGACCTTGGCGATGAGCTTGCCGATCGTGCCGGCCGGCGGATCGTATAGGATGGTCGCGGTGACGACCGTGCCGCGCGGTCCGGCGTCGCGAAAATCGACGCGGCCCGAATTGGGAACGTCGGCGCCCGGCTCGGATGCCCAGGCGATGAACGCGCCCTCCCGCTCTTCGGTGACGACCGAATCCCATTCGACCGTCTTGCTGCCGGGTGCCTTCACCACCCAGTGCGAGCGGCGTCGATCGAGTACGTCGACCCGCTCCACATTCTCCATGAAGGTCGCGAGATTGGCGAAATCGCGCCAATAGGCGAACAGCTCCGGCAACGGCCGGTTGACGGTGACAGCGCGACCGAGCAGCGTATCGCCCTTGCGCTCGATCAGTGCGTCGGTGGCGGCGTCGACCGCTGCCGCCGGATGCTTCGAGGCAGCGAGGGGTGCATCGTCCGAGAGCTTGTTCAAGGCATCGTTCATAGGCCGCCTCCGTCCCCGACGGTCAAAACAATGCGGCAACAAGGTCGTTCCAAGTGGATCGATGCCCAAGGGTCTTTTTTACTTGAATTGTAACATGAGTTAATAATCCTGCCGAAACACGCGGCAGAGTTCTGGCGGCATTCCTATCGATTATATTGCAGAAGCAGCGTCCATTTAGGTCTTCGGAAGCGCAAAGACGAACAGCGTACCCGCACCCTTGTTGGTCACCTTCTTGAGGTCGGCGGTCATGTTGCCCCAGCCCTTGGCGGCGGTCGGATCGCGCGGGTCGAGGTTGTGCGAGATCATCGATCCGATCCAGCCGCCGATGCCGGAGATGATCGCGACATATTCGCGTCCATCGGTCCCGCGGAACACGGTCGGCTGGCCGATGATGCCGGATCCGGTCTGGAACTGCCAGAGCAGCTTGCCCGTGTCGGCGTCAATCGCTTTGAACCAGCCTTCGAGATTGCCGTAGAAGACGATGCCCGACGCGGTGACTGCTGCGCCGCTCCACACCGGCCAGCGCTCCTTGATCGTCCATACCTTGCGCCGGTTCACCGGGTCCCACGCCATGAACTCGCCAGCATTGCCGCCGGGGCCGGGGAAGAAGCGCGGTGTCACGCCGATATAAGGTGTACCGGCGATGTAGTTGGGCTTGCCCAGCAGCCAGTCCATGCAGAGATTGTTGTGCGGCACGTAGAGCCAGCCGGTCACCTTGCTGAATGCGCTCGGGCTCCAGTCCTTGGCACCGGGGGCATTGGGGCAGACGTTGCGGACCACCTTGCCGTGCTGGGGAATCATCTCGGGCTTGTGGCGCAGGCGCCCGGTCCTGAGGTCGACGCCGTCGGACACGGTGTTCGGCACATATTGATCGGCCGCCAGTACCTCGCCGGTGGTGCGGTCGAGCACGTACATATAGCCGTTGCGCTCGGGCCGGATGATCACCTTGCGCGTGCGGCCCTGCCAGGGAAGGTCGAGGACGATGTTCTCGTTGACGCCCGAATGGTCCCACAGGTCATGCGGGCTGTACTGGTAGGCCCAGTGCGCCTTGCCGGTCTTGGGATCGCGGGCGAACACCGCGTCGGTCCACAGGTTGTCGCCGGGGCGTACCTCGTGGTTCCAGGGCGATGGGTTCGAGGTGCCGTGGAAGATGAGGTTCTGCTCGGGGTCGTAGCTGATCCATCCCCAGGTGCCGCCGCCGCCGATCTTCCAGCTGTCGCCCGGCCAGCTCTTCTGCCCCAGGTCCTTGCCGCGATATTGCGGGTAGAAGGGCTTGAAGACCGCCGGGTCGATCAGCACGTCCTTGTCCGGGCCGGTGGCATAGGCCTTCCACGCGATCGTTCCGTCGCCGACATTGAGCGCTGCCACGCCGCCGCGCGCGCCGAACTCGGCGCCCGAATTGCCGACGATCACCTTGCCGCCGACGACGAAGGGCGCCATCGTCATCGTCTCGCCTCTGGTATAGTCCCATACGCGGGTCTTCCACTTAAGCCGGCCCGTCGCGGCGTCGACCGCGAGCGTGTGGGAATCGAGCGAGTTGAAATAGACCGTGCCGTCCGCAAAGGTCGGCCCGCGGTTGACGCCGTCGCAGCACGCCTCCCCCTGCGAGGCTGAATCGGCCATCGCATTGACCTTCCACTTCACGGTGAGGCCCGGGCTGGCGGGATCGGCGGCCTTGCGGAGGTCGATCGCGTAGAGGGTATTGGGGTAGGGTGTGACGAAATAGAGCGTGTCGCCCACCACGATCGGCGCTGATTCCTGTCCCTGGGTAGTGCCTGACGAGAAGGTGAGGGCGAGCTGGAGCCTGCCGACGTTTGACTTGTCGATCTCGGTCAGCCCGCTGAAGCGGGTGTTGGCATAATCCTTGGCGGGCATGATCCATTGCCCGTCGTCGGCAGGCGACGCGGCGGCGGGAGCGACCGCGCGGCCCGCAGCGAGCGCCCGGGTATCGGTCTCGGAACGCGGCGCGGGTGCATCGGCCCGGCCGGTCGACGTGCTGCGGTCGCACCCCGCCAGCAGCGCCAGGCAGAGGATCGCGGCCGCCCGCACTAACATAGATTAGCTCCGTAAAACCAATGGCTTGCCTGGAAACTTTCCTGTCGCTGCAAAGTTTCACGACTGGAACGACAGGAGAGGGGCCGATGCGGTTTCGCGCGCTGTTGCTGATCGCGTTGCTCGCGGGCTGCCACCGCGAGGCGCGCGAGACGCGGGACGCGCCGCTGCCCTTCAGCCAGACGCAGCTCGCGACTACCACCACGGTGATGGCCGGCGGCACCCAGCCCGCCGCGCCCGATCCGCGCATCGCCCGCTACGAGAAGAACGCCTGGCACGTCAGCGAAGGCCAGCGGCTCTATACCGAGTTCAACTGCGTCGAATGCCACGCGCATGGGGGCGGCGGGATCGGCGTGCCTTTGATCGACGACGAATGGATCTACGGCTCGTCGAGCCCGCAGATCGTCGCGACGCTGATCCAGGGGCGGCCCAACGGCATGCCGAGCTACCGCAACCTGCTCACGGAGGAGCAGATGTGGCAGATCGCTGCCTATGTCCGCTCGGTGGCGGGGCAGGTGCCCAAGGACGTGCCGCCGAGCCGCAGCGACACGATGGCCAACACCCCGCCGGTCACGCTGGAGAGCAAGCCGCTGCTGCGCGACAGCAACGAGGATGCGGCCGGGCGATGAGCGCGATCCAGTCCGCGCTCCATCCGGCGGGGGATCATGCCGCGATCACTGGGCAGCTGTTCGCGCTGTTCCTCGGCGTCACCGGCTTCTTCTTCCTGCTGGTGCTGCTGTTCCTCGGCTGGGCGATCTGGCGCAAGGATCGCGGCACGCCCGGCGAGCGGCGACTGCGCGTGAGCGTGGCGGCCTGGGCCGGCCTCATCACGCTCGGGCTGTTCGGGCTCACCATCGCCAGCTACGCGGCCGACCGCGGGCTGTTCTTCGCGGGGTCGGGACAGGTGCCGATCCAGGTCAAGGTGACCGCGCAGCAATGGTGGTGGGAGGTCGAGTACGACGATCGCGATCAGTCGCGGACCATCACCACCGCCAACGAGATCCACCTGCCGCTCGGCCGGCCCGCGCAGGTCACGCTCGTCGCCGACGACGTAATCCACTCGCTGTGGATCCCCAATCTCGCCGGCAAGCAGGACCTGATCCCGGGCCGCCGCACCGACCTCCAGCTCCTGCCGCGCCGGACCGGGCATTTCCGCGCGCAATGCGCCGAGTTCTGCGGGCTCCAGCACGCGCACATGGCGCTCGACGTCATCGTCGAGACGCCCGAGCAGTTCGCCGCCTGGGCGGAGAAGTCACGCCAGCCGGCGCCACCGCCCGTGACCGACGAGCAGAAGCGCGGCTATGCCATCGTCATGAGCCGCCAGTGCGCGGCATGTCACGCGATCACCGGCACCGACGCCTATGGCTCGGTCGGGCCCGCCCTGACGCGCGTCGCCAGCCGCGCGACGCTCGCCGCCGGGGAGGTGCCCAACGTACGCACTTGGCTCGATCGCTGGATCGCCGACCCGCAGGGCCTCAAGCCCGGCAACCGTATGCCGAAGATTCCGCTGTCGCCCGGCGACCGCCGTTCGGTGGTCGCCTATCTCGAGACGCTCAAATGATCCGCCGCGACGGGCCGGACTTCACCGGCGAGGCGCTGCATACGAGGCTCGCCGAGACCTGGTCCGACGCGCCGGGTTTCTGGGGCTGGCTCACCACCGTCGACCACAAGCGCGTCGGCAGGCGCTACATCGTGACCGCCTTCGTGTTCCTGGCGCTCGGCGGCGTGCTCGCGTTGCTGATGCGGCTCCAGCTCGCGCGGCCCGAGAGCGGGCTGATCGGCGCCGACCGCTACAACCAGATCTTCTCGATGCACGGCACGACGATGATGTTCCTGTTCGCCGTGCCGGTGATGGAGGCGATGGCGATTTACCTGATCCCGCTGATGATGGGGACACGTCAGATCGCCTTCCCGCGGCTCAACGCCTTCAGCTACTGGGTCTATCTGTTCGGCGGCGCCTTCCTGTGGATCGCCTTCGTGCTCAACATCGGACCGGAGGCGGGGTGGTTCTCCTACGTGCCGCTCGCCGGGCCGGAATATTCGCCGGGCAAGCGCAGCGACGTCTGGGCGCAGCTGATCACCTTCACCGAGGTCGCAGCGCTCGCCGGCGCGGTCGAGCTCATCACCACCATCCTCAAGCAGCGCGCGCCGGGCATGTCGCTCAACCGGATGCCGCTGTTCGCCTGGTCGATCCTGGTGACGAGCTTCATGATCGTCTTCGCGATGCCGGCGGTGATGCTCGCGTCGAGCTTCCTCATCTCGGACCGGCTGGTCGGCACCCAGTTCTTCAATCCGGCCGAGGGTGGCGACGCGTTGTTGTGGCAGCACCTGTTCTGGTTCTTCGGCCATCCCGAGGTCTACATCATCTTCATCCCCGCGGTCGGCTTCGTCAGCCAGATCGTCGAGACGTTCACCGGGCGCGAAGTGTTCGGCTATCCGCTGATGGTGCTGGCGGTGGTCTCGATCGGGCTGCTCGCCTTCGGCCTGTGGGTGCACCACATGTTCGCGACCGGGCTGCCGCGGGTTGGCTACAGCTTCTATACCGCGGCAAGCATGATGATCGCGCTGCCCGGCGGCGTGCAGATCTTCTGCTGGATCGCGACGATCTGGGACGGCAGGCCGCGCTGGGAGACGCCGCTGCTGTGGGTAGTCGCCTTCATCATCACCTTCGTGATCGGTGGGCTCACCGGCGTGATGGTGGCGAGCGTGCCGCTCGATCTCCAGCTCCACGACAGCTACTTTGTCGTCGCGCACTTCCATTATGTGCTGATTGGCGGATCGGTGTTTCCGCTGCTGGGCGCCGTCACCTACTGGTTCCCCAAGTTCACCGGACGACTGATGGCGGAGCCGCTCGGCAAGTGGAACGTCGCGTTCAGCTTCGTCGCCTTTCACCTGACTTTCTTCCCGATGCACCTGACGGGGCTGCTCGGGATGCCGCGCCGCGTCTACACCTATCCGCACGGGCTCGGCTGGGATTCGCTCAACCTCGTGTCGAGCATCGGCGCCTTCCTGTTCGCCGGCTCGGTGATCCTGTTCCTCGGCAACGTGGCCTGGAGCCTGCGCGGCGGGCGGACAGCCGGGGCGAACCCCTGGGGCGCGGCGAGCCTGGAATGGAAGCCGAGCTCGCCGCCGCCCAGCTATAATTTCGATCATATCCCGGTGGTCGACAGCCGTACCCCGCTGTGGAACGCCGATCGGCCGGTGATGCCGGGCCTCAGGACCGACAAGCGCGAGCTGCTTGTCACCACTGCGATCGACGCCATGCCGGACCTGCGCGATCCGAGCGCGCCGCCCAATGGTTGGCCGTTCGTCGCCGCGGTCGCGACGACGATCGCGTTCGTCGGATCGATTTTCACCCCCTGGGCGGTGGTGTGGGGCGCCGCGCTGATGGCGGTGCCGCTGATCCTGTGGTTCTGGCCGCACGATCCGCTCGAGCCCAAGCCGGAGCAGGGCGATGAGTGACACGCGCTTCGTCGGCGATGCCGCGAGCCTGCCCGATCACGGCTTCGGCACGCGCAGCGCCACCTGGTGGGGCGTCGCCGGCTTCATCGCGATCGAGGCGGCCGGCTTCGCGCTCGCCTTCGCCGCCTATTTCTACCTGATGGCACAGGAGAAGCAGTGGCCGTCGAGCGCGCTGCCGCCCGACCTGCTGTGGGGCACGGCGACGCTGGTGCTGCTGCTCCTGTCCGAGATCCCGAACGTGTGGGTGAAGCGGGCTGCCCAGGCGGAGGACCTAGGCAAGGTGCGAATCGGCCTCGCCATCATGAGCCTGATCGTCCTGCCGGTCTTCGTGACGCGCGGGATTGAGTTCGATCATCTCAACATCGGCTGGGACCGCAACGCCTATGGTTCGATCACCTGGGCGCTGCTCCTCATGCACACCGTGCACCTCATCACCGACTGGGTCGACACGCTGGTGCTGACCGCGCTGATGCATACCCGGCACGCCCACAAGGGGCGGCGCTTCGTCGATACCAGCGAGAATGCGCTCTATTGGCACTTCATCGTGCTGAGCTGGGTGCTGGTCTACGCGATGGTCTACTGGGCACCGAGGCTGACGGCATGACCCGGCTGTTGCCCTGGGCCGGGTGGATGGGCGGCATCGCCGGCTGGGCGATATCCGACCAGCTCGGATCCTACCTCGTCCAGCTCGACTGCACGCGTGCGCACATCGCGATGATGCTGCTCATCGGCGTGGGCGGTGCGGCGCTGGCGCTGATCGGCGGGCTTGCATCCCTGCGCGTCTGGCGGATGCCCGGGCCGCTCGACCAGCCCTATGCCGGCGCGCGCCGCTTCATCGCCGGCACGGGTCTCCTGGCCGCCGCGATCTTCCTGCTCGCAATCCTGTTCCAGACGATCTCCTCCGTCATCATCCCGCCATGCCACGCCTGATCCTGCTGCTCGCGCTCCTGCTCGCGCCCGGGCTCGCCGCCGCGCATGACGGCGCACATCCGGTGGATTCCGGGCCGCCGGGCTGGACGCTTGATCCTTCGGTGACCGTTCCCCTCGCGCTGGCGCTGCTCGCCTATCTGATCGGCTTCGTCCGGCTCGGCGCACGGCGCAGCCTGTGGCGCAACGCGGTGATCTTCCTCGCGGGCTGGCTGGTGCTCACCCTTGCGCTCGTGTCGCCGTTGCACGAGGCCGGCGAGCGCAGCTTCACGCTGCACATGATCGAGCACGAGCTGATCATGCTGGTCGCCGCGCTGCTGCTGCCCATGTCGCGGCCGCTCGGCGTGATGCTGTGGGCGCTGCCGCGCAAAGGGCGGCAAGCACTGGCGCCGGCGGGGCGTTGGCTGAGTGGTCTCGCCGATCCCGTGCTCGCGACCGCCCTTCAGGGCGTCGCGCTCTGGGCGTGGCATGCGCCGCCACTGTTCAACCGCGCGCTCGGGCATCCCGCCTGGCATGTCGCGCAGCACCTGTCGTTCCTCGTCACCGCGCTCCTCTTCTGGTGGGCGATCCTGCGCACGCCCAATCGTAGCTTGGCGGCGTTGTGCTTGTTTGTCACCTCGATCGTCGGCGGCGCGCTCGGCGCGCTGATGGCGTTATCATCAAGCCCTTGGTACGCCGGCTATGCGGCCATGGGCATGATGCCGTTCGGCCTCACGCCGGAGGAGGACCAGGCCTTGGCCGGGCTGATCATGTGGGTACCGGGTGGCTTGGTGCATGTCGGCGCCGCTTTGCTGATTCTCGGCCGCTACATCGCTGGCGGCGTTGCAATACTCCCGATCTCAAGGACGCAGCAAACAGCCCCTCCTGCCATAGCTTCTCCTAAGGAGTGAACACGCTGAGAGAATGGCCGTAAGCTGCTCGCGGCAAATGGCTCCAATGTCTGCAAATTAGACCTCCTTGCCTGAAACCTGCCGGTCGGCAAAAGGCCAAAAGCCGCCCGCTATGCGCTCTCTCTTCGGTCGGTTCAGCGGCCGCCGTGTTAATCACGAAAGCGGCCTTTCGTTCGGGGCGGTCGTCCACATCACGTCGAGCGTGGTCTTCAGCGCCGAGCCGTTCGTTTCCGTCCACGCGGCGAATCTCGCACGCGCTTCGCACATGTCGTTGGTTGCTGCGGGTCCTGTGCGTCATCGTAGGCAATCGCGCTGGTGGGCGTCAGCCCAAGAGCTCCGCGTTCTCAGTTTTGCGATTGACTCGCATTATCGTATCCCACTAGAGCGCACCCCGACAAGGGGGGTGCATGCTGGTTCGTCGATTGACCTTCTCCGCGGTCCTGCTTCTGCCCTGGCTGCCGGGCACCGCCTTGGCGCAGGATATCCAAGTCGATAGCGAGGAGATCATCGTCACCGGCGAAAAGGCCGGCCGCACCGTCAAGGAAACCACCACCAGCGTGGCGATCACCACGGCCGAGCGGATCAGGCAAGAAAACACCCAGACGATCCAGGATATCTACAATCGCACGGCCAATGTGTCGGAAACCTACGGCTCGTCCGGCTTCACCATCCGCGGGATCAACAACAAGGGCGTGGCAGCGGGCGGGGGCGCCGACACGGCGACGGTCTATCTGGACGGAGCACCGCTGCCCAACCAGGCGCTGTTCGGCGGACCTACCGACCTGTGGGACGTGGAACAGGTCGAAATCCTGCGCGGTCCGCAGTCGACGATCCAGGGTCTCAACACGCTGGCGGGTGCGGTGATCATCACCACGCGCGAACCGTCGACCGATCGCTGGTCGGCGGACGGCCGGGTCCTCTGGACCGATCAAGTGGACCGCACCTTTTCGGTGGCGGTCGGCGGGCCGCTCATCGAGGACGAGCTCGGCATCCGGCTGTCGGCGGAGCGGCGCGCCGATCGCGGTATCATCCGGAACATCACCCGGGGCGGACGGGACGATTCGATGCGCTCACTGAGCCTGCGCGGCAAGCTCAAATGGACCCCACAGGCATTGTCGGGCCTCACCGCGACGCTGACCTACAACCGCGTGCGGCGCGACGGCGGCTATCTGTTCGAATATGTCCGTACCGACCTGCCCGACTATTACGACCATCGCCGCAGCACCAGCGACGCCGAGATCCGGGGGCTCGTCCGCACCGATCTCGCCGCGCTCGATCTCGACTATGAGTTCGGCAGCGGCCTGACGCTGACCAGCGTCAGCTCGTGGAGCAAGGTCAGCGGCCGCTCCCTCACCGACGGCGACAATTCGCCAGCCGACGAGGAGCTCATCGACAACCGCTATCATTTCCGCACGCTGACGCAGGAGGTACGGCTCAACTATCGCGGCGAGCGATTGAGCGGCCTGCTGGGCGCCTGGTATTACCGCCGCACCGGCGCCGTCGACGCCGACAGCCGCATCAACATCGACACGCCCACGCCGACAATCGTAAACCTGCTCCGGGCCAACGGATTCCCCGCAGCGTCCGCGACCTCGATCGCGAACAGCTACGCCGTCGCCCTGCCGGTGATCCCGGTCAGCTATTCGGCGGACCAGCCGCTCAGGATCGAGACGATGGCGCTGTTCGGCGATGCCAGATGGCGGCTGACCGATCGGCTCTCGCTGATCGGCGGCTTCCGCTACGATCACGAGCGCAACCGTTTTGCAGCCGAGACGGTCGCGACCTTCATAGGCACCCTGCCGGACCCGGCGGCGTTCGCCCCGGCGGGCAATCCGGTCAATACCGCCGTCCGCGCGATCAATCAGGGCGTACTTGGCCTCGTCGCCCAGGCGGGCTCGCCCTTCGCCTCCAATGCGCGGACCTTCCATGCCTTCCTGCCCAAGGCAGGAATCAGCATGGAGTGGACGCCCGATCTCGTCACCGCCTTCACCGTTCAGCGCGCCTATCGCTCGGGCGGATCGAGCCAGAATCCGGCGCGCGCGCTGCTCGTCCCCTATGATCCCGAGCATAGCTGGAACTATGAGGGCTCGCTGCGCTCGACCTGGCTCGACGGCAAGCTGCGGCTCAACGCGAACGCTTTCTACGTCGAGTGGCGCGACCAGCAGGTGAATGTCTTCAGGGGCCTCAACGCCTATGACTACAACACGGTCAATGCGGGGCATTCGCACCTCTACGGGTTCGAGGTCGAGGCGGAGGCGCGGCCGAGCGCGGCCTTCGACGCCTATGCATCAATCGGTTACGTTCGCACCAAGTTCGACGATTTCGAGCTGCCGGCAGGGACGACCAGCACGGTCCAGCTCGCCGGATCGGAGTTCGCCTATGCGCCGCGCTGGACGCTGGCTGGCGGGGTCAACTATCGCCTCGGCGGCGGGTTCACCGCCAATGCCAATGTCAATTATCGGGGTGCCGTGTACGGCGACGTCGGCTCGAACCAGGCGACCTCCCGCCTTCCCGCCCGCACCATGGCCAACGTGCGCCTCGGCTATGACGCGGGCCGCTGGAGCCTGTTCGGCTTCGTGCGCAATCTGTTCGACGAGAAGTACAAGCAATATGCCCGCACCGACCTCCCGGTAGCGATCCTGGGCGAGCCGCGCACCGTCGGCGGCGGCGTCGAGCTGCACTGGTGAACGCGCTCGCCGCCCCCTTGCTGCTGGCCGGCGGCGCGGCGGGCGCCTGGCTGCTTCGGCGTGCCTGGTCGCTGAGGATCGGCGCCGCGCCCTATCGCTGGGGCGGATGGGCGGTCTTGCTCGCGACGCTGATCGCCGCCTCGTCGACGGTGGGCACGATGCGCGGTGCCTTCGTCGCGCTGACGCTGATCGCGGTTGCGGCGCTCGCCGTCGTCGCCGCCGGCCTCCAGATCCGCGCCGTCCGCGCCAGCCGGAACGGACGCGACTGCCTGGCCCCCGAGCCGCTCGATCGCCCGTCGACGACCTGGCGCGGTGTGCTCCGCTGGCTGCTCGCCGGGCCGATCGGGATGATCGCGGCGATGGCGGTCGGCATCTGTTACGCCGTGTGGATGCCGGGCGAGGCCCAGACGCGGCTGGTGACGGGCGGGCTGATCGTGCCGGTAGCCTGGGGCGGCGCCATGGCATGGACGCTGGCCGACAACCGCATCCTGCGCGCGACGGCGGTGCTGGTGGGAACCGCCGTCCTCGGCTTCGCGGCAGCAGCGTTGAAGGGTTTCGCATGAAGGCCGAGGACATGACGCCGGTCGCGAAAGGCGGGAAGCTGCCCGGGGCTGGCTGGACCATCCCTCCCAATTTCGTCCGTGCCGTCCTCAAGGGGCACAGCTCGCTCGGCCTCGCCTTTGCCGCGGCGATCTACATCGTCTGCCTGACCGGCACGATCGCCGTCTTCGCGCGCGAGCTGCAGCGATGGGAGAATCCGGCGGCGCCGCGGCTCGCCCGCGTCTCGCCCGAAGCGGTGCAGCGTGCCTATTCCACCGCTGCGCTGCGTGCCGGTCCGGGGTTGGAGCATGTCTACATCACGCTGCCGGCGCCGGACCTGCCCCGGCTGATGGTGACCACGGACGCCAGGGGTGGAGAACGTGACTGGATCGCGGACGGCGAAGGGCAACTGATCGAATCGCGGTCGATCTGGACGGAGTTCCTCACGCGTCTCCACATCAACCTGCACCTGCCGCGGACCTGGGGTGTGTTCCTGGTCGGGATGACGGGCGTCGCACTGCTGTCCTCGCTCATCTCGGGCCTGCTCGCCCATCCGCGCATCTTCCGCGACGCCTTCCACCTGCGCATAGGCGGCTCGCGCCGTCTGCAGGAGGCGGATCTCCACAATCGTATTGGCGTATGGGCACTACCCTTTCACCTGACCGTCTCGCTGACCGGTGCCTTCCTGGGGCTGACCACGCTGATCGTGGGCGTGCTCGGACTGGCGGTGTTCCAGGGCGACGTCGGCAAGGTCTACGCGCTGTTCCAGCCGCCCCGCCCGGCGCAGGACGAGCGCCGGGCACCGCCGATCGACCTCAGGCCCATGTTCGCCGAGGTCGCGGCGCGCAATCCGCAAGGCCGGATAGACTATGTCTTCCTCGAACATCCGACGGAAATGGGCGGCGCCGCGCTGTTCAACGTGACCGACGGCTCGACGCGGCTGAGCCAGACGGACGCCTATGCCTTCGACCGGAGCGCCAGGCTCTATCACGCCAAGCGGGCGCGCGAGAACAATCTGGGAGAGCGTGTGCTCGCCTCGCTCGGCACGCTCCATTTCGGCTGGTTCGGTGGCGGAGCGATCAAGATCGGCTATGGCCTGCTCGGTCTGGGCCTCAGCTATCTCGCCGCAGGCGGCGTCTCCATCTGGCTGGCGCGGCGGCGCGACAAGGGGCGCCCGACGTCAGGCTGGGAGCGGATCTGGACGGCGGTCGTCTGGGGACAGCCGCTCGCGCTCGCCGCATCCGCCGCGGCCACGCTCGTCGTTCCAGCCCCTGTCATCGCGCTGGTGGTGTGGGGGGTGATCAGCCTTGCGGCATTGTCCTGCGCCGCGTGGCTCCCGTCATCGCAGATCGGGCGGATGAGCCGCACCGGCACCGCCGCGCTGCTCATCCTGACGGCGATCCTGCACATCACTCTGCGAGGCGGTCGTGATCCCGCGGCCTGGACGGTGGACGGTGTCCTGTTCGCCTTGGGCGTGCTTATGCTCAGTTCGCTCCGGCGGAGGAGGAAAAGCAATCCGGCGCCGATTCAGGTCGTTCCTGACTAAGGGTGAAGTACGCGCTTGTGCGCCTCTCGCATACACCTGCCGGGTAGCGGACGGCATCGGCTGAGAAGGAATAAGAGGTTCGTTTACGTCGACCGACCTCATTCTTCAGAGGCTGCCCGTCGCTAGCGATAAAGGCTTGGACATTCCGCGGTACGAGCAAATGGGCCCGCCGCCCGGAGCGGCGGACCCGGTCGTCTTAGGCAGCTTCGAGTTGCCTGGCTTCAGTTGTCGCCTTCGAGGTGTCCTCGATACGACGCGCGCTTCCGCCGCTTGAGCCGATCGCGATCTTGCGCGGCTTCATCGCCTCGGGAATCTCGCGCACCAACTCGATCGAGAGCATGCCGTCCCGAAGGTCCGCGTTCTTCACCTGGACATAGTCCGCCAAGCCGAAGCGGCGCTCGAAGTCGCGCGCGGCGATGCCGCGATGGATGTAACGGCTGTCGTCGCTGTCCTGCTTGCGGCCGCTGACCGTCAGCATGTTCTGATGCGCGGTCACCTCGATCTCGTCGGGGCGGAAGCCGGCCACCGCCATGTCGATGCGGTAGCGGTCCTCGCCGTCGCGGACGAGGTCGAACGGCGGATAGCCGTCGGCGATCTGCGAAGTGAGGCCGTTCTCGAGCAGGTCGAACAATCGGTCGAAGCCGACGGTCGAGCGCCGGAACGGCGTGAAGTCGTAATTGGTCCTCATATCCAAGTCCTCCTATGAGCAACGAGTCTATGAAGATGCGCCCGAGAGAGCGGACGCTCTCCATGCCGGATCCGTGCCGGCATCCGGCGTTGGTTATCTGGTTAAGGTCAAATGATTTTCAAGGGTCGGGACGCCTCCTTTCATCATCGGAAAGGGATCTGGGAAGCCGATCGTAGCGCCGGCGCGCTTGCTCATGCGGGCGCCCCGATCAGGCCGCTTTCATTGAATCGAGATGACCCCGTCGACCGCCCGCCACTCCGTCGGCCGGATCAACCGCTCGTGCTCGATCCGCACCGAATGGAGCGCCGCCTCGATCTCGCGGCGCCAGTGATCGAGGAAATCCAGCAGCACCGGAAAATCGGGCGCCAGATCATATTCCTGCCAGACGAACAGCTGCAGCAGCGACGGCGCGTCGGGACGGTGATAGTGGATTTCCGCCAGCGTCAGCCCATAGCCTTCGAGTTGGACCAGAAGGGCACGATCGGTCACTGGACCCTCGCTCCTTCCTCCGGCCTGTCGAGCTGGCGAAGAGCCGCGAGCACATCGTCAACCGGAACCGGATGCGGCAACTCAGGCGGCTTGCGTAGCGCCGGCTGGGACTCGACCGCAAATCGGTCGGATGCCCAGGAGGCGAGCACCATGCGTTTGACCTCGGGCATGATCGCCGAGTGTGTGAGAACGTCCTTCGGACTCTTGAATGGAAGCCGAGCGCTGTTCGACACGCGATAACCTCCTTCCTTCAGTCGCTCCTTTTCCTCGGGCACGAACGCCCGAGCAGGTAATTTGTTGAACCTTATCATCAGCTTCAAGCTCAAGATCACGTAAGAATCCCTCTTGGCAGTCGCTGGGCCAGAGTGCTAAATAGGCGCTGCGGGTGTCCGGAAGCGGCTGTCCGTTTCCTCCGGCGCCCGCGGTCGCCGTGCCGCATTCGGGCGGCGACCCTTCACGAACATTGCTGGCAAATGGAGGTTTTGCAGATGCATTTCCGTCCCTTGCACGACCGCGTGCTCGTCCGTCGCATCGAGGCCGAGGAGAAGACCGCGGGCGGCATCATCATTCCCGACACTGCGAAGGAAAAACCGCAGGAGGGCGAAGTCGTCGCCGTCGGCGCGGGCGCGCGCGATGACAGCGGCAAGCTCGTCGCGCTGTCGGTCGAGCCCGGCGATCGCATCCTGTTCGGCAAATGGTCCGGCACCGAGGTCAAGATCGACGGCGAGGAGCTGCTCATCATGAAGGAAAGCGACATCCTCGGCGTGATCGAGACGGCCGCGGAGCTGCGCAAGGCTGCCTGACTTCAACCGATTGGCAAGAAAAGGAGTGATTTGAGCAATGGCTGCCAAGGAAGTGAAATTTGCGTCGGACGCGCGTGATCGCATGCTGCGCGGCGTGGATACGCTTGCGAATGCAGTGAAGGTGACGTTGGGGCCCAAGGGCCGCAACGTCGTGATCGAGAAGAGCTTCGGCGCACCCCGCATCACCAAGGACGGCGTCACCGTCGCCAAGGAGATCGAGCTCGCCGACAAGTTCGAGAACATGGGCGCGCAGATGCTGCGCGAGGTCGCCAACAAGCAGAACGATCAGGCCGGCGACGGCACCACCACCGCCACCGTGCTCGCCCAGGCCATCGTGCGCGAGGGCTCCAAGGCCGTCGCCGCGGGCATGAACCCGATGGACGTCAAGCGCGGCATCGACATGGCGGTGAACGCCGTGGTCAAGGATCTCGAGGCGCATGCGAAGAAGGTCAGCGCCAACAGCGAGATCGCCCAGGTCGCGACCATCTCCGCCAATGGCGACGCCGAGATCGGCCGCATCCTCGCCGAGGCGATGGACAAGGTCGGCAACGAGGGCGTGATCACCGTCGAAGAAGCCAAGAGTCTCGAGACCGAGCTCGAGACGGTCGAGGGCATGCAGTTCGACCGCGGCTATCTCTCGCCCTATTTCATCACCAACACCGAGAAGCTTCGCGTCGAGCTGGATGATCCGTACATCCTGATCCATGAGAAGAAGCTCTCCAATCTCCAGGCGCTGGTGCCGCTGCTCGAGAAGGTGGTGCAGTCGGGCCGTCCCCTCCTGATCATCGCGGAGGACGTCGAAGGCGAGGCGCTGGCGACGCTGGTCGTCAACAAGCTGCGCGGCGGCCTCAAGGTGGCTGCGGTCAAGGCGCCGGGCTTCGGCGATCGCCGCAAGGCGATGCTCGAGGATATCGCGATCCTGACCGGCGGCAACGTCGTCAGCGAGGAGCTCGGCACCAAGCTCGAGAATGTCACCGTCTCGATGCTCGGCCGCGCCAAGAAGGTCACGATCGACAAGGACAATACGACGATCATCGACGGCGTGGGCGCCAAGTCCGATATCGATGGCCGCGTCGCGCAGATCCGCCAGCAGATCGAGACGACCACGTCCGACTATGATCGCGAGAAGCTGCAGGAGCGCCTCGCCAAGCTTGCCGGCGGCGTTGCGGTGATCCGCGTCGGCGGCGCGACCGAGGTCGAGGTCAAGGAGAAGAAGGACCGCGTCGACGACGCGCTCCACGCCACACGCGCTGCCGTGGAGGAAGGCATCCTGCCGGGTGGCGGCATCGCGCTGCTGCGCGCACTGAAGGCGCTGGAAGGCCTCCAGGCCGCCAACGACGACCAGCAGTCCGGCATCGACATCGTTCGGCGCGCCCTGCGAGCGCCCGCGCGGCAGATCGCGGAGAATGCGGGCGAGGACGGGGCCTATATCGTCGGCAAGCTGCTCGAGCAGACCGACTACAACTGGGGCTTCAACGCCGCGAGCGGCGAGTATGAGGACCTGGTGAAGGCCGGTGTCATCGATCCGGCGAAGGTGGTCCGTACCGCACTCCAGGATGCGGCGTCGGTGGCATCGCTGCTGATCACGACCGAGGCATTGGTCGCCGAGCTACCCAAGGAGGAGAAGCCGGCGCCAGTGCCGTCGATGGATTATTGATCAACAAGAATGGGCTCGGCCATCGGCCGAGCCCACCCGCCGCGACGACTACCGACGGGGCGATTCTGTCAGCACCGCAGCTCCAACGCAGCGGACGGCGTCCTCCGTGTCCGGCCCGGAAGGCGTACGCTTTGAACACTGTCGAGCTTGAAACCTGCCTTCGGCTTGCGGCCCATGAGCCGCTGGGCAGTTTCCCGCGTGACCTGCCGGTCAGCTATCTTTGCATGCATGCTAACTAATAACCTTGTCAGTTTACATCTGTTTACAAACGGCTACGGGCGAAACCTGCTGAACAGTTCTTGACACGCGCATTGTAACGAATTGATAAGATAAGGCGTGTCTAGTGTTCGGCGGATCGTTGGCCGAAATTGCGCCAATTGGCTGTTCGGAGCTCGCGACGAACGGCACGCGCACTGAGCGGCGGGAGTTGCGAGCAACGATGCGCTGAAAGGGCAAACTGCCGGTGACGGCAGGACGCAAAGCCTCCGGGCTCGCAAGAGCTAGCGGGGCTGCCAGGGGGGGCTATGAGCGGCTGATATAGCGCTGCGGGGGTACGCTGGATCGACACCGTGCTCGTAGATCGCACGCTCCCAGGAAAAATCCCATTCGAGAATGTGCTGACCAATGGCTGAAATTCGCCGTGGTGGGGCTGTGTGCGTGCAAAAAGGGGCTGCCAGATGACCAGCAAGGTTCGGAAAAACGGGCGCGGGGTTCGCTCCGGAATTCTCCCCGCACGGCTCCTGTGCACGAGCTCGCTTTCCGCCCTGGTACTCCTGACGTTGCCCTCGGTCGCGCAAGCGCAGGACGCGAACCGGAACTGGGACGCCAATAGCACCACGCCCGGCAATGGCGGCACCGGCACTTGGGACACCAGCGGCCTCAACTGGAGTCCGAACACCGATGGCACAAGCGGCCCCTATGACGCCCCCTGGAACAACCTCCTGCTGGACAACGCCATCTTCGGCGGCACCGCCGGCACGGTAACGCTGGGCGTGCCGATCACCGCGCACAATCTCACCTTCAACATTGCCGGCTATGAGCTCACCGGCAACACGCTCACGCTTTCCGGAACCACGCCGACGATCTCCGTTAACACCGGCGTGACCGGCACGGCAACGATCAGTTCCGTTCTTGCCGGCACGAACGGTCTCACCAAGGCAGGTGCGGGCATCCTATTCCTGGACGGAGCGAACACGTTCAGCGGCGGCATAACGCTGAGCGGCGGCACATTGCGCGCCAGCGACAACGCCGCGTTCGGGGCAGCCAGCAATACAATCACGACCACGGCCAACGCAACATTGACCGTCGATTTGGGCACGACAGAGAACCGAACAGTGTCGATCGGGGCAGGAACGCTGCTCACCATAACTGCCGGCGGCGCGGGATCGGCGCTGTACACGGGTTCGGGCAACCTCAGCGTAGGTGCCGGGACCATACTCAACAACGACAACAGCAACTTCACCGGGACGGTGACGCTCAACGGTATTTTTGGTGTTGCCGGGACCGTCACCTTCACCTCCGTTCGCAATGTTGGAGAAGCAAGCTCGCTCGGCGCTGGCGGGACAATTACATTCACGAGGGGAGACCAACAGCCCGACAACATCACCTATAGGGGCGTCGGCAACACCTCGAACCGCGACTGGGTGTTCAGCGGCGGATCGCTCCGCCGGTTCAACAACTCGGGCAGCGGAGCCCTGACGCTCAGCGGCGGCATGTCTTTGTTGCAAGCCACGGAATTCAACGCCGACACCGGCGACTTCAATCTGCAGGGAGTGATCAGCGGCACCGGCGCAGCTGGCTTCACTGCCGCGTCGGGCCGCACAATCACTCTGGGCACCGCCAACAGCTTCACAGGAAATGCGACTATAAATGGGGCTGGCGTCGTCGTCGCCACGGCGCTCTCCGACTCGGGAGTAAACGGTTCCCTGGGCGCAGGATCGAACGTCGCTCTTGCAGGCACCTTATCCTATACCGGGTCCGGTGCGAGCAGCAACCGGGCCTGGACCAGCAACGGCCTGACCGCGATCCGCAATGACGGCACGGGCAGCCTCAATCTTACCGGCAACCTCTCGTTCGTCGCCGGTGGGACCGATACGCTTACGTTTGGCGGCAGCTCGACCGGAACCAGCACATTTTCCGGCGAGATTTCCGGTGTCGGCGGCTTGACCCGCGAGGGTTCGGGCGTCTGGGAGTTGACCCGCGCCAACACCTATTCCGGTGCGACAACCGTGAACGGCGGCACGTTGCGGGCCGGCAGCGCCGGCGCGTTCGGGGCGACAACCGGAATCACGGTCAACGGCGGTACTCTCGATCTCAATAGCTTTGCTCTAGCGACGCCCACACTCAACGGTACGGGCGGCACGGTTGCGCTCGGAAGCGCCGTACTCACGGTCAGTAGCGCCACGAACAGCTCCTATGCCGGCAGCATCGTCGGCACCGGCGGACTGACCAAGCTCGGCGCCGGCACGCTGACGCTCACCGGCGCCAGCACTTACACCGGAGCGACCACGGTCGGCGGCGGCACGCTGGTCCTTGATTTCTCACCGGCCGGTTTACCGGCCAGTAATATCCTTTCAAGCGCGTCGGCGCTCAGCATGGGCGGAGGTACGCTCACCATCACCGGCGCCGCCGGCGAAATCAACAGCCAAAGCTTCAATGGCCTGACGATCACCGGCGGCAACAACACGATCAGGACCACTTCGGGAGGTGCGGGAAGCCTAACGCTGAACCTAGGGACAATCACCCGCACCGGTGGCCTTGCAAACTTCGTGCTCCCGACTGCGGGGGCGATTACCACCACCAACGGCGCCGGTGCGCTGGGCGGCTGGGCCACGGTCAACGGCACCGACTATGCCAAAGTGGTGGGCGGCAACATCGTCGCCTTCACCGATGCCGACTACACGGATCAGGACGACGCGTCGCTCTGGGCGAACGGCCAGTTCATCTCCGACAGCGACGGCGATGCCGACAGCTTCTTCGGTACCGTCGGAAGCTCGGTTCAGCTCGGCGGCCTACAGTTCACGACCCCCGACGCCACGACAACGGTGACGATTGCGGGCGGCCAGACCTTGGGCGTGGACGGATCGATCATCGTCGCGCCATCCGTTCTGACCAACAACCAGACGATCACCGGTGGCAATCTGACCGGCACGTCGGGCGGCGGCGTGCTCGGCGTCCAGCAGAACGGCGCCGGCACCCTGACCATCGCCTCGCAGATCGTCGACAATACGGGCACGATCGGCTTCACCAAGTCGGGCACGGGCAGAGTCGTCGTCAGCGGCAGCAACAGCTACACCGGCGCGACGACCGTCGCTCAAGGCACGCTTTCGGTCAATTCGATCGGAAACGGCAACGCCGCGAGTGCCGTCGGCGCGTCGACCGCCGACGCCTCGAACCTGGTGATCCAGGGTGCGACGCTGGAATATACCGGCGGGACGACAATTTCCGATCGCGGATTCACACTGACGCGCTCGGGCGCGACCACCGCAGGCACGATCTCCATCACGGGCGCGGCGGCGAACCTGACCTTCAGTGGACAAGTCACCAGCCCCGACGCTGCCGGGCTCACCAAGATCGGCGACGGTACGCTGACACTTACCAATGCTGGCAGCGACTATACCGGCATCACCACGATCAGCGACGGCACGCTGGCGATTTCGTCGATCGGCAACGGCGGCGGGGCCAGCACGCTCGGCGCGTCCTCGGCCGCCTCGACCAACCTCGTGCTCCAGACGGGCGGCGAGCTCGAGTATACCGGCGGCACCGCAAGCACCAATCGCGGCTTCACGCTTGGAACCGGCGGGGGCGCGATCGACGTCGCTCAAGGCAGCACGACGCTGACCGTGAGCGGTGTTGCTGCCGGTACGGGGACGCTAAGCAAAAGCGGCGCCGGAACGCTCATACTCTCCGGCGTCAACACCTATTCCGGCGGAACCATCGTCAATGCCGGGATCTTGCGCGCCGGATCGACCCAGGCCTTTGGCACCGGCACGATGACGGTGAATGCCGGCGGCACGCTCGACGTGAACAACCAGAGTCTCACGATCGGGTCGCTCGCGGGCTCCGGGACGGTGACCAATCTCGGAACAAGCGCTCTGACGCTGAGTGGCGGCACGAGTACGTTCAGCGGCGTGATCGGCGGTAGCGGTGCCTTGATTCGCACCGGCGCCGGAGTTCAGACATTCTCGGGGTGCAACAACACTTATACCGGTGCCACCACCATCAACAGCGGCACGATCTCTACCGATTGCCTGGCCGACGGCAGCTTCGCCAGCGGCATCGGCGCATCGGGCAACGCTTCCTCGAACCTCGTCTTTATTGGCGGCCGGCTCACGTACACGGGCGCCAACGTCAGCATCGACCGCGGCTTCACCCTGCAGAGCGGGAACAATTTCCTCAACGTGAACGATCCCGCGGCGTCGCTGGAGTTCGAAGGCGTCGTCACCGGCGCCGGAACCCTGAACAAAGAGGGTGCCGGCACGCTCGTGCTTTCGGGGGCCAACACCCATACCGGCAACATCCGGGTCTTCGCCGGCGTGCTGCGCGCGGGGGCGGACAATGCATTCGGTCCGCAGGGTTATATGACGCTGGATAACACCGCCGGCGTACTGTTGGACCTGAACGACAACGATGCGGTGGTGACCGCGCTGATCGGCGGCGGCGCCAATGGCGGCAATATCGACCTTGGCAGCGGGACATTGACGATCAGCGCCGTCGACGTCCGCTCCTATGCCGGTGCCATCAGCGGGACCGGCGATCTTGTCATGACCGCAAACGTAAACAATGTCGGCAGGGTCCAGGAGCTGACCAGCTGCAGCAGCACCTATGACGGCACCACGACCGTCAGCAGCGGCGTGCTCGCCGTCAGCTGCTTGAACATTGGTGGTGCAGCCAGCTCGATCGGCGATTCAGGCGCGGCGGCCGGCAATCTGGTGCTCAACGGCGGCACCTTGCGCTATATCGGCGCCGGCGGAAGTACCGATCGCCTGTTCACGCTCGGTGCTTCGTCGGGCAGCAAGATCGAGGCGTCGGGAACCGGGGCGCTCGCCTTCACCAATACGGGGGCCATCGCGTTCGACAGCCCCGGCACTGCGCAGACCATCAGGCTCGGCGGCACGAACACGGCTAACAATAGCTTCGCGCTCCAGATTACCGATAACGGATCCGGCGTCACCTCGTTCACCAAGGAAGATGCCGGCACCTGGATCCTGACTAATACCGGCAGCACCTATACCGGCGTCACCAGCATCCTCGGCGGCGTGCTCGGGGTCGACAAGCTTGCGGACGGCGGCCAGGCGAGCAGCATCGGCCGATCGGGCCTCGACGCGACCAACCTCGTGATCGGCTCGGGCTCGACCTTGCGCTACACGGGTGCCGGGGATTCGACCAACCGCCTGTTTACGCTTCAGACCGGCGTCAGCTTCATCGAATCGTCGGGCACCGGGGCGATCACCTTCACCAATACCGGAACCATGGGGTTCCAGGGCAACGGTACGCGCATCTTTGCATTGGGCGGCACCAATACCGACGTCAACATCATGGGCGTCAGCATCACCGACGGTACGGGCGGCGCGACCACGGTTGCGAAGAACGATACCGGCAACTGGTACCTCACCGGCAACAGCACCTATACCGGGCCGACCAACATCAACGCCGGTACGCTGTTCATCGGCAACGGCGGCACCACCGGCTCGATCACCAGCAGCATCGTCAACGTGACCGGCTTCGGCGCGCTCGGCTTCAATCGTTCGGATACGGTGACCTATGCCGGCACCATCCAGGGCTCCGGCGGCGTGACCCAGGCGGGCACCGGCACGACGATCCTCACCGGCAACAGCACCTATACGGGTGGGACGACGATCAGCGCGGGCACGCTCCAGCTGGGCAACGGCGGGGCGACCGGCTCGATAGGCGGCAGCATCGCCAACAGCGGTACGCTCGCGTTCAACCGCAACGACGCCTACACGTTCGGCGGGACGATCACCGGCACCGGCACGATCGCGCAGATCGGAACCGGGACGACCACGCTCACCGCCGCCAACACGGCAGGTGCCGCCACGATCAGCGCGGGCACGCTGAACGTCAACGGCGCCCTGACGACGCAAACCGTCGCGATGACCGGCACCTCGACGCTGAACGTGAACGCCACGATGGGCGCCGCAGCGGGCGGTATTGCGACGTTCACCGGCGATACGGGCGCCAGCACGATCAATATCAATTCCGGCGGAACACTGCGCGCGGCAGGTGATCTCGGCGGCGGCCGCGACGTCATCAACGTCACGGGGGCGCTGAACACCGGCGCGGGCACGCTTTCACTCGGTGACGGCAACGATACCCTGGTGTTCAACGATCCGGGAACATTCAGCGGCAGTGTAGCCGGCGGTACGGGTACTGATGCGCTGCAGGTCAACAACGCGAATTTCCGTGCGCTGAACGGCGCGAACGTCACCGGCTTCGAGACGCTCACCAAAACCTTGGGCGGTATCTTAACGCTGACAGGCGACCATAGCTACGTCAATGGCGTGACCGTCGCCGCCGGCAGGATGGAGATTGGCGATGGTACCGCGACCGGGACGCTCGTCGGGGACATCGCGAATAGCGGCACGCTGAGGTTCAACCGCGCGGGCACCTCGACCTACGCAGGCGCGATTTCCGGAACCGGCTTCGTCCAACATAATGGCAGTGGCACGACGATCTTCACCGGCAGCAGCACCTATACGGGTGCGACCGGCATCAACGCCGGCACTCTGCTGATCAACGGCAACCAGTCGGGAGCGACGGGGCTCACCAGCGTGGCGTCGGGCGCGACGCTCGGCGGCACCGGGACGATCGGCGGCAATGTCAACATTCTCAATGGCGGAACGCTCGCGGCGGGTTCGAACGGCGTCGGCACACTGACGATCAACGGCAACCTCACGCTCGCCAATACGACCCAGCTCAACTTCGAATTCGGCCAGGCCAATGTCCCGGGCGGTCTCTTGAACGACCTGGTCAATGTCGGTGGCAACCTGACACTCGACGGCACGCTGAACGTCACCCAGTCGGCCGGCGGCACGTTCGGCCCCGGCGTTTATCGCATGTTCAATTATGGCGGCACGCTCACCGACAACGGGGTCACGGTCGGCTCGCCGGGATATCTGGTGCAGACCTCGGTGGCGAACCAGGTCAATCTGGTCAACTCGGCGGGCCTGACGCTGAGCTTCTGGGACGGCGATGCCGGGCCGCGTGCCGACGGCGTCATCAACGGCGGGAGCGGCACCTGGCGTGCCGCCGGTGACGTGAACTGGACAGACAACACCGGCATCTTCGCGGCGCCCTTCGCCAATACCAGCTTCGCGATCTTCCAGGGGACGGGCGGCACCGTCGCCGTCGACAACACTAACGGTCCGGTCCAGGCCGTCGGCATGCAGTTCGCCGCGAACGGCTACACCATTCAAGGCGGCGACCTCACGCTGGTCGACGACAGCGGCCAGGCGGGCCTGCAGTCGACCATCCGCGTCGGCGACGGCACGCCGGCGGGCGCGGGCTATACAGCGACGATCGCCTCCAACCTGAGTGGCACCACGCAGCTGGTGAAGACCGATGCGGGCACGCTCGTGCTCTCGGGCACCAACACCTACACCGGCGGGACCGCGATCAACGGCGGCACGCTCAGTATCTCCGCCGATGCCAATCTCGGCGATGCGACCGGCGGCCTCAGCATCAACGGCGGTACGCTCAACACCACCGCGACCTTCGGTTCGAACCGTGCTGTCGACCTTGCCGGCGCCGGCACGTTCCTCACCGACGCGGCAACGACGCTGACGCTGAACGGCGCGGTCTCGGGCGCGGGCGCGCTGACCAAGGATGGTGCCGGGGCGCTCGTCCTGACCGCGGCGAACAGCTATGCGGGCGGTACGACGGTCAGCGCCGGCACGCTCCAGATCGGTAACGGCGGCACGACCGGTTCGATTGCCGGCAATGTCGCCAACAGCGGCACGCTGGCGTTCAACCGATCGGACGGCGCGATTTTCGCGGGCACCATTTCGGGCACGGGCGCGATCGATCAGGCCGGCACCGGCGCGACCATCCTGACCGCCGACAGCAGCTATACGGGCGGCACGACGATCAGCCAGGGCATGCTGCAGCTCGGCAATGGCGGGACGAGCGGCTCGATCGTCGGCAATGTCGCCAATCAAGGTACGCTGACCTTCAACCGTTCGAGCGACTACAGCTTCGCCGGCACGATCTCCGGCACGGGTACTGTCCGCCAGGAGGGCACCGGCACCACGATCCTCACCGCCGCCAACAGCTACACCGGATCGACGGTGATCTCGTCCGGGACGTTGCTGATCAACGGCAACCAGACCGCGGCGGTCGGCGCCACCAACGTGCTCGGCGGCGGCGCGCTGGGCGGCATCGGCACGATCGGCGGCGATGTCTTCGTCGGCGGCGGTGCGACGCTGACCCCAGGGGATGCGACCGGCCCGGGCACGCTCCACGTCAACGGCAATCTCGGCTTCAGCCCGAACGCGGTGCTCGCCTATGAGTTCGGCCAGTCGAATGTAGTTGGTGGCCCACTCAACGACCTGACCGAAGTCGCCGGCGATCTCGCTCTCGACGGCACGATCGACGTGACCGTCTCACCGGGCGGCAGCTTCGGCCCCGGTCTCTATCGCGTGATCAGCTATGGCGGTGCGCTGACCAACAATGGCCTCGATGTCGGCACGATGCCGGCGGGCAGCACGGTTGCGGTGCAGACCTCGATCGACGGGCAGGTCAATCTCGTGAACGCGGCGGGTGGCACGTTCAACTTCTGGGACGGCGCGGCCCCCGCGAACGAGAGCAACAACTCCGTCGATGGCGGCGACGGCACCTGGCAGAACAGCAGCGGCAACAACGACTGGACCGCCACCGATGGTGCGGCGAGCGGTGCCTATACCGACGCCAGCTTTGCCATCTTCGCCGCGGCAGCGGGCACGGTCGACATCGACAACAGCCTGGGCGCAGTCACCGCTTCGGGCCTGCAGTTCGCGAGCGACGGCTACACGATCACCGGTCAGAACCTGACCCTTGTCGGACCTGAATCGGTGATCCGCGTCGGCGATGGAACGGCGGCCGGCCTCGGCATGACGGCGACACTCGACACCAGGATCTTCGGCGCCACCCAGCTGGTCAAGGCCGACCTCGGCACGCTGGTGCTGACGCGGGCCAATACCTACAGCGGCGGCACGCGAATCGACGCCGGCACGCTCCGCATCTCCGGCGATACCCAGCTTGGCGACGCGGCGGGGGCACTCAGCCTCAATGGCGGCACACTCAACACGACCACTGCGATGGCATCCGGCCGGTCAGTCAACCTTCTCGGCACGGGAACGCTGTTGACTGATGCCGGCACGTCGCTGACGCTTTTCGGGTCGGTCTCCGGAGCGGGCGGGTTCACCAAGGCCGGCACCGGCATCCTTATGCTCACCGGGAACAACAGCTTCGGCGGCGATGTCGCCGTGACCGCGGGCCAGATGTTCGTCAATGGCGACCAGTCGGCGGCGACCGGCGCGATGAGCGTCGCGTCGGGCGCAACGCTCAGCGGCTCGGGCATCATCGGCGGCAATGTCGCGCTCGCCGATGGCGCGGCCCTTGATCCGGGCGGCACCCTCTTCAGCGTCGGAACGCTCACGATCAACGGCAACCTGGCGCTGAGCTCCGGCTCGGTGCTCGACTTCCAGTTCGGCGAGGCCAATGTTGCGGGCGGGACGCTCAACGATCTCGTTAACGTGGGTGGCAACCTCACCCTCGACGGCACGATCAACGTGTCGGTTCCGGCTAGCGGCAGCTTCGGGCCGGGCATCTACCGCGTGTTCAACTATGGCGGCTCGCTCACCGACAGCGGCCTGGCGCTGGGCACCCTGCCGGGCGGCAGCGCGGTGTCGGTTCAGACGGCGGTCGCGGGGCAGGTCAACCTCGTCAACACCGCCGGCCTGACCTTGAGCTTCTGGGACGGCGATGCCGGGCCCAAGAACGACGGCGCCGTCAACGGCGGCAACGGCGTGTGGCGCGTCGGCGGCGGTTCCAACGACTGGACCGACGCCACCGGTGCGGTGAACGCCGATTATGCGCAGAACACCTTCGCGATCTTCTCGGCCGCACCGGGAACGGTGACGGTCGACAATGCTGGCGGCAACGTTCTCGCATCGGGGATGCAATTCGCGAGCGACGGCTACACCGTCACGGGCGGCCCGTTGACCCTGACCGGGGCCCAGGCGATCGTCCAGGTCGGCGACGGCAGCGTGGCGGGCGCGAGCTTCACCGCAACGATCGCAAGCGAACTCACCGGCAGCGCGGGGCTGGTCAAGACCGATGCGGGCAGGCTCATACTCACCGGCACCAATAGCTACACCGGCGGCACCACGATCGACGGCGGCACGCTGCAGATCGGCAATGGCGGCGCGACCGGCAGCATCACCGGCGACATCGACAATGAGGGGGCGCTGGTGGTCGATCGCTCGGGTACGCTCAACCTCGATGGCACGATCTCGGGCACGGGTTCTCTTACCAAGCGCGGCAGCGGTGTCCTGACGCTGACCGGCATCAACAGCTATAGCGGCGGCACGCTCGTCGACAGCGGCACGGTGCAGATCTCGAGCGACGCCAATCTCGGCGACGTGGCGGGCACGCTGTCGCTCCAGGGGGGCACGCTGCAGGCCGGCGCCTCGTTCACCTCGGCGCGCGACATCCTGGTCGGCAGCCCGGACTCCAACCGGATCGACACCCAAGGGTTCGATGTCACGCTGACCGGCACCATCGGCAACGGGGCCAACAACCAGGCCGGCAACTTCCTCGACAAGATCGGCTCGGGCACGCTTACCCTGACGGGCGTCAACACCTATGCCAACCGGACCGTCATCGCCGGCGGCACGCTGGCGTTGGCCGGTGCCGGCACGATCGGTGCCGGCAATCTGGTCGTCGGCGCGGGCACCGTCTTCGACATCTCCCAGGCCGATGTCGGTGCGCGCGTCATCCAGCTCAACAGCGGCCCTGCGGGCACGATCGCGCTCGGCTCCAAGACGCTGACGCTCGGCTTCGGTAACTCGTTCAGCGACTGGTCGGGCACGATCACCGACGGCGGCATCGGCGGCGGCACCGGCGGTAGCGTCGTGGTCGCGGCGCCGAACGGCGCGGTGCGCTTCTTCGAGGCCAACAGCTATACCGGCGGCACTACCGTCTTGTCGGGCAGCTTCGAGCTGATCGGCAATGGCTCGCTCTATGCGGGCGGCGCAGTTGACGTGAAGGCGGGCGGCGCCTTCAGCATCGCCGGTCTGGCCGGACCAGGTACCACCATCGGCGACCTCTCGGGCGCGGGCGCGGTTGCGCTCGGCGGCAAGACGCTGACCTTCGGGACGAGCAACAGCACGGCCTTGTCGGGGGCGATCACCGGCACCGGCGGTGCGCTGGTGAAGACCGGCACCGGCACGTTCACGATGAGCGGCGCCAACAGTTACACCGGAACCACCGACGTTACCGCCGGCACGCTGCTGGTCAACGGCAACCAGTCGGCGGCGACCGGGCTCACCAGCGTCGCCTCGGGCGCGACGCTGGGCGGCACCGGTACGATTGGTGGCGATGTCGTCATCGCTGACGGCGCGACGCTGACGCCGGGCGCCGGCGGGGCGGGCGCGCTCACCATCAACGGCGACCTATCGTTGGGTGCTGGCTCGCAGCTTGCCTTCGAGTTCGGCCGGGCGAATGCGCCGGGCGATCCGCTCAACGACGTGGTCAATGTCGGCGGCGACTTGACCCTCGACGGCACGCTCAACGTCGCGGTCACGCCCAGTGGAGCGTTCGACATCGGCCTCTACCGGATCGCCAACTATGCCGGCACGCTGACCGACAACGGCCTCGCGCTCGGCACGCTGCCGGCTGGCGCCGACGTGTTCGTGCAGACCGCGGTCGCCAATCAGGTCAACCTGATCAACGTTGGCGGCGCGACGCTCAACTTCTGGGACGGCGCAGCCGGACCGAAGTTCAACGGCGCGGTCGATGGCGGCGACGGCGTCTGGCAGGCCGGCACCGGCAACGACAACTGGGCTGACGCGACCGGCGCGGTCAACGCGCCGTTCGACGACGGCGCGTTCGCGATCTTCACCGGCACCGCGGGAACGGTCACGATCGACAACGGCCTGGGCGCGGTCACCGCCTCGGGCCTGCAGTTCGCGGCCAATGGCTATACGATCGCCGGCGACGCGCTGACCCTGACCGGTCCGCAATCGGTGATCCGGGTCGGCGACGGCACCGCAGGCGGGGCGGGCTACACCGCGACCATCGCTAGCGAGCTCGCCGGCAATACGCAGCTGGTCAAGACCGACCTCGGCACGCTCGTGCTGACCGGCGCGAACAGCTACACCGGCGGCACTGCGATCAACGGCGGCACGGTGCGGATCGCAAGCGACGCCAATCTCGGCGCTGCGTCGGGCGGGCTCAGCTTCAATGGCGGCGCGCTCAACACCACTGCCAGCTTCAGCTCGGGGCGCAGTGTCGATCTTGCCGACGCGGGCACCTTGCTCACCGATGCGGGTACGACGTTGACTCTGACCGGTGCCGTCTCGGGCGCGGGTAGTCTGACCAAGAGTGGCGCGGGTACGCTGGTGCTTTCGGGGACCGGCGCCTACGCGGGCGCGACCAGCGTCGCCGCCGGCGCACTGCTGGTCAACGGCAACTATGCGGGCGCGACCGGTGCGACCACGGTCGCCGCGGGGGCGAGCCTCGGCGGCACCGGCACGATCGGCGGCGATGTGACGCTGGCGGACGGGGCGACCCTCACCCCGGGCGCGGGCGGCGCCGGCACGCTCACCGTCGGCGGCAACCTGTCGCTGTCGGCCGGCACGACGCTCGCCTACGAGTTCGGCCAGGCCGGTGTCGCCGGCGGCGCGCTCAACGACCTCGTCAACATCGGCGGCGACCTGATCCTCGACGGCACGATCGACGTGACCGTGCCGACCGGCGGCGCATTCGATGTCGGCGTGTACCGCGTGTTCAACTATGGCGGCACGCTGACCAATAACGGGCTGACGCTCGGCACGCTGCCCGGCGGCAGCAATGTCGCGGTGCAGACCTCGATCGCCGGCCAGGTCAACCTGGTGAACTCGGCCGGCCTCGCGCTCGGCTTCTGGGACGGCGCCGCCGGACCCAAGAACGATGGGGTGATCCAGGGCGGCAACGGTATCTGGCAGGCGAGCGCCGGCAACGACAACTGGACCAATGCCGGCGGCACGGTGAACGCGGCCTATTCGGACGGCGCGTTCGCGGTGTTCGGCGGCACCGGCGGGACGGTCACGGTCGACAACGGCTTGGGCCAGGTGACCGCAGCCGGCCTGCAGTTCGCCGCCAACGGCTATACGATCACCGGCGGCAGCATCGCGCTGACCGGGCCGCAGTCGACCATCCGGGTCGGTGACGGCAGCACGGCGGGCGCCGGCTTCACCGCGACCATCAACGCGGCGCTCTCGGGCGACACGCAGCTGATCAAGACCGATGCCGGCACGCTCGTGCTCGGCGGTACCAACAGCTACACCGGCGGCACCGCGATCAACGGCGGTACGGTGCGGATCGCGGCTGATGCGAACCTCGGCGCTGCCGCCGGAGGCGTCAGCCTGGACGGTGGCACGCTGGCGATCAGCGCGAGCCTGGCCAGCGGCCGCGCCGTGACCTTGGCCGGCGCGGGAACGATCTCGACCGCGGACGCCACCACGTTCACGCTGGGCGGTCAGCTTACCGGCACCGGTGCGCTCACCAAGGCTGGCGCCGGCACGCTGCTCCTGACCGGCGACAGCAGCGGCTATACCGGCGCGACCACCGTCGCGGCCGGTACATTGGCGGTGACCGGCAAGCTGGGCAGTGCGGTTGCGGTCAACGGCGGCAGCCGCCTCGAAGGCACCGGCGCGGTCGGCAGCGTCGCCAATGCCGGCATCGTGGCACCTGGCCAGGGCGGGTTCGGCACGCTGACCGTGGGTGGCAGCTACACCGGCTCGGGCGGTCGCCTGGAGATCGAGACCGTGCTCGGCGGCGACAGCTCGCAGACCGATCGCCTCGTGGTGAACGGCGGCACGGCGGGAAGCACGACGATCGACGTGGTCAACCGCGGCGGCCTCGGCGCGCAGACGGTCGAGGGCATCAAGATCATTGACGTGACCGGCACCTCCGACGGCAGCTTCACGCTCAACGGCGACTATGTGTTCCAGGGCGATCCTGCGGTGATCGCCGGCGCCTATGGCTACCGGCTCTACAAGGGCGGGGTCGCCATCCCGACCGACGGCGACTGGTACCTGCGCTCGGCGCTGCTCAACCCGCCGAGCCAGCCCAATGAGCCGCAGGCGCCGCTCTACCAGCCCGGCGTGCCGATCTACGAGGCCTATGGCCAGACGCTGCTCACGCTGACCGAGGTCGGCACGCTGCAGCAGCGGATCGGCAACCGGCAGTGGGCCGAGACCGAGAGCGGCAAACCCTCCGGCATCTGGGGCCGGATGCAGTCCAGCCGCTCGCGGCCGAATGCCGCGTTCTCGACCAGCCTCTCGGACGTCAACGTCGACAGCTGGAAGCTCGAGGTCGGCGCCGACCATGTGCTGAGCGAGCGCAGCGACGGCGCCAGCCTCGTGCTGGGCGTGCTCGGCGGCTATGGCGAGGCGATCGCCAGCATCGGCTCGATCTATGGCAACGGCAGCATCAAGACCAAGGGCTACAGCGCGGGCGCCACGCTGACCTGGTTCGGGCCTGAGGGGTTCTACGTCGACGGCCGGGCCCAGGTGACCTGGTTCGACAGCAAGCTCCGCTCCACGGTGCTCGGCACGCTTGCCGACGGCAATAACGGCACCGGCCAGGCTTACAGCGTCGAGGTCGGCAAGCGCTCGTCCGTAGGCCGGACGCTGTCGGTCACGCCGCAGATCCAGGTCGTCTACCAGACGGTCAAGTTCGACCGGTTCACCGATCCCAATGGTGCGCTGGTCTCGTCCGACCTCGGCGACAGCCTCAAGACCCGCTGGGGCCTGTCGGTCGACCGGCAGGATGCGAGGAGCCATCTCTATGGCGTGGCGAACCTCAGCTACGAATGGCTCGATGGCACCGTCACCGACGTCTCCGGCACGCCGATCGCGCGGCAGAACCATCGCCTGTGGGGCGAACTGGGCCTCGGCGGCAGCTTGCTGATCGGTGATCGCCTGACCCTGTTCACCGAAACCTCGGCGAATACCGCCCTCAACGACTTCGCCAAGAGCTACAGCCTCAAGGCCATCGCCGGCCTCCGGCTTGCGTTTTGAGGTTGGGGCCGGCTCGCACCCCATCAGCCCGCGAGCCGGCCCAAAGCATCTGGGACTGGACACGCCACCAGCGACGCGACCAGCAGGACAAACCCTAACGAAACAACCGAGAGTTCTGCCAATCGCGCCTCCAGCTCAATAGCGGCTCAGGCCGATCTGCCCGTCCGAGTCCGAGCATATGCCGTTTGAAGTGGAATCAATGGAATCGATATCTGACCATGCCGCCTTGTCGAGGCGGATGCCCGCGGGTGATACTCAGCGGTCAATGCCGATCGCATTGCGGGACACCGATCCGATTCGCCCCCTCATCCGCCAACATGCGAAACGCGCAACTGCCGGCCTCCGCCGATCGGATGAAGTACCTCGACAGTTCAGTTGCGCCCGAACGGTAACTTCGTCACCAATCAAGCATCAACCGGACTCGGCTTAGTCGAGTGGCTCGGCCCGGCGCCTATCCCCGGGATAACATAGATGCATTGCCCGGCAGGCATTTCGGTTTCTGCTGTCGATGACCTGCAGGCCATGTGTCTTTGAATAGGTAGTGCAATGCCTCCCAGATCAGACGAACATTCCGTGTCGGGCGCGGTCTGCCTGCCCGACCATCCGGCAAAGCGCTGGGCAAATCGGGTCCTCGAACGTGTTCACCTGCGCAAGCCGCTGGGTAGGGTCCATGTCACCTTGCGCCATTGGGGATTGGCGCCTTGGCAACCGCTCGTTCCGGCGCAGCGATTCTCGGCATGCGTCGACAATGCGCTTGCAGAGCTGCGGCGGACGGATCCCTCCCATCAATTCGGCGATTACCTGGAGTTCGGCGTCAGCCGCGGGACGTCGATGGCAGCGGTCTATCATGTGCTGCAGAAGAACGACTTTGCGAGCGCTCGCCTGATCGGTTTCGATTCCTTTGCGGGCATGCCGCCCGAATCCGCGAGCGAGGGATGGGAGCCGGGCGCCTATGCCTCTCCCATCGGTCTCACCCGGCGGCACCTGCGCAGCAAGGGCGTCGACCTGGGCAAGGTGACGCTGGTGAAGGGATGGTTCTCCGACACGCTGAACGAGACGACCCGGTCGGGCCTTCAGCTGGGCAAAGCCTCGCTCATCATGGTCGATTGCGACATCTATACCGCTTCCAAGGAGGCCTTAGCGTTCAGTGCGCAGCACATCCACGATCGAGCGATCATGATCTTCGACGACTGGGGTTGGCGTGAGCAGGACGGCCAACCGGGCCAGAAGGAAGCGTTCGCGGAGTTTCTGACCGAACATCCGGACATCAAGGCAGATCCTCTCCCGTCCTATCTCGAGCAGGCGCGCGTGTTCATGATCACGCGCTGGGCGAACGCGTTGAAGCTGATCGGGGTGGTTGTCGCGTCAACGTTCGGCCTGGAATTCTCGCTGGAGGCGGTGTGATCGAAGCTTCGAGTTGCTTCATCGCGTCGGCTGCTCTCCAGTCGACCGCGCGTCGGCGACAGCGAAATTCGCGCAGGAGCAGTGAGCCATTATGACCTTCCTCCGCCCACATGCTTGACGGATTCGAGGGCATCGCTGGCGAGAACGTCGTCCGGAAGCGAGCAGTTCAGCTGTGGGGAAGTCGCCCGTTGGGCGATACACGATTTGAGAGGTTCGGATCTTGGGGAGAAAGGGCATGGCTTTGGTGCCCGCGTTCATCCGCCGGTCGAGCCTCTATCTTCGCTATGGTCCTGGCGCGCTGCGGTCGCGATTTCGCGATACCGGCAGAATATTCTCCGAGATTTATGAGAAGAATCTTTGGGGGAGGGATACGGCATCCTTCTACTCCGGACCAGGATCGCGGGGCGCAGCGGCGGATGCCTATGTCGAGCTCGTCATCCGATACGTACGGGACAATAATATCCGCCGGATTGTCGATCTCGGATGCGGCGACATGGTCATCGGCAGTCAGATCGCCCGGGCGTGCGAGCATTACACCGGAATCGACGTCGTCGAAGATCTGATCGCTGCGCACCAGAAGAAGCTTGGCTCCGAGAAGATGCGCTTCGCGTGCCTCGACATCGCCCGGGACCCATTGCCGGCCGGAGATCTCTGCCTGGTCCGGCAGGTCTTCCAGCACCTGTCGAATGCCCAGATCAAGGCGGCTCTCGATCGGATGCTTCCCAACTTTGCCAACATCATCGTGACCGAACATTTTCCGGCGCCAGCCGAGTTCAAGCGCCCCAATGTCGACATGGTGGCCGCTGCCTCAACACGGGTCCTGCTCGGTTCGGCGGTGGTGCTCGATGAATGTCCATTCGGTGTACCCTGCCAGGAGATACTCACCTGTCCCGCAGCGAGTGCGGAATCCGGCCACGAAGATGTTCATTCGCGTGGCCTGATCCGCTCATTCCTGGTCCGGACGTAGTCAAAGAATGCGACCGTAGGCCGGCAATATAACAGCCCCGACCAAGCTCCACTTTTCGTGAAGTGGAGGGGGCCGGCGGCGCCAAGACGCGCGTTGCTTCTTGTCTCTTGCATCGCAGATCGGTGTCGATATTCTGATAATGTGTTGCAATAGGCGGCGCCGAGGCTGAGAATTTCGCTGGAGGCGCGCTCGACGGCGCGACTATTGCCGGGTGGCCGCCGCGCATGTCCAGGCCTCGTGGCTAAAGGCGGCGGCGCGTGTCCCCCAAGACGAGCCGTTGGGCTGTATCAGGCTGCGGTCACGCCGGCGTCCGCTATCATTTCTGCTTCAGCTACGAGCGCCTGGAGAGGTGCTGTTTCAGCACCGGCCATCGGTAAATCGAGGTTTGCTGCTCGGCGTCTGAGGTCTTCGAGCCGCGGATCGGCAATCGGTATTGAGATGAAATCATCCCAATCCCACGGGCCACCCGTGCCGTTCAGAAAGTCTCTGAGGTAGCGCGCAACCTCGTCCGGCGTCCGCTTCACTGGTCGTTCAAATGGTATGAGAACGAGCTTCAGAGCGACAAAAGCGAGGAGCACCGGGGTCAGCAGCACAAACATGAGCACCTTGACGGACCAAGGGCTTTCGTCGCTGATGATGGGGCGTCGCATCGCAAGACTGTATCATCAGTCGTGCCGCTCGTTGATAGGGTGATCGACACCCCTTCTGTCCCACGCCGAACTCTGATTCAGCGTCGGCATAAGCCTCGAGTGAGCGTCAACAGTCGCCCACCTTTATGCTCGCGGGTCCTCGTCGAATAAGGGGCGGCGAGAGCCGGGCGGCTGAATGCTCGGCGTAAGCTCGCCGCTCCCGCTTATTTCGCCTTGTTCGCTGTCTTGGCAACGGTTTGTCCAACCGAGGCAACATCCTTTCCGGCGCCCTCGATGGTGTTGCATCCCGTGAGGGTGACGCTCGCGGCGAGCAAAAAGGTGGCGAGCGTGCGCATTCTCGATTTCCAAGATTGGCGATCGAACTAGCGTAGCTTCCGGAAAAGAAAAGCGCTCCCTGGCGAGGAGGCGAAGGTCGATTGCTTGACGGGCAGAACGATTTCCGTTTCCACTGAAACGATGGTCGGCTGCGGGGGCAGCCGAGTCGAAGGGGGCTCTTGTGAAGACGATCGCCATCGCGCTCGCCGTTGCGGCATGCGCCGCGCCGGCCATGGCGCAACGGACCGAGAAGAATGATGCGCTGACGCACGGCATGGTGCAGATGACCGTGAAGGTCGGGACCACCACGCAGGCGGAGGTGCTCGAGACGTTCGGCGCGCCGAACATCACCACCATCGACGGCAACGGCCGTGAGATGTGGGTCTACGACCGCCACGCGACGGTGACCTACGACAAGTCGTCGGGCTTCTCGATCGGGATGCTGCTCGGCGGGGGCGGCGGGGGTGTCGGTGGCGGAGGCGGCCTCGGCTTCGGATCGCGCAAGTCGAGAAGCGAGCAGACCCAGCGCACGATGACGCTGATCATCAAGTTCGGCCCGGACAAGGTCGTGAGCGATTTCCAGAGCCGCAGCAGCTCATTCTAAAAAGGGGGAAATGATGAGGGGGATGTTGTTCGCGGGAGCAGTTGCTCTCGCCTGCACCGGCAGTGTCGCCGAGGCAGGGAAGAAGGTGGAGCGCAGCGCGCTCGAGATCCAGCAGATGCAGTCGCGCGACATCGAAGGCGACAAGGCGCTGGTGTTCGGCGCGGTGATGACCGTGCTGCAGGACGCGGGCTATCGGATCCAGGCGGCTGACAAGGACACGGGCCTCATCACCGGGGTCTCCTCGACCAAGTCGAAGCTGACCTATAGCCTGTGGAGCGGGTTCGGCAAATCGAAGAAATCGCCGGTCGTCTCGGCGTTCATTGAGGAACGCGCGCCCGGTATCACCAACGTGCGCCTGAGCTTCGTGATGGCGAAGATGAGGTCGACCATCTACGGCTCGGGCGCGCAGGACGAGGAGCCGATCTACGATCCCGCCGTCTATTCGGACGCGTTCGAAAAGATCAACCAGTCGGTGTTCGTCCGCAAGAACATGGCGGCATCGCCCGCGGCGCCGGTGACGCCGACTCCAGCCGCGGTGACGACGCCGCAGTGATCGCCCGCCTCGCGCTGTGCATTGCCTGCGCCGCCGTGATCGCGGCGCCGACCGATGCGCGGCGCGAGCGCCGCCGCCAGGCTGCGCCGCATGCGAGGATAGCCAAGCCGCACCGCCCGCTCATGCGTACGCTCCGGCGGCCGTTGTCGCGCGTGCTCGATGGATCGCTGTTCGGCGGCGCCTATTATCGCTCCGCCGACGGGCATGTCGTGCACCGGCCCGTGTTCGAGGACCGCCGGCCGCCGGGCGCGACCGCGCGATGCCGTGACGGATCGTGGAGCTTCAGCCACAGCCGCCGCGGCACCTGCTCCCACCATGGCGGCGTCGGGACCTGGCTATGAAGCGGCGCCTGCGGGATATCGCGCTTCTGATCCTGGGATGCGCCTATGCCGGTGCCCTGCTCGGCTGGCCGCTGTTGCGCTGGCTGGGCTTATTGCCATGACCCGCGACGAGCAGCTCTGGGGCGCCGCGCTGGCGATCGAGCGGCAGCACGCCGGCCGTGCGCCGGCCTATGTCGCCGAGCGGATCGCCGCCGCGGCACGTGCCGGCGATCCGCTCGGTATCGAGACGATGACGGCGATCGCAATCCGGCTCGATCAGCTGCTCAGCGAGGTAGGAGAACGCCCCGCCCAGTGACCTGAGCGGGGCGCCGATCATCCGAGCTGGATGAGATGGATCAGGCGATCAGAAGCGAACGCCCAGCCCGAGCAAAACCTGATGGCGATCGAAGTCGGCGCTGGCGCCGAAGTCCGTCGTCTCGATGTCATAGCCGCTGTAGTTGGTGTAGACATACTCGAGCTTGGCATAGAGGTTCTTGCCGAAGCCGGACTGGACGCCCGCGCCGAGATGGAAGCCATCGAGGTTGTCGGACACCTTGCCGCTGTCGAGGATTCCTTCGAAGTCCTCGTAGGTCGCCTTCACCCGGCCATTGGAATAGCCGCCCTTGGCGTAGACCAGCGTGCGCGGGCCGACCGGCACGCCGGCGCGCACGCCGAGCGTGATGTTGCGGCGCGCCTTGAGGCAGGCCTCGTCGTCTCCGTAGATTTCCGAGCAATAATCGGTGCTGGCGAGATCGAGCCCAGCGTAGACGCCAAGCACGACGCCGGAGGTCACGACGTCGTAGCCGGCCTCGACGCCATAGGCGACGCCGTCGGTGCCGTCGCTCCCGCTGAACTGGTCGACGCCGTCGTCGTAATCGACGTCGAGATTGACCCGGTCATAGCCGACGTGGGCCTCAACACGGGCGCCGCCCATGTCCTGCGCCATTGCCGGAGTCGCGAGAACGAGCGCCGCGAGCGGCGCAACGAGATGCTTCTTCATTGTTCCCCCTGAAAGGTAAGACCGTCGCGGAGGCGACGGGCGGCGGCCTCTAGCCGGATGCTGGAGTCGCTGTCACGGGTCCGTGACGCCGGTCGGTTCCAACTCTCGGCGACTGTTGCCCGAAGATCACATCTGCGCGCCAGCCTGGCAGCCGTGCGACCAACTCCTATCAGACGCATCGAGGCGGTTCCGCGCCCAATCGCATTCTCGGTTCGCCTGAAGCAGGAGGCGATCCGTCGGAACGGTCGTCCCTGCCATTAACCCTGGTTGGAACGAAGCAGTGTAACCTATGTTGGACAGGCATCGTCGGCCAGCGATCTCGGGCGTCGGCGGCTGGAGGTTGGCTTCCTTCGCCCCAAGCCGAAGGACGCTGTGATGTTCCAAACTTCCCCTCTCTCGCCGATGATCGCGAAGCTCGCGCGCCGGCACCCGCTCGGCTCAACCGAAGTCGATGCGCTGCTCGCGCTTCCGCACCGCGTCGCGCGCCTCGAGCGGGGCAGCTTCCTGGTGCGCGAGGGCGACCGGGCGACGCATTGTCGCGTGCTGCTCTCCGGCTTCGTCTATCGCCATAAATGCACGGGCGAGGGTGCGCGGCAGATCGTCTCCATCCATCTCAAGGGCGATCTGGTCGACCTGCCCAATGTGATGCTCGACGTCGCCGACGACAGTATCCAGGCCCTGACCGAGGTGAGCGTGGCGATCGTCCCGGCCGAGGAGATTCTCGCGCTCGCGCTGGCCTCGCCCAACATCGCCAAGGCGATGTGGGCGGACACGATGGTCGACGCATCGATCCTGCGCGAGTGGCTGATCAATGTCGCGCGGCACGACGCGCGCCAGCGCATCGCGCACCTGATCTGCGAGCTCGCACTGCGCCAGGAAGCCGCGGGCGTTTGCGAGAGGCTCGAATATTACTGGCCATTGACGCAGGAGCAGCTCGGCGAGACGACGGGGCTTACCTCGGTCCACGTCAACCGGACGCTCCAGAAGCTCCGCGCCGAGGGCCTGCTGAGGACCTCGGCACGCCAGCTGATCGTCTCGGACTGGGAGGGCCTCAAGGTCGCCGGCGATTTCACGGCCGGCTATCTGCATCTCACGCCGGCCACGCCATCGCTCGCCCGCGCCTTCGAGAGCGCGTGATCGAAAGGGTCGCGGCGGACTTGCCGCTGCCGGTCAATTGCCGGAGCTTCGCGCGGTCGAGCGCTCGCCCTGGAATCTCCAGCGGATCGGGCCGCGGCGTATCGGCGGTCACCTGACTGTCGATGGCAATCGGCAGGCGCTGGACCTGAGCCATGGCTGGGCGGTTGCGCAGCGAGGTCGAGGCCTAAGACGGACGCACCGGATCCGGCGAAGCCTTCTGCTCGCCGGACAAGCGGCTCGACGCAGTTCAGGATTCGACCAGCATCTTCGGGGAGGCGCCGTTCCGGCAGATCGCCGATCTTGACGCGATGCTCGGTTCCTCCCCGCGACAGGACATAGCCTCTGACGCCATCACTCGACTTCCCGAGCGCGAAGGTGGAATCGCCGCCGGGGGAGTCGCGTTGTTCGCGATGACTGAGCCGTCTTCATGATCGATGCCGGATGTGCCGCGCGTGCTGGCGGCCGGTCGTGCTGCGACGACCGGAAGCGGCCAGCGCGGGCTGCCGCCCGCGCTGGCGCTGGTGCCTCCGGCACCGGTGCGGCGGGGTGGGCGTCGCTTCCCGCTAGTCCCGCCGCGGCGCGCCGCAACCCCGGCTTCGGCCGGGGTCCTCCACTGCGTTTCGGCCCTGCTTCGCGGGTGCGGTCCGCCGCTGGTGGCGGGACTGCCGGTCCGCTCCTGCCGCCCACCCCGCCGTTCCGGCGCCGGGTGCGGTGGTTTTTGGAGGAAGGAGCGAGGATCATGAGGGATACCGGCCATCGCGCGGACCTCTATGGCGAGGTGACCCGCGGGTGATCGCCGAGCTGGAGCAGGGGCGGCTGCCCTGGGTGCGGCCTTGGGACAGCGTGCCGAGCGGCTGCGCGCTGCCGGCCAATGCCGTGAGCGCGCGGCGCTATTCGGGGATCAACGTGCTGATCCTGTGGGCGGCGGCGGTCGCGCGCGGCTATGCGACGCAGCGCTGACTGACCTACCGCCAGGCCCTTCTCCTCGGCGGGCATGTCCGCAAGGGCGAGCAGGGCACAGCGGTCTGCTATGCCGATCGCTTCACGCCGAAGGGCGAGGCCGAGCGCGCGTTCGACGAGGGGCGCGAGGCGCGGGCGATCGCGTTCCTCAAGCGCTTCACCCTGTTCAATGTCGACCAATGCGACGGCCTGCCCGCCGCGCTCTCCCAGCCTTCCGAGGTCCGAGGCGACCTCGACATCCTGCCCGAGGTCGCGACACTGATCGCGGCGAGCGGCGCCGACGTGCGCATCGGCGGGGGCGAGGCCTATTATGCGCCTGGTCCCGATTATGTCGCGGTGCCGCCGCCGGCCGCGTTCCGCGCTGGTCGACTGGTATCGCACCTTGCTCCACGAGCTCGGCCATTGGACCGGCCACGTGAGCCGGCTCGCGCGCGAGCAGCGCGGCAGCTTCGGCAGCGGCGACTATGCCCGCGAGGAGCTGGTTGCGGAGATGGCGAGCGCGTTCCTGTGCGCATCGTTCGGCATCCGGCCGACCGTGCGCCATGCCGACTATATCGGGGCGTGGCTGGCGGTGCTGCGCGAGGACGGCAAGGCGATCGTCCGCGCCGCGAGCGCGGCGAGCAGGGCGGCCGACTATCTGCTTGCCTTCGCCCCGGACCCGGACGGCGTGCTGCGCCCCGGCCCGGCCGCCGCGGTTCCGGCCGCGGCGGCTGGGGGAGGGGAGGGTGCCCGGCTCATGGACCGCAGCGACGACGAGCGCCGCGCGGCGCTCCGCGCCGCGCTCGACCGCCTGCCGCTGTGGCCGCGCGAGGTCTATTGCCTGAGCGCGGTCGAGGGGCTCGGCCATGCCGCGATCGCGGCGCGGCTCGGGATCGATATGGGCGAGGTCGAGCGGCGGCTGGCCGAAGCGATCGTGCTGATCGGCGCACAGCTGGCGGCGAGTGATGGCCGCGCCTGATGCACGCGCTGCATCGCCCGCGACGCGGCAGCCCGGCCCGGCAAATCCGCCGCCGGCTTGCATGCTAGCGAACCCGCTCTAGGATTCGGGCTCCATGCGCACCGACCTCGACCATCTGCCGGCGGCCAAGCGACGCGAGCTCGAGCGCGTCGTGCAGATCCTGTTCGAGGAATTCGAGGAGGCGCGGGCGCTTGCGACCCAGGACTGGAAGAAGAAGGGCCGCATCCTCAAGATCATCCTCTACGGCTCCTATGCGCGCGGCGGCTGGGTCGACGAGCCGCACACCAAGAAGGGCTACCGGTCGGATTTCGACCTGCTCGTCATCGTCAACGACAAGCGCCTCACCGACATGGTGGACTATTGGGCGGGCGCCGAGGACCGGCTGATGCGCGAGCTGTCGATCACCAGGACGCTCAAGACGCCGGTCAACTTCATCGTCCATTCGCTCCAGGAGGTGAACGACGGCCTCGCCCACGGCCGCTACTTCTTCATGGACATCGTCCGCGACGGCATCGCACTCTACGAGAGCGACGACCGCAAGCTGCGCACGCCGACGCCCAAGACGCCCGAGCAGGCGCTGGCGATGGCTAAGGAGTATTTCGAGGAGTGGTGTCCAGCTGCTGTTGGAATGTTCGAGACTGCTCGATTTAGCCAGTCTCAGGGACGGCTTAAGGATGCGGCCTTCCTAATGCATCAGACGGTCGAACGGCTTTATCACTGTGTCCTGCTGGTACGGACCTTCTACACGCCGCACGTCCACAACATCGCCGCGCTGCGCAACATGGCCGAGAAGCTGGACTCGAGGCTGGCGCAGGTCTGGCCGTCCGGCACTCGGCGCGAACGCGGCATCTTCTCGAAGCTCAAGGACGCCTATGTGAAGGCGCGCTATTCCAAGCACTACCGCATCACCATGGAGGAGCTGACCTGGCTCGCCGCCCAGATCGAGGAGCTGGGGCGTGTCGTGCATCTTGTCTGCTCGGAGCGCCTCGCCGAGCTTGAGCGAGAGGCGAACGCCGCGACGTAGCGGTGCCGATTAGGGTCGTTTTCCCAAGAATCGTTCGGTCTGTTCGCGACCCTCTGCCGCGATCACGGCGGCGTCGGCATTGGCGCACTCGTCGCCGCGAACGGAGCCGTCGCGACATTGCGCCACGATCCGCCGGGCTTCGTCGAGATGCGCCGCGAAATATTGCATGCCGCGCGCCTCCGCCAAGGCGGACGGGGCGGCGGCAACCGGCGCCTGCGCGACCGGAACAATGACCGGACGTAGGACGAAACCCGCGACGAACCCGATGAACAGTGTGACCAAGGCGATGATGAGTGTTCTATCTTGCCTCATGACGGCCATCTCCGTGTGACGACGACCTCATTCAAGTTCCTCTAACGATAGCCAAGAGCAGGCACTTCTCTCAGTTGCGGTGGAGGTGAGGTGGGCGGTTCTATCCGATGGCCTCACTTTCTTTACCTCTGGCTTTTGCGGAAATTGCAGTCGCTAGCTACCGCGATCTTGATTATCGGGCCGGGGTAGCCAGCTACTCCGGCTCATCTGCTTAGCGCTCCATTCTGTTCGTTCAGCTGCCCTGAGCAGGTCGCTCCAATGCTGGCTCACGCGATCCTGTAATCCCAGCTCAGCGAAGGTCGATGCCTGGCTGAATCGTCGCGAGCCCGGCCTTCGCCCCATTATGGGCTGCAATGATAGCTATGGCTTTCAAAACGTTCCGCAAAATATTGAGTAAGCTAATCTTTTCTTTTGTCTGAGAATACAATATACACCTCATGCTGATGTTGCAGGTGCAAGCGGAGTGCGTGCTGATGCGTCCCTAGAACGCGGGGGAGCCGAGTCGTGCTGCCGGTTCATTGCAGCACGCGAGAGCATCTGATCCAAAAATAAAGGGGGCGGGAGCGGCGCATGGCGCCCCGCTCGAGTGCGGTGGTGTCTATGCGCGTCATCATTCTCGAGGAAAACGTTGCGGCCTGCCGTCCGCTGCAGAGTCGCCTGGAGCGAGAGGGCTTCGGGGTCGCGAGTGCCGGATCGGCGTTCGAATTCTATCGCAGCATCGCGATCGACGATTACGATATCGCCATCATCGGCGGCGTCTCGTCCGAACCGGCCGGTTTGGAAATCGCGTCCTGGCTCCGCCGCAAGGGCGACATCGGCATCATCCTCATTACCGCCGGCAACAAGGTGCAGGACTACATCCGGGCATTCGAAATCGGTGTGGATCTCCCTCTTGCAGCGCCGCTGACCGACGACGAGCTGGTCGAAGGCGTCCACAGCCTCGCGCGCCGGATCGCGCGACGCGGCGGTCCCGCTCCGACGCCCGCGTTGCCCGCTTCGGAATGGTACTTCGATCCGGCGTATTGGATCTTGCACGCGCCGACCGGCGCAATGGTCAAGCTGACCGCCCTGGAAACCAAGCTCATCGAGCGGCTGCTGCTCCGCTCCGGGACCCTGATCCCGAGGAACGAGCTTCGCGCTGAGCTCGGCTACAGCGCCGATCCCGCTGGCGACCGCAGCCTCGATGCCATTGTGCAGCGGCTGAGGCATAAGATCGAGCGGGCAACCGGTTTGCCTGCACCGGTGAAGACCGTCCATGGCCAGGGACATCTCTTCTCCGCCCCGCTCCTGCCGGACCGTCGGAGAGCCGCCAACCGCTGACGCGGCACGAGAACAGCGTTTGCAGTTGTAACAGCGGCGGCTGTTCGTCGCGCAACCGATATCCATACGCTCGGGACACGCGGCACGCTTGCCAGAGAGAAGGCGGCGCGGGCGCCCGAGGCTCTCCCATTCGCGACGGTGAGGCCGGGGCGCCATGCGGACCGACGCCCGATCTTTACCCCGACTCGCCGACCACAGCTCCCCGCCGAACTCGTGGCATCCGGTAGGATTGATCGGATTAAGCATAATCTTGTCGGAAGCCCATAAAATACTACAAGAAACCACAGCACTTTGTTGCGTTAACCATGAATATTCTGTTAATTTAACTTGAAATCCGGTTAAACCGTGGCATCATTCAAGTAGTGACGACATAAAAGGGGTCATAAACTCTTAGCACGCAACAGTTGAGTGATGATGATCCGCGCCTATGTTGGTAGCGGATGCCGCTCTATTTTTGCAAAAAAGGGGCAGTTGTCTGCATGATTGCGCATCTATCTAAAGTAAAGGCGCTTACCGATCGGCGGGACGCGCCGACAGCACGACGAAGCAACCTGATGGTCGTAACGCTCGTCTTAGTCCTTGTCGGCGGCGGTGTATCGGCGGGCGCCCAGTCCCGCCCCGATGCGAAGGCGATGCCGGCCGGAGACGTCTTCCGCGACCAAGCCAGCAAGCTGGGCGTGCGCAAGTGCGCCAATCTCTTCGCCGCCATGGGCCAGACTGTCTCCCACGGCGCCGCCTACACCGTCCAGGCACAGACCGAAGGCAGTGCGCCGGATGGCCATGGCGTACAGGGCGTGGTCGGCATGACCTACAACACGCCCGGCTATAGCGCCCAGGCGGCCGGCATCGTCATGGCGGCGCCGGTCGGCGAGAAATGCGAAGGACAGCTGGTGCGCGTCGCGCCGTTCCAGCGCGCCTGCAGGGATGTTGTCGCGCTGCTGCCGGCAGGCAGCACCGCCGCCGGCAACCTGTCCGGCGTGCCTCTTTACAACCTGGGCGGTGACCAGGGGCAAGCGATGCTGGTCTCCAGCGGCGGCGCCTGCGTGGTGGTGACGGTCGCGCGAGGTGCCGAGGTCGGATGAGTTTGGGAGGGCGGATGGGCTGAGGCTCATCCCGGCCCTCTCCATCGAGCCGAATTTGAATTCCTGAACTCGTGAAAGCGTCCGCGCGCGCCGGGGCGACGGGGAAGCTGTGTCTGTTCGCTCCCGGCCATCGGCCGAAATGCCGTGGCCAGTTCAACAAGGGGAAGTGCCATGTCCGGATTTGAGTCGCAGAATGTTCGTCGCGCCCGCTTTGCCGCGAACTGGGTCGTCGGCGGTGAGGGCGCGAGCTGGTCGCAGCGGCGGCGGCTGATGGCGGTGCTGCGCCGGGCGCATCGGGTGCTGGGCGTTGGTCGCAAGGACCTGGGCGTGGGATCGCTTGGTTTCGGCGGCGGCGCCCGTGCGGTGCTGCTGTCTTCGGCCAGCGCGCAGGTCATGATCGGCGGCCTCGCTGCCATCGCCACCTTCGGCGCGGCCACACCGGCGCTTGCGCAATATCAGGCGGGTGGCGGTTCGGCGACGGCTCCCAACTCCATCGCCATCGGCAACGCGTCGGCATCCGGATCAGGCTCGATTGCCGAGGGCGTTAACGCCAATGCCGGCGCCACCAACGCCATCGGGATCGGCGTAGGGGCGATCGCATCGGAGGCCAACACGATCTATCTCGGCGCGCGCACGGTGCCCGGCACGGGCGCCACGGGCGGCGGGGCTATCGCAATCGGCACGGACGTAACAGCAAGCGACTCATGGGCCGTCGCGATCGGGCTTCAGAGTGCAGCCTCAGGCCCGAGCGCTGTAGCACTGGGCCGCCTCAGCATAGCGTCAGACAGTGCCGCCACCGCCGTTGGCAACCGCGCCCAGGCGACGGGGAATAGCGCGACCGCACTCGGGGCGCAGGCCTTGGCCATTGGTGCAAGCACCGTTGCCGTGGGCCAAGGTGCCGGCGCCGGATCGACCGCCGGAAACGCAAGCTCCGTTGCGGTGGGCATTGCGGCCGGCACGCTCGTTCAAGGGGCGCAAAATACCGCGATGGGCGGCGGCATCGCCAGCGTGATGCGAGGCGCTGGTTCCGGCGTCACGGGGACGCGCAACGTCGCCCTCGGAAGCGGCAATGGCGCCGTCACCTACGACGGTACGCTTTCCGCCTCGGCAGGCAATCTGGTCACGGGCAGCGACAACGTCGCGATCGGAACCAATGCCGGCATCGGCGTGGCTGCCAACTCGACGACATCGATAGGCATCGACGCCCTGGCCAGCCAGACCAACGGCACCGCCGTTGGCAGTGGAGCAATTGCCAACGGTGTGAACGCCGTCTATCTGGGCGCGCGCACCGGAGCCGGCACGGGTGCCCTTGCTGAGAGCGCCATCGCCATCGGCACAGACGTGATCGCGTCCGCGACCGACACGATCGCGATGGGACGCGAAAGCACTGCGACCGGCGGCAGCGCCGCCGCGCTTGGTGTGGCTTCCAGCGCGGCGGGGACAAGCGCGGCAGCGTTCGGCCGCGAGGCTGATGCCTCGGGCGACTTCGGCGTGGCCCTTGGCAATCAGGCGGTGTCGAGCGGGCGCGGCTCGGTCGCGGCAGGTTCGGGCGCGCAGAGCACTGGCGTCTCCTCGTTGGCACTCGGCAACAACGCCAGCGCGACTGCTGAAAATGCCATCGCGGCCGGCCTGGGCTCGGTCGCGAACACCGCCGATGCCGTCGCTATCGGCACCAGCTCGACCGCGACGGGCGGCAAGGCGGTCGCGATCGGCGCCGGCAACCGCGCCAGCGGCGACGGCGCGGTGGCGATCGGCGATCCCAACACTGCCTTCGGCGACGGCGCGATCGCGAGTGGCAAGGACAATACCGCCAACGGCCTCGGTTCGGTTGCGATGGGCAACACCAACATGGTCGGCGGCGGCGGGCAGGCGGTGAGCACGCCCGGCACGGCGGCGCAGGGCGCGGTCGGCATCGGCTATCAGAACCAGGTGGTCGGCCAGGGCGCCGTGGCGCTGGGCAGCACCAGCAAGGCGTTGGCGGCCGGGGCCCTCGCGTTCGGCGACACGGCGGTCGCCAATACCGACCAGAGCATCGCGATCGGCTCCAATTCGACCGCGACCGGCGGAAGCGCCATCGCCATCGGGCGGCAGAGCGTCGCGAACGGGACAAATGCGTCGGCATTCGGCGCCGGCGCCCTCGCGAACGCTGGCAGTACGTTGGCGCTCGGAAACTCGGCCGCCGCCAATAATTTCGGCGACGTGGCGCTCGGCAACGGCTCGACCACCGCAGCCGCGGTCGGTACGGCCAGTATTACGCTCGGCGGAACGACCTATAATTTCGCCGGCGCCACGCCGACGAGCACCGTCAGCGTCGGTGGCAACGTGACTCCCTCGGGCACCGTGGCCACGCGCACGATCACCAACGTCGCCGCGGGCCGCATCAGCGACACCTCGACCGACGCGATCAACGGATCGCAGCTCTATGCGACCAACCAGGCGCTTTCGGCGGCGATCGCGGGCGCGGCCAGCCATTATTACAGCGTCAACGATGGCGGCAGCCCCAACGGCAACTACAACAATGACGGCGCGAGCGGCATCAATGCCTTGGCGGCGGGCGTGCAGACCGTGGCCAGCGGCGCCAATTCGGCAGCGGTCGGCGTGACCTCGACCGCCTCGGCCGACGGGGCCTTCGTCTTCGGCAACAATTCGACCGCCTCCGGCGTCAATTCGCTCGCGCTGGGCACCAGCACTGTCGCGAACCATCTCAATAGCATTGCGGTCGGCACGCAGGCCCAGGCGTCGGAGGACGGGGCCACGGCGATCGGCACGCTCGCCCAGGCCAGCGGCGGCAGCAGCGTCGCGCTTGGCACCGGCGCCAACGCGAGCGGGCTGGAAGGCGTCGCGATCGGCAATCTGACTCAGGCGACCGCCACCAACGCGACAGCCCTCGGTAATCAGATCGTCGCCGCGGGCGAAGGCAGCGTCGCGATCGGATCGAACACCGGGCTGGCCGTCGATGCGGCCTCGACCAATGGTGTCGCGATCGGCTGGGGATCGACCGTCGCCAACGCGCCGTCGGGCGTTGCCCTCGGCGACACCGCGAGCGCCAGCGCAGCCAATGCAGTTGCGATCGGGACCAATGCCAATGCGGCGGCGGCGGGCTCGCTCGCCTTCGGCAATGCGGCATCGGCCGGCAACGCGGGTGACGTCGCCCTCGGCGCGAACAGCGTCACGGCGGCGGCGGTGCAGACGTCGAGTACGGTGATTGGCGGTACAACCTATAATTTCGCCGGCACCACGCCGACGAGCACCGTCAGCGTCGGCGCGGTAGGTGCGGAACGCACCGTCACCAACGTCGCCGCCGGCCGGATCAGCGACAGCTCGACCGATGCGATCAACGGCTCGCAGCTTTATGCGACCAACCAGCAGGTCACCCAGAACACCACCGACATCGCCAACCTCGACGGCCGCGTGACCACGGTCGAGGGAGACGTGACCAATCTCGACGGTCGCGTGACGACGATCGAGGGCGATCTCACCAACATCAACAACGGCGGCGGCATCAAATATTTCCACGCCAACTCGAGCGATCCGGACTCGCAGGCGCTTGGGACGAACTCGGTGGCGATCGGCCCCAATGCGGTGGCCAACAACGCCGGCGACATTGCCCTCGGCAGCGGCTCGACCACGGACGTTGCGGTGGCCACGGGCGGCACGACCATCAACGGCACGGCCTATACCTTCGCGGGGACGACGCCCACCTCGACGGTGAGCGTCGGCGCGGCCGGAGCCGAGCGGACCATCACCAACGTCGCCGCCGGACGGGTCGACGGCGGCTCGACCGACGCCATCAACGGCTCGCAGCTGTTCGCCACCAACCAGGCCGTCGACGGCCTCGGCACGCAGGTGACCAACCTCGGCAATACCGTCACCAACCTGGGCAGCACCGTCACCAATCTCGACGGCCGGGTGACGACCGTCGAGGGTAGCCTCACCAATCTCGGCAACACGATCACCAACATCGCCGGGGATACCACCTCCGTCTTCACCGACGCGAACGGCGACGGCATCCGCTACGCCCGCACCAACGAGACGGGCCTCGCGCCGACCGACGCCTTCGCCCAGGGGGTAGGATCGACGGCGCTCGGCTATCAGGCGCAGGCGAGCGCCGGCAATGCGGTGGCGCTGGGCCGCGGCGCCCAGGCCACGGTCGAGGGCTCGCTGGCGCTCGGCGCCGGCTCGGTCGCGGATCGCGCCCTGGCGCCGACCGTCGGCCAGATCCCGGCGACCACCGGCTACATTCCCTACAATACCAGTGATCAGACGCTGCTCGGCGCCATCTCCGTCGGCAGTGCCGGTGCCTATCGCCAGATCACCAACGTCGCCGACGGCACCCAGGCGCAGGATGCGGTGACGATCCGTCAGCTGGCGGGGGCGCTGTCGTCCTTCGCGGTGACGCCGATCATGTATTTCCATGCCAACTCGACGGCGGCGGATTCGCTGGCGATTGGCCAGGAATCGGTCGCGATCGGGCCGCAGACCGTGGTCAACGGCAACAACGGCATCGGCATGGGCAATGGCGCGATCGTCCAGGCGACCGCACCGGGCGGCACCGCGATCGGTCAGAACGCGCAGGTCGCCCAGGCCGACGCCATCGCCCTCGGTACCAATGCCCAGGGCAACGGCATCCAGTCGGTCGCGATCGGCGCTGGGGCGAACGCCACCCATTCGGGCAGCGTCGCGCTGGGCGCCGGGGCGACGACTTCGGTCGGCTCCGAGAGCGGCTACACCGGCTATGGCCTCACCGCGCCGCAGAACTCGGCCGGCGAGGTCTCGGTGGGCAGCGCGGGCGCCGAGCGGAAGGTCACCAACGTCGCCGCCGGCTCGGCGGCGACCGATGCGGTCAACGTCAGCCAGCTTCAGGCGGTCGACAACAAGGTGACCAACCTCGACAACCGCGTCACCAACGTCGACAACCGGGTGACCGAGGTCGCCAACAATGTCACCAACCTCGGCGACAGCGTCGCGAACAGCTTGGGCGGCGGCTCGACCTATGATCCGACCACGGGCACGGTGACCACCCAACTCAACGTCGGCGGCAACACCTACAACAACGTCAACGACGCGCTGCAGTCGCTGAATCAGACGGCGAGCGCGGGCTGGAACATCCAGGCCAACGGCGGTCCGTCGACCAACATCGGGTCGAACGGCACGCTCAACGTCACCGCCGGCTCCAACACCGTCGTGACCTTGAACGGCAACCAGCTCCAGGTCGGGGTGGTCGACAATCCGACCTTCGCCGGCATGGTGACGGCGAACGGCGGGCTTACCGTCGGTGCCAACACCAGCGTCAACATGGGCGGCAACGTCGTCCAGAACGTCGGCGCGGGCGCGGTCAACGCCACCTCCACCGATGCGGTCAACGGCGCGCAGCTCCATCAGGTGCAGCAGGTCGCCAACAATTCGGTGCAATATGACGCCGACCATAATTCGGTGACGCTCAATCCGGGCGGGTCGGCGGCGACCATCCACAATGTCGCGGCTGGCGTGGCGCCGACCGACGCGGTCAACGTCCAGCAGCTCAACGACGGGCTGTCGAAGACGCTGCAGTCGGCCAATGCCTACACCGACCAGAAGGTCGCCGGGATCCAGTACGACCTCTCGCAGGTCCGGCGCGAGGCCAATGCCGGAACCGCCGGCGCGCTCGCTGCGGCGGGCATGCCGCAGGCGTTCGAGCCGGGTCGCGGGATGCTGGCGTTCGGCGGCGGCACCTATCGCGGCCAGTCGGCATTCGCGCTCGGCCTGTCGCGGGTGATGGATGATGGCGTGACCGTGGTGAAGGCAGGCGCCACCTACGACACCCAGCAACATGTCGGTGCCAACGTCGGCGTCGGCTTCCAGTTCTGATCCTCGTGAACCCCATCATCTCAAGGAGGACACAATGACCCTCAAGCTCCTCGCCCTTCCGCTTCTGGCCACCCTCGGTCTCTCGCCGGCGATCGCCGGGGAGAAGGCCGGCACCACCCCGGCTTATGTCGGCAGGGTCGATCCCAGCGCGTTCCACCCGACGCCGCTCGAGCACAAGAAGCTGGGCGTGGTCGTCGATCCCGCCGCGGTCCGGATGATCACGCCGGGCGTCGACAAGTTCACCGTCTACCGGCTGATCGGCACGCCCCACTTCGACGAGGGCATCACCCGGCGATGGAACTATGTGCTGTTCTTCCCCACCGCGCCGGGGAGCACGGAGCGGGTGCGTTGCCGGATGGAGATCCGCTTCACGCGCCAGCGCGGCCTCTACAACGTCTCCGTGTCAGAGGTGATCTGGCAGGATCAGGCCTGTGCGGACCGGGTTGCGGCCGCCGACTGATTGGGCGAGAGGCGGCGGCATGCGCTCGATCAGCCTCATCGCCGCCTCCCTGTTTGCCTGCGCCGCGATGCCGGCGCAGGCCCAGACCTTCGGCCCGCCGATCCAGGGCCTGTGCCTGCTGTCGCGCGCCGGCGCGATTGCCGCCTCCCGTGCAGGCCAGTCGATGCAGGCGCAGCTCAAGCAGATGCAGGGCTCGCTGAACGGCGATCTTGCCCAGCGCCGCGCGGCGCTGGATCAGCAGCGCCGGCAGCTCGAGGCGCGGCAGAGCGCGATCGCGCCGATCGAGTATCAACGCCAGCTCACCGCGCTCAATCAGCAGGCGCAGACGCTCGAGCAGCAGCAGAACGCGCGTTTCATCGCCGCCCAGTAGCGCGGCCAGCAGCAGATCGACGGCGCGCTCGGCCAGGCGCTCAGCCGCGTCGTCACCCGCACCGCCTGCAGCGTCGTCATGGAGCGCGACCACGCCTATGGCTGGAACAACGCGATGGACATCACGCCAGCGGTCACAGGCGAGATCGATCGGACACTGCCGGGCGTAACGCTTCCATAGGCCGCTCACTCGTGGTTCGTGATCGAGCCGCTTCATGGTGCTGGCGGACAAAGCCGGCGGAACCCGGTCCCGGGCCGGATCGTCGTCAGCATCGAGAGGGGGCGTCGCCGCATGGCTTCTTATCGCTGGCCGGTCCCCAAAGGTAACACGCGGCCTCGCTTATGTTCGCAGTGACGATCCGTTTCCTCAAGCCTCCTGCGCAATCGCTCAGAGGGGGAAGCCGGTCGAGCGGGAAAGCGCATCCCAGTCGGCGAGCTCCGCGCGCATCGCATCCAGCTTCTGCTCCACCAGTGCCAGCGCGTCCTCGCCCAAGAATAGCCGTACCGGCGGGTTGGGCGCCTCGACAATGGTGAGCAACGCCCGCGCGGCCCTGGCAGGGTCGCCCGGCTGCTTGCCGCTCTTGGCCTGCCGTGCACTGCGGATCGGGTCCATCACTGCATCATAGTCGGCGATGCTGCGCGGCGTACGGTCCATCGAGCGTCCCGCCCAGTCGGTGCGGAACTGACCTGGCGCCAGTGTCGTCACCTTGATCCCGAAGCCGGCCACTTCCTTGCCGAGCGCCTCCGAGATACCCTCGAGCGCGAACTTGCTTCCGCAATAGAAGCTGATGCCGGGCATGGTGATGAAGCCGCCCATCGACGTCACATTGATGATATGGCCATGCCGGCGACCCCGCATCCCGGGCAGCACCGCCTTGATCATCGCCACCGGCCCGAACACGTTGGCGGCGAACTGGCGCCGGAGATCCTCGATGGACGACTCCTCGAGCACGCCTTCGTGACCATAGCCGGCATTGTTGACCAGCACGTCGATGGGGCCGGCCTCACGCTCGGTATCGACGACCGCCGCCGGAATGGCATCGTAGTCGGTGATGTCCAGGAGCAGTGGATGCGCGCGGCCGGGTGCGAGCGCGGCGAAATTCGCGGCGTCGTCGTCGTGGCGCACCGTGCCAACGACCTGGTGCCCGGCCTCAAGGGCCTCGGCGGCGAAGGCGCGGCCCAGGCCTGAGCTGACGCCGGTGATCAGGAATGTCTTGGGATTGGGGGCAATCACTGGTCTACTCTGCTTCCGAAATTGACTATATCATGATATAGATACCTGTATGGCCACGAGCAAGACTGGACCATCCAAGCCTGCCAAAAGAGGCGAGCCGCTGCGCGAGCGCGTGATCGATGCAGCCGAGCGTCTGCTTCGCGAAGGCAAGGCAGAGTTCTCGATGCGCGACCTAGCCTCCGAGGCAGACGTCAGCTTCGCGACGCCGTTCAATCAGTTCGGCAGCAAGGGCGCGATCATGCACGCGCTGTCCGGGCGGCGGATCAATGCCATGATCGAGCGCTTCGACGCGGCGCCGCCTCTTGAAAATGCCGTCGACCGCGTGATGTCGGCTGTCGATGTGGCAGCGGCGGTGATGCTCGAGGAACCGGACGTGAACCGGGCTGTGATGGGCTGGCTCGGCACGGCGACTTCGTCCCCCGGTACGGTGCTGGCGCACTCGACGACATTATGGGCACGCGCGCTGGGCGATGGTGAGGGGCTCGCTGCGAACAGGCGCGAGGTGGCAATCCGTACGCTGCCGGAGCAGCTCGCGTTCACCTTCCGGGGCGTGCTGTCCTTCTGGACCGCGGGCGAGCTGTCGGACGATGCGCTAGCTCCTAGTGCGCACAAGATCGCGAGCACCTTACTGCTCGGCTTCGTCGATTAGCGAAACACTCAACAGTCTTGCCCTTTGGGGCGGCTGTTCGCTCGCGCTTATGCGATACAGAACCATGAAGCTTTGAATGGCCGGCTGCCTAGAGCTTCCGTAGCCTAGCGGCACGGCAATCTAGGGCCGTGCGCATTCGTCCCGCGAACGGAACCGTCGCGACATTGCGCCACGATCCGCCGCGCCTCGTCGAGATGCGCCGCGAAATATTGCGTGCTGCGTGCCTCCGCCGGCGAAGGCAGACGGGCCGGCGGCAAGCGGCATTTGCGTAACCGGAGCAATGATCGGACGCAGGACGAAGCCGGTGCCGAACCCGACAAACGGTGTGACCAGTGCGATGATGAGCGTTCTACCCTGCATCATGACGGCCGATCTTCGTGTGACGACGACTTGCTCTATCAAGATCTTCTAACGATAGCCAAGAGCAGGCACTTCTCTCAATTGCCGTGAGCTGAGCTGAGCTGAGGTGAGAAGGGCGGTTTCCGCCCGGATGGCGTCACTTTCCTCATCTCTCGTCTTCTATGGAAGCAGCTTACTGTCGCTATTCCCGGAATCATCGGGTCAGTGTAACTACTTATCTGGGTTACGTCTGCTTCGCGCCCCATTTCGATCATCCACCCCGTCCGCTAACGCCCACTTTTCGCCATTGAAGGCCCTATCGCGGTTCCTGATCGCCGACGTTCGTTCAGGTTCCCCGCGGCGTCATGATCGATGGACTGAGGGGACGAAGCGGGCTGCACGACCGGCTCGTGGTTCAATATCCCCCGGCAACCGGCAATCGAGCGCCAACAAACTGGGCGATGCGGGTAGTGATCTGAGAATCGGTATTGACGGCGATCGCGATGGCGTAGCCAAGCTCAGGGAACACCATCAGCTCGGCGGCCATACCGGGCGCGCCGCCGCTGTGACCGAACGCACGGGTGCCGTTTACCTGCCGCTCGACAAACCCGTAGCCATACGGTCCCTCTGCAACCTGCAGGCGCGTTGCCTCAGCCAGCAGCCGGGGATTCAGAAGAGTATTTTTGCGAAGCGCTTCGGAGAAGCGTATCAGGTCGCCGACAGTCGAGTAGCCACCACCTGCCGAAGTGCCTCGGCATGGTAGGCTGTCCGTATTAGGGCCGCTCTTCACCGGTCCGGTGGGGCCACGGGTGGTGTAGCCCACCACACGTTTCGGCACATGTGTCGTCTCTGGCAGAGATCCAGTCGCGGTCATTCCTGCCGGTAGGTAGATGTGCGTCCGCACATAGTCGAAATAGCTCTGGCCGGTAACCTTCTCGATAATCGCTCCCAGGAGCACGTAGCCGAAATTGCTGTAGGCGAAGCGTTCGCCGGGTTTGAAGGCTGCATTACGCTTGCCGTATAATGCGACGTAATCGGAGTGCTCGCACAATCCAAGCCGGTGCTGATCGAACTCGGGACCGAAAATATCTCCCGTCCCTCCGGTATGCGTCAGCAGGTGCCTGACCGTCACCTGCGAGGCGAGTTCCTTGTTTGGGTAGTCCCTCAGGTAAGTACCGATAGTGCCATTCAGCGAAATACGGCCAGCGTCGACAAGCTGAAGGATCGCGACGGCAGTGAACATCTTGTTCATCGAGCCGATACGGAACTTGCTATCGGATGTGTTGACGATGCCGTTCTCCCGATCAGCCTGACCGCTGACGAAATCGAACACCGTTCTTCCGTTGTGGGAAACCCGTACCGCTCCGGAGAACGCAAAATCGCCGCTTCCTGCCACCCGGTCGAGTTTCGCCTTCAACGCCGCCAGTGCCTCGCCTTCGGTCATTCTCTTGATGCGTGGCAGGTTCGCGGGCGCCGACGCCGGCTGGAGTGAGATTGCTCTGATTTTGCCGTTTAGCGGATCCACCTCGAGAGTGAGCTGTGAATAGGAGCCTTCCCAAAGCCGCTCCCCAAGAACCGCCACAATCCTGTTGTCGGTCGCGGATTGAAGTTCAACGAGATCAAAGCCGCCCGTTGCGGCTCGCAAGCCTGCGTTGGCGCTGGGCGCCCCGGAAGGTGGAGACTTTTCCCCGAAAAACTCGTTGATCCGCTCAGGCTCGTCGCTGTTGAAGGCTTCAAGGTAGGCACGCAGTTTACGGCCGACCGGCGTGTCGGGGATAGCGGCGGCTTGGGACGAGACCAGTGATGGGGTCGTCTGAGTAGCGATGGGCGTGGACGCGCTCAGTAGCGCGAAAATCGCCATTCGTGTTGCCAAGCGGATTGCCTTAAGCATGCTATTGTCCCCGGCTTATCCCAAGAAATGCGATATCGATCCGAACTCGTTCCAGCTTCAGAACGTGAGCACTGCTAAGATCGCTACAGAGTCTACGGACCTTCTCCATAGACTACATCTGTAGTCGTTCCATTTTTGAATACTGTCAAGGGGACAACTTGTCGGCGCGAGAACCTCGTGCCGGTGCGAGAGAGCTATCGCGCCGGGCCGGCCGCCAATGTCACCGAACCACGCAAGCCTGCCAGCTACGGAGCGGATTCTTTATCGCTGGGCGAGTGATGAGCGAGACTCAACGGCAGGACTTGCTTGAGCGCCAGCGCAACCGTCCCGTGGTGCCCTCACGGCCCGATGCGAAGTGCTAAAGATTTGATGCTGTCCGGTGCTGGATCTCCCATAATCCCGAGGCCAGGACGGCGCGTCACGCCGCAGCTCAGGTAATTGGCAACCGAGCGCCAACGAACTCCGCCGGGTTCGATGCGTGAGGATGCCCACGATTGCACAGCACGATGATCGTGTACCCGGAATGTGGATAGACGGCGAAGTCGGCGTTCACCCCTGGAGCGCTGCCGCGATGGCCATAGCTCGCCTCGCCGTTACGCATAGCGATGCGCAAGCCGAGCGACCATTGCGCGCTTCCGGCCGCGACAGTGGGCGTCGTCAGCAATAGGCGGTGGGCCGGATCGAGCAGGGCGCCCGCTCGCAGTGCCGTCGCGAAACGATGCAGGTCATCGACCGTCGAATAGCCGCCACCGGCGGGCAGTCCGCCATAGTAGGACAGCGGCTTCAATCCCGTTTGCGCGGCTCCGTTGAGCGGGACGGCGGTATCCTCCGCTGATGCGACGGCCGAAGTGGCCGTCATGCCGGCGACACGAAAGACACGTTGGTCCAGATGGGCGTCCCATCTTTGGCCGGATATCTGCTCGAGGATCGCGCCGAGCAGTATGAAGCCGAAATTGCTGTAGCCCCAGCGGGAGCCCGGCGGGAACAGTGGATCGCGCCGTCCGAACAGCCGGACGAAGTCGGATAGCGTGCGTAGCTCCGACGCGTGCGCGTCGTAGTCGGCGCCGAAGAAGTCCCCGGTCCCGCCGGTATGCGCGAGCAGCTGCTCGACCGTCACCGATCGGGCAAGCGGCGTATCGGGATAATCCGGCAGGCGCATCGCGATGGTGTCGGTCAGGCTCAGCCGGCCAGCCTGCACGAGCTGCAGCACGCCGACCGCCGTGAACATCTTGCCGGCCGAGCCGATGCAGAAGCGGGTGGCGGGGGTCACGGCCCGCGTATTTCCGGCATCCTGCGCGCCATAAGCCTCACGCAGGAGGACATGATCTCCCTTGGCGACCAGCACCGATCCCGAGAACCGGCCGGCAGCCGCCTCTGTGCGTAATTTTTCGTGAAGTGCGCGGACGGTCGCGCCTTCGCTCGTCCGCCGAACGACGAAGCCGGCCGGCTCGGACGCGCCAGTGAAGGACAGGTCATCGATGAGGCGGCCGCCGATCGACAGCACGACCTTCGAGAACCGCTCCCAGTTGCGGTCGCGGACCCATGCTGTGATTTCTTGGGGGCCTGTCTGCTCACTGCGCAGAAGGACGAAGCCGCCGGACGCCTCGCGCACCCCCAAATCCTCGTCCAGATAAGGGACCAGGCTCGGAATGTTCCGCCTGATGAACTCAGGATAAGTGGCGGCACCGGGATCGTTGAAGGCGGCCAGCCACCGGGACAGCCAGTCTATGGGCATGAGCGATTGCGCGGCGAAAGCACGTTGCGGACAGGCAAGCGCTAGCCCTCCGCTCAAGACATGGCGTCTCGATAGGATCATGAATCAACCTTCACGAATGATCGTTGCACCTAATTAGGTAGGTGCCTACCGATGAGTCAATCGAGATTTGGAGAACCTTGATGAAGGACTATGTTGCGGAAATGGGTGGTGCCGCGCTCGGCGCGCGCCTGCGGCGCCTGAGCGCGACGATCGATGCCGACGCCTCGCGCGTCTATGCCGCGCGCGGGGTCCGGTTCGAGCAGCGCTGGTTCGGCGTTATCAATCAGCTGGCGCTCGTCGGCCCGCTAGGCGTCCGACAGCTGGCCGATGCGCTTGGGATAACGCATGCTTCGGTCAGCGAGACCCGCCAGTCGCTCGAACGGGCGGGTTTGATCGCATCCGAGGCGGACCCTAGCGATGCGCGTCGGCGCGTGCTCACCCTTTCTCCGTCCGGCAAGGCCTTGGTCGCGCAATTGCGGCCGCTCTGGGCTGCCTTTGACGACGCGGCGCGAGCACTCGATGCCGAAGCCGGCAGAGTGACTGAGGCGCTGGCGAGACTTGAAGATGCACTCGCGCGAAAGTCACTGTTCGAGCGCATTGCCGATGGTGCAGCGAGTAGAATCTAGCGACCTCCTAATCCGTCATTTTGGTGGGACGGGGATGTCCACTTCGCGATCCAGCTCCCCAAAGTGGCTGCTCGATTTCAGCCATATCCAACCACGACGGGTAAGCGCCCCAATCGGCGACCTTTGAGGCTCCTGCCGAGGTTCCTGAAAACGGCCATTCGCTTATAGGTTGCGGCGCTCACACTCAGGGCGAGCCACATAACTGGCCGCCGAAGACCTAGAGCCTGACGCCGAAGCGGGCGAGCGCCCAGGTCATGGCGACATAGAGCAGGCAAGTCAGCGCATCCGGCAACCGGATTCCCCTCGGGGAGCCAAGGATCCAGATCAGCCGCCCGAAGCCGCAGCACGGGCAGACATCCGATCAGGCAGGAACGAGTTTCACGGCGCTCGGCTTCGCCGCTGGGAGACCCGCCGTTTTCGCTTGGGCGAGCAATTCCTCCTTACGGGCCAGCATCTGGTCGCGAAGCGCCACCAGATCGACATCCGTCTTGCGGCACTGCGCGAACATGCCCTCCCTGGGCATTTCCTCCTCGCGTACATGGTGCTTGATGTCCTCACCGAGCACCGTCACCTTGGCCTCGAAGAACTCGTCGTCAGGTGATCCGGATTCGATGTCGTTGATCAGAATCTTGGCACCGTCGTGCTCGACATGCGCCTCGTCGAGGACGTCATCGTCGATCTTGCCGCGAAACGCGGGATAGAACAGCTCCTCCTCGACGATCGTATGGATCTTGAGTATCGTGCAAAGCTCGAGCGCGATCTGCCGCTTCCTGGCGCTTCCCTTTGCTTTCTCGAATTTCTCGAATAGCGCCTCCGCGTCGCGGTGATCTGCCTTGAGCAACATGATGGCATCGGTGAACTGCTGCTTCGCCATGTGGCACCTCCCTAATGACGGTCCAACCATCTCCTGCCGAGGGCGTTCCGCCTGAGTGCACGGGCGCGAGATGATTGTTCGTGGCGATCGTGCGTGCGGGCTCAGGGATGCCGATCGCGAAGCCTGCCGCCGATCGCTCCGCTCACGCTTCCGATGAACGCGCCGATGACGAGCGACAGGCCGGTGAAACCAGCGAAGGTGGCAGCGGCCTTGCGTGCCGCGTCGATGGTCTCGCGCGTCGCTAGTGCGTCCACCGGCGGTGGCGGGACATTCGACAGGGCGGCCGCGACAACCGCGACGATCGCCATCAGGACGGTTGCCATGGCCCAAGTCAGAAAGCCATGGGCCGTGTCGCGGAAGAATACTTCGTCAGTGTGGAGCCCATGCCAGCGGACGCGGAGCCTGCCGGCAAGATAGCCGCCGAGAGCGGCCGAGAGCCATTGGGTGATGATCAGCCATATGCCGGCGCCGATGGTGAATGTGGTCGGCTTGGCACCGACGCCGGGCCAAGGCGAGACCGTAGCTAGGCCGAACGCCGAGCCGAGGGCCAGGAGAGTGAGGGTGAGAGCAATCGCGGCGACGGCGCCGGCGATCACGGCGGACCAGGCCACGGCTGAACTTCCCGCTCCGTCGGGAACGCCAGCCGGATAGAGGGCGGGATCGACCGCGCTGAGGGGTTTTTCTGCCATGATCAGTGCCAGAACAGCAGAAGAAGGAGAATGATCGGCAGCGGCACGCCCAGCAGCCACAATAAAATGCCTTTTCCCATGACCACTTCTCCAGCGACCAATGACTTATAGCTCGGCTGCGCAACGTGTTGCCGGGAGCTGGAGTTCCAACGAGTAGCATTCCGGTCAATCGAACGGTCTTGCGGCCGTGCCTCCTGCAACAAAACGGGGCGCCACTTGTTCAGCGATCGCCAAAAAAAGATGAGAAGGGGACACATGGCCGGAAGCGGGCGCGACGGGCATCATCCGATCACCGCGGACGAATGGCGCCAGATCGTCGACAGCGCGGTCGACACGGCGATCATCACAACTGATGTGGACGGCAAGGTCACCAGCTGGAGCAAGGGCGCGCAGCGGATCATCGGCTGGCGCGAGGACGAGATGCTCGGCCGCACGCTCGAGCGGCTGTTTCCGGACGACATTGGCGCGGAAGCGCTCGATCGCGAGATGCGGGACGCACTTGCTATCGGCCGTGGCGGTGGTGCGGAGGGCTGGCGCGTCCGCAAGGACGGCACACGCTTCTGGGCAACCGGCGAGATGACACCCATCCGCGACATCGGTGGCGAAGTCGTCGGTTTCACCAAGGTGCTGCGCGATCGGTCCAGCCAGCGTCAGGCGGAGGAAGCCCTGATCGAGGAGCGTCGCGCGCTGGAGATCCTCAATCGCGCGGGATCGGCGCTCGCCGCGGAGACCGATCTCCACGAGCTCGTCCAGATCGTCACCGACGCCGGAGTCGAGCTCACCGGCGCCGCGTTCGGAGCGTTCTTCTACAATGTGCTGAACGATGCCGGCGAGAGCTACATGCTCTACACGCTGTCGGGCGCGCCCGCCGAGGCCTTCTCGCAATTCCCCATGCCGCGCAACACTCCCGTGTTCGCCCCCACGTTCAATGGCGAAGGCGTCGTCCGCTCCGACGACATCACCAAGGATCCGCGCTACGGAAAGAACGCGCCGCGCAAGGGCATGCCCGAGGGACATTTGCCGGTGCGCAGCTATCTCGCCGTGCCGGTAGTGTCGCGGACCGGGGAGGTGATCGGCGGGCTGTTCTTCGGTCACGGCGACGTCGGGGTCTTCACGCCCGAATCCGAGCGCGGCCTCGCCGGCCTCGCGGCCGAGGCAGCGGTCGCGATTGACAATGTCCGGCTGTTCCAGGCGCTCCAGCTCGAGCTGACCCAGCGACGTACGGCCGAGGCCGACCTGGCCACCAGCGAGGACCGGCTGCGCCTCGCGAACGAGGCAGCGGACATCGGCACCTGGGACTTCGATCCGGTCAGCGGGAAGCTGCGTTGGGACGCGAAATGCAAGGCGCTGTTCGGTCTGCCGCCCGACGCCGAGGTCAGCTACGAGGGGAGCTTCCTCGCCGGGCTCCACCCAGAGGATCGCGAGCGGGCCCATGCGGCGGTCCAGGCTGCGCTCAGCCCGGACGGCTCGGGCGACTACGACATCGAGTATCGCACCGTCGGTCGGGAAGACGGCGTCGAGCGCTGGCTGGCCGCGACCGGCCGTGCGATCTTCGAGGATGGGCGGGCAGTGCGGTTCATCGGCACCGCCATCGACATGACGGCGCGCAAGCGTACCGAGGAGCGATTGCGCGATCTCAACGACCGGCTCGAGGAGAGGGTAGCGGAAGAGGTCGCACGTCGCGGCCAGGCCGAGGAGGCGCTACGCCAGGCGCAGAAGATGGAGGCGGTCGGCCAGCTGACCGGCGGGATCGCGCACGACTTTAACAATCTGCTGACGGTGGTCACCGGTAATATCGGCATGGCGAAGCGGGCGCTCGACGCTGCCGACATTGGCGACGTGCGCGTGCACCGCTCGCTCGACAATGCCATGAAGGGCGCGGAGCGAGCGTCATCGCTGACGCAGCGCCTGCTCGCCTTTTCGCGCCGCCAGCCGCTTGCCCCCAAGCCGATCGACCCGGATAAGCTCGTCACCGGCATGTCCGATCTGCTCCAGAGGTCCTTGGGCGAGCTCGTCCGGCTCGAGATCGTGACCTCCCCCGGACTGTGGCGGGTCGAAGCCGATCCCAACCAGCTCGAGAGCGCGATACTCAACCTCGCGCTCAACGCGCGCGACGCCATGCCCGAAGGGGGCGAGCTCACCATCGAGACCGCCAATGTGCGGCTCGACGAAGGCTATGCAGCCATGCAGGCCGAAGTGCCTCCCGGCGCCTATGTCATGATCGCTGTCACCGACACCGGCACCGGCATGCCGCGCCATGTGATCGAGCGTGCGTTCGAACCGTTCTTCACGACGAAGGAGGTCGGGAAAGGCACCGGCCTCGGGCTCTCGATGATCTACGGCTTCGTCAAGCAATCGGGAGGGCACGTCAAAATCTACTCGGAGGAAGGCGAGGGGACGACCGTCAAGATCTATCTGCCGCGCCTGCTCACCGATCCGGCCGAAGACGAGGAGCAGATGCGCGTGGGGTCCGGATTCGAGGGGAGCCCCCGCCAGGAGACGGTGCTGGTCGTGGAGGACGACGATGACGTCCGTACCTATACCGTCGAGTGTCTGCGTGAGCTCGGCTATCGCGTGCTCGAGGCGCATGATGGCGCGTCCGCGCTCCGACTGCTGGGGCGCCAGGACGACTGGGTCGATCTTCTGTTCACCGACGTGGTGATGCCCGGCATGAGCGGAAGCGAGCTTGCCGAGAAGGCGCGCGAGCTCCGGTCGGGCCTGCGCGTCCTCTATACTTCGGGTTATACGCGCAACGCGATCGTCCACGGCGGGCGGTTGGACCCCGGAGTCGAGGTGGTCATCAAGCCGTTCACCTTCGAGGTGCTCGCCCAGAAGGTGCGGGACATGATCGATGCCGGCGCCGGCATCGGCAGCGTGCTGATCGTCGAGGCCGAGCCCACCGTGCGCTCGCTGACGGCGGAAGCATTGGCCGGAAGCGGGTTCCGTGTGGAAGAGGCGGGCACGGGCAGCGAGGCGCTCGGCAAGGTGCGGGCGGCGCAGGGGCGCTACGATGCGGTCGTGCTGGACGATGCGCTTCCCGATCGAAGCGTTGACGGCCTGCTTCGCGAACTGCGCGCGCTTCATGCCGACCTGCCGATCGTGATCGCTTCGCAGCAGCGCGCGGACGAATTGAAAGAGCAGTTCGGCGACGATCGCTGCGTTCGCGTGATCGCAAAGCCCTACAAGGCAGGCGTGCTCGACCAGACGCTCAAAGAGCTAAGGGTCGCGTGTGCCGAACGAGAAGTCTAGGCCGTAGACCTCATAAGCTCGCAGCCACAGGCGCATTGAGGCGAGCTGGACCAGGGCGAGAAAGTTGGCGGTGAGCTTGTCGTAGCGGGTGGTGACGCGGCGGGAGTGCTTCAGCTTGGAGAAGAACCGCTCGATCGGGTTGCGCTCGCGGTAGAGCCGTTTGCTGAAGCAGGGCTTCCACTTCCGGTTGCTCTTGGGCGGGATGTTGGGCGTGGCGCCCTGGTCCTGGATCAGCTTGCGGATGCGGTCGGCATCGTAAGCCTCGTCGCCAGCACGATGGTACGCGGTTTAAGGTAGTCGAGCAGTGTGTCGGCGATCTGCCCGTCGTGCGTCTGTCCGGCGGTCAGGCCGAGCTGGATCGGGAGGCCTTCCGCGTCGACGACAACGTGGATCTTTGTTGTGAGCCCGTCGCGTGATCGACCGAGACAGTGATCGGCACCCCTTTTTTGCCGTCGCTGCCAGCTGGTGAGCGCGAACGGAGGTGCTGTCGATCATCTGGATGTCGCCGTCGTGCGCGGCGGTGATGGCGTCCATCGGCCTATCCCACACGCCTGCCTTCCGCCATCGCACGAAGCGATTGTAGCAGGCGATGCTCCGCCCGATTAGGAACTCACAGACCGATCCAGGTTGGAACCAAACATCGCAACCTTAGTTAAGCTACCATCGCCGATCGGGAATTCCGGGCGTCGGCGGCTGGAGGTTCGTTTCCTTCGCCCCGACGCGGAGGATTCCATGAGCCCAGATTCCCCCCTTCTCCATTCGATGGTCGCAAAGCTCGCGCGCCGGTACCCGCTCGGACCGAGTGATATCGACACGCTCCTCGCGCTTCCGCACCGGATCGCCCGACTCGAGCGCGGCAGCTTCCTCGTGCGCGAAGGCGACAAGGCGACGCACTGTCGCGTACTCCTGTCCGGCTTCGTCTACCGGCACAAATGCACCGGCGAGGGTGCGAGGCAGATCCTGTCTATTCACCTGAGGGGCGATCTGGTCGACCTGCCCAACGTGATGCTCGACGTAGCCGACGATAATATCCAGGCGCTGACGGACGTCAGCGTGGCGCTCATCCCTGCCCACGAGATCCTCACCCTGGCGTTGGCATCGCCGAGCATCGCCAAGGCGATGTGGGCGGACACGATGGTCGATGCATCGATCCTACGCGAATGGCTGCTCAATATCGGTCAACACAACGCTCGTCAGCGCATCGCCCACTTGATCTGCGAGCTGGCGCTTCGCCAGGAGGATGCGGGGATCTGCGACAGTGGCCAATATCATTGGCCGCTGACACAGGAACAGCTCGGCGAAACAACCGGGCTCACTTCGGTGCACGTCAACCGGACGCTGCAGAAGCTCCGCGCCGAACGCCTGTTGCGGACCTCAGGCCGACAACTACTGGTCGCCGATTGGGAGGGTCTCAAGGTCGCCGGCGATTTCAGGTCCGGCTATCTGCATCTCGCGTCCGCTACGTCGTCGTCCATCCAGCCCGCCCGGAGCCGTGATATGTTGAGAGCCGCTTTGCGTCATTCACAGGAGCACGCTGTCAGCAGACCCGGGTAACGTCGCCGGCACAGCGCGTCGGCCTGTTGCGGCGGCGGGTGCCGTTGAGGGTCGCTCGCCCTGGATCCACCATCATCGGCGCTTCGTCGGTTCGACGGGCGGCTCGATGCTTGCGCGCCAGTCGTACACCCTGGCCATCGTCATATGAATGCGACAGCTAGCGGGGTCCTTGGCTGCCATCGCAGCAGCCCTTTCAACCTCGGCGCGCTTCCTCAAATACTCTCGATCGCTCATGATACGCCTCAGCGTCGTCCTGTCCGGAATGAGCTTTAGAGGATCGCAAGCCTTGGTTCTTTAACAGTTGTTAGAGGCACTTCGGGCAAAATGCCGATACAGTACAAGAGGCCAGCTGTCGGACGGCTGACCTAGCAAATCTTCTGCACCAGCGGTTCGTTCCGCAACGTGACCACGTCCACGCCAGGACCGCGGGTCGCCGCGAACAGGATAGCCTCAGCCACCTCGGCCGGTGGAAGCATCATGTATGCGTCGATCTGCGCGGCCTTCTGTCAGGGATGTTTATCGGCGCGGTTGCCCATGGTCCGTCCTCTGTCGGCGATCGCGGAGGATGCCTTGGACATAACCACGGAGCTAACCGCAAAATTGGCATCGACGGGCATCGTTCCCCGCGCGCTTGACGACTTGCAGCCAACCTGATCTGACAGCATTAGTCAGACATTTGCAGGTGAAGATTGTGAAGGCTTTCGTGTGCGCCGCGATGCTCCTCATACCCTTGGCGGCTGCAGCGCAAACGCCGATCACCTCTCGCTTCAGCGCGGATCCCTCGCCGCACTTCTTTGCCGGGCAGTTCTACGTTTACGCGACCGACGACGCTTCGAACTCCGGTAAGTATTGGGATTCCACAGCATGGCGACTGTACACTTCCAAAGACATGAAAACCTGGGTCGATAAGGGAGCGCCACTCGACGTCACGGTGTTCAAATGGGCGAAGCCCGAAGCGAAGGCCTGGGCACCTGAAGTCGCTTTCCGCCATGGCAAGTACTTTTTCTACGCGCCGATCGGCGGCGACAAGATCGGCGTCGCCGTTGGGAACCAGCCCGAAGGTCCGTTCCGCGATGCTCGAACCGATGCGCTGATCGACAAGGCACGCGATCCGAATGTGGGCGATGAACCCATCGATCCTGCGGTTTTTCTCGACAAGGACGGCCAAGCCTATTTGCTGTTCGGCACGCGCGTGCCGAAGATCGTCAAGCTGAAGTCCGATATGGTCACGCTCGACGGGCCGATCAGGAACCTGACGATCAATGGCTTTCCCCGTGACGATCCCAAGAAAATGTATGGCGAGGCGCCGTTTCTGCACAAACGCGGCGGACTCTATTATTTCAGTTTCTCGACCGGCTGGCCCGGCCAGATCGTCTATGCCACGGCGACGACGCCGCTCGGCCCTTACCAGTATCGCGGCGTGATTCTGGGCTATCTGCCGATTTCGACGAACCATCAGGCGGTACTGGAGCATGCAGGAAAGTCATGGCTGTTCTACCATGACAATCTGCTTCCCGGCGGCGGCAGCCACCGCCGGTCCATCACCTATGCGCCGCTGCGTTACAACCGCGATGGCGCCATAGAGAAGGTAACGCGCCAGACCGTAGAAGTAGAACCATAACGATCAGGACGAGACGCGATCCTGCCGAAACATCTGGCGAACGGCAGCTATCGCACCTGCTTGCCCGAAAAGCCGCCAGTCCGCTTCCGACCCACGAGCAGCTCGCCGTTTTTGACGTAAGTTGCCGGCCGGGAATGCGCCCTCATTTCGGTCATTCGGCCTACCAGCCGGCGATCCTAGAAGCTGCCATTCGCTCAGATATCGATCGCATGGCGGCTATCTGGTGGTTAGCCGACCGGCAGCTTTGGGTACGCGCGATAGCTGCCGGTCCAAATAAGACCTGCAGCGATGGCAGCTAACGCCCGGTAGAAGCCGCATGCGGTCGGAACACGGCGGGATCGATCAGCGCATTTGGCATGACCTGATTGAAGCTCCAGGCTTCGTCGGGGCCGCTGCCATCATCGGTATAGCTCGAGCCCGACACCATCAACCCATGACTCAAGTCCTTCTGTGTGGAGTAGCATGCGATAGATCCAACGAAGCCGTCCCCCATATTTATGCACCGCGCCTCGACACCCGCGACCATCTCATTCGTGCACCGGTTGATGAGAGGCGAACGGTTGCACGGTAGAACTTTAAAGCTCCACCCTAAGCTCTTGAGATTGTCGGCAGTGGTCGACAGGATCTTGAACTCTCGCCGCAAGATGATGCGAGCTGTGCAAGCGGCCGCATCCGACGTTACTGCAGGAGCTGCCCTGAACTCGGCGATGAATTTCGCGCTCCGGTAGATCTGAAGAGTTCCCGACCATTGACGTTCATGCCCTTCGACCACAGCCTTCTTACCGCGAGCCGAACAGGAATTCTCCAGTTGTTCCAATTCATCGTTCACGGCCGCACTGCCGGTGCGCATCTCTGCATACAGGCCACGAAGTTTTGTTTCGTTTGACCCGGAGACGCCGGTTGGAAGCGGGGCTTCAAATAAGCGATCTTCAGGGGCTATAAAAGCGAGAACCAGAATGAGTAGCGCCGAAGCTCCAGCCACAGCTGACGCAGTCATCGCTCGCGACGTCCAGACGCAGTTCGAATTCGTCCGCTGGACATCCCAATTCTCCTCAATGCGGAAACTTCGCACCATAGCGGCCAAAGTCAATATCAGCGCTCAGTATTCACTCATTGGTGGTGGGAGATCGGGGCAGTTTCCCGCGACTAACGGCACTGCGTAAGCGGAGACTTTTCTCAGCCGAAAGCCCAGACGAAGCGTTGGCGGCGGTTTGCCGTGCCGCAGCTCGTTGCTGCGACAAAAAGCAACTTTGCAGATGCAGGTGGCGAGCTTCCAGGCGGCCGCAAATGGAGCGTTCGCCGACTGGCAGCTCCATCGTCCGAAAACGGCACGGCGGCTTCCAGCCTAGCCGGCGTGCCAACTTGGGCGAAAACGGCCGAGATCGGCTGGTCAGCGGACTGGCGGCTTTTGCTGCGCAGCGCGGCGAATTTGCCGCACAGTTCTGACCCAACGGGTGCCGCTGCGGGGGCGACAGCGCGGGCTTGACTACCCGCGAGTGCAAACTGCATCAGCGCCCCCAGCTGGCGCGTCAGTATTCCGCGCTTGCGGGGAAGTAGAGTTGTACCTGGAATACGGCGGGCGGCAGGTCGGCTGGACGACCTGACCTGTCGACCAGCGGGCGATGGCTAACGGCAATCAGGGGAGCCGCGGCGTCACGGACAAACCCGCTATGGACCAACGGGGATGGGAACGGGCCAACCTCCATCTGCGGCTCGACTACACCAAGCGGAGAGTAATGGGCAGCGTCGAGGCGAGTCGTCACGGCGCCAATAGTCAATGAATTCAGTCGCTGAAAGTATCGTGCTACGCAATCGGAACAGGACACTCCTGTCGTAGTGCGCCAGCGCGCGAAGGTTTCGATGCGGAGTTCGACGTATCGAGTCACGCCCGGTTTGCAGAACCGTGTCTCCGCCCATTGGCGCAAGGTGCCATCCGCGCGGCCGCACGCCCGAGTCGATACCACCACTTGGCTCGGAAACGGTGGGTTGGACGCTTCGGAAGTGTTCCCGGCGGCTTCGATGAGGGCGGCAAGCGCGGCGGCGCTCGGCGTGGCGGCTCCATCTAAGTGCTCGATAACGAGCCGAGGGATTTGGAATAATTCGAGGTTGGTCTCGAATCGACGCTCGGCCAATATGGGGCCACCAGCCACGCGCTGCGTCGTTTGACGAGAGGGGGTTGCGTTCGACAACGCGGATTCAGGAACGTCGATCGCTATCGGGTTGGGCTGGCTGCCCGGCGCGTAGGGCGAATATACCCAAGTCCGTCCAGGTGCAGCTGCCGGCTCAATCGACGTGCAACCACTTGCCGCCAGTCCCACTATTCCGATCGCCAGCAGATCACGCGCCTTCTCGTGGGCGCAAAGTGGGATGGCATGACCGATCGCACTCAACCGCTTCAAAGAATTACTTCGGCTTATCATACACCGTCTCGAAGGAACGAGGCAGAATTTACGGGATAGCGACGCAGCGTACTCTCTCTTCGGCAGGCAAATAGTTTAGTCGAGGATGAAGATGGCCATGTATATCTGCAATCGTCAAGGTACGACCGTTTTCGGGCTCGCGTCACAGCGAGGTTCCGACCGCAACTGGGGCGCGAGCGGTCTGGCCGCTTTTGGTTCGCCACTCTGCGCCGCTACGACCGAAGTTGGGTGCTAGCTGCCGAACCGGTTCAATAGCCGAGTAAGCCAACTTGGGCGTCGCTCGATAATCTCGGCCGTGCCCCAGACCGGATCTGAATGCTCGCGATCAAGATAGCCATTGATCCGAATGAGAATTGCGCCACCCGGCCGCCCTTTCCAATCGGCATCCCACGTAACGGCCATGTATGGTCCTTCACTCTCCGGCCTTACGTAAGTGCGCCCAACGGGGAGCCGCTCGGCCAGATCGGACCAAGCAAACTCCGCTACCTCGTATGCGACGTCACTGACACGAAGTTCCAGTTCCCTATTGTCGTTAGATTGCGCACTCATCTCAACCGATGGCTTATCTGCAAAGCGTCATGATCGCTATTGGGGTTGTGAGCAGACCTTCGATCTAAACACGTCGTGCCGACCGTTATGCGCCCTAATAGCAGCCATTCAGCGCAATCGTGGCGATCCCCTAAAGCTGTCGCTATCGTTGGCGACTGGCTTTGAGCGCCGCTTCGACCCGTTCGAGCGCGCCGGTGGAATCGGTGTTGTTCGCATCCAGCTCGAGCGAGCGCCGGAATGCCTGGAGCGCCGGCTCGAGCAGGCCAGCCTTCTCTAGGCCCTCGCCGTAGCTGTTGAAGGCGTTGCTGCTTCTCGGAAACAGATCGGTCATAGTGTGGAACGCAGCGAGCGCGTTGCGCATCCTGCCGTCCTCCATCAGCGCATAGCCGAGATTGTTCAGGTCACTCTCAGTCAATCGGTATTGCGTACTGTTCGTGCGAAGCTGGTCGACCCTGGCCCTTGCCGCTTCCGCGCCCTGATCAACAAGCGTTGCGCCGTAGATTCGGGCAAGCGACACCGGTTCGTCCAGTGGTGGCAGTCCGGCAAGGATGCGCATGGCCGAGAGCGCCGATTTGTAGAGATTCTCGCTATCTGCGTTGTTGAGCAGGATCACGGTGATGCCGTCGTCCAGATTGCGCATCAGGATCGTCTGGCATCCCGGCATGCCGCCGGTGTGCCATACGATCCTGCCCAAACTCTCATCGCGAAATCGGAACCAGCCCAGTCCGTTGTCGGCATCTCCCATCCCGCCGATGCCGAGCCACACGAAGGTCGGCGAGCCATCGGCGAGGCGCTGCGGTGCATAGGCCAGGTCCAGCGTTTCCGGCCGCAGCAGGACACCCTTGCGAAGCGCCGTGTCGAACCGCAACAGGTCGTCAGCGGTGGCTATCACCGATGCATTTCCGTAGAGCGTCTCAGCATAATAGCCGCGCACGCCCTCAAGCCGAACCCGCTCGCGCGACCAGCGATGTGGCCAGGCATAATTCTGAGCGAAGTTCGGGGTGTCCGCACGGTTAACCAGCGCAGTCTTGATATAGCTGTGGCGCATTCCTGCCGGCCCAAACACATGCGCATCGAGATATTCGGGCAGTGCCTCGCCCGACTGCTTTTCGACGAGCAGCGCGAGCAGCTGAAAGCCGAGATTGGAATACCACCAGCGTTCGCCGGGCTTCAGCTTCATTGTCCGCTGGGCTTGAGCGATCGCCGAAATCAACTCCCTCATCGTGAACGGCTGCGGGGCGAGCTTTGGGGCATAAGCCTCGACGAAGCCCGCCATGTCCTGGTCGGAGAGGCCGGAACTGTGCGACAGCAGCTGGCGGACGGTGACCGCCGGGTAGGGGAAGTCGGGAAAATAGCTCGCGAACGACGCATCGAGCCCGATCTTGCGACGCTCGACCAGTTGGAGCACGGCGGTTGCGGTGAAGAGCTTGCCTATGGATGCAAGCTCGAATTCCGTGTCTGCATCGACAAGCCGGCCCGCTTCCCCATCGGCAAGGCCGATATACTTGCGGTAGATCGGCTTTCCGTTACGAGCGATCAAAATCGCGCCATTCAGCCCATCGCGCTCGGAACGCTCGGTAAAGAAGGCCTCTAGGGCTCTGATCCGATCATCCCCGACGGGAGCTGCAATAGCTTGATCAAGTGCCGAAGCTGGCGCGGCGACGGTGGCAAACAGGGCCAGCGAGAGGAGAAGCAAGCGAACCATGTGCCCTCATGATATTACGATTCGTAATATAGATAGCGAAGCGTGATGACCGGTTCAACCGCCGCGCTTACCGAGCTGGAAGGCGCCGTCCTGTCTGAAATTCATCATCGCGCGAACCGAACAGCATTTCAGGTCCAGCGCGCTTTTCAGCGCTCGCCGTCTACGGAATGGAGCGGGAGTGCGGGAGCCGTTTACCCCGCGATCCGGCGACTGATCGAAGGTGGCCTGATAACGGCAACCCCCATGGCGGGCGGGCGCAAGGCACAAGCCCTGGAAGTGACGCGCGCCGGGGTTTCAGCGCTCACCGCATGGGCTTGCGACCCCGGACGTGCGGCCGGAGTGGGCCTCGATCCGTTTCGGTTGCGATCGGGCATCTGGCGTACCTTGCCGAATAAGGAACGACGGAACGCCCTCGAAGCCGTGGCAGCGGAGATACGACAGGATCTCGCCCGCCAGGGGGCAGACGACGCAGACACGGTGGAGCGGACGCGGGACGAACTTGCCGTCCGCCTCCAGCGGACCCGGCTTGACTGGATCGCCGAAGAACTGAAGGCGCTTGGCTAAACCAGACTTGTCTACATTGGAGGACTGCACCGAACCTCGACGATCTACGCAACGAGGTCCGCACAGATTTCAACCGAATGAAGGCACGCCGTTCGATCACTTAACGGAGGCCCTCGTTGTTCTGCCGCATCACTGTCGGCAGCTATCGCGAACTTACCGCTCCAAAAGCCGCCGGTCTGCTGTCGGCCCAGCTCCGGCCGCAAGCCGAGAAGATCTAGGCGCACGCTGAACGGCAATAACTGGACGTTGGCAGTCGTTCGCACGAGCTCAGCTTGGAACGCCAGCTATCCGACCTTACGCTCCCAGTAGCGGACTGTCCGGTCCTCACCCGAAAGCTGTCGTTCTGCTTCGATGCCGCACTCAATTCACGGATGTAGCGACGAGTGCCATTGTCCGCTCCGGCCTTCCCGCAATCAAACGCGACCGGCTCTGCACCAAGCGGCCCGTATCTACAGCTGGCCTGTTATTGTCCCTGCCGCCAGTGCCGGCTTGTCAATGGCGACGCCACTTAGCTTGAGCCCAAATGAGAGGTCTCGAACGATCTCATTCTGGAGAAAACAATCCTCCTTCGACCCAAATCATGACCTTGCCGGCGATCAATCTACCGTCATGCGCCCAAAAATTCGCCCGCCTTCTGAGCTTCACCCGTTTCGGAAATTTCATTCGACTGAAAGCCGACCGGATTGGATTTGCATCCCCGCGGCGCTGAGACGATCGAAGATCCATGCCAATCCTGAGTCCATCAATGCCACTTTGGGGATGAAGGCGTTGAGTCGGAAGCTGCCCAGAGGCAGCGGTGGGTCCTGAGTGGCTATACCGAAGCGTGTGGCATAGACTTCGGCGAACCGGCGCGGGATGGCGCAGAGCAGATCGGTTGAAGGCAGAATTGCGCAGGCGAACATGAAATTGGGAACGGTGAGCGCGACGCGGCGCGAAAGACCGTCCCTGGCCAGAACTTCGTCAACAAAGCCATGGGGATCGCCGGCGAGCGACACGACCAGGTGCCGGCTCTCGCAATAGGCGGGGATGGTGGAGGTCTGCTGGAAAGGATGGTCGGGACGCATGGCGAGAACGAAATCCTCCTCGTAGAGCGTCCGCTTATCGAACCTGGCCGGGGCATCCTCGACGGGTACCACCGCCACGTCGAACGCCCTCGCCTCAAGCTCCGAAAACGCCTCGCGCCACGCGCGGTCAGGTGCGGTCTCTCCGGCGATCGGCAGGAGCTGGCGAATGCCGATGTCGATTCCCGGCGCGCTAGCGGCGAGATCGATCAGCAGCGGCTGCAGGAAGACTGCGGACACACCATCCGGCGCGCCGATAATCATGCGGCGGACCGATGTCGCGGGATCGAAAGGCGCGGCATCCGAGATGACGGCCCGCACACGTTGCAGCACATCCGCGATCGACGGCGCCAATGTCTGTGCCCGGTCGGTCGCGACCACGCCTTTCGGCGTTTTGAGAAATAGCGGGTCGTTGAGCAGCCGGCGCAACCGACCGAGACCGTGGCTGACCGCGGAGGGCGAAAGGCTCAGTCGATCTGCGGCCCGGCCGACATGCCCTTCCTCGAAGACCGCCTCGAACAGCACGAGCAGATTGAGGTCGGCACGGGAAAGGTCAGTTTCATTCAGCATATTGGTGAAATCATATCATTTTATGCATTATTGAATAGTCGCCATCTCTTGAGGACTGCGCAGCCCGCGCTGCGCACCCGTCAGATGAGGTACGATCATGTTTTTCAGCCATTTCGTTGCGATCTGCGTCGCGGGTGTCGCGACCGTCGGTGCGCTCGGCGCGCTCGCCAGGAGCGACACCGATCCCGATGTGGCAACCCTGGCGGGCCGCGCCGCGGATGCCCATGCGAGCCTGATGCGCGGCGACATCGCACGCTATCGAAGCGCGATCGAGGTTACGCCGGATTTCACCCTGATGGATCCCTTCGGGGGCCAGCCGACCGGGGCGCCCGCCTCCGACGCGCACTGGGAGCGGATCGGCCGCTTCTTTCGCGAGGGACGCGACGCGCGGTTCGAACTGATCCACGCCTATCGTTCGGCCGATCTGGTGGTGCTTGTCGCCAATGAGCACGCCCATGTAGCAGTGGGGTCGCTGACGGCCCAGGACTGGTCGCTGCGCGTGACCCTCGTTTTCCGCCGCGACAATGGCGAATGGCGGCTCGCCCATCGCCATGCCGATCCGCTGGTCAAAGGCCTCACTCTGGAACAGGCTGGCCGGATCACCTTGGGTCGGCCCGAGGGTGAAGGAAATGGGTGAGAGACGCCCGATATTGACCCTCGCTCGCGGCCCTGCCGAACTGAACCCAGTGGTCAGAATCTGACGCTCGGTACCGGCTGACGTTTGCCGACGGTACTAGCTGAGACAGAGAGTTTACGGGCGCTTGAGCGGGCTCTTGGCGGATACTTGCATCTCTTGCTGAAGCCCTTAGTCTGTTCTTGCGCCGCCCTTGCGGCGCCGAGGCCTGAGAAACCTCGAACTTGAGAGACCAGATCCCGCGCGATGATGCGGCCGGGTGGCCGACGCGTATGTCCAGGCCAAACGGCTAAAGGCGTCGGCGCACGTTCTCAAGCGTGTTTCTCACACCCGGCTTTTTCGCCGGCAGGGCCTTGCCACGGGAAAGGTCCGAGGATGCAGTGCGGGTTGACGAGGGTGTCCGGTGATCGCGCGCGGCGGGCGGCGAGCCTCATGCCATGCGGGTGAACGTCGATCCGGTATCGCCGGCCGGGCAGGACGGCATTGCTCCGGCTAATGACGACGGCTCGCCCGGCCGGCTCTCGCTCGACGCACTTTATCGGGCGCAGGCCGGCCGCCTCTTCCGGCTCTTCGTCCGGCGCGCGAGCAGCCAAGAGGCGGACGATCTTGTGCAGGAGACGTTCGCCCGCTTCGCCGGTGCAGGCGCCGATCGCAACATCTCGATCCTCTCGCCCGAACGCTACCTGACGCGGATCGCCGGCAATCTGTTGCGCGACAAAGCAAGGAGCGCTTCGCAGCGTGCGATAAACCTGTCCGTATCGGCCGAAGACGCCGAGCTGACAGGACCCAATCTGATTGCAAATCTCGAAGCGCGCGACCTGTTGAATCGGGTCGAGCAGGTTATACTGAGACTCAAGCCGATGACCCGGGAGATTTTCATCGCGGCCCACTTCCATGGGCTCAGCCGCGCCGAGATTGCCGAACAGACCGGCCTCAGCATCAAGGGCGTCGAGAAGCACATGAGCAAGGCCTATGCGCACATCCATCGCTCGCTGGGGCGGCGCTGATGGTTCGGCAGCACCCGCCGCTGTCGCGCGCCGAGCGCGAGGCCACTGACTGGCTCACCCGTCTGCAGCTGGGCGACGGCTCCGAGCAGGCCGAGTTCGACGCCTGGCTCGCCGCTGACCCCGCCAATGCCGCCGCGTTCGAGGCGGTCAGGCAATCGGTCGCGACGACCGACGTCGCCGCGGGTTCGAAGCTGGTCCGCAATTCACGCCTGCATCGCGCGAGCGTCTTCCAGCGCAAGCCCGGAACGACGCTGGCACTTGCCGCCGGCCTCGCCGCCCTGACGGTGATCGGCGGGGGCGTCGCCTTGCGGGAGCTCGACAGCTTCCGTCCGTCGCTTTCCGCGGGCGAGGCAGCGGTCTATGCGACGCGGACGGGTGAGCTGCGCACGCTCGCGTTGGCGGACGGATCGAAGGTGACGCTCGATGCAGGGTCTCTGCTGCGCGTGACCTATACCGCCGACGCGCGACGCATCCGGCTCGACAGCGGTCGTGCACGGTTCGAGGTCGCGCACGATTCCGCGCGCCCGTTCATCGTCAGCGCCGGTGACGGGAGCATCGTTGCGCGCGGCACCGTGTTCGATGTCAGCGTCGGGCCGTCCGGGGTCCACGTCGTCCTGCTCAAGGGATCGGTCGAAGTGACCAGGAATGGGGAGGGTGCCGGGCAGTCCGCCGATGCGCCGCCGCGGCAGCTCAGGCCCGGCCAGCAGGTCACGTTCGACAGCCGCAGTCCCGTTCCGGAACCGGTGCCGGTATCGTCCGCCGAGCTTCGGTGGACGGCGGGCATGCTGGCATTCGACGACGTACGTCTCGTCGACGCCGTGGCCGAGCTCAACCGCTACTCGGCCCGCAAGATCCGGCTGGCGACGCCCGAGCTGGGCGACCGGCGCATCGGCGGCGGCTACCGCGCCGGCGACGTCGAAGGGTTCGCCCGCGCCGCGGCCGCCGCGCTCGATCTCAGGATCGAGTCCCGTGCCGATGGCATCCTGCTCGCCCCCGCCCAGTACCGCGAGAACCGCTAAAAAAGTCGGGGGGATTGTCCTTCCCGGCTCGTCACGCCTCCCACGACGCCACGCAAGAGCGTCGCAAGGGGAGGGCACGCATGCGGTTTTCATCATCTCTGTCGAGGTCGAGCTGGGGCGCCGCGGTTGCGCTTGCCGCTGCTGCAAGTTCGCCGGTCTGCGCCCAAGAGCAAGCGCGCTATCGCTTCGACCTGCCGGCCCAGAGCCTTGGCGCCGCGCTGCGCGACGTGACGATCATCACGCGCCGCAACATCGTCGCCGCGGCGCATGCGACCGACGGGAGGCGCGCGCCGGCGGTCCGAGGCACCTACACCGTCGAGGAAGCGCTCGCGCTGCTGCTCGATCGCACCGGACTGCGCGCTGACACCGTCGGCGACGCGCTCGTGATCCGGCCGGACGCAAGGGACGGGGCGTTGCCGCCGCCCGCCGACCCGGCCCAACATGACGGCGAGATCGTCATCACCGGGAGCCGCATCCGCGGCGCACGGATTGCCTCGCCGGTGATCAGCGTCAGCCAGGACCAGATCCGCGACGCTGGTCAGGCGACTCTCGGCGACGTCGTCCGCAGCATTCCGCAGAGTTTCGGCGGCGGCCAGAATCCCGGCATCGGCTTCAACGTCCCCGCGATCAGCGGCGTCAATGTCGGCGGCGGCGCCTCGATCAACCTGCGCGGCCTCGGCAGCGACGCGACCTTGACCCTGCTCAACGGCCGGCGGCTTTCCTACAGCGGCTCGCGGCAGAGCATCGACGTCTCGACCATCCCGGTCGGTGCGCTCGACCGCATCGAGATCGTCGCCGACGGTGCCTCTGCGCTCTATGGCTCCGATGCGGTCGGCGGCGTCGCCAACATCATCCTCAAGCGCGACCTCGACGGGCTTGAGACCCGCGCCCGCCTCGGTGCCTCGACCGACGGCGGCAATGTCCAGCAGCAATATGGCGCGACCGGCGGCCTGCGCTGGGGCAGCGGCGGCGTCATCGCCGCCTATGAGTTCAACCGCAATACCGCCGTGGACTCGGCCGATCGCGACTATGCCGCCACGCGCTCGCGCGGGCTCACCCTCTATCCATCGATGCGCAATCACAACGCGCTGCTCAGCGCGCATCAGCACTTGGCATCGACGCTGGAGGTCAGCGTCGATGCCCTGTTCAACGAGCGGCGCCAGGCCTTCACCTATGCCATGAACCCGGCTGGCGACCTTCGGGTGAGTCGCGCCACCCAGTCCACCGACAGCCGTGCCTTCGCGATCGCGCCCAGCCTCCAGTTCGAGCCGGGCGGCGGATGGAACGTCGTCCTGACCGGAAGCTATGCCGAGGACCGCACCGATTTCCGGGTCGATGCCGTCATCGGCGGCGGTGCGCTGGAGCTCGGCGCCGGCTGCTACTGCAACAGCGCGCGATGGGTCGAGCTTTCCGGCGACGGCCCGCTGTTCGACCTTCCCGGCGGACCGGCTAAGCTCGCGCTCGGCGTCGGATACCGTAATATCGAGCTCGAGAGCGACCGCGGCCCCGGTAATCCGCTCAACTTCATCCGCTCGCAGTCGAACCGCTATGCCTATGGCGAGCTCAGCCTGCCGCTGATCGGGCCGGCGCTGGGAATTCCGGGCCTTTATCGGCTCGACCTCACCGCGGCCGCCCGCCACGAGCGCTACGAGCGGGCGGGCTCGGTCACCACGCCCAAGGTCGGCATCGTCTATGCGCCATCGCCGAGCCTCGATCTCAAGGCGAGCTGGGGGCGCTCGTTTCGCGCGCCGACCCTCTACCAGCGCTACCTGCCGCCGGCCCTGACCCTGCTGCCTGCCCGCAACGTCGGCGCCGCCGGCGCCCCGGCCGGCGCAAGTGCGTTGCTGATCGAGGGCGGCCGGCCCGACCTCGCGCCCGAACGCGCGACGAGCTGGTCGGTGACCGCCGGTGTCCATCCTCCGACGCTTGCCGGCTTCACCGCCGAACTCAGCTACTTCGAGACGCGCTATATCGACCGGATCGTTGCGCCGATCGCCTTCGTGAGCCAGGCGCTTGCCGATCCGGCCTATGCCGCCCAGGTCACGCGCTCGCCATCGCCCGAAATGCTGGCGGCGATCCTGGCGAGCGGCGCCTATTTCGTGAACGGCACCGGCGCCCCCTATGATCCTGCGAACGTCATCGCCTTCATCGACAACAGCAACCTCAACGCGGGTCGCCAATGGGCGCGAGGCGTCGACCTCCTCGCCACCTATCGCAGCCGCCTCGGCAGGAGCGACGACGAGATCGCCGTGAGCGCCAATGCCAGCTATCTCAGCAGCCGCCGCCGGATCAGCGCGGACCAGGCCGCCCGGCCGCTCGCCGGCATCCTGTTCAACCCGCCGCACTGGCGCGGTCGCGCCACTGCCAGCTGGCGCCATGATCGCTTCTCGCTGACCGCAATCGCGAACTATACCGGCCGGCTTCAGGACACCCGCTTCTCGCCGGCGACGGTCGTTCCCGACCAGGTCCGGTTCGACTTCACCCTTCGCTACCGCAGCGGCGACACCGGCCCGGCGTGGCTGCGCGGCCTCGATGTGACGCTCGGCGTCGAGAACGCGTTCGGCGCGGAGCCCCCGCCGATCTTCATCTCGTCCGTCACCGACACGCCGTACGATTCCACCAACTACACGCCGTTCGGGCGGGTGATCAGCCTGGCGATCGCCAAGTCATGGTGAGGCGGCGCCCGGTCCATTGGTCATGGCAGTTGCTGAGGCTGGGCGTGTTGTTCGGCTGCCTCGCCGGTGCGGAGCCGGCATGGAGCCGCTGTGCCGATTGGGCGCCGCTCGGCCCGCCGGCAACCGGCGGCCGGACCGTGACCGTCAAGGATCTGGTCGAGCTCGCCGGGATCGGCCGCGCCGATGCCGAGCCGGTCGGCGGCGCCAGCCCGCTCGCGATCTCGCCCGACCGACGCCAGGCGGCGTTCGTGCTCCAGCGCGCCGATATCGACGAGAACCGCTATTGCCAGGCGCTGGTAGTCATCCGCCTGGACGGCCGCGCGCCGCCGCGCGTGCTCGATCGCGGCGGCGATGTCATCACCACCACCGTCGCGATGCGAGGACTGGAGATTGCCAACGGCTTTCCGGAGCAGATCGCCCCGGCCTGGTCTCCGGATGGCGGCGCGATCGCCTATCTGCGCCACGACCAAGACTCGACGCGGGTCTGGAGCGTCTCGCTTGATGGCGGCAGCGCCCGCCCGGTCACGCCCACCGATCTCGACGTGGTGTCGTGGGCATGGATGCCGGACGGCCGGATCGGCTTCGCGTTCGAACCGGATCGGCCGGCGCTCGACCGGGCGATCGACGCCGAAGGCCAAGCCGGCTGGATCTACGACGAGCGGGTGATGCCAGGGATCGGCTGGCGGCCGCAGCTCGGCGCGCCGCTGGCGCTCGCCTACCGAATCGCCGACGTGCGGTCCGGCAGGTCGACCCCCGCGACCGCAGCGCAAGCCGAGGCGCTGCGCGTGGCGGTCACGGCACGGGAAGGGCAAGGGGCAAGCGCTGGTGCGGCGCGCGCCTCGGCCGAGCCGACTGCATCCTCACCGCTGTCGCCGCGGCGCTTGCGGGTGACCGACGCAACCGGAACGCCACGCGCGTGCGTCTGGTCGGCCTGCACGGGCCGTTTTGACGGCCTGTGGTGGGACGAGGCCGGCGGCACGCTGTGGTTCCTGAAGCGCGAAGGCTGGAACGATCGCTACACGGCCCTCTATCGCTGGTCGCCGGGGCCCCTTCCTCCCGAGCGGCTGCTTCTGACGGACGACGTGCTCGAACGCTGCCGGCGCGCGGATGCGCGTCTGCTTTGCATCCGCGAGACGGCGACCCGACCCTCGCACATCGTTGCGGTCGACCTTGGCTCCGGCGCCGTCGATACGCTCTTCGATCCCAACCCGAGCTTTGCGCATCGGGCCGGCGCGACCGTCGAGCGGATCACCTGGCGCAATGCGCTCGGCCTGGAGGCCTATGGCGACCTCGTGCTACCCGCCGGCTATCGCGCGGGGACGCGGCTCCCGACGATCGTCACCCTCTATCGCTCGCGCGGGTTCCTGCGCGGCGGCACCGGCAACGAATATCCGATCTTCCTGTTCGCACAGCACGGCTATGCGGTGCTCAGCATCGAGGGCCCGCCGATGGCGGCGAGCCGCGTTCCCGGCCTCGAGACCTATGATGCGATCTATGCCGCCAACGTTCGCGACTGGGCCGAGCGGCGCAACGTGCAGTCGGCGATCGCGGCCGGGGTCGAGCTGCTGGTGGCCCGCGGCATCGCCGACCCCGCGCGGCTCGGCATCACCGGCCTCAGCGACGGCGCGAGCGCGGTCCGATTTGCGCTCATCAACTCCGAGCTGTTCGCCGCCGCCTCGCTCAGCAGCTGCTGCGTCGACGAATCGAGCGCAGTCCTCGTCGGACCGGCCTGGGGGCGATACAGCCGGTCGGTCGGCTATCCGCTGGCCTTCCCGGTCGATCGCGCGTTCTGGCGCCCCGGCTCGCTGGTGCTCAACGCCGACCGGATCCGTACGCCCCTGCTCATGCAACTCGCCGACAGCGAGGCGCTCTATGCGCTGCCGTCAATCACCGCGCTGCGCCAGCACCGCAGGCCAGCGGAGCTGCGGATCTTTCCCGGCGAATTCCATATCAAATGGCAGCCGCGGCACCGCGCCGCGATCTTCGGCACCAATCTCGACTGGTTCGACTTTTGGCTGACCGGCCGGGTCGATCCCGCGCCAGCCAAGGCTGGTCAATATCGCCGGTGGGAACAGCTGCGCCGCGAGCATGCGCCGGGAGAGGAGCGGCCGTCAGCGCGGCCATGATCGCGCCCAGGCCTCCACGTCAGCCAGCTCCATCGCCCTGGCATAGCTGCCACTCCGGGTCGGCCCGCGATCCTGGAGGACGATCTCGAGGGCCGCCCGGTCGATCAGGCCATGCGACGCCAGCCTCCCATCCAGCAGGAGGTCCGCCAGCGCCGCTCGATTCGCCTCGAAGATCTCGACGACAAAGCTGTCCATTGCGCCCTTCGAGCGCCGCCAGGCGATTTCGGCAGGAAGCCCGTCGGTGAACGCGTGACGCGCGACCGCGCGGTTGCATCCCCGGTCGAACCAGGCCCAGCTCGGTACCGCTACGCAGGCCTCGACGATCGGCTGCACGATCAGCGGCGCCAGCTGCGGAACGGCGGCGCGCGGATCGGGACTTTCGGCGACGCTCTGGGCGGCGACGATCAGGCCGATATGGGCCGCCGAACCGGGAAGGGCGCGCGGCGGCGGGCGGAGCCACGGATGCTCGCACGCCGCGGCCGCCATGGCGATCGCATCCGGCGTGAGCAGACCGGTGTTCACCGCAAAGCGATAGCCGCGCCGACGGCGGAGCGCGCGGGCGAACGCCTTGGCGGCGACCCGCAGCACGCTCACCTGGGCGAGCGTCGCAATATGGCCTGCGGTCGCCCGGAACTGCCGGTCGGGACCGCGGAGAAGGAGCCTGTCAGCGGCCGGCGCCACCGACTGCAGCGCGCAGAAGACATTGTCGCCGCCGCCGCCGGTGACGATCGCCCGTGCGCCGGCATCGCGCGCCAGTGCTTGGGCGGCGGCATGCGTCGCCTGGGCGAAGCTTCGTGCCGATGGTCGCGGCAAGCCGCAGGCGAGCGACCGCGTGACGTCGACCTGGCCAACGTCGCGCCCGATCGCGGTCAGCGGAATCCCGAGCGCCGAGGCGGTCGCCGCGGCATAGTGGCGTTCGTCGCCGCCGGGATCGCGGGTGACCATGGTGAGCGCTAAGATCGGACGGCCGGCGGCGGCAAGGCTCGCCGCGACGATCGAGGAATCGAGCCCGCCCGAGAGCAGGACCAGGAGCGACCGATAGCGTGCGGTCCGCGCCGCGACCGACCGGCGGACGACATCCCCGACATGGGCCGCGGCGGCGGCGAGGTCGACCGGCGCGGCATCGCGCGCGATCGCGTGCCATGGCGACCAGCGCTGCCGCACCGACCAATGTCCGTCGCGCCAGCATCCCTCGGCGCCGCCGGGCAGTTCCTCGATGCCTGCGAGGCAGGTCCTCGGCCGCCTGAGATCGGCGGCGGCGAGATGCTCGGCGACGCCGGTCCAGTCGATGGCCGGCCGATAGCCCGCGAACCGCGCGAGCAGCTCGACATCGGAAGCGATCGCCACGCCCTCGGGCGATCGCCACGCATAGGCCGGGAGGTCGCCGAGCGGCGCCCGCAGCACGCGGATGCTGCCGTCCGCGTGCTCGAGCAGCGCGACATAGGCACCCCAGAAGTTCCGGATCAGCGGCTCGCCTCCGCACACGGCGATCGTCCGCACATCATGCGCCTCGAGCCGGTCGAGCGGCGCCGCGCCTTCGGCGCGGATCACCTCGCCTAGCACGACTCCATGCTCGCCGAGCGCGATTGCCTGCGCAGTGGCGAGCACGATGAGGCCGGGCCGGTCCGCGGCGACCGCGAGCGAAGGCGACCGATTCCGTTCGCGCAGGAACCTGGCGCGGGGGCGGCTGTCGGCGCGATCCGCGGGCAGGAATGCGATGTAGCGCCGGCCCATCATACTACGAGGATCGGCGTGAACGGTGCGACGGCATCACGCTCGTCGCTCACCAGCAGGTCGCCCACCTGGACCCAGGCATGCGCCTGGAACGGGCGTAGCTTGACGCCGAGGACGAGCTCGGCCGCGATGCCATGCGCCGCGCTCCGGCGCATGATCGCCAGCGAGACCGCAAGGCACTCGTCCAGTGCACCGGTCAGCACGGCGGCGCGCCGGAACGCGCCGCCGATCGCCGCGAGGCGGCGCTCGCCGTCGCCGTCCGGCGGCGCGCAGCCCCGCTTGGCCCGCCGGACCGCCATGATCAGGCGACGGAGCGGTCGGCGGCGCAGCTCGAGTCTGGCGCGCAGCAGCGCCGCCGCGGCGCGCGCGACGGCAAGGTTTCCCGCGCGCGCCGGCGGCTCCGCGATCGCCCGTCGGATCGGCGCGATCCTGGTTGGCGGCAGGGTCGTGTCGGTTTTTGCGGGCAGCAGCAGTCCGCGCCGCGCGAGCGCGCCCAGACGATGATGGTCCGCCGCATCGAGCGGGGTTCCGGCGATCATGCGGGCGAAGCTGCGTTCGGCCGCGTCGCCGAGGCAGAAATAGCGGTCGGCATCGAGGTCGAGGAAGATGTGGCGCCCGCCCGCGTCACAGAAGCTGATGCCCGGCGCGATGCGATATCCGCCCATGCTCGGCAATCCCGAAAAGGCGCGCAGGCGGGAACTTGCGCGCCCCATCGGTCAGTCGTCGGAAAGTCCGGGCACGATCCGCCCGAGGACCTCGTCCCCGGGGAGCTGCCCCGGTCCCTGGGTCTCGACGCTGGCGACGCCGAGATCGATCACATCGTCTTCGCGTTCCATGATTCACTCTCCTGCTTGCTGCGCATTGCAGCAGAGGCGAATCTACCGATCTCCCGCATGACGTTGAAACTTATACAGATTCTATATCGAGAATATATTCGGACGGCTGTCCGCGGCACGGGACTATAGGATCGCGACGTCGTCGGAAGCCCGATACAGGCCCCGGACGATCTCCGCCGCGACGCGCTGGCGCCGGCCGTGATAGGCGCCGATCATCCGCCGCACCGCCGCGGTCTCGTGGGCCTCGAACGCGTCGGCGATCGCCGACACCTCCTCCGCGATCGCCGGCAGGATGTCGGTCTCGACCAGCCGGGTCGGATGCAGCTTCGCGTTAGCCCAGCGCATCGCGAGCCGGTGGAGCTGGTTTCGCGAGCGATGGGCAATCGCGAAGAACACGGACGCCGTCAGCGCTGCCGTGTCGCCGATGTCCTGCGGCGATAGTTCGCCCGGCACCGGCGCCCGTCGCCGGAGTGCGGCCAGCAGCAAGTCGCCGTTCCAGTCGTAGAGATCCTTGAGGCCCGGCTCGTCGAGGTGCGGCAGCCGGAATCCCTCGCCCTGGCCGGTCTCCACCAGCCCCTCGCCGACGAGAATGTGCAGCGCGTCGCGCACCGGCGTGACGCTGCTGCCGAATTCCTCCGCCAGCAGGTTGGGATCGAGGCGCGCGCCGGGCCGCAGGCCGCGGCCCGTGAGGCGCAGCCGCAGTGCCTCGTAGACGCGCCCCGACGTCTGTCCGGAGTTCATGCGCGCTGGCTCGCGACGAACGCCGCCACCCCCTCGGCCTGGTCGGGCCGCAGCGCATCGACCGCTCCGAGCGGTTCGGCCGGCGACCCGTCGAGCAGGATCGACGGGCACTGCCCCTCATAGTTGCCGAGGTTGGGGCGGTGCTGACGATAGCCGGCGAGCGCCGCGAGCTCGCGCGGGAAATGCCGTGCCACCTCGGGCGGATAGGCGAGCCATGGGTTCTCGTACGGCTTCAGCCAGCCAAGGCAGTAGCTGACGATCATGCCGCGCCTGACCGTCGCCGAGCGGTTGCCGCCGGCACCGTGCAGCGTCGAACCGAGGAACATGAGCGCCGCGCCCGGCGCCATCTCGGCGACGATCGGCTCGCCAACCGGCTCGGGATCATGACAGCGCGGCCCGTGACTGTGCGGCCAGATCAATGTCGCGCCGTTCTCCGTCGTGTAGCCGGTGAACGGCCACATCACGTTGACGAGATATTCGATGCGGCCGGTCTCGCCCTGCCACATGTCCTGGTCCCTGTGCGGAAATTGCGGCAGCGCGCCGGGATGGAGCGCGATCGCCTGCGTGAGATTGAGCTGGATCGTATCGCACCAGGGCGCCAGGACACGCTCCGCCACACCGAGGACCAGCGGATGCTGGACGAACGCGGCGGCCCGTATCGTGCGCGCGAGCAGCCGGCCGAACCGCTTGGTGCGCGTGCCATAGAAGCCGCCCTGGCAGAACGGCGTCTGGTCGAACGCGTCGCCGAGCTCGGCGTCGATGGCCGCGACCTCCTCCGGCGGCATGGCACCGGGGATGACCGCATAGCCGTCCGTCAGCAGCCGCTCCGTCCACTGCGCAACCGGATCGCCGGCGCGCCGTGCTGCGTCATGCGGCATGGCGGCGCTCCCCGGTATCGACAGGATCGACGAGCACCGGGCGATAGATGCCGGCGTCGCGCAGCCGGGCCGGTGTCGCCGCATCGATCTCGATCGCGAGCGCGCACAGCATCGCACCGCGCTCGGCGACCGGCAGGCCGAGTGGCCGGCATCGCCAGCCGAACGCCAGGATCTGCTGCAGCCAGCCGATCTCGGCGACCCCGGTGTAGGTGGTGACGCCGCGCCACACTCCGAACTCGGCGATTGCCGAGACCAGCCGGTTGCGGGCCTCGCGCCGCGCCGGCGCGCGCAGGCGGCGGTCGAGGCAGAACCGCGTGATCTCGTAGACGGTGGGGCCGAACGGCGGCGGCGTCTCGCACAGATGCGGATAGAGATCGCCGAGGATGTGCGGCCGCATCGTCGGCAGGAGCCGCGCCGAGGCAAGATGGGCGCCCGAGGGATCGGTCAGGACAAGGTAGGTGGCACCCGGTGCGTCGAACTGATCCCGTTCGTAGCAGTCGTCGACCACCGGCACCTGCCATTTGAGCAGGTCGATGAAGACGCGCTTGCGCGCGGCGAACATGCGGCAGAGGCGATCGTCCTCGCGCCAGTCGGCCGCATGATCGAGGATGTGGAGCATGGCTTGGCCCTCCGTTGATCGGAAGGCCAAGGTCCATCGCCGGCGGCCGCGCCGCTATTCCCAGAAATGGGAATAGCGCCACTGCGCGGCGTCGGCGAGGCTGATCGTTCCGTCCAGCAACGTCTGCATGAGGAGCGATGTCCGCTTCTGCACCCCATAGCGCTCGCGAGCCTGCTTGACGTGGCGCACCACCGTTCCTTCGGTGACGCCGAGGATGCGGCTGATCTCCCAGTCCGACTTGCCGCGCGCGACCCAGATCAGGCAGTCGCGCTGACGGTCGGTGAGCGTAGGCAGCCCGGTCCTGGGCGTGCGCACCCGCCAGAGCTTGCGCGCGGCCTCGAAGGCGAAGGCGCCGATGAGCTGCGCGGCCGGACGCATGCACCGCGGCAGCGGCGTGCCGGCGCGCATTGCGAAGGAGACCGAGCCGTTGGACTCGCCCGGCACGTTGGCCGGCACCGTATAGCCCTCGCCGATGCCGTGCCTGCCCGCGAGCTCGAGGACACGCCGGTCGCCGGCGGTCATCGTGATCAGGGTAGGAAGCTCCGACCAGGCAAAGCCGACGCTGGTCACGTGGCTCGCGCGGTGCACCGGGTCGGTGGGACCGAGCGCACTGCGGTCGAAGAACTCGGCCCACTCCTCGGGATAGTCGTGCACCCGGATCGCGGTGTGGCCCGCCTTCAGCATGTCGACATGGTGCGTGAGCGCGAAGAAGTGAAACCCCATTTCGGCGGTGAAGAACGCCAGGATCGTATGCAGGTCCGGGGCGGATTGAACACGTCCGACCGCCCGGACGAAGTCGTCGACCAAGGGCAACAAGACCATCCGTCAATTCTACGACCGCGAGCGGCGTCTCAAGCCGCCCCTTGCCCGGCGATCGTCCTTTCCAGCTGTTCGCCAGCGCGCGTTGATGTCTCAATTCAACGCCGGGCGAGGCCCGAACCTCGAGAATATGATTCCCGCAACTTGGATTCCAGAGAAAATCGGCTCGCCGGCTCCGCGGGGACTATGCCCGGTTGCAGCAGCCATTGGCGGGTGCCTGGCCAGCGGGATGCCGGATAGCGCCCGATGGGCGGGTCGGGGCCGGTCGAGAATTGGCGCGACGGGCGAGCCTACGCGGCCTTGGCCGGCATCGACCGCGCCGGGATCATGTGGGAGTGGCTGCGCCGCGACCCCGGTTACATTGCCTGGTACGCGCGGGCGAGCACCGCGACCCGGGGCAGCGCCGGCAGCGTGGCGCCCGGTGTCGACCCGATCCGTTGGGGGCTTCACTTTCGCCGAGAATCCGGACGTGGCGGCGCCGGAGGCCCGGTTGATCTGGCGTGCCGATCTCGATCCGGCCGTGCTCCGCCTCGAGGCGGTGCCGACCTCCGCCGACGATCCCGAGCGCGTCGAGCCGTCCGTACTGCGGGGCTGGCTGGTAGCGGTGTCCGATGGTGATGGAATCGAGCACGCCGTCCTGACCGACGGCAAGCGCCGCATCCGTCTCGAGGTCGATGGCGGCACGCTGCTGGGCGACCGGCCGGTGTTGCTGCGCTATCGGCTCTCCGGCGTCCGGCGTGTCGCGCCGCCCCTGCTGGCGCTGCGACGATTTCTCCACCTCTATCGGCACCGCCGCTTCCCGGCGTCGCTGTTCCCGCCTGACCGGCAGGCCGGCCGCTGGATCGCCATGCTGCGGGTGCATGACGCGCTCGCCGACGGTGCCAGCCAGCGCGAGATCGCCGAGATCCTGGTCGGACGCGATCGCGTCGCCACCGAATGGCGCGGGGACTCGGAATCGCTGCGCTCGCGCGTGCGCCGCCTTGTCGCCGATGCCCGGCGCATGGCACGCGGGGACTATCTGGCATTGATGGTGCGCGGCTGTTCGCGAGCACGGAAGATTGACGAACGACCCGGCGCCTGACGTCCCGATCCGCTCAGCCTGAGCGCAACGATCGCCGCCCAGGACCGTCCTGGTTCACGGATCGTCTGCTGGCGAGCGCCGGTCGGCCAGATCGGCCGGGCCCCGGCCCAGGTTCGCTATTCCTGTCGTGGCCGTGCGATAGACATCGATGGACCGATGGAGGTCTCAATCACGAGGCAGGCACGTGAATCGAATCTATTGTTTCGAAGGTGTCGACGGTCACGAGTGGCTCCTTCCGGTCGACGGCGAGGAATTCGAGCGCTTCTTCTCCTTGGATGGCCGCGCCGTTCAAGATTGGGACCCGCCGGAGATGACGCTCCTGACGCACGATGAGAGCGGCCGTCCGAGAGCATATTCGGATTTCCCCTGGCTCGGAGAACATGCGCCGATCTTCCGTCGGCGGGCGATAGAGAGGCTCGGCGACGTCGCGCTGCGATATGGTCAGTTCTTGCCGCTCCAGGGCGAGGGCGATGCGTGGCTCTACAATGTCACGAACGTGCTAGACGCATTGGACGAGGAGCGTGCCCGGATCGTCCGTTTCGACGACGGCAGCATCCTCGCGATCGAAGACTATGCATTCAAGGCCGACGTGATCGGCGCCTCGGAGGTCTTCAAGCTGCCGATGCGGGCATCTCCGGTCTTCGTAACCGACCAGTTCGTCGCCCGCGTCCGCAATTCCGGGCTGGTGGGCGTGGCGTTCACCCCTCTCTGGTAAGAACGCGAACCCGGCATCGGCATCAGGACTCGTCGCGCAGCAAGCTCTCGAAATCCTGCCCGCCATAATAGAAGCCGATGACGACCACGGCCGCGTCCTCAACTATGAAGGCGATCGTCACGCGGCGGCGATGGGCCAAAGTGCGCAGGCCAGGCCGAAGATCGTCGCGTGGCGTTCCGATGCGGGGATGGTCGGCGAGCTTCGCCAGGTGATCGACGATCCCGTCGGTGAAGCGCCGGGCGATCTCCGGCGAGGCTGCCTCGGCGATATAGTCGTAGATCGCGTCAATCTGGTCACGCGCCTCGGGCGTGACGACGATGCGCGTGGCCATGCTCAGTCGCGCCGGGCGGCCCGCTCGTGCCGCTTGGCAAGCCCGGCCTTCACCTCATCGAGCGACAGCCCGCGCTGCGGGTCGGCCTTGTAGGCGTCGTAGGCGGGCAGCGCTTCGTTGCGGAGCCAGCTTTCGACGGCGCGGTCGCGCGCCTGGAGCGCCCGCAGGCCGTCCCGGATGACCTCGCTTTCGCTGGCATATTCGCCCGAGGCGACCTTGGCGCGCACCTGGGCCGCCATCTCGTTCGGCAGCGTCACGCTGAATTGCTGGGTCGAGCGCATTCCTCTGTCCCTTCAGGGAATAGGATTTAATCCTATTGGCCGGCCATTTCAATCCGGGCGGGCTGAGCAGTGCTCCCGTCCTACGCCTCGAGATACCATTCGGGAAACCGGCGGACGGTCTTCAGATGATTGGCCGAGAATGTAGCCAGGCACGACAGGCGATCATCGCCGTAATACTCGTCGTGGACGAACAGGCCGTTGCATCCTTCAGGGTCGGCAGGATGGTAGGCGTAGCGCTTGAGGGTGAACTGATAGGTCGCCCGGTTGCCCAGCCGGCGGACCAGGTTGATGCCGTCGATCTCGATCGGCCTGGGATCGAGAATGCCGGCCGACAGGCGAAATTCCCGGACGAACGTGTATTGGCGATCGGCGTCCTTGTTCGAGCGCTCCTCGCCCAGCCGGTCGTCGACCCACCCCTCCTCGATCCAGACCCCGATCTCGTCCTTGCGCCGCAACACGTCCTCCACCGGGAGCGAAGGGGCGTCGTTCAGCAGTGCCACGAACTCGGCCAGCGCGCGGCGGCACATGCGATCCCTGAACGGTGCGCGGTTGACGGCCACGAGCGTGCACGCCGCTGCCTCCGATCCGGACCAGAGCATGCCCAGTCCCGTCGCGGTCAGGCCGAAAAACTGACGACGCCGAATCATCACCGTCCCCCAAGACGAACCGATCGCCAACGAGGGTGGCATTGGCCGGCCGTGCCCGCAACGGTGCTGACGCTCCCATTCGCTGATCTCCGCCCGGGAACCGACCTGGCAAGGTCGGGCGCGATGTCATGGCCAATGGGATCGGCCATGAGACATCCTTGCTTTGCGGCGGCTGGCAGTGGAGCATTCGGGCGCGCCGTCGCGATCGGCGTCTCCGGCCGGGAGCCGGACCGCGCTCTATTCCGCTAGACTTACCCTTTCGGGCGCGTTCGCCAAGCTGCACCGAGCCGCGCCAATTCCGCGTCTCGGCCCTTCGGGTGACGGTCGCTGATGCATGTCGCTGATGCATGGGGCAGGGGCCCATCCGGCCCCTGCATGCGGTCATCGCGCGTGCCGCGCGATGGCGCTTGTCTGGACGGGCCGCGGCCAAAGGGGGTGGGCGGCGCTCCCTGCTAGGCGCGCCCGCGCTGCCGGCAAGCCGGGCTGACGCCCCGGCTCCTCCATTGCATTCCGGCCCTGCGCCTCCGGCTTGGGTGCCGGCGGCGCCTGCGGCGCGCCTCTCCGGTCGCTCTCGCCGCCCACCCCTTTCGGCCGGGGCCCTGGGGGTTTTTCGGGCGGGGAGGAGGAAAGCGATGACATCAACCCGCCTGTCCCGTGCCGGGCCCGGCCGCCGCAAGGGTGGCGCGCGCCGCGCTGCCTCCGGGGAGACCGACCGGGGACGCCTCTACGTCGAGGTGACGCAGCGCATCATCGCCGAGCTGGAGGCGGGCACCGTTCCGTGGGTGACGCCCTGGAGTGCACCCGATGGCTCGGCCGCCGCCGCGGTCGGCCTGCCACGCAACGCACTCACCGGCCGTCCCTATTCGGGCATCAACATCCTCACTCTGTGGGGCGAGCTGTTCGCCAGGGGCTATGCATCGCAATGCTGGCTGACCTTCCGTCAGGCGATCCAGGCGGGCGGCTGCGTGCGCAAGGGCGAGCGCGGCGTCGGCATCGTCTATGCCGATCGCTTCATCCCCGCCGCAGAGCGCGAACGCGCCCGGGACAGCGGGGACGAGCCGAAACACGTGCCGTTCCTCAGGCGCTCGACCCTGTTCAACATCGCGCAGTGCGACGGGCTGCGCCCCGGCCTTGCGCCCGAGCCGGTGCCGCTCCCCGAGCGCGAGATCGTGCCCGTCGCCGAAGCGGTGATCGCGGCGAGCGGCGTTCGCGTCGTCGTGCAGGGGGCCCAGGCCTATTACGCGCCGGGGCCGGACCATGTCGTCGTCCCGCCGCAACCCGCCTTCTTCGAGCAGGTCAACTACTACCGCACCGTCCTCCACGAGCTGACCCACGCCACCGGCCACGCCAAGCGGCTCGGGCGCGACCTCGGTCACGCCTTTGGGAGCAAGGGCTATGCCCGCGAGGAGCTGGTCGCCGAGATGGGTTCGGCCTTCCTGTGCGCCGCGCTTGGCATCGTGCCGACCGTCCGGCATTCGGACTATATCGCCAGCTGGCTGGAGGTGCTGCGCGCCGACCTCAGCGACGACCCCGCCGTCCGGAGCATGGCGGGCCCGCGCGGGCGCGCGATCTTCCGCGCCGCCAGCCTAGCCAGCAAAGCCGCCGATTGGCTGCTCGCGCGCCACCGCGAGGCGAACGCCGACGCCATCGCGGGAAGGATCGCGGCATGATCCTCCTCATTCCCGCCTTGCGCGCGCGGCTCACCGCTAATGCCGAGCGCGCCCGCATCGACGAGGACTTCGACCCGCCGCCGGTCGTCAGGTTCTTCAACCCGCTCGGGGCCGCGACATGGCTCGCGACCGAACTCTATCCGGACGGCGATACCCTGTTCGGCCTCGCCGATCTCGGCTTCGGCACCCCCGAGCTCGGCACGTTCAATCTCGCCGAGCTGCGCGCGGTGCGACTTCCGCTGGGGTTGCGCCTGGAACGCGATCTCCTGTTCGCCAGCGATGTGCCGCTGTCGGTCTGGATCGAAGCGGCACGCCGCTGCGGCTCGATCCGCGAGGCCGAAACGCTGCTCGCGCGCCTCCGCCGCCGCGCGCCCGCCAATGACGACGAGCTTCCGCCGCCCGGCGGATGACGCAGACGGCTGTTTGCCGCCAACCCCGAGCCGAGATCGTGGCGGGCCGCATGGCCGCGTTCTGCCCTTCTCACATGCCCGAAGCCGGCCGCCGACGTCTTTCCGCCCGCCGGCACGGCCTCGCAACGCACCGCCGTTCGTTTGGCCGGCGGCGGCCAGGCCGCAGGTTCAGGATTCCGCCCGGTCGGGCGTGCGCGCGCCCCATTTGCCGATGACGTCGTAGAGCGCGTCGCGAAGCCGCCGCACGCCCCGGTTCAGCTCGCCGAGCTGCCTCGCCGATTGGCCGGATGCCTTCAGCAAGGCTTCGCCGAGGCAACCGGCCCGCGGGCGGAGCGCCCGGCCGCGCGCGGTCAGCTCGACCACGACTTGCCGCTCGTTGTCCGGATTGCGGGCCCTGCGCACCAGCCCCGCCGCTTCCAGCCGCTTCAGCAACGGGGTGAGCGTGCTCGACTCAAGAGCAAGCCGCTCGGCGATCCCGCCGACGGTCTGCGCATCCTCCCGCCACAGGACATTGAGCACCAGATATTGCGGATAGGTCAGCCCGAGCTCGTCGAGCAGCGGCTTGTAGAGCCGCTGGACGGCGATCCCCGCCGAGTAGATCGCGTAGCACAGCTGGTCATCCAGCGGCAGCGGCACATCGGATGTGTCGGTCATGGCAGGCTCCTCGCCACTGATATTAGCGGCCTTTTCGCAAAAATACATATCGCGATAAGATTTATCTTGCGACTCAGAAGGGCGCGCGGTAACAAAGGATATCGCGATAAATGTTATCGTAGATAATAAAGGAGCAGAGCGATGAACATTCTCTATCGTACCCAAGCCACCGCCACCGGCGGCCGCACCGGCCAAGCCCGCACCGCCGACGGTGCGCTCAGCGTCGCGCTCGTCACGCCGAAGGAGCTCGGCGGATCCGGCGGCGAAGGCACCAATCCCGAGCAGCTGTTCGCCTCCGGCTATGCCGCCTGCTTCCTCGGCGCGCTCAAGTTCGTCGCGAGCCAGCGCAAGGTGACGATCGCCGAGGACAGCACCGTCACCGCTGCCGTGGGCATCGGCAAGCGCGACGACGGCCAGGGTTTCGGCCTCGATGTCGCGCTGACGATCGCGCTGCCCGGCGTCGATCCCGAGGTCGCGCGCGAGCTGGTCGACCAAGCGCATGTCGTCTGCCCCTATTCGCACCTCGCCCGCAACGGCCTCGACGTGCGGCTGTCGCTCGCGGCCTGACGCTTCTCCCGTCCCGCAAGCCCCCCGCGATAATGCGGTGAGCGCCCGGATCACTGGCGCCAGGCGTCACCAGGGGCCGGGAACGGGCTTCCGCCGATCCCGGTTCGCAAGGTTGCCCACCGCATCATCGCGCGGCGCCGTGCCGGCTCGCGGCGTCCAGGCGGTCGAAGCACGGGACCGGCCGTTCGCGCGGCGCCGGCGTCGCGGCGAACGGCCGGTCCGGGGCGGAATGCCGTGATCTCCGAGGCGGTCCGCCGGTCGTTCCGGCGCCCGCCCGGCGCTCAACCCATCCGCTCGTCGATCGGCAGCGCCAGCTGTACGTCATGGTGTGCGGCCGGCGCGGCGAGGGTCGCACCGATCCAGCCGGCCAGCGCATCCGCCGCCCGCAACCGTTGCCGGTCGTTGGCCGATGCCAGGCCCTGGCGATAGCTGAGCGGCGCCTCCTCGATCGCGCGCGCGATGGTGCCGAGCAGGTCCGAATCGAGTCGCGTCATGGTGTGCATCAAGAACAAAAAAGGAACGAATACGCAAGCCCGCTGCAACACATGCTCCTTGCCGGCCGGCGCGCGCCCACAGGCTCGGCACTTTCGTTCTCATGCCGTTGCGGGATGTGCGGCCACCGGTCGACGGGGCCCGTCGCCGGGCGGAAACGCGTTCGAAGGCTGCTGCACGTGCCCGCGGTCAGCGCTGCGCCGCCCGTCCGCACCAGGAGGGCTTTGCCCGTCCGCGCGGCCACCATCGTGCCGCACCGATCCGCACCAGCTCGGCCGCGACGTCGCGGCCATCGAGGCGCAACCTCGCAACGGTGCGGTCATAGCTGCGCCCGACGCGTGCGATCGACACCACGCGCCCGCCGAGCAGCGCGCGCGCCTGCTCGGCGGCAGCCCTGCCACGCGCCAGCTCGGCGCGGCAGCGCGCTTGGCCGCGGTGGATTTCCGGCGCGTCGATGCCGGCGATCCGGATACGCTCGCCGCTTTCGAGCCGCACGGTGTCGCCGTCGGTGACATAGGCGATCCGGCCGCGCTCGTCCGCCGCCGCCGTGGCGAGGATCAGCGCCGCGAGGCCGAACGCCACGCGCCGCGCCGATGGCAATAGGCTGCGTTCCCTGCCATGATCCGGTTCCATCCGCTCCCCTCCGCGCGAAGACGGTCGCGATATCGTCCGGGCTGCGTCGCGGCAATCGGCGCAAACCCTTGCGGGCCGGTGCTGGCGTCGCGTGCGCTATGACAGGCCGTTGGGCCGGCAGCGCGGCTAGGTCCCGCGGCGGCGCCTCCTGTCCCTGGCGTGCGGCCGGGCCCGGTTCCGGCTCCTCGGGCGCTGACCTGGAACGGCCGCCGGGGCCCGCAAAACCATCGCCCGGCGGCTGATTTCCCCGCCCGCGATCACCCCGCGCGACAGGCCGCGCGGGTGATTGCCACGGGCTCCTCGCGGCCGCTGCGCTCTCAAATCAGCCTGGGGCTCCGGTCCTCCGCTGCCGCTGCGGCCCTCAGGGTTCGCCGTCCCGGCTGACGCCGTCCCTCAGGTCCGCCCGTCGCCCGGAACGGGTCCGGGCGCACCAAGCCAAGGAGACGTTGAAATGCCTGCACTCGGAACCGTCACCCGCACCGCCGATGGCTTCAAGGGCGTGTTCAAGACCCCGACGATGAGCCGTCCGGTCCGCATCGAGATCGTGCCCAATGCCGAGAAGCGGACCGAGGCCCAGCCCGATTACCGGGTCTATCTCGGCGATGCCGAGGTCGGCGGCGGCTGGAACCGGATCGGCGAGGCCTCGGGCAAGCCCTACACCTCGCTCAGCATCGCCGCGCCCGAGTTCGGCCCGCGGCGGATCTACGCCAACCTCGGCCGCGCCGCCGGCCAGGACGACGAGGACGTTCTCGCCGTCATCTGGAATCCGCTCGACTGAGCGGATGCGCTCCCGCGCCGGCCCCGGCGCGGGAGCTCTTCGACGGGGGAGGGTCGCAATCGCCGATAGCCATGTGCGACCCTGCCGGACCGGTCCGGCCTGGGGCAGGTCGGGGTGCCACGGGCGCAATCGGGCGCCCGGCGCCACGACGGAACCTCACCATGAGCGACCCCGACGATCGCGCGCAGCGGGCGCGCGAGGCCTCGCCGTTCCTCACCACCAAGCAGACCGCCTTCTATCTCGGCATCTCCCCGGCGACGCTGAAGGCGCTGCGGGCGAGGAAGGCGGGCCCACGCGCCCGCAAGCACGGCCGCTCGCTGCGCTTCCATATCGACGACATCGATGCTTGGTCGGCGGCGCGAGGGGCGGAGACGGACCATGGCTGAGCGCCGCGACCTGCCGCTCATCGCCTGGGGCGAGGCGCTGCGCGCCGCCCGGCGACGCCGTACTCGCCTGCGCCGCCGCGCCGCGCTGCTCGGCGCCGGCGTCGCGGCGCTCGGCCACACCATCATCTTCCCGCCGACGCCGCGCCTGGTCTGGAACGCCAGCGCCAGCGCGCCGATCGGCCTCTATTGGATCGATTCCGGCGCGGCGGTCGCACCCGGTGACCTAATTGCGACCCGGCTGCCCGAGGAGGCGGCCGCGCTTGCCGCGCGGCGCCGCTACCTCCCGCGTAATGTGCCGGCGGTGAAGCAGATCGGCGCGGTCGCCGGCGACCTGGTCTGCGCGCGCGGGCGCGTGCTCACGGTCAACGGCCAGGCCATGGTGCTGCGCCGCGAACGCGACCGCCGCGGCCGTCCGCTGCCGTGGTGGGAGGGCTGCCGGCAGCTGCGCCCTGGCGAGCTGCTGCTGCTCAACCGCGCGCGGCCGGACTCGTTCGACGGGCGCTATTTCGGGCCGAGCGATGCCCGGCTGGTGCTCGGCAGGGCGACCTTGCTATGGCCGCGCTGAACCGGCTCGCAAGGACCGTGGCGACTGCTGCGGCGCTGTTCGCCGCGGCGCCGGCCGGCGCCGACCCGCTCGCGCCCTGGCGCGTCCATATCGCCGAAGCCGCGGCGCGGTTCGGCCTTCCGGCCGCGTGGATCGAGCGCGTGATGATCGCGGAAAGCGGCGGCCGGACCAGGTTGAACGGCCGTCCGATCACCAGCCATGCCGGCGCGATGGGGCTGATGCAGCTGATGCCCGGCACCTGGGCGGAGATGCGCGCCCGGCTCGGCCTCGGCCACGATCCGCACGACCCGCGCGACAACATCCTCGCCGGCACCTACTACCTCCGGCTCATGTACGACCGGTTCGGCTATCCGGGCTGCTTCGCCGCCTACAATGCCGGACCCGGCCGCTACGCCGAGCACCTCGCGGCGGGGCGCCCCCTGCCGGGCGAAACCGTCGCCTACGTCGCGAGCGTCGCGGACAAGCCTATCATGCCGTCGCACCCAACAACGATCTTCGTTCGGATCAACGGCGCGGCGGTGTCGCAGCCTGAAGCGCCGTCTCCCACGGCAGCGAGCGCGATCTTCGTTCGCTTGTCATCGCGCTAGCCATGCTTGGATATATTTGCTCCGCGGCTTCGGTTCTGAATGACTATCGCCTCCGGACGACGATTCCCGATCAGGCATAAGAAAGATCCCGAGGTGGACGGCGAGAGGTTGGCCCATTGGACGCTCAGGCCGAGGGCGTCGCTGTTCGGAGCATCTCCAGCTTCGCGGCGATCGCCGTCATCGTCGCGACACCAGTGTCATCGCCCGCGAGCGCCGCGGCACCCAGTCGCTCGGCGACGTAGCGCGGCGCCCGCTCGCCAAACTGCCGCTCCAGCGTCAACGCGCAGGCCCACAGCTCCTGATCCCGTGTCATCGCCCGACGATATGCCGCGATCGGTCGAGTGCAAAATGCAACGCGGGGGAACCGGCATCAGAACAGCGCAGCGACCGAAAGGCCGAGGCTGAGAAGCAGGAGCGCGCCGATGACGGCCACCTCGAAATAGAACAGCCGCCGCTTCATCCGTGCCGCCTGCATTCTCCCGTCGGATCGTTCGCCGGCGATATCGCGGCAATTGTCCGACTGGCCCTTTCACGCCGATCTCCCCGTCGACGGCTTGCGGAACCGGTTGCCGATATCGCCGCATCGGACGAGCAGTGTCATGGCCGGTCGTGCGGCACTAGCGCGATTTCGTGCCATGCGGCGTGCTGCTAGCAGCGACAGCTCGGGCTAACCGTCCCATCGCAGCAGGTCTTGCGGCCGCTGGCGCAGCCGCAGACGCCCTTGTGATGCGAGCAGCAGCCGCGCTGACCAGCCGGGCCCTGGCCGCAGGCCGGCTGCGGTGACGCCGAGCCGAGCGCGGTCACCGCAACCAGCGCGAGAATCTCTCTCACCATGCCGGGCCGCTCGCCCGTTCGCCCGGCCATTTGGCACAGGCGCGTGCCCATGGCGCGACCGGATCGACCAAGGGCACGAAGGCCCGCCCGACGAGCCACCGGCTATAGCCGTTTCGCCTGGGGACCGGCGCGACCGGCGCGCCAATACCGACGCGCCAGAACGGGGCCACGACCCGATGCATAAGGCCCATGATGGCTGCCTCCCTATCCTTGCCTCAGCCGGATATCGCTCGCGCGCAGGTCCTGACGAGATCGCATCGTTACGATGCGGTCTGGCCTGGCGCCGGTGCCGGCGCAGGCGCAGGAGTCCCGGTCGTCGCAGGAACGACCAACGGTGCGGGTGCGCCGCCCGAGAAGGTCACTGGCACGTCCTCGTCGAGAAATGCCTTCATCTGCGAGCCCAGTCCGATCTTGGCGGAGGTGCCGGTCACGAAGAAGCCGACCACTGGAACCAGCGCGACCGACGCGACCACGCCGGCGGTGCCGGTGACGCCCTTGTCGTCCGTCGCCCCGGTGAGCCTGATCTGACGACCGTTCACGCGGACATACAGCGCACGGACATTGATGCGCCCCGATTTCCCCCACATGCCCTTGTTGCGGACGTCGGTGATCTCGCCGACGGCTGGACTGCCGGCGGGAATGACGACGGTATCGCCGAGGCTGAGGGCTTCTGCCGTTTCCATGTTGAAGCGCTGGCCCACCTTGAGCTTCTTCCCCTTGGTGGTGAGCTCCTCCATCATCCGCAGTTGAAGCGGCGTTCCGACGCGAAGGACATTGTCGGCCGGTGCACCCGCGACGATCGGCGTAGATTGTACGGGCGCAGGTGCGGCCGTCTGAGCCAGAGCGTCAAACGACACGACACAGGACGCGCAGGCGAGCGCGCACACGATAGCTTTCATGACATCCCCCCTTCGACTCGGCCGCCCCCGCAGCCGATCATCGTTCCAGTGGAAACCGAATTGCTCCGGCCGTCAAGCGAGCGAACCTTGGCACCCAAAATAGCAAACAAGAAAGTAACTTTTCCGGCGCAATTTTTCGTTGTGGCAACACTGCTCGTTGCTAGCCTGCTACCGCAAAAGGGGGCAGTGAAATGAGCGCGATTCGCGAATTGATGCGCATCTCCAAGATGCGACCCGCAAATGGGTTTCTGCCTCGCACGTTTTTTCCAGCCGGTTTAACATTCTTGCGCGTCATCACCCTAGGAATGCTGCTACTATGCGCGTCCTGCACCTCCGTGGCGACGGTTCATTATAAAATAACTGCATATGTTAGGGATGGAGATATTGTTCGAACGGGAAGTGGAGTGTGGAGTCAAAGCGTTTGGCGGCCACTGATTCCCTTTATTACGCCGTTCAGTGGCAGTATGCATGGCCAAGCGATCCCGATAGAAATTCCGGGGAAAGGGTATGTTTTCATCATACCGGCCGGGCCATATGATTCCGATAGCGCTCCTTGGTCCCTATTGTCCGATTCATTTAATGAGAGGGTCCCCGGCCGCGGTGTTGATAACATCGCCTTTATCGCCGGGATATCTCGATTAAAGGGAGCAACAGTACGCTCCCTTTGCGACTATAAAAGAGATAGAACTCCGAGGGCCGAGATTGCAAATGCCGAATCCTCGCTCAGATTAGCTGAGGGGCAATGTCTACATATCGGATTTGCGTCCAATAGATTAAAAAAATCAGCATTCCACTTAGTGGATTATACAGAACTTCTTAAGCTAACCGATGGCAAGGTGTATATAGATCATATATCTATAACGATAACAAACGAAAAAATCACGACTGGGATTGAGAGCGTTCTACCCTGGTTGGGGAAGGTTACGTCATCGGATGAGTATGATCCCAAAGATACACCATCGAGAGATGAGTTCAGCCTCCGGAGATAAACCGCGCCAAGTAGTCTCGACTTATCCATACTTGCCATGCATGTATATAATATAGGGCAAAAACCCTCGAAGCGGCCGGTGCAAGGGCAGCATTTCCTCCCCGCGCCGATGCGACAACGCTCGCGCGCGCATTCGGACGGGTGGCGAAGCTGGTTCCGAAGGTGCCGGAATATTCTCGGATGAAGGCGCAGTCGCCTAACGAAACGCTATCCGTGATCTGTGATTGGACGGGCTAAGTCCAACGACGGTGCCCCGATCTGGATCGAGCTGGTCCCGATAGGAAGACGAGACCGCCACAAGGGCGGGGAGGGCTGTCTCGGCAAGGCCCAGCATGACGGGCGGCGGGGCGGCTCTCAAGGCCGGCGGCCCCTCCAATTTTGCCGCGAGATGGAGCGCGCTGAAGCGCGCGCATTTGTTGGTCGCTACGCGACAAAATCGGTTCCTCCGCCGCCGCTCGCGCGGCGCCTGCGCTGACGCGCCGGCGGCCCTGACAGCCGCCCCGCCGCCCGTCCTCCAGACGTCGTCCTCAGGTCGGAGGACGCAAGCGAAGGAGGCTTCCATGACCATGATTTCAATCATCGCGGCGGCATCGCGCGATGCCTATCCGGCGCTTCTCGCTGGACTCCAGGCACAGTTCGGAGATGAGGATTCGATCGAGATCGCAACCCATTTTCTCGAAGCGGAAGCCGCCGAATTCCACTGGCAGAGCCGCGTCAGGGAACGGCATCTCGGAACGTGCGAAAGCACCGATAATGGCGAAGATGCGGAGCTCGACCGGGTCGCGATCATGGGCGCACTGCGGCACATCTGGTTCGTCGCGGAGTGCATCGTCGATGGCGATGGCGCGGTCCAGGCGATGCACGGGCTGAGGCTGATGCGCAACGCCGGAGATGCCCAGGACGCGTTCCATCGGATGCGTTGAGAGCGGTCCGCATCGGCTCGACAGCGGCGGCGCCTGGCAGGGTGCCGCCCTGTTCTTTTGCCTCGCTCGCGGCGGGTGGCACCCATGACCATCGGCTAGAGGAGCTCCAGCCGCACCTCGACCTCGTCGCCCGCCGCCAGCCCTTCGGCGCGGCAGATCGCCTTCTTGACCGGCAGGAACCAGCCGCCCTCCTTCGGCGGGAACACCGAGGTCGACCAGCTGCTGTCGCCGATTGCGGCGTTGACCTTGACCGAACCGAACCCGCGCCGGCGGCCGAGCTCAAGCCTGTGCGCCAGCTCATGCCCGCCGATCGCATCGGCGGCTTTGCCGACGATCCTGACATAGCCGATGTCGCCATATTTCTCGGTGTGCCACACCAGCAGCGGCGCGGTGAAGGTGATGGTATCGGCGCTCAAGCGACCGGCCCTCCCACGAGCAGTCCGGTCGCAGAGGCTGTCCCATGTCGCCGGGCGCCGCAAGGGGGATACGCCTGCCTGCAATGCCGCGGATCGAGGGCTGACGAGGTGCCTCCTGGAGCGTGGTGCACGGGGAGAGCACGGAAGGCAAGATAAAGCGCCGGCACCTCTGGTGCCGCAAGCCATTGCCTGTACATCGTTTTTCTTGGAAAGTTGCGGCACTGCCGCGTCGCGGACAGTGCCGTCCTCCCCGCAAACCGCGAAATTCCGCCATGTCCGCCGGCACCGGTTTTCAGCCGCCGCCGCGCCGGCCATGGTAGCGGCGGGGCGCCAGCCGGGACGGGTCCGATGGCCGCTGACGAAGAGTTCGAACCGCATCTCGGTCGCATGCGTGCGTCGTCGGGCCAGCGGCCGCGCAGCTACCTGTCGCGCGTGCTCGCCGCCGCCAATCTCGCCCGCGCGGCATCGCCTGGCGCACGGCGCGGTTTTGCCGGCAGCCGCTTGGGGCGCGGGGCAGGGGTAGGACGCGTGCTCGCCGCGCGCGACCGGTTCGCCGCCTGGCGCCGGCGCCGCGTCATCGTCAAGGCGCGCCTGGTCCGCCTCGCCGGCAAGGGGTTCGAGGGTGCCCGCGCGCACCTGCGCTACATCCAGCGCGACGGGGTGACCCGCGACGGCCGGCCGGGCCAGCTTTACGGTCCGGACTCGGACAAGGTCGACGGCCGGCGCTGGCTCGACGAGCAAGCGGGCGATCGCCACCAGTTCCGCTTTATCGTCTCCCCCGAGGATGGCGACCAATATGCCGACCTCCAAGACCTGACGAAGCGGCTGATGGCCCGGATCGAGGAGGATCTCGGCACCCGGCTCGACTGGGTCGCGGTCGACCATTTCAACACCGGCCATCCGCACACCCACATCATCGTGCGCGGCAAGGACGAGAGGGGCAGGGACCTCGTCATCGCGCCGGACTATCTGACCCGCGGCATCCGCGAGCGCGCGGCCGAGCTCGTCGACCTCGATCTGGGGCCGCGTAGCGACCGCGACATCGAGGCGCGGCTGCGCGCCGAGATCGGCCAGGAGCGCCTGACCAGCATCGACCGCCGGCTGCTCGGCGAGATGGACGGCGAGCGCACCGTCGCCGCGCTCGCCCGCGATCCGTTCCAGCAGAGCCTGCGCGCCGGGCGCCTCGCGACCTTGGCGCGACTGGGCTTGGCCGAGCGGCAGAAGGACGGACGCTGGCGGCTGGCGGACGGCATCGAGGACGCGCTGCGGCGCATGGGCGAGCGCGGCGACATCATCCGGGCCATGCAGCGCGCGTTCACCGAACGCGGCAGGACGCCGGCCGCCGCGGCCGATCTCGCGATCTACGATCCCGCTGCGCCGGACGCGTGCGCGATCGTCGGCCGCCTAGTGGAGCGCGGCCTCGCGGACGAGCATCGCGACCGCCACTATCTTCTCGTCGAGGCGACCGACGGGCGCACCCATTATGTCGACATCGGGAAAGGGGAGGCGGTGCCGGTCCTGCCGGCCGGAGCGATCGTGCGGATCACGCCGGAGCGGCCGGCGGTCCGCGAGGTCGACCGCACGATCGCCGCGGTCGCGGTGGTCAATGGCGGCCGCTACGACATCGATGCCCACCTGCGCTTCGATTCCACCGCGACCGAGTCGTTCGCCGAAACCCATGTCCGCCGCCTCGAAGCGATGCGGCGGCGGACCGGCGCGGTCGAGCGCACGGCCGACGGCAGCTGGGTCATCCCCCCCGACCATCTCGACCGCGCCGCGGCCTATGAGGCGGCGCGCACGCGCGACGCACCGGTCAGGATCGAGACGCTCTCGACCCAGCCGCTCGAGCACCTCGTCGATGCCGAGGCCGCGACCTGGCTCGACCGCGAGTTAGTCGCCGCCTCGCCGGAGCCTCTGCGCGAGGCCGGGTTCGGGCAAGCAGTCCGCGAGGCTCAGCAGCAGCGCCGGCAGTGGCTGGTCGTGCAAGGGTTCGCCGAGGAGGCGGGCGGGACCGTCTCCTATCGCGCCGACATGCTCGCCGCGCTCCAGCGGCGCGAGCTGCTGCGGGTCGCCGGTCGGCTCTCGGAGGAGCTCAAGCTCCCGTTCGTCGAGGCGCCTGCCGGCGCCCGGGTGGAGGGCGTCTACCGGCGCTCGGTCGACCTCGCCGGCGGACGCTATGCGCTGATCGAGAAGAGCCGGGAGTTCACGCTGGTGCCGTGGCGGCCGGTGCTGGAGCGCCATGTCGGCAAGGCGGTGTCCGGCCTGGTGCGCGACGACGGCATCAGCTGGACGATCGGCCGCGGCCGCAGCGGGCCGAGCATGTCATGACTGACCTGCTCGCCGGAACAACGGCCGGGTCTCGTCGATTCTGCGCAGGAAGGAGAGGGTCGATGGCAGACGACAAATCCAAGCGCGGCGGAACCGACCGGCGGCGCGTGGCAGGCGGACAGGGATACGAGGTCAACTATTTCGCCCGCAAGCACGGCATCGGCAAGGACCAGGCGCAGAAGCTGATTGACCGGATCGGCAACGATCGCGAAAAGCTCAATGCGGCCGCTGAGAAGCTGAGGAAATAGATCGGCGGCGCGGGGGCGGTGTGCGCTTCCGTCAGCGCTCGTCCGTCAGGTCGATCCACACCGGCGCATGGTCGCTGGATTTCTCCCACGCGCGCACGTCGCGCTCGACGCCGGCGGCCTTGAGGCGGCCGGCAAGCGCCGGACTGAGCAGGAAGTGATCGATGCGAAGGCCGGCGTCGCGGGCGAAGGCGTTCCGGAAATAGTGCCAGAAGGTGTAGATGTGCGTCTCCGGATGGAGGGTGCGCAGCGCGTCGGTCCAGCCCTGGTCGAGCAACCGCCGGTAGGCGGCGCGCACCTCCGGCGCGAACAGCGCGTCGTCGAGCCAGCGCTCCGGCTTGTAGACGTCGAGCTCGGTCGGCATCACGTTGAAGTCGCCGATCAGCGCCGCCGGCACGCCGGTCCCGAGCAGCTCGGCGGCATGGGCGATCAGCCGGTCGAACCAGGCGAGCTTGTAATCGAACTTGGAACCGGGGCGCGGATTGCCGTTCGGCAAATAGAGGTTGCCGATCAGGATGCCGCCGACCGCCGCCTCGATATAGCGGCTGTGGCTGTCGACGGGATCGCCGGGGAGGCCGCGGCGGGTCTCGACCGGCATGCCGACCCGGCTCAGGATCGCGACTCCGTTCCAGCTCTTCTGCCCGTGCCAGATCGCCTCGTAGCCAAGATCGGCAAGGGCCTGCTTGGGGAAGCGCTCGTCGGGCGATTTCAATTCCTGGAGGCAGACGACATCGGGCGCGGATTCCTCCAGCCAGCGCAGCAGCACGGGCAGGCGCCCGTTGATGCCGTTCACATTGTAGGTCGCGATCCTCATATCGGTAGGCATGCCCGCTCAATTCGCGCGAGCATGCCCACGTTCCCATGGCCGATCTCTTCGCTCTCCCTGCCGTTTCGGGCCTTGCCTATGCCGAGAACTTCCTCTCGGCCGAGGAGGAGCACGCGCTGATCAAGGGAATCGAGGGCGTCTCGCTGGCGCCGTTCCGCTTCCAAGGCTGGACCGGCAAGCGGCTGACAGCTTCGTTCGGTTGGCAGTATGATTTCGACAAGGCGACGTTCGCGCCGACGACGCCGATCCCCGAGTTCCTGCTTCCCGTGCGTGAGCGGGCTGCGGCATTCGCCGGGCTCGATCCGGAGACGCTCGTGCAGGCGCTGCTCATCCGTTACGATCCGGGCGCCGGTATCGGCTGGCATCGCGACCGGCCGGTGTTCGAGCATGTCGTCGGTCTGTCGCTCGGCGCCGAAGCGGTGCTGCGCCTCAGGCACCGCAAGCCGGGCGGCGGCTTCGTTCGTGCCGCGCAGGCACTGGCGCCGCGCTCGGTCTATCATCTGACCGGTGAGGTCCGCCACGAGTGGGAGCACAGCATTGCGCCGATGGAGGTGACGCGCTGGTCGGTTACGTTCCGCAGCCTCTCCGAACGCGGCAAGACCATGCAGGGCTGATCGGCTTTCGCATCTCCGCATTGCGGCCTTGCCATCCTCTCGCCGCCCGGCAAGAATCCCGATCGTGCGCAGCGATATCGACCATCTCCCCCAGCGCCAGCAGGACGAGCTGGAGCGCGTGAAGCGGATTCTCATGGACGAGTTCGCCGTGGCGACCTCGCGTGCGACGCAGCCGTGGAAGCGCAACGGCAAGATCCTCAAGATCATCCTGTTCGGCAGCTATGCGCGCGATGATTGGGTCGATGAGCCGGAGAACGGCTACCAGTCCGATTTCGACATTCTCGTGATCGTCAGCCACAAGGAGCTGACGGAGATCGCCGACTACTGGTACGTCGCCGAAGACAAGATCCTTCGCGATCCCGAGATCGGCCGGCTAGTCAACATCATTGTGCACACTATGGACGAGGTGAATGACGCGCTGGCCCGTGGCGAATACTTCTGGGTGGATGTCGCGCGGGATGGCATCGCGCTCTACGAGCTGCCGGGATTTTCGTTGGCATCGCCTCAGCCGTTGACGCCAGCTGACGCGTACAAACTGTCGTCAAGCTACTTAGAGAGGCAGCTTCCTTCCGCCGATGAGTGGCTCGAACTGGCCGGCCATGCACTTTCTAAGGGCAACGCCGGCGAGTGGCCGAAGAAGGCGGCATTCAACCTTCATCAAGCAACCGAGACGTTATATGTCTGCTTTCTGTTGGTTTGGACGTTCTATTCACCGCGCTCTCATAATATCAAATTCTTACGCTCATTTGCTGAGGAGCGAGATCAGCGGCTGATTGATGCATGGCCACGTGCCACTCGCGTCGAACGACGCCGCTTCGAGCTGCTGAAGCGGGCGTATGTCGACGCCCGCTACTCGGACGCTTACGAGATCAGCATGGAAGATCTTGCCGCACTCTCGCAATCGGTTGAACGGCTCCGCAGCCTGGTCGATGAGATTTGCCAGGAACGTGTCGCGGAGCTGCGGACATCGGCCGGCATATAAGGGCAGCCCCGCCGTATTATTGGAGAATTTCTTCGGACGCGATGCAACATCTCAGATGTCCTTTGACCAGCGACTGACCGGATGTGGGCCGTTTGCGGTCAGACCGCTTCTGGGCGCGATGATCGGGGAAGCCGCCAGACAATTGGTGAGGTGTAGGTGTCTAAACCAGCGTGTGTCAGTGCCACAGGCGGCAGCACAAGGGCTGCGTATAAAAGGCAGAATTCTCACCCGAAACGATAATGGTTCAAATCTTAGTTGCCTCAGTCGGGGGGCGCGGGGCATCCTCACCCTGTGCTACATACCGAGAAACCGCCGCTCACCGAACTCAAGTCCTTCTTCACCGACGCGACCGGGGGCTCAGGCACCTACGGCCACCTGCTGTTGGAACAGTCAACAGCGCCGTTTCAGGACGGCATAGTTGATGCACTTCGTCCCTATTTCGAATCGGCTCATGCCGATGCGCGCGAACACTTCCACAAGGCTGTCCGGATCTCGCTCCATCCTGAGGCGGGCGAGATGGGTGCCGACGCCACCTATCCGAACTGCCTGCCGCCCAAGACTATCCGCGGTCTGTTCGGCGAGGTGATGGCGGGCATGATCGCCGAGGCCTACCCAATGGTGGGCACCAAGTCGTGGCGGATCCCGATCTTCCTTTTTCGCGGCCATGGCGCGGTCGAGGACTACATCTTCGACCTCGCGCGCGATCCCACGAAGAAGCGGGAGGTGCACGGGCGGCCCGGAAACGACTTCATCGGGCTCGAGATGGCCGCCGACGGCACAGTGACTGCCTTCATCGCCGGCGAGGCGAAGTGGCGCGCCGACCTCACGGCTTCGACGATGGACACGATCATGAAGGGCGATGGCACGGGCAAGGGCGCAGCGCGGGTCTACAAGGACAACGGCGTCTGGAACGACATCAACACCGCGCTCCCGGTGCCGAAGGGTCTCCAGCAGATGTGCGACCTGCTCGCGATAAAGGATCGGGACACCTTCGCCCGGACCATCCTTTCGCTGGACGAGGCACTGCTCGGGAAGTCGAGCCCGCCTCGCACCGACCTCGTCCTGGTCGCGGGCAACCGGTCACCGACGCGCCCGAACGGGGCGACGTTGCTGCCGACGGCGGCCGCGCCCGCCGACTATAAGGCGACGCGTCCGCTGCAGATCGTGGAGATCGTCCTCGAAGGCGGCGAAGACCTGATCAAGCGGATATACACCAGCCTGTGGGTGAAGCATGGCGGAGCTTGAGGCGGAACGCCGCGCGCTGGCCGAGGCCTTCCTCGCGGTCCATGCTACGGAGAACGCGCTGACCGCGCAGCAGGCGCGCCTTTTCGTGCGGTCGATCCAGAGCAGCTGGCGGGTCACGTCCCTCGACTGGTCGGTCAGGCAATCGGTCGAGCTTTTCACCGATGCGCGCAGGCTGCTGCACGCAGCGACGATCTTCGAGGAGGGTGATGGCCCGGACGGCGCGGCGGCGGCGTCCTGCTACCGCCGTGCGGGCGAGATCCTGGAATGGCTGACCCGCGCGGGAGACGACGTCACGCACGACGTTCCCGCCGAGGTGCTCGCCGCCGGCGCGTATCAGCTCGCGGGTCTGCCGGCGATGGCCGGCGGGATTCTGAAGCGGGTGAAGCTCGATGGCGTCGGCGCCATCCTGGGCGCGTTCCTCGGTTGCGACTTCGACTCCGTGATGGAGCTCACCGCCGCGTTCTGGGCTAGGCATGGGGATCTGACGGGGCCGGACGGATCGGAAGGGCTTCTCGCTGATACCGACGATGAGCCGCCACAACCGATGCCGTCCATCGCACTGGAGGCGGACGAAGATGGCGACGCGCCGCCGGAAAGCCGGACGAGCCGGGTCGCCTGGTATGTCGCCGTCGAGACGGTGCGGTCTATCGGTCTCCTCGCGGACGGGCTGCGGCGCGGCGAGCTGATCAGGACCGAGACGGCGTTGCAGAAGCTGGCAGCATTGGCGGATGTCGCGACGCGCATCGTCGGCGACGAGGCTTGGATCATGCTCAAGCTGGTCCGCGCTTCCGCTGCCCGTTTCGCGCGGGATAGCCTGCACCGTCGTGCCGCGCCGCTTGCGGCGCTCAGCCCGGATGCGGCTGCGAAGCTGCACCGGTTTGCCCGCGAGCAGTTCGCCCGTGGTCGTGGCGTGCTGTGGCCGTCGCAGGTCAGCGGCCTCGCCCGTCTCGCGGCCGGCAGGTCATTCGCGCTCTGCACCCCGACGGGATCGGGCAAGACGCTGGTCGCCAACCTCGCGCTGGTGAAGGAGCTGCTTCTGACCGCACCGGCGGACGGCAAGCCATCGCCGCTCGCGCTCTACATCGTCCCGTCACGCGCGTTGGCGGGCGAGGTCGAGGCCAAGCTGAGCGCCGAATTCCGCAGCGAGATCACCGTCACCGGACTCTACGGCGGCACAGATTGGGGCATCACCGATTACTGGCTGACGGCCGACACCTCGACCGTGCTGATCGCCACGGTGGAGAAGGCCGAGGCTCTCATCCGCTATGTCGGGCACCTTCTGGTCCGGCGCCTCGAACTGCTGATCATCGACGAGGCGCACCAGGTGGTCGTCGACGGCTCCCCCCGCACCATGCGCAATCTCGCCGCCCACTCCGATCGTGCGATGCGGCTCGAAGGCCTGGTCACCCGCCTTCTTGCGCTCAAGCCAGGCATCGCCCGCGTGGCGCTGACCGCCGTCGCGGGCGGAGCGGCACCGCCGGTTGCGCGGTGGATCGAGGGCGACGATGCGGCCGAGCCCGTGGGGCTCGGCTACCGCAGCAGCCGTCAGCTGGTCGGCGTGCTCGAATCGCGCCCGGGCCAGTCGGCGCGCATCACGCTTGAGCTGAACAACGGCCAGCCGCTTTACGTTCGCGGCCGCGAGGATCCTGTTTTCCTCAACCTCAGCCTTCCCCCGATGCCCGAACCACTGTCGGCCATACGCAACAGTCTCCCGCACTACGTGCAGAACCATGCGCTGTGGACAGCCATGAACCTGGTCCCCGGTGGTCGTCGCATCCTCATCTCGGTCACGCAGGCGCCCGACCGCGTGATGAAGCGCTATGCCGAGGCGTTCACGCTCAAGGGTTGGGACGCCCTGCCGCCATTCGCGCCGCCGGCGGATGGCGTGCAGCTTTTCGCCGACGCGCGCGCAGCCTGCGTCGACTATTGCGGTCCGGCTTCGTCCGAGGTCGCTCTGCTCGACCGCGGCATCGCGACGAGCCATGGCCAGATGCCGCAGCGTCTGCGGCGCTTGATGGTCGAGTTGATCGAGAAGCGCGTCTGTCCGGTGACGGTGGCGACCGCGACCTTGACCGAGGGGGTGAACCTTCCGTTCGACCTCATCATCCTGCCTAGCCTGGAGCGGACCGTGGACATACGGCCGACGGGCCAGCCGGTGACCGACATCCTGCCCACGGCGGAATTCCGCAATCTAGCGGGACGCGCTGGCCGGCCGGGCGCGGCGGAGTCGATGGAGGGCATGACGCTCGTCTGCCTGCCGATGGCCAACTCGTCGACGGCACCGGCCGAGCAGGCGACGCAGCGCAATCAGCGCGACGGGTTCGTTCGCAACCTGAACCGGCTCCTCGACGCGATCGCGGCCGAGTCCCGCGCCGACGCCACCGTCAGCACGCCGCTCCAGACGCTGCTACGTTCGATCTGGCAGAAGGCGCACGACGTGCTGGGGTTACGCACGGTCGCCGACCTGCACGCGTTCCTCGAGGCATCCCTGCCGGAATCGGTCGGCGACAACCTCGGCGTCGGATCGACGCAGACTCTGGACATGCTAGGCGACAGTCTCGACGAACTCGACGGCTTCATCCTGTCGGCGATCGAGGAGATGGAACGCCTGTCTGGAGCGCCGGCGGACGTCGAAGCGGCGATACGCGACATCTGGAGCCGGTCCTTCACCCGATACGCCGGCGTCGCGGAGGAATGGCTAGAGGCAGCCTTCGTGAAGCGCGGCGAAGCGCTAGCCGCACGGCTGTATCCCGATCCCGTCCAGCGACGCGCGCTCTACCAGATCGGCTTCACGCCCTACGTCGGGCGGCAGTTCCAGCAGGTGTCGCCCGCCATCCTGGAAGCGCTTCGTGGTGCAGCCGACTACGGCACATGGGGCAACGCGGAACGGTTCGCGCTCGTCGGGCGGCTGGGCGAACTCGTGCGGGGCGGTAGGGGCTTCGGCTTCACGGCGCGTGGAGCGACCGAGCAGGCGCTGATCGACCGGTGGCTGGATGTCGCTGGATGGTGGGTGCAGCGTGACGGTGCGTCGCCGCCGGCGGCCGGCGAGCTCCGCCGCTGGCAGGGCTTCGTGGCCAACAACCTGGAGTTCCGGCTCGGCGTCTCTGTCGGCGCGGCGGTCGCGGAGGCATGGAACGCCAACGCCGGCGAAGCCGAAGTCCCCAACCTCGCGGAATGGCGCGAGACCACGAAGCTGCCGTGGATCGGTTTCTGGTTCCGCGAGCTGCTGCGCTGGGGCACGCTCGATCCGTTCGTCGCGTTCGCCATGGCGCAGGGGTTGGGCGGGACGCGCGAGGCCGCGACCGTGCTGCGTGCTGAATACGAGACCTGGCTCGCGAGCCGCACGTTGGTCCCCACGGCCGAGGAGCGGATAGATCCGCAGCTCTTCCTCGCCTGGATGGAGGCGCGGCCGCGGGGGATCGTCCCGCCGGCGGTGCCGACGACGGTGGCCGCGGGTCTGACGAGGGTGACCGGTTCTCGCGCCTCGTATGCCGTTCGCCCGATCATTCGCGACGGCACCGTGACGTGGATAGATCCCGCTGGTTTCGAGGTTGGGACCGGGCAGGCGATCCCGGGCGCCGGCGCCGCGCGGCCATCCGGGCACGACTATGTAATCGCGAATGATCAGTTCGGCGTGCGGGTTACGCGGACCTTCTGAGCCCCCCGCCGCAGTGGTTCATCCGAACCGCTTTTTCAGGTCGGTTGCGCTCGCTTCGCGGTGACCTGTCGCCTTGGCGATCGCATCTTGCGCCTCGTTCAACCTGACGCCGCTGGCGGCCCGACGATGAGCTTGGCGGCGGCCTTAGGCCGGTCGGTGTCTTTTAAGGTAATCCGCATCGAACCACTCCGCGGTGCTTTTCGAGGCGTGTCCACTAGGCCCGCGCGCACCCTGGAAGGTCCGTCGGTGGCGATGATCTCCTGCCCTCGGGCTTCGCCAACGTGGACGGCGTGGCCGGATCAGCCACAGGTAGGAATGGCATCGACCACGGCGACGCGCAAGCTGCGATCGCGCCGCCGGCCGCGTCAACCGTCAGGGGCTCCAGCTGCGCAGCGAGTGGATCGCCCGGTCGGCCTGACCCATGACCTCGTCGAGGGGCGGGCAGTCCGGATAGTGCCGAGCGAGGATCATCTTCACACGTTCGAGCCGCGACACCATGACGCCGCGATCCGCCGTCGGCACGGGGCCGTCGCCCTTGGTATGGTAGTAGAGGTTCGAGAACGTCTCGTGGTCGAGTTCGGTCGTGTCGTATTCGCGCATGACCCATTCGTCGAGGTCGCTGCGAATCCGGTCTACGCGGTTCCGCGCGCCGTCGCGCTTGCGGGCATCGGAGATCACCGACTGGAGCAGCGCACCGACTTCCTGATGCGCGTCGATCGGCATCCGCGCGTCGGGTCGCAGCCGCCGGCCTACGAAGGTCATGTTGTAGGGGACCGACGCCCGCTTGCGCGCGGGGCGTCGCTCCTTCGGCTTGGCGTCACGCTTCGCATCCTCGGCGGCGCGCGTCCCCGGCGTATTCACCGCGGCGTAGTATTCGCCCGACGTTCCTGTCCAACGCGTGGCGGTCACCGGGCGCGGCGACTTGTCCAGCGCCGCCGCCAGATCCGCGACGGTCGGCCCCTTCGCCCGGTCGGCCATGAGGAAGATCGAGCAACCGTGGTCCGGCCAGTAGATGCCGCCCCACCGCGGCTTTACGATCTCCCAGCCGTGATGCTCGGCCCAGGCGATGCGCTCGGCGTTCACGGGCTCATCGTGGTCGACGTAGGGCTCGTCGGTGCGGACGTGCCGGCGGTTCACCGGATCCCACCAGACGGCGCTGTGGTCCTGTCCGGGGACGCGGTGGTCGATGCGGCCGTTCGGGTATGTGCGTTTCGAATCCGAAGGCTTGAGACCCGTCGCCTCGATGAACTGCAACGTGCGGGCCACCTCGCAGACCCGCCGGCGCGTGAGTTCGGCGTTCTCCGACATCGGCATGAGCACGAGGTGGTCGGGCGCCTCCGCGCGCACGTTGCCCAGGTATCGGTCGCACCGCGCCTGGGCGGGTGTCAGCAATTCCGCGTAGGTCGCGCCGAGCCCGATCCTGAGCGTTTCCTGTCCCCGCTCCTTGGTCCTGCGGTCGAACCAGCGCGCCGTGATCCAGATATCGTGGCGCGGGCGATCCGCGATCGCGCGGTTGGCGTGCGCGAAGTTCGCGAAGCCGGCAGCGACGGCGGCCCGGTCCAACGCCTCGGCGTGCTTGATTCCCCGCTCGCGCTTGACGTTCTTGGCGAGGCTCTTGATGCCGTCGATCGTCGACGGCCGAACGGTGTTGTCCGACATGCCATTCTCCAGCCCGTGTCGAAGCGTCGCCCGCCAACCGCCCCTCGAGCCCGAGAGACAAGTTCATTCCGTATCGTCGGCAGTGCTGCTTGCAGCTTCGCTCCTGGCGGGCGGCTGGCTCCTACCTGAGAGCGCCCGCGCATCTTACAGGAAAGGGCATGCCAGGGAAGTGCGAAGCACGGCCACTTTCCGAGCCGCCCTTCACAACGGTCTTCCAGTCCGCCGCCACGGATGGTGATGTCCCGGTGATGTCTCTGGGGTGGCCTGATGTGGACTCCGCGTGGAATCCCATCGACATGGGAGGACCGGTATGATTGCTATCGACGACATGGACGTCGGCGAGAACATCAGGGCGCTTCGCGCATCCCGGGCGATGACACAGGAGGATCTGGCCGCGTCGGCGGGTGTCGGCATAGCGACCGTGCAGCGCGCCGAGGCGGGGCGCACGATCGCCGCGGCGTCGCTCGCCTCGCTGGCCGCGGCCCTCGGCGTGCCCGCGTCCGAGCTTGGCTCGGCCGGATCGGGTTCCGACCAGCCTCACGTGCCGCTCGATCGGATCACGTCTGGCCGTGGGCTGGTCGGTTTGCTCCGCCGCGGTCGCAACATCGACTTCGGGTTCTGCGAACTGGACAGCATCGACGACGCCCGCTCGATCCAGCTGTTTCAGGAGCATTGCGAGGCGGTGGCTGCGATCGAGGGCGCCCTGCGCCCCGTCGACCAGGTCGTCCGGGAACTTGAGGCGAAAACGCTGCTCGACGGCCTAGCCGCGCGCGGATTCCTGGTCGGCGGCGCCAGCTTCGACGTCCAGTGCTACGACGTGGACGACGACGGTGGTGGCGGCTTGGCGATCCTGATGGCGCAGTGGATCGAGACCAGGATCGCGCTACGCGTCGCCCGGGACGCATCAGGCATCTCGCGCGCTTTCGTGATGGACGGCCTCGGCGAATACGAGACGCCGCGCGATGGTGTGGTCCTTCCGGAGCGAACCGGGGATGCCGCTGCGTCGACCGACGGGGGGGATTGAGGCGGCATGTTCAACGTGATGGTCACTGCAGGCGACAACGCCTGGGAGGAAGGCGCCTACGTCTGGGACCGCAGCCGCGTGCTCGAGCACACCGCCGAGGACATCCGGGCGCCGCTGCTGGGGCTGACCCCCGCGGTGCTGGAGGAACTGGCGAAGCTCCCGACCCTGTTCATGTATGAGCAGTCGGCGGACGGCGTCCCGCGCATCGGGCACATCCGCCGCATCCAGCAGCGCGGCAGCGACATCCGCGTCATCTTCGAGTTCGACGATTCCATACCCCCGCTGACCGATGAGGCGATCCAGGAACTCCGCTGGGACCTGCAGCTGGCGGATTTCGAGTTTAGCCGGACGCATTGGGCCGTGAAGGACGGCGACTTGTTCGCCATCCTTCGCGAGCATGGCCTCATCGGCGCGGTCGCCGCCGAGGCGCCCGGCGTTGAACCCGAGCCGGTGGCCCCGGCAGTCGACGTTACGCCGGCGAAGGTGTTTCTGGTGCACGGTCGGGACGAGGCGGCCAAGCATGCGGTCGCACGGTTCCTCGAGCGCCGGGTAGGCGTCGATGTGGTCATCCTGTCGGAACGGCCGAACCGCGGACGATCGATCCTCACCAAGTTCCGCGAGGAGGCCGACGGTGCGGCCTTCGCCGTCGTCCTTTTGACCGGCGACGACGTCGGTCATCTCCGGCCCGAACTCGTCCCGGCCGGCGAGGCCGCGCCGGTCGCGGTCCGCCGCCCGCGCCAGAACGTGCTTTTCGAGATGGGCTTCTTCATCGGTCAGCTCGGTGTCGAGCGGGTGTGCGCGCTCGTCTCGCCGGGTGTCGAGCGCCCGTCCGATTACGACGGCGTCGTCTACGTCCCGCTGGACGATCAGGAAGGGTGGCAGCGGCGGCTCGTGACCGAGCTGCACGCCGCCGACGTGCCCGTGTCCGCGACTTGGTGGCAGGCCTAAGGTGGCCACGCGGGACGAGCTCTACGCGAAGTTCGGCGTCACCGCCGAGGCGGCGCAGCTCTTCGAGACCGAACTCGGCACGCTGATCCTGTGCTTGCGCGGGCTCGAGGCGGGCTGGCACGCCGAGCCTGACGGCGATGCGGCCATGCGGCTGCTGCTCGACATCAACCGCAAGACGCTGGGCGGACTGCTAGCCAAGTTGCGCGAATCTTTCCTGTTCGACGAGAATCTCACCGACCTTTTCGCCACGGCGCTGCACTGCCGGAACCGGCTCAATCACGGCTTCTTCGAACGGCACAACTACGCGATCGCCACCGCGGAGGGCCGGGACGCGATGATCGCGGACCTAGAGGAGTCGCACCAGCGTCTGTTCGACGCGTGGCAGATGGCAAGCCGCATCACGACGGCTTTCCAGGAGGCGTTCCTCGCCGCGCGGGAGCAGGCGACCGGCATCCCGAACCCCATATCGAAGGATCTGCCGAAGCGACCGGTCATGCCAGGCGGCTGAAAGACGGTCGGACCGGGCCAATCCCCTAGCGCAGGATTTGTCCGAGCAGGCCCGTCGGCTTCTTCCAACCGAAAAGCGTCTTCTTGCCCTCGGTGTTGGCCTTATCCGCCGCCTTCGCCAGACGCTCACCGACTTCGCCGCCCATGAGCCTCAGGTCCGGGGTGACGCGCCGTGCGGCATCCACCAGCTGCCGCCGATCGGCCGCCGCGATTGCGAGTTCCAGGTAGCGCCAGCGCTCATGCGGATGGTTCGCGGCCGCGGCCTGGGCGAACCAGTGGTCGGAATGGCGCGACCTCGCGTAGCTGGTCCGTCCCGCCCTGGCCGCATCGCCGAGGAAGCCGCGCTTCCAGTCGCGTCCGAGCACGGCGTCGGAATGCGGGTTGGCGGGGCGCATCGACGCCGCAGTTATCCCCAGCGCCTGGTCGGCCGGCGTGGCGGAGGCGAGCCGTCCGTCGATGTAGCCGTCCAGCCACTGGCCTGCGCCCGCCGCCTCCGCGGCGAGCACCACGGTCGCTAGTTGGCCATCGTCGGACGCCTGCTCCAGCACCCTGCCTCGCAACGTGTCGATCTCTTCCGACGACACCGCGCTGAACAGCGACGTGAAGCGTATCGGATGCTTGGCCGGACCCATCGTCACCGTCACGTGCGGGTCGATGCGCCATAGATGGGCGAAGGTCCTGGCCGAGAGGTCGGCGTCGATCTCGGCGTAGTGCTGCGCGAGGGCGAGGCCGACGTTCTGGAGGTTGCGAAGTGCGCGCTCGTCGGTGGTCGAAAGGATGCTGCGCAGCCACCCGGCATATCTGTCCGGTTGCGACCGCGCGAGCACGTCCAAGCCGATCGCGAACGGCCGGCGGGCGACGACGAGCGCGCCGGCGTTCGCGAGGCTGTCGAGGAACTGCTCGAGCTGCTGGCCGAGGAGCCGGCGCCTGCTGGCGAAACGGGCGCCCGACGTATCGGACATCGCCTCCTTCAGGCCCTCGATCGGATTGTCGAACTGCTCGCCCCGGTCTTCCATGCTGATGCGGGCGGCGGTCTCCGGCTGCTCGACCTCGAGCGTCAAGATCGCGTCCGCTGGTGCCTCGACGTCGACATGGACCGTGAGCATTTCGACCGTAGCCTCGATCGTGTCCGCCAGGCGGTCGAGTGCCGCGGGCATGCGGGACGCGACCCAGTCCAGATGCTCCACGGGAATGTCCTCGACGAGATCCTCGCGGCCGCGTCGCGCGATGGCGGCCGAGATCGCCGCGGAGACGGTCCTCGCCCGCCACGTGCGGTCGACGTCGTCGGGACGCGGGAGCGCGAGCACCGCGTCGTCGATGTCGGGATCGTCGTGCGTCCTGGCGAACTCGGCCGCCGCCGCGACCACCTCGGCCTCGTCGCTGCCCAGGCAGCGGATGACGAGATCCCGCATTGCCGGCGTGACCTCGACGGCCCCGTCGGAGAGGAAGATCAGCGTCCGTTCGAGGATGTCGGGATCGCCGTCGATGACCGCGGCCAACCGGTCCGCGGCCTCGGCGCCCGTCAGCGGCTTGGCCACCCGCGAGTATCGGAAATAGTAGGGCGCGTCGTTAGGCAGTGACTGGAGGACGTCGAGCTGCGCGGCGCCGTCACGGGTGGGCAGGACGCTCTCGACCATCGTGCCCGTGATCCAGTCGGCGTCGTCCGACGGCGCCAGCGACGGGTTGGCCGCGATGTCGGCGATCCGCTGGTCGATCGCCTCGATGGTCTCGGCGTCGAGGATGGGGCTGAGCCAGGGCAGGTGCCATGCGAGTTGCCGGAGCGGGAGCCCCGTCCGGGTTGAGATGGTCCGCGCGATCCGGTCCAAAAATTCCCGCAGGGTCTCGAACTCGAAGCGGACGAGGCTCTCCATGGTCCGCTCGAGGTCGTGGTCCTCGGCCGTGGTGCTCATGTGGTTCCACATCGCGGCGGGGTCGATCGCCGCTATGCGCCCGGCTGCCTCCGCGATCCCGGCGGGCGGTTCCGAGGCGGGGTCGAGCGGGTCCGGTTCGGGCCCGCCCATGGCATTCGGCGAGGGCCTCGGCGCGAGCTCCTCGGCCATGTCCTCGTCGGCCTCGGTCCCCATCAGTCGCAGGGCGAACGCGACGGCCTGGCCGGCGAGCGTCGAGGAACCGGGAGCGACGAAGCGTGCGACGTCGTTCCGCACCGCGGCCGCGAATTCCGCCGGATCGATCCGGTTCAGCCGGAGCACCCAGGCGAGTTCGTCGTAGGGCGAATTGTATGTGCCGCCAACCTTGTAGGCGAACGCGAACGCGACCAGCCCGGGCGCGAACGGCGTCTGCGCCCTGCCGGCGAGGTGCAGCGTCGCCGCCATCGCCAGACCGCTCGGCCTCGCGAGTTCGGGGCAGTTCGCGGCGAACCAGGCCCGCTCGTCGGGCGTCAGCGACACGAGACGGGCGTCGATCTGCTCGTTCCTTTCGGTCTGGCGGCGTTCGCGCTCCGGCCCGTCGGCGCTCTCGGGCAGCGCCCGGGTCCAGCTGCCGAGCCAGCGGGCGACGCGCTGGTCCAGCGCGTTCCGCACGCTCTCCCGTTCGGCGGCCGCCTCCAGGATGAAGCGGAGGAAGCGTCCGTCGTCGCGGTCAGTGTCCCGCGATTCGTAGGCGTCGAGGAACGGGCCGGGCCTGGCGGCGATGTACGGCATCAACTCGTCGAACGCGTCCTCGACGTGGTTCTGCAACGATATCCAGACCGCGACGAGCGCGGCGATCCCCGCGTCGGGGTAGCCGGCGTCCATCACGCTCACCGCGACGGCCGCGGTCAGGATGTCGGCGGCCGCGTCGAAGCCCCTGATCGGGTCGATGATCGGCGCGAGCGCTTGGTCTAGGTCGTCCCCCGCGTCGACGTGCGCCTTCAGCTCCTCGGCGATCAGGAGACCGAGAGCGAACCGCAGACTCTCCGGCCGGAACTGGTAGGTGTTGCTGGCGCCGTCGAAGAAGCGCCCTTCCTCGATCTCGGTGAGGTCGTTCCTGATGTCGCGGCCGTCGTCGCGGGTCGCCGCGCCCGAGCGGGTGCGCCACTCGTCCCGGTTGAAGTCGGCGCCCTGGCGTTCGCGGTATTCGCGCGCGTGGCGGACGAGGAGGTCGCGGAAGTCGGTCTCGTTGTGCGCGATCAAGTCGTCGCGCTCCTCGAGCCGGTGCCGCCAGAACTCCATGAGCAGGCGCTCGACGCTGAGGTCCTGCACGCCGGCGAGGCGGGGCAGGATCGTCAGCGCCAGCGCGCAGATCCTCGGATTGCGCATGAACGCGTTGAGGCGCGGGTTCAGATCGTCCGGATCGACGCCGTTCCGGCGCAGCACGTCGGCGAACTCGGCGTCGTCGTAATCGTTCACCTGGACGCGAATGGTCGTGACGTACCGTGGCAGGCGGCCGCCAACCTCGCGGTTCCAGTATTGCTCGCGGCAGGTGGCGACGAGGACGCCGCCCAGGTCGCGGACGGCGGGCAGCAGGTCGCGCAGTATCGACGCCCACGCCTTGCCGCTCGTCTCGTTGAGGCCGTCGACCACCAGCACGAACGCGTCGCGAGATCGGCCACCCTGTGACCACCGCTCGATCCGCCGGCGCCAGCGTGCGACTGCGGTGTCGTCGCGCGATCCCGACTGGTGCGCCGCAAGCCGTGCGAGTATCTCGACCGGCTCGGTGCCGGGCGAGAGCTGCTCCGCGATCCGCCCGATGGACAGCAGCAGGATCGGGCGTGGGTCCGCGGAAAGCCACCAGTTCGTGACCGCCCAGGTCTTGCCGGAGCCCTCGCCGCCCGCGACCAGCACGAGCGTGTCGCCCTCCGCGTCGGCGCGCGCGGTGTCGACCGCCTCGCCGATCGAGCGCCGCAGCGTCGGCCGGTCGGCGGTGAGCGCCCGGTCCTCAAGCGGCACCAGGAACTGGGAGAACTGGCGCTGAGCGAGCCGCCGGCTTCCGAGGGTGGAGTTCGCCCAGTCGGCGTTGCTGTGGCGGAAGGCATCCAGCCCGAGCAGGCCGGGTGACAGCTTACTGCGGATCTCGGCGAGGCTGGCATCGAACCCGGGATCGGCGGCGATGTCGGCGAGGCCGGTGGCGAGCGCCGCGTGCTTGGAGGGATCGAGATGCAGCTTCGCGAACGCCTTCACCCGTTCCGGTACCGCCGCGAGCAGGACGGCGAGCGGCGGCAGCCCGGCCGCCGTCCAATCGAGGGTGAGAAGGCTGAGGCCGCCCTTGTCGAGGATCTGCTCGAGCTGCCGTTCGGTCGTCTCGCTGACCTCTACGGTGGCCACGAGCACCCACAGGTCGACGCCCTCGGCAAGCGCGAAGGCAGCGAGCGTCGACTTGCCGACGAGCTCCTGCAGCGGGACCGAGTTCGTGTAGCGCTTCGCCTCCATGGCGATCGCGAACCGGCCCGCGGTGGTCGCGGCGTCGCGGCCGAACTGAGACCCCGACTTGGCGAGCCTAAACGTGTATCCCGTAAAGCCGGCAAGCGCGTCCGCGACTAGGCCCTCGAAGCCGGGCGCGCCGGCCGCCGGTTCCCACGTGCGCAGTATCTCGTGCAGGGCTTCGCGTGCGGTGACGGGAGGTGTCGGGGATGTGATCGTGATCGTCTTCCGGGGCATCTCGTCGTTCTAGTGGCACCGCTGAAGCCCGCAAGACGAAGCGGATACGCTGACAGGATGGCGTGAATTCGACTTGCGCGTCGGACTTAGAGAAAGACTGCTTTCGGGAACCGAAATTTTTTGATCAACGACCGACATGGGGCGCATAGCCGTCCAACATCGCAGCGACCATCTTGACTCAGACTGCCGCCCCAGAGTCGGATCTCGGTCCGCTCAGTGACTACCAGGGCATCTTCAAGGTCGACGCCGAGATATCAGACCATGTTCTCGATCTTTGTGTGGCCATTGATTTTGCTCGAGAAGGTCGTGGAGTATGAAGCTGCCGATGATTAGAGCCGCTATCATCCTGATCTACGCCATTACCCCGCTCGTCGCCGGACACGGTATCGTGCCGATTGGCGCCGTGCCGTTCATAGACCAGCCACCTTGGTCGTTAATCGCCCTGGGTTGCGGCGCTGCCATGGTAATCGGACTATCCAACAGGAGATGGCGCAGTGGATCGACGACCCCCCTCTTCATTCAGTTGGCTGGCACTTTCGTCCTCTATTCTTCCTGGATCGGTCATGTCGTCGTTTTTGCCCAACGCAGTTCGCCTTCGGAGCGAGGCGCAGCCTTGGAAAGCATGCTGCTGCTATCCTTGCCGTTCCAACTGATCAGTGTCGCGATCGTCTTCAAGTTGATCACTCAAATCAGGGAATCGCTGATTTAAATCGGCAGTTGGGCGGTCAATGGCGATTCTTAGCTGCCAGGACCGAGAACTGGGGATCGAGCGTCTGCGAACGACCCCGTTGCGGACACTGCCGCCATCATGCAGCCTAAGGCCGGTAGGAAGGCGCCGCGATAACGGTGGCTGTTAGCACAGGCTGCTCAGGGTCTTGCGCTATTCCAGGCGCCATTGCCATTGCTTGTCGCATTTGCAAGCCGACCCGCCGCCGAAGCAAGGCAGAAGCAGGTCGATCAACCCGGCTTGCAGATGATTAAGGATCGGGAGCCAGTGACCCGCAGGTCCATGGCGAGGTCAGGATGACGCTGCAGATGTTGCCTGGCCGAAACTCGGGATCTCGGCATGCGAGATAGCCCTCGTTGAGCGTGCCGAAAGTGCTGTCGGGTCGATGTTTGAGGCCGGCATAGAATTCGTCGATGATGCCGGCCTCGAACTCCGGCCCTCGCGGATAGGCAGCGGTTACCGCCTCGCGCTCCTCGGGAGTGAAGTCGGCATAGCCGCGGCCGGCCACATCCATTCCGGTCGCCGCATGCAGCAGCGCGATCTCCGCATCCATGAAGTGCGGAATACCGGGGGTGGTGTGAAGGGCGATGGCCGCCCAGACCTTGTCGATATCCGTTCGGCCGATACCATGACTCTCGAGGAAGTCGCGCGCTGCGTTCGCACCATCGACCTCGAACCGTAGCTGGCTTGTCCGATACCCCGGGGTGAGTCCGAAATCGTGAAACATCGCTCCGACGTAAAGCAGTTCCGGATCATAGATGAGCTTCTTGCGGTTCCCCGCGATCGCACCCCAGAAATACACCCGGAGCGAATGCTCGAACAGCAAGTCGCTCGAAACATCGCGCAGCAACTCGGTCGCCTCGCGCGCGATTTTGCTGTCGGGAACGGTTACGCCGCAGATGGAGGTCGAAGCCATGGCGATACTCCTTGGCCGCTGTGTCGGCATCTCCGGGGAAGCGCTGCTCGGCGGGCGCTCTCAGCTCTTCGCGCCGGACGGCGGACGGCGGAAACTGATCGCCAATCGATTGTAGGCATTCATGAGCCCGATCGCGACGGTGAGGTCCGTCAGGGCCTTGGCGTCAAATCGCGCCGCTGCGGCTTCATATTCGGCGTCGGGCACACCCGTGTCAGCGACGCGAGTCACAGTCTCCGCCCACGCGAACGCCGCCCTCTCGGTGTCGCTGAACAGGTCACCCGCTTCGCGCCAGACCGGAACGAGCATCAGCTTCTCGTGGGGCACGCCTTCCTGCGAAAGCTCCCGCGCGTGCATGTCGATGCAGTAGGCGCAACCGTTGATCTGCGATACGCGGAGGTAGACCAGGTCGATCAGTTCCTTCGGTAGCCCGCTCTGGCCGACATAGCCGTAAACGCCGCCTAGAGCCCTCATCGCGGCTGGTGCCGCCGCCATGTAATCCATGCGCATGGTCATCTGAATTCTCCCGTCTCGATGCTTCAATTTGGCCAGCTCGAACCCAGGATCAGCGCGCAGAAATTCTGGCGGACATAGCTTGGGTCCTTGAGCGCAAGCACGTCGGCCTTGACGTTACCGAAGGTCGTGAGCGGCTTGGGCGCGATGCCATCGGCGAAATGCGCGATGATGTTCTCCTTGAAATTGGCCTCGCGCGGATGACAGGCGCAGACTTGATCGCGCTGCTGCTGAGTGAAATCGTGATAGGCGATGCCGAGCACGTCCATCTCGACGCCGGCGGTCACGAGCGCGACAGTGGGGCGCATATGCTCTGGAATGCCGGGAGTGGTGTGAAGGGCGATAGCCGTCCAGACGTCCTCGACGTCCCGCTCGGTCACGCCATAGCCCCGCATGAAGTCGCGGGCGGCGTTTGCACCATCGACTTCGAAGCGGAGATCGGGGCTCGCATAAGCCGGCGTCAGTCCCATGTCGTGGAACATGGCGCCGAGATACAGAAGCTCGGCGTCATATTTCAGCGCCTTGCGCTCGCCGGTGAGCGCACCCCAGAAGAACACGCGGCGGCTATGATGAAACAGCAGATCATCCTCGGTTTCGCGCACGAGCTGCGTGGCAGCGCGAGCGATCGCGCTGTCGGGAATCCGAATTCCAGCGATCGCACCGTCGATCTCAAATTCGTTTTGCACAAAACCTCCGTGGCGCGAGCGTGCGCGCAAAGTCGTTCGTCTGTTGGTCTTCGGGTCCGCATCGGGAAGGCCGATGCATTCCGCTCGCCTTGTATTGAGATCGGACGCTCCTCGATTCAATGGGCGCGAGCCTGCGATTCAGGACAAGCGCACGTCGATTCCTGCCAACAGCGAGGAAACACCCAATGCCCGCGGTGAAAGTGGCGCTGGTCATCCACCGCGGCGTCCAGGCGCTGGACGTTGCCGGGCCCGTCGACGTGTTTGCGGAGGCGAACGCCTTTGTCGCCGAGGGTGAGCGTTACGAGACATTGCTCGTGGGGCCGGATCGTTCGCCCCTGCGCGCCTCTAATAGCATGCAGCTGGTGCCCGACCTCGGCTTCGACGAAGCGTCGGGTCCGTACGACCTCGTGCTGGTCGCGGGAGGACCGAGCCTGCCTTACGCCGATCCCGATCCCGCCATGGTCGCATGGCTTCGATCCGTGCCTTCGCGAACCGCGATCTACGGCTCGATTTGCACGGGTGCGTTTGCGCTGGGACATGCAGGGCTGCTGGACGGGCGGCGCGTCACTACCCATTGGCAGATCGCAGCTAGGCTCGCCGCCTGCTTCCCTGCGGCGCAGGTCGAGCCCGACAGGATCTATGTCTCGGACGGCGCGCTGATCACCTCGGCGGGCGTAACGGCAGGCATCGATCTCGCGCTCGCCCTGGTACGCGAGCACCACGGAGCTGCCATTGCCGTGGCAGTGGCGAAGCGGCTGGTCGTCCTTGCCCAGCGGCAGGGCGGACAGTCTCAGTTCAGCGCCTACCTCTCTGCTCCGGCTGACCCCCAATCGCCGATTGCCAGAATGCAGACGTGGATAATGGAGAATATCGGCCGCCGTCACACGCTGCAGTCGCTGTCCGATATGGTCGGGATGAGCACGCGTAACCTGGCACGCCAATTCGTTCGGGAAACCGGAATCACGCCACATGAATATGTCGAACGCGCCCGCATCGACGCGGCACGTATGCTGCTCGAAGGCACGCCTCTGCCGTTGAAGACCATCGCGATTGATTGCGGATTCGGTTCGGCGGACCGGATGCGCCTGGTCTTCGTCGACCGCCTCGGCGTCACTCCTGCCCAGTACCGGAGCAGTTTCCAGCACGTTCCTGCACCGGCTGTGGGGGCAAGCTAGCTCGGCCGACCGCCACGCGTCCGACATCGCGGTCCGAACGTGCCATGTTTCGGCTATGAGCAAGTCTTGAGAACGATCTCGTAGCTGACCGAAGGGGCAACCCGCACAAATTCGCGTCCGCCACGCCAGCCTAGCCCAGCACAGCCAAACAGCACCCAGCAGCACCGTTAAATTTCGCATGGTGTGGGCGGATTGTTGAGCCCGATCCCGCGGGACTGCCGCGGGCAGGAGTCTCGGCATGACGCCAACCAAGCTGTTGATCGGGCAGATCCTCGTTGTCTTCGGACTCGTGATCGGCGGCGTGTGGGCGGCGACCCAGTGGGCGGCCGCGATGCTCGCCTACCAGCCCGAACTCGGCCGGCCCTGGACGGTCGTGGCAGGCCTCCCGCTCTACCGGCCCTGGGCGATCTTCCCCTGGTGGTATCACTTCGATGCCTATGCGCCGCACGTCTTCGACAAGGCGGGGACGCTGGCCGGCGCGAGCGGTTTCCTCGGCTGCGGGGCGGCGATCGCCGGATCGGTGTGGCGCGCACGCCAGGCGCGGCACGTCACGACCTATGGATCGGCACGCTGGGCGAGCGATCGCGACGTGCGGCGTGCCGGCCTGGTTGAAGACGCCGGCGTGTTCCTGGGGAGCCTGCGCGGCCGCTACCTCCGCCACGACGGCCCCGAGCATGTCATGTGCTTTGCCCCGACCCGCTCGGGCAAGGGCGTCGGCCTCGTCGTGCCGACCTTGCTGTCCTGGACCGGCTCGGCCGTCATCCACGACATCAAGGGGGAGAACTGGACGCTGACCGCCGGCTGGCGTGCGCGCTTCTCGCATTGCCTGCTGTTCAATCCCACCGACCCGCGCTCGGCCCGCTACAATCCGCTCCTCGAGGTGCGCAAAGGCCCCAACGAGGTCCGCGACGTCCAGAACATCGCCGACATCCTCGTCGATCCCGAAGGCGCGCTCGAGCGGCGCAACCATTGGGAAAAGACCGGCCACGCCCTGCTGGTCGGCGCCATCCTCCACGTCCTCTACGCCGAGGAGGAGAAGACCCTCGCCCGCGTTGCGACCTTCCTCTCCGATCCGCAGCGGCCGTTCGCCTCGACGCTCCGCCACATGATGGCGACCAATCATCTCGGCGATGAAAAGCATCCCCGCGTCCACCCCATCGTCGCCTCCGCCGCGCGCGAGCTCCTCAACAAGAGCGAGAACGAGCGCTCGGGCGTGCTGTCGACCGCCATGTCGTTCCTGTCGCTCTATCGCGATCCGACCGTGGCCGAGGTCACCTCGCGCTGCGACTGGCGCATCGCCGATCTCGTCGGAGCCAGGCAGCCTGTCTCGCTCTACCTCGTCGTGCCGCCCTCCGACATCAGCCGGACCAAGCCGCTCATCCGCTTGGTGCTCAACCAGATCGGCCGGCGCCTCACCGAGCGGCTCGACCCCGCCGCCGACGGCACGCGCCGGCACCGGCTGCTGATGATGCTCGACGAGTTCCCGGCGCTCGGGCGGCTCGACTTCTTCGAGACCAGCCTCGCGTTCATGGCCGGCTGCGGCGTGCGCGCCTTCCTGATCGCCCAGAGCCTCAACCAGATCGAGAAGGCCTATGGCGAGCACAATTCGATCCTCGACAATTGCCATGTCCGCGTCGCGTTCGCGACCAACGACGAGCGCACCGCCAAGCGCATCTCCGACGCGCTCGGCACCGCAACCGAGCAGCGGGCGATGCGCAACTACGCCGGGCACCGGCTCGCGCCGTGGCTCGCCCATGTCATGGTCAGCCGGCAGGAGACCGCTCGGCCGCTGTTGACCACCGGCGAGGTGATGCAGCTGCCGCCGACCGACGAGCTCGTGCTGGTCTCGGGCTACCCGCCGATCCGGGCGAACAAGCTGCGCTACTTCACCGACCGCAACTTCACCGCGCGCGTACTCGCGCCGCCGCCGCTTGGCGATGGCCGCTATGCCGATCGTCCGGCGAACCGCGCCCATGACTGGTCGGCGGCGCCGCGGCGCTACGACGCGCGCCTCGACCGTGAGAACGAGGCGCCCCAGGAGGCGGTCGCCGACGGCCGCGAGCTGCAGCGGACGCCCGACCTTCCGGCGGACCAGCCTGCCAAACCCGCCGAGCCCGCCCCCGGCCGCGAGCAGGAGATCGCCGGTGACGAGGATGTCGCCGCCGACAAGCGCGCGATGGACCGGGCGGTCAGCCTCAGCGCCATCGCCCGCGGCCATGCGATGAACGTCGGCAGCGGGCGCGACCTGATGCCGGGGATGTGAGCCATGAAGGTGCGGCAGAACCTCTACATCGACCGCGCGCTCGCCGACGCGCTGGAAGCGCTCGCCGCCGGCCGGGCCGGCAACAAGTCGCGGATCGTCAACGACGCACTCGCCTCCTGGCTCGCGCGGCGCGCGACCAAGGAGGTCGACGACCTCTTCAAGGCGCGGCTCGACCGCATCGCGCGCGAGATCGCCAACGCCCGGCGCGATATCGACGTGCTGCTCGAAAGCTTCTCGCTGTTCGTGCGCTACCAGCTCACCGTCACCGCACCGCTGCCCGAGGCGGATGCCGCCGCGATGGCGGTCGGCAGGAAACGGTTCGAAGCCTTCCTCGGCCAGGTCGGCCGGCAGATCGCCGCCGGTACGCGCACGCTCGCGGCCGACGCCGCCGACGAGGCGATCCCATGAGCGCCGGCCTTTCCGACGATCGCCGCCGCGCGATGCTGCGTACCGCCATGGGCCCGGCGATCGCCGCGGCGCTGTCCGATGCGCGTGTGCTCGAGGTGATGGTCAATCCCGACGGCGCGCTCCGCCTCGACATCCTCGGCGCAGGCCGCGTCGATACCGGCGCCCGGCTCGACGCCGCCCAGGTCGAACGTATCATCCGCCTCGTCGCCAGCCACTCGCGCACCGAGATCCATGCCGGCGCGCCGATCGTCTCCGCCGAGCTGCCGCCGCACGGCGGCGGGGCAGGGGAGCGGTTTGAAGGCATCCTGCCGCCGGTCTCGACGGCCCCGTGCTTCTCGATCCGCAAGCCCGCGACGCGGGTCTACACGCTTGCCGATTATGTCGCCGACGGGATCATGTCGGCGGACGTGGCGCGGCTACTCAGCCTCGCGGTCGTCGAGCGGCGCAACATCCTCGTCGCCGGCGGCACCAGCTCGGGCAAGACCACGCTCGCCAACGCGCTGCTCGCCGAGATGGCGCATCTCGACGAGCGCGTGATCCTGATCGAGGACACGCGCGAGCTGCAGTCGCCTGCGGCCGATACCGTGGCGCTGCGCACCCGCGCCGGCGCGGTGTCGATGACCGACCTCGTGCGCTCGACGCTCAGGCTCCGGCCCGACCGCATCATCGTCGGCGAGGTGCGTGGCCCCGAGGCGCTCGACATGCTGAAAGCCTGGAACACCGGCCACCCGGGCGGCATCGCCACCGTCCACGCCAACAGCGCGCTGGCCGCGCTCTATCGCATCGAGCAGCTCGTCCAGGAAGCCGTCTTCACCGTGCCGCGCCGGCTGATCGCCGATGCCATCGACCTCGTCGTCTTCATCGCCGGCCGCGGCACCGCGCGGCGCGTCGAAAGCCTCGCCCGCGTCGCCGGGCTCGATCCCGACGGCGGCTACGCGGTGCTCGACCTCACCTCTCCAAAGAACCTCATCCCAGGAGCCTGACCCATGCCCGGAATCGTGAAATCGCATCCGTTCGCCTCGACTGCCCTCTCGTCGACGCTGCGCATCGCCGTGACCGGATTGGTCCTTGCGCCTGCCATCGCCCACGCCTCGGGGTCCGGCATGCCGTGGGAAGAACCGCTGCAGCAGGTCCTGGAATCCGTCCAGGGGCCGGTGGCCAAGATCGTCGCCGTGATCATCATTATCACGACCGGCCTGACCCTCGCGTTTGGTGAGACCGCCGGCGGCTTTAGGCGCCTCATCCAGATCGTGTTCGGCCTGTCGATCGCCTTCGCAGCCTCCAGTTTCTTCCTCTCCTTCTTCTCGTTCGGCGGCGGGGCGTTGGTCTGATGGCGGGTCCCGATCCTGTCGACGGCCGGCACCTCGACGGGTTCGAGGTGCCAATCCACAACGCATTGAGCGCGCCGATCCTGCTCGCCGGGGCGCCGCGCGGCATCGCGATCCTGAACGGCACGCTCGCCGCCGCACTCGGGCTGGGGCTCCAGCAATGGCTCGCCGGGATCGCGGTCTGGGCGATCGGCCACAGCCTCGCCGTGTTCACCGCGCGCCGGGACCCCGACTTCGCGCCCGTCCTGCTGCGGCACCTTCGCCAGAAGAGCCACCTCGCATGCTAGCGCTGCATGAATACCGCCGCCGCGCCGACCGGCTTGCCGATCATCTCCCTTGGGCGGCACTGGTCGCCGACGGCGTCGTCCTCAACAAGGACGGCAGCTTCCAGCGCAGCTTCGCCTTCCGCGGCCCTGACCTCGAAAGCGCAACCGAGGCCGAGCTGATCGCCGCGTCGGCCCGCGCCAACAATGTGCTGAGGCGCCTCGGCTCCGGTTGGGCGGTGTTCGTCGAGGCCGAGCGGCGCGAGGCGCTGGGTTATCCCCGATCCGACTTTCCCGATCCGGTCTCCGCGCTGGTCGATGCCGAACGCCGCGCCGCGTTCGAGGCCGAGAGCGAGCATTTCGAGAGCCGCTATCACCTGACGCTCGTCTGGCTGCCGATGCCCGACCGCGCCGATGCGGCAGGGCGGTCATTGGTCGAGCACCCCGACGAAGCGAAGGGACGCGACTGGCGCGGGGCGCTGGCGTCCTTCGTCGCGGAGACCGACCGCACCCTCGACCTGCTCTCCAGCTTCATGTCCGAGGTGCGTGCGCTCACCTCCGCCGAGACGCTGACCTACCTGCACGGGGCGATCTCGCCGCGCCGGCAGGCCGTCGCCGTGCCAGAGACGCCGATGTACCTCGACGCGTTGCTCGTCGACACGCCGCTGACCGGCGGCCTCGAGCCGATGCTGGGCGACATGCACCTACGCACGCTGACCGTGCTCGGGTTCCCCAACCTCAGCCGGCCGAGCATCCTCGACGCGCTCAACGAGGCGGACTTCGCCTATCGCTGGTCGACCCGCTTTCTCGCGCTCGACAAGGCCGACGCCACCAGGGTGCTGACGAAGATCCGGCGCCAGTGGTTCAACAAGCGCAAGTCGCTCGCCGCGCTCGTCCGCGAGGTCATGTACAACCAGCCGGCGCAGCTCCTCGACAGCGATGCCGACAACAAGGTGGTCGACGCCGACCAGGCGCTGCAGGTGCTCGGGGCCGATCACGTCGCGTTCGGCTATCTCACCACTACGATCACGGTCGCCGATCGCGATCGTAACCGCGCCGAGGAGAAGGTCCGCGCCGTCGAGCGGATCGTGGGCGGCCTCGGCTTCACGTCGATCCGCGAGAGCGTGAACGCGGTCGAGGCGTGGCTGTCGTCGCTTCCCGGCCACGTCTACGCCAACGTCCGCCAGCCGCTGGTCCACACGCTCAACCTCGCGCACCTGATGCCCTTGTCATCAATGTGGGCGGGTCCGGAGCACAATGCCCATCTCGACGGGCCGCCGCTCCTGGTCGCGCAGACCGCCGGCACCACGCCGTTCCGCCTCTCGACCCATGTCGGCGATGTCGGCCACATGCTGGTGGTCGGCCCGACCGGCGCGGGCAAGTCGGTGCTGCTGGCGTTGATCGCGCTCCAGTTCCGCCGCTATCCGGGCGCCCAGCTCTACATCTTCGACAAGGGCTGCTCGGCGCGGGCGGCGGTGCTGGCGATGGGCGGCGCGCACCACGCGCTCGGCCTCGGCGCCGACTGCGGGGAAGGGGGCATCGCCTTCCAGCCGCTGCGCGCGATCGATAACCCCGCCGAGCGCAGCTGGGCCGCCGAATGGGTGAGTGCGCTCCTCGCGCACGAGAAGGTCCTCGTCACGCCCGAGATCAAGGCCGCGGTCTGGTCGGCGCTGACCTGCCTCGCCCCGGCGCCGCCCGAGGAGCGGACGCTGACCGGCCTTGCCATGCTGCTCCAGTCGAACGCGCTCAGGGTCGCGCTCACCGCCTACACGCTCGAAGGTCCCTATGGTCGACTGCTCGACGCCGCCGAGCAGGGTCTCGCCCTCGCCGACATCCAGTGCTTCGAGACCGAGGCACTGATGAACCACGAAGGCGTGGTCGCGCCGGTCCTGACCTATCTGTTCCACCGGCTCGAGGAGCGGTTCGACGGCCGTCCGACCCTGCTCATCCTTGACGAGGCCTGGAAGTTCCTCGATCACCCGCTGTTCGCCGCGCGCATCCGCGAATGGCTGAAGGTGCTGCGCAAGCGCAATGTCGCGGTGCTGTTCGCCACGCAAAGCCTCGCCGACATCGCCGACAGCAGCATCGCGCCGGCGATCATCGAGAGCTGTCCGCAGCGCCTCCTGCTGCCCAACGACCGCGCGATCGAGCCGCAGATGCGGGCGGTCTATCAGCGGTTCGGCCTCAACGCCCGGCAAATCGAGCTGGTCGCCCGGGCGACTCCCAAGCGCCACTATTACCTCCAGTCCGCCCGCGGCAACCGGCTGTTCGAGCTCGGCCTCGGCCCCGTCGCGCTGGCGCTGTGCGGCGCGTCCGATCCCCGGACCCAGCAGCGCATCGATGCGATCCTCGCCGAGCACGGTTCGCAGGATTTTGCCGCCCACTTCCTCGCCGGCGCCGGCCTCGACTGGGCCGCCGAGCTGCTCGCCGATCTCCGCAACCCATCCCCCCGCCCCGAAGGAGAGCTGTCATGACCTCGCTTGCCCGCCGCACCTCCAGGACAATGGCCCGCCGCCTCGGCGGCGCGCTGCTCGGCGCTGCCGTCCTGTCGGGCGGCCTCGCGCTCACCACCCGGCCCGCCGCCGCGCAGATGACCGTGTTCGATCCCAGGAACTATGCGCAGAACCTGCTCACCGCCGCGCGGACGCTCAGCCAGATCAACAACCAGGTCCGGTCGCTCCAGAATGAGGCGACGATGCTGCTCAATCAGGCGCGGAACCTCTCCCGGGTGAGCTTCCCCGAGCTCGATGCGCTGCGCCAGGCGCTCGAGCAGGTCGATCAGCTGATGGCCGAGGCGCAAGGCGTGCGCTTCCGCGTCGACGGCCTCGACCGGCAGCTGCGCCAGCTCTTCCCGACCGACCTCAATGCGGCGCTGCGTACCGACGAACAGGTGGTCGCCGCGCGGGGCCGCCTCGACATCGCGATGACTGCTTACCGCCGGACGATGGGTGTGCAGGCCCAGGTGGTCGAGAATGTCGCGGCCGACGCGCGCATGCTGGAAGCACTGGTCGCGCGCAGCCAGGGCGCGGAGGGTGGGCTCCAGGCGCAGCAGACCACCAACCAGCTGCTCGCGCTCGCCACCAAGCAGCAGTTCCAGCTCCAGCAGCTGATGTCCGCGCAGTTCCGCGCGCAGGCGCTTGAGCTGGCGCGGCGTGGCCAGGCGGAGGCCGAGGCGCGCGCGGCGACCAAGCGGTTCCTCGGCTCCGGCACGGCCTACACGCCCCAATAGGCCCGTGCCGGTGCAGCGCGGCGGCGGTTTCGCCTCCCGCCGTCGCCGCCGCGGGGCGCGCCGCAGCTCCCCCGAGCGTGCCCCGCGGCCTTGTCGCCAGACCTAGGACAGCCACCATGACCGACCTCAACGTCATCGACCGGTTCCTCGAGACCTTCATCACCTACATCGATGCGGGATTCGGGCTGCTGGGCGGCGACGTCGCGTTCCTCACCGCGACGCTGATCGGTATCGACATCACCCTGGCCGGGCTGTTCTGGTCCTTGGGCGGCGAGCAGGACGTGCTCGGCCGCTTCTTGAAGAAGATCCTCTACGTCGGCGCCTTCGCGTTCATCATCAACAGCTTCTCGACGCTGGGCGACATCATCTTCCGCTCGTTCGCCGCCGCCGGGCTCACCGCGGGCGGCGGCACGCTGTCGGCAGACGACCTGCTCAAACCCGGCCGGCTCGCCGGCATCGGCTTCTCCGCCGCCTGGCCGCTCGCCGACCAGGCCGGCAAGATGATCGGGTTCACCACCTTCTTCGACAATTTCCCGGCGATCGCCGTGCTGCTGTTCGCCTGGGCGCTGGTGATCCTCGCCTTCTTCATCCTCGCGGTCCAGGTCTTCGTCACCATCGTCGAGTTCAAGCTGACCGCGCTCTCCGGGTTCGTGCTGGTGCCGTTCGCGCTGTGGAACCGCACCAGCTTTCTTGCTGAGCGCGTGCTCGGCTCGGTGGTGAGCTCGGGCATCAAGGTGATGGTGCTCGCGGTCATCATCGGCATCGGCTCCAATTTCTTCGACGAGTTCACCACTGCCCTCCAGGGACGGGAGCCCGACATCGGTCAGGCGATGAGCCTGGTGCTCGCCGCGCTCACCCTGTTCGGCCTCGGCATCTTCGGCCCGTCGATCGCCTCCGGCCTGGTCGCCGGCGCGCCGCAGCTCGGCGCCGGCGCGGCGCTCGGGACCACGTTCGGCGCCGCCGGCGTGACCATGCTCGCCGGCGCGGGAACGATCGGCGCGGCGCGAGCGGTGGGCGGCGCGGCGGTCGGCGCCGTGCGCTCCGGGACCGCGATGGGTGCGGCCGCCTCGACCGCCTACACCCTCGGCAAGGAAACCGCCGCCGTGCCGAGCGTCGCCGCCGGTCTCGGCGGCATCGCCCGCGCTGCCGGCGGCGCGATCCGGCAGAAGGCGGGAAGCGCCTTCGGCATCGCCGATGCGGCTGAGGCCGGACGCGATACCGCCTGGGCGGCGATGGTCGGCACTAGCGGCAATGCCGAGCCGGCGCCCGCCGGCACCGCGGCCAGCGCTGCGCCGCCCTGGGCGCGCGCGATGACGCGCCGGCAGGACCTGCGCCACCACCGCCAGGTCGCGATCCACGCGCTCCAGCAGGGCGATCGCGGCGGCGCCTCCGCCACCCCGGACATCAAGGAGAAGGAGTCATGATCTTCAGGCGCAGCATCCAGCGCTACGGCCGCACCCCCGAGCCGGAGACGCCCTTCCAGCGCGCCGGCCAGCTCTGGGACGAGCGGATCGGATCGGCGCGGGTTCAGGCCCGCAACTGGCGGCTGATGGCGTTCGGCGGCCTCGCGCTCGCGGCCGCCATGGGCGGCGGCGTCCTCTGGCAGGCGAGCCAGAGCAAGGTCGTGCCCTATATCGTCGAGGTCGACCGGCTGGGCGAGGCGCGCGCCGTCACCGAGGCCGAGCGGAATTACCGGCCGACCGACGCGCAGGTCGCATGGCACCTTGCCCGGTTCGTCGAGAATGTCCGCTCGAAGTCGCTCGACCCGGTGCTGATGCGCCGGTCCTGGCTATCGGCCTATGACTTCGCCACCCGGCGCGGCGCGCAGTTCCTCGACGCCTATGCGCGGGCGAACGACCCGTTCGCCGATCTCGGCAACAAGATCGTCTCGGTCCAGGTGACGAGCGTGGTGCGCGCCTCGGACCGCTCCTTCCAGGTGAAATGGACCGAGACCGCATTCGAGCGCGGGGCGCCGGGCGGCCGATCGAACTGGACCGCGATCCTCACCGTCGTCACGCGGCCGCCGGCCAGCGCCGAGGTGCTCCGCAAGAACCCGCTCGGCCTCTACGTCGACGCGATCGACTGGAGCCGCGAACTCGATCCGGCGAGCGGCACCGCGCCGTCGCCGGCCCCCGCACCGGCGCCGCAGCCGCCGGCCGGCCTTCCGCTCGGCTCGCCGCTCGACCCGAACCTCGCCCCTCAGCCCATGACCGTTCCGGAGAACCGCCCATGAGACCGCACCTGATCCCCTCGACCCTTGCGCTGGGCCTGCTGCTGGGTGCCGCGGCACCGCCGCCGCAGGATCGTCCGGCGGGGCGGCAAGGCAGCCCGGCACGGGTGTTGGAGGCCAACCGCGCCGCCACGATCGCGCCCGGGCCGCGGTCGTTCGTCAACGCGGCGGCGGTCCATCCGTTCGCCGAAGGGGCGATTTATCAGGTCCACACGGCGCCCGAGCGGATAACCGACATCGTCCTCGAACCCGGCGAGACGTTGAGCGCGATCGCGAGCGGCGACACCGCCCGCTGGGTGATCGGCGACACGACCAGCGGCTCCGGCGCAGGCCGGCGCACGCACGTCCTGGTCAAGCCCTTCTCGGCGGGCCTCTCGACCAACCTCGTCATCACCACCGACCGGCGGACCTATCATCTCGCTCTCGTCAGCAGCGCCGGGCCGGCGATGACGTCGGTCTCGTGGACCTATCCGCAGGACGCGCTCATCGCCTACCGCCGCGCGGCCGCGGAGGCCGAGGCAGCGGCCCCTGTCGCCGACGGGCTGGAGCTCGACGCGCTCCGGTTCGACTATGCGATCTCGGGCGATCGTCCGGCATGGCGGCCGCTGCGTGCGTTCGACAACGGTCACCAGACCTTCATCGAATTCCCTGCCGCGATTGCGGTCGGCGAGGCGCCACCCTTGTTCGTGGTCGGCGAGAACGGCGAGGCGCAGCTCGTCAACTATCGCCAGCGCGGGCGCTTCTACATCGTCGACCGGATCTTCGATGCCGCCGAGCTCAGGCTCGGTGCCCGGCACCAGGAGGTCGTACGGATCACGCGCGGCGCCGGGCGGAGAGGGCGGGCGTCATGACTGGCGCTCCCGAGCCCGATGCCGTGCCGGCAATGGAGAGCACGCCGAGGAAGCTCGATCCCGAAACGACAGTGCTGCGCGGCGGCCCGAGCCGTGCAATCCGGTTTAAGCGAGGTATCGTCGTCGCCGCTGCGGGCGCGGCGGCGCTGATGGTGGTGGCGACCACCTGGATCGCGCTCAAACCGGCGAGCCTGCACCTCGTCCCGCGAGAGGACGAGAACGTCGCGCCGGCAAAGGTGCCCAGCGATACGCTGAGCGTGTTGCCCAGCTCCTATGGCGAGGTGCCGAAGCTCGGGCCGCCACTGCCCGGCGATCTTGGTCGGCCGATCCTCGAACGTCAGCGCGCGATCGGCGCAGCGCCGATCGCAACAACGCCCGATGCCGGAAAGCAGGCCGCCGAAGCCGAGCGCCAGCGCATCGCCGCCGAGCGCAAAGCCGCCCGTGAATCCGGAGTGATGGTGCAGGTCTCGGGCGCCGGGTCGGCGAATGGAATCACTCCGGCCGCTGCATCCTCGGCACCTGCCTCTACTGATACTGACGCAACAGCTACGCGCCTCGCGCTCGATCCCGAGCGCGATCCCGCCAACCAGCAGCGCAAGGCCGACTTCATTTCCGGCAAGGATGCCGGCGGCGACGTCAACCCGCATGTCTTGGTCGGGCCGCCGTCGCCCTATACGCTGAGTGCCGGGACTGTCATCGCGGCGAGCCTGATCACCGGGCTCAATTCCGATCTGCCGGGACTCGTGGCCGCGCAGGTGACCGAAAATGCCTATGATACGATGACGGGGCGGATCCTTCTGATTCCGCAGGGATCACGACTGATCGGCAGCTATGACAGCGTCGTCGCATTTGGACAGAAACGGGCGTTGGTGGTCTGGCAACGGATCATCCTGCCCGACGGGTCTTCGGTCCGCATCGACAATGTGCCGACGACCGATACCGCCGGCTATGCTGGGCTTGCAGACAAGGTGGACCTGCATACCTGGCAACTGCTGAAGGGCGTCGCGCTTTCGACCCTGCTGAGCGTCGGCACCGAATTGAGCTTCAGTGCCGAGAGCAATCTTGTCCGTGCCATCAGGGAATCGAGCCAGCAGAGCGCTTCGCGAGCGGGTGACCAGATCGTCATGAAGAATCTGAACATCCAGCCGACGATCATGGTCCGACCGGGCTGGCCGCTCAGGATCGTCGTGCACAAGGATATTATATTGCGGCCCTGGCAGAGCGGGGGGAGGCCCTGACATGTCCGGCATCAGGCTGGCCAAGCTGCCCGATCGCACCCCGATCAAGCTGACAATCAGCATAAATCCGGAGCTCAGCCGCGCCCTTGCGCGATATGCCCAGTTTTATCAAACCGCATATCGGCAAGAGGTAGCCGTCGCTGAACTCGTGCCTGCTATCGCGCAAGCCTTTCTCGAAAGTGACAAAGCCTTCATCCGCTGGTGCCGGGAAGCGATCGATCGGAATGCGTAGTCATTCCGATCGATCGGCTCGGCCGCTGGCGGATTCGGCGTCAGACCTCATCACTGCGGACGAGTTTGCGCGTATCGCACGGCTGTCGAGAAGACAGATCGATCGCTTGCGAAAGCGCCGGCCGCCAAGCTTCCCTCGGGAATATGAACTTGGCAGCGGGTTGAGCAAGTATCGGAGCTGTCCGCGCTTCAGGCGTTCCGAAGTCGATGCTTGGCTGGACTCCCGAGCCTTGTGGTAGCTGGAGGGTGACGGACATTTGAGTACGTGGCATCTCGATCTCCGGGACGCCTAGCGCCTCCGCCACGCCCGCGCGCTTGGCGATCGCGGCCACCTCCTGCTCCCAAGCCAGGAACCAGGCGCGCTTCTCCTCTTCCAGCGCATACTGATCATAGGTGCGTTCCAGCCCCTTCTTGACGTGATTGAGCATGGCTTCCGCAGTCTCATAGTCCACCTTGAGCCGCTTGGTATTGGAGCGCGCAGTGCGCCGGAAGTCGTGTGGGGTGAATCGCTCGATCGGCTGGCCGGCAAGCGCTGCCATACGCGCGCGAACGCGATCGCGCGCCTTATACCAAACCGAATTGTTGCGCGGTCCATCGGCTCTCGGAGCCGGGAAAATCCACTCGTGATTGCTTTGCATGAGTGTGCGGCCCCAAGGGCCAAGTGCGATGGTATGTGCGAATGAATTTTTTACGCGCGGACTTGGGATCGTCCACACTCCATCGACCACCTCGGCGCTCTTCGCCTTGACGAGCTCCGAAATGCGTGCGGCAGTCAGCAGCCAGAGCAGCATGCCGCGCTGGACCCAGCGTGGTTCATCCACCAAGGCTGTCAGGAACCACTCCAGCTCTAACAGGCTCAGGTTTCGGGACCGTTCCGTCTCGGGGAAGCGCAGATCGCCGAGGCGTCGCGAGGGGTCGACTTCGAGACCCACTTCAAGTCCGCGCAACGACGCTGCCCAGCCGAAGAACACCTTCAATTCGGCTGCGAGGCGATTTGCTCGAATCTTGGCGACCTTGCCCTTGGCTTCGATGAGCTTGATCAGGTCCGTTTCTGTTACCTCATAGATGCTGCGCTTGGCGAGCTTCGGCGCAATGTCGCGATTGTAGATGTCGAGCTTATCCTTGATCGTTCTCGGCTTGTTAGGCCGTTTGGCGCGAGACGACCGACCCTCCCGAACTGCGACCATATAAAGCCCGTGGGCACGGGCCACCGTCATCTCTGCGCGAGCTTTCTCTTCACGCAAGGCAATGCGCGGATCTGTGCCCGCCTCCACCTTTTCATTGAGACCTCGCGCCCATTCGCGCGCGTCGGCAATTGTCCGTGCAGGAAAGAGGCCGCCGAACATCGTGACAATCGTCTTCGTGCCAGCGACTAGCCGCCGAAACCGCCATCGCTTCTTACCGCTCGCCAGCACCTCGATGGCGAGGCCTGGTGTTAGGAGATCTGCCAGCAATCCTTTTTGCAGGGCGTCGATCGACGCGGGGGTAAGCGCAACTTTCCTTCCCATAACCGACTCCGGCCGGCTCCCGGGCAGATAAAATCATGACAAAAATCATGACAAAATAGCCGTCGAATCCAGTCTAGCCGAGGCTAGCCGGGTCGAGCTGACAGCGTGTCGATTTTTATCGTAAGTCACTGCACTGGAACCGAATCTAGAGGACTCGGTTGGCTGGGGCGGCAGGATTCGAACCTGCGAATGACGGTACCAAAAACCGTTGCCTTACCACTTGGCGACGCCCCAGCGGGAAGCGCAGGCCCTTAGAGGGTCGCGCCTCCGAAAGAAAGCCTCAAGCCAGCCGGTCGATCCAGTCGTGCGGGTCGGGTGCGCGGCCGCGCTGGATGTCGGACAGGCGGCGCAGCAGCCGCGCCGTGGTCTGACCGGTGCCGCCGCTGCCGATCGTCACCTCGTAGCCGGGGCCCGAGAACTTGCCGATCGGCGTCACCACCGCGGCGGTGCCGCAGGCGAAGGCCTCGGTCAGCTTGCCCGACGCAGCGTCCTCGCGCCACTGGTCGATCGAATAGAGTTCCTCGCGTACCGTCAGCCCTTCGTCGCGGGCGAGCTGGATGATCGAATCGCGCGTGATGCCGGGCAGGATCGTGCCGGTCAGCGGCGGCGTCGCCAGGCTGCCGTCGGCGAAGACGAAAAAGATGTTCATGCCGCCCAGCTCCTCGACATAGCGGCGCTCGGCCGCGTCGAGGAACACCACCTGGTCGCAGCCGTGGCGGATCGCCTCGGCCTGGGCGGCGAGGCTGCTCGCGTAATTGCCGCCGCACTTGGCGTCGCCGGTGCCGCCGGGCGCGGCGCGGGTATAGTCGTGGCTCACCCACAGCGACACCGCCTTGACCCCACCCTTCCAATAGGCGCCGACCGAGGAGGCGAGCACGCAATAGAGATACTCGGCCGAGGGCTTCACCCCCAGGAACACCTCGCTCGCGATCATGAAGGGGCGCAGATACAGGGCACCTTCGTCGCCTTCGGGAATCCAGTCGCGCTCGATCGCCACAAGCTCGCGGCAGGAGGCGACGAACATCTCCTCGGGCAGCTCCGCCATCGCCATGCGGCGCGCCGAGTTGCGGAAGCGCGCCGCGTTCGCCTGCGGGCGGAACAGCGTGATGCCGCCGTCGGCGGTGCGATAGGCCTTGAGACCCTCGAAGATCTCCTGCGCATAATGGAGCACCGCGGTCGCCGGATCGAAGCTCAGCGGCGCGCGCGCGACGATCTTCGCATCGTGCCAGCCCTTGTCCGCCGACCAGCGCGCCACCGCCATGTGATCGGTGAAGACGCGGCCGAATCCCGGATCGGCGAGGCGCGAGGCGCGCTCGTTGGCGGAGGTCGGCGTGGCGGTGGGTTCGAAGGCGAACAGGGGTTGCGCGGTCATCTCGGCTCCATCGGTTGCCAGCCGAGTAGGAGAGGTGCCAGATGGGGTCAACATGGCCACCGCTTCGCCCCTGTTCCTGACCGAGCCCGAGATCCGCCGCGGGATCGAACTGCTGTTCTTCGGCTATGGCCAGCTGACCCGCGCGATCGACCTGGCGCTGGAGGAGCATGACCTTGGCCGCGCGCACCAGCGGGCACTCTATTTCATCGCGCGGCGGCCGAACCTCAGCGTCGGCGAATTGCTGACGTTGCTCGCGGTCACCAAGCAATCGCTTGCCCGCGTGCTTGCCGATCTCACCAAACGCGGCCTGGTCGAGAGCCGTCCCGGCGATCGTGACCGCCGCCAGCGTCTGCTGCGGCTTACCGTCGAGGGCGCCGCGATCGAGGCGCGATTGTTCCAGGCGCTCAGTACACGCATGGCGGAGGCCTATTCGCGCGCGGGGCAGGAGGCGGTCGGCGGCTTCTGGGGCGTGCTCGAAGGGCTGGTGCCGGCGCGCGACCGGGGGAAGCTGCTGGGGCGGTAGGGCTGACGAGGCTCCTCCCCGTGCCGGGGAGGAGCTTTGGGGAGTTAGGCCAGCTTGAACCCTTCCTTGTTCATCGCCGCGGTCAGCAGCTTGTTCTTTTCCTCGCTGAGCTTGGCCTTGAGCGAGGGGAACAGCTGGTTTTCCTCCTCGGCGATATGCTCCTCGATCTCGCTGCGGAACCTGCGGACCGTCGTCAAGTAATCCGGGCTGTCGTTCGGCATGTTCTCGAGCTCGTAGAGATATTGCTTGATGTAGCCGTGCTCCTTGTTGAGCTCGTCGGCGGCCTCGACCTCGCCGGCTTCGCGCAGCGCGGGGTAGATCACATTCTCCTCCTCCAGCGCGTGCTTGGCGAGCGAATGCTTGAGCTGAGAGAGCAGGATCGCGCGCTTGCTGGTGTTGCGGCTTTCGGTCGCCTCCAGCGCGTCGAACAGCTTGAGCACCGCCTTGTGCTCGGCCGCGAGGGCCTGGTCCCATTCGCCCGCGAGCAGGGTCGGCGCCTGCACCACTGCCTTGCGCGCGAGCATCGCCAGCATGCCGAGCGCCATACCCGCGGCGCCGACGCCGGCGAGCGTGCCGAGATTGGACGAGCTGCCGCCGTTCTTCTGGCTCGAAGTGCTGCGGCTGCGGGACGCACTGGTGGTCGCCATCGGGATTCCTCCGCTGGATTGGGTTCAGCGGCTAGAACCCTCGGCGACGCGGTCGCGTTCCCCCGCGCGGTCACATCCAATGGTATTCCAACAGTAGCGGGGTCTATCCCCGCGCCTCCGCCGCCATCTCGCCGTTGCGGCGCACGGCAGCTGCGATCGTCTCGCGGATCAGCGTCTTCAGCGCATCGTCCTTGTCGAGTACGGCATAGCCCTCGCGGGTCGATCCGCGGGGGGAGGCGACGCGGTCGGCGAGCACCGATGGCGGCACGTCCGCCGCGGCGGCGAGCAAGCCCGATCCCTCGACCGTCGCCACCGCCAGCCGCTGCGCCTGCTCCGGCGCGAAGCCCATCGCCGTGCCGGCATCGGCGAGCGCGTCGATGAAGCGATAGACGAACCCCGGCCCGCTGCCAGCCACCGCGGCAACGACATCGAACAGCCGCTCCTCGACCCATTCGACCAGGCCGAGCGGCGCCATCAGCGTGTCGACCGCCTTACGCTGCTCCGCATCGGCGCTGTTGCTGGCGAGGCCGACCACCCCCTTGCCGATCGCGACCGGCAGGTTGGGCATCGCGCGCACCACCGCGCCGGCGTCGAACTTCCGCGCCAGCGTCGCCTCCTCGACCCCGGCGAGGATCGAGATGAGCAAGGGTACACCGGCGATGCGCTCCCCGTGCGCCGCAGCGATCTCGTCGATCTGGAAGGGCTTCATGCCCAGCATCACCGCATCGGGCAGCGGCCCGTCGGGGAAGGCGCGGCCCTGGCGCACGCCGGCGGGCAGCGCGCGATCCTGGCGGTTGACGACGAACACCTGCGCCGGATCGACCGCGCCCGCGGCGATCCAGCCGTCCAGCATCGCACCCGCCATATTGCCGCATCCGACCAGCCACAGCCGGCGGAGGGCGGTCATGCCTCGCCCTGCGTCTCGATCAGCGCCGCGGCGATCGCCTCGCGCGGGGTCTTGCCGCCCCACAGCACGAACTGGAACACGGGATAGAAGCGTTCGCACTCGTCGATCGCGCTCTCGACGAGCAGCTCGGCCGCGCCCAGCGTCATCGTCGCGCCGTCGTCGCCATCGATCATCGCGGCATGGCGGAACAGCAGGATGCCGCTCGACGACCATAGCTCGAAATGGCCGATCCAGAGCTGCTCGTTGACCAGGCCGATCGCCTCGTAGATCGCCGCGCGGCGCTCGTCGGCCACGCGCACGTCGGGGAAGCACAGGAACTGGAGCACGCCGTCCTCCGCACGCCAGACCGCGCGGAGCTCATATTCGGTCCAGCTGCCCTTGACCTTGGCGACGATCTCGTCCTCGTCGCGCTCGTGGTTCCACCCGTGCGCGGCGTAATAGCGTTCGAGCATCTCGATCGGGGCTTCGCCGTCCGATCCGTCTTCAACTTCGTCGAGCATCACCCCTCCCGCCGAGCATTGCCCGGCCGAGACCCTGCCGTCCGGCGCTGCGGCGCACAAGACGCCGCGCTCCATAAAGCTGTGGAAAAAATGCGTCAGCCCGCCTTTGGTGCCCTGGGTGCCTTTGTAGCCTTGGGCGCGGCCGGCGAGGTGGCGGCTGCGGCTTCGAGCTTGTCGAGCCGCGCGCGCAGCGCATCGGCTTCGTCGCGGGCGGCCGCCGCCATGGCCTTCACCGCCTCGAACTCGTCGCGGCTGACGAAATCGAGCCCGCCGATCCATTCGCGGGCACGCTCGCGCGCGGTGCCTTCCGCCTCGCGCGCCACGCCGGCGAAGGTGCCGGCGGCGCCGTTCACGAACTTCACGAAATCGTCGAAGATGCGGTTTTCGCTTTGCACGGGTCTCAAATCCTTAAATCAGATTACAATTTGGGTGGTGTCGCCGCCCGGCACAAGGGTTTCCGCGCCGGGGTTGAGCCGGTCCACCTCGACGATCAGCGCCAGCGCGAAGGCGAGCCACAGCAGATAAGGGACCATCAGCGCGCCCGCCGCCGCGCGCACGCGCCGGAACAGCCAGGCGGTCGCGGCGGCCAGCACCAGCAGCAGCGCGAGCAGGATCACCGACGCGCCGACCTTGTGCAGGCCGAAGAACAGCGGCGGCCAGACGAGGTTTGCCGCCATCTGTATCGCGAACAGTGCGAGGGCAGGGCCGCGCAGGCGCGATCCGCGCGCGTTGATCACCAGCGCGAGTGCCAGCCCCAGCAGCACGTAGAGCAGGGTCCAGGCGATCGGGAAGACGGCATTGGACGGCATGAACCCCGGCTTGGCTAGGGCGGCGAACCAGCGGTTGTCGTCGCCGCTCGGCGCCAGCCGGCCGGAGGCGAAGCCCAGCAGCAGGATCAGCGGCACCGTCACCATCGCCCAGCGTAGATAGGATGCCCGGAGCTGTCCCTTCGACGCGATCTCGCTCATTGCCTGCCCCTTCGCTCCCCCCGGGGCGCACCTCTTATCGAGGATCAGGACGGGGAACAAACGCGATCGTTGCATGATGCTGGCCAAGAACGATCCACAATTCCGTTCGTGCTGAGCTTGTCGAAGCACCGTCCTTCTTCGGGCGGCGGCAAGAGAAAGGACGGCCCTTCGCCAAGCTCAGGGCGAACGCGATGGGTGATTCCGATCAGCTTGGATTCGCCCTGATCGCGGCGATCAAGAACTCGACGTTGCCTTCGGGCCCGGTAATCGGGCTCGGCGTCACCCCTTCGACCCGCCAGCCCTGCGTCTCGAACCAGGCGGCGACCTCGTCGCAGACGCGGGCGTGCACTGCCGGGTCGCGCACCACGCCGCCCTTGCCGACCTCGTCGCGCCCTGCTTCGAACTGGGGCTTGATCAATGCCATCGCGCGGGCCTCCGGTCCGGTGAAGCCGAGCGGCACCTCCAGCACCTTGGACAGGCCGATGAAGCTCGCGTCGCATACGATCAGGTCGACCAGCTCGGGGATATGCGCCGGGGTCAGCACGCGCGCACTGGTCTGCTCGTGGACGATCACGCGCGGATCCTGGCGCAGCTTCCAGGCGAGCTGGTTGGTGCCCGAATCGACCGCATAGACCCGGGCGGCGCCTCGGGTCAGCAACACGTCAGTGAAGCCTCCGGTCGACGATCCCACGTCGATCGCCACCGCGCCGGTCACGTCCCAGCCGAAATGGTCGAACCCATGCGCAAGCTTGATCCCCCCGCGCGACACCCATGGGTGGTCGCGCCCGCGCACCTCGATCGCGGCGTCCTCCGGCAGCGCCTGGCCCGGCTTCTCGACCTTACGGTCGCCGGCGAAGACGAGGCCCGCCATGATCAGCGCCTGGGCGCGCGTGCGGCTTTCCGCGAATCCGCGATCGACGAGCAGCTGATCGGCGCGATGTTTGACCATGACGCATGCTTTGGACGCTTCGGCGGATCGTCGCAACCGGACCTCCGATGGGCGCAGCGGCTATTGCCTACTTATTCAGTAGGAATATATTCCGGTTCCGGGTGGAGTCGTCGTGCGGCGTCCCCTAGAGCGCCGTCCGGCCTCTCCCCCACCCCGATGGGAGAGACAGGATGGCGCATTTCTCCGAGGCCTCGTCGCCGACGATCCTGACGGTGCCCGGGCTCAACAACAGCGGTCCCAGCCACTGGCAGAGCCTGTGGGAGCGCTCGCGCCATGATACGGTGCGGGTCGATCTCGGCATGTGGGACCGGCCGCATCGCAACAGCTGGGTGACCAAGCTCGACCAGGCGATCCGTACCGCCCGCGCGCCGGTGGTGCTGGTCGCGCATTCGCTCGGCTGTCAGGCGGTGGCGTGGTGGGCAGAGCTTTCGGGTCAGCCCTACGGCTGGCCGGTCGCGGGTGCGCTGCTGGTGGCGCCGGCCGATGTCGATCGTACCGACGCGCCGGAGGAGCTCTCGGGCTTCGCGCCTGCGCCGGCGAACGTGCTGCCGTTTCCGTCGATCCTGGTCGCGAGCCGCGACGATCCGTGGATCGATCTCGGGCGCGCACGAGCGCTCGCTGGACAATGGGGCAGCCATTTCGTCGACATCGGCTGTCAGGGCCACATCAACGCCGCGAGCGGCATCGGCGACTGGGCGGAAGGGCAGGGGCTGCTCGACCGATTGATCGACACCGCGCGCGGCGATGCCCCTAAGACCCCCGCTGCGGCGAAGGCGGCGCTGACGGCCTCGCTGGCGGAGGAACGGCCTGCCTTGTAACCATCGGGTGGTTGGCACCGCGCGACTCGCTTTCAGTTTCCTCGCTGCCAATATGCAGCAAACAAGGTCTGCTGGGATCGCTCGGCGGATGCTCTGAAGCCGACAAAGCGATTGGTGAGCGCCAGATCGGCCGGTTTTTCCAGCGAGCGCTTTTGAACGACGACCATGGTTCTGCCGATCTCTTGCCCCGGATCGCTGTTCAGCACCGCTGTAACCTCACATAGCGATTTTGCGCAGTATACCGTCAGCTTGTGCTGCGGCGTGTCGAGATCGGGAATTGCGGCATAGTGGGCGCGCAGAGCCTCTTCGGCTTCAGGAGCCCAGCGCTCGTCACGGGTTTCAGCTTTAACCAGCGTATGCCAATGCCCCGGGCTGGGGCTTTCCTTGTAAAGCGGCGCGAGCTCGCCGGTATCCTGATCTGCAGGTGCGATAGGAAGCTGGAAGGGTGACGGCTGGTGAGATGTGCCGATCGCAAGAGCCAACCCAGTTGCGCCAAGCAAGATCGTCCCGATGCCTGCCATGAGATAGATGCTCCGTCGATTCCTGCTTTCCGCGCCTGCCGCGGCAGCTTCCGACGGCGTCGATGCTCCGCCTCGGTCTGATCCAGCTACCCCGATTTGCTCGTCCCGATTTTCTTGTGCCTTCAGAAGCCGCGCCAGCTCGCGGCTGCTGCCGACTCCGGTCTTGCGGCGGGCCTCGCGCAGCCGCTCGTTGACCGCGCCGACCGAGCGGCCGGTCAGAGCGGCGATGCTCTTGGCGGTATGGCCCTCGCCGAGCAGGCCGAGCGCCTCGCGCTCGGCTTGATTCAGCCGGCCGAGATCGACTTCGTCAGGCCCGCGCACCCTCGACTACGCCGCCGCTGTTGTGCCTCAGTGCCGCCAACACCGTGTCCACGATATGCTCGGCGTTGAGCCGCGCCTCGTCATATTGGAGCTCGGGCTTGTCCTGGTCCTGGAAGAGGTCGGGCAGGCGCATCGTGCGCAGCTTGAGGCCCGCGTCGATCAGCCCGGCGTCGCTGGCGTAGGTCAGGACATGCGCGCCGAGGCCGCCGATCGCGCCTTCCTCGATCGTCACCGCCACCTCATGCGTGGTGAGCAGACGGCGGATCAGCGCCTCGTCGAGCGGCTTGGCGAAGCGCAGGTCCGCGACCGTGGTCGACAGCCCCCTGGCATCGAGCGCATCGGCGGCCTTGAGCGCCTCGGCCAGCCGCGTGCCGAGCGAGAGGATCGCGACCTTCTTGCCGTCGCGGACGATGCGTCCCTTGCCGATCTCCAGCCGCTCGGGCACCGCAGGCAGCGCCACGCCGACGCCGCTGCCGCGCGGATAGCGCACCGCGATCGGCCCGCTGTCATGGAGCGCTGCGGTGTAGGTCATGTGCACCAGCTCGGCCTCGTCGGCGGCCGCCATCACCACGAAATTGGGCAGCGTCGCCAGATAGGTGACGTCGAAGCTGCCGGCATGGGTCGCCCCGTCGGCGCCGACGAGGCCGGCGCGGTCGATGGCGAAGCGGACCGGCAAGTTCTGGATCGCGACGTCGTGGACCACCTGGTCGTAGGCGCGCTGGAGGAAAGTCGAGTAGATCGCGCAGAACGGGCGCATTCCCTGCGCCGCCAGGCCGGCCGCGAAGGTCACCGCATGCTGTTCGGCGATGCCGACGTCGAACGCGCGGTCGGGATGCGCCGCGGCGAACTTGTCGACGCCGGTGCCCGACGGCATCGCCGCGGTGATCGCCACGATGCGCTCGTCGGTCTCGGCGAGCTTAGCCAGCGTCTCGCCGAACACGTTCTGGTAGCTCGGTGGTCCCGGCGGCGCCTTGGCCTGGGCGCCTGTGATGACGTCGAACTTCTGGACGCCGTGATATTTGTCCGCGGCATTCTCGGCCGGGGCATAGCCCTTGCCCTTCTTGGTGACGACATGGACCAGGATCGGCCCCTGCTCGCTGTCGCGGACGTTCTCCAGCACCGGGATCAGATGGTCGAGGTTATGCCCATCGATCGGCCCGACATAATAGAAGCCCAATTCCTCGAACAAGGTGCCGCCGGTCGCCATGCCGCGGGCGAACTCCTCGGCCTTGGCGGCGGCGTCGTAGGCGCGGCGCGAGATGCGGCGGATCGCCTTCTTGGCGAAGCTCCTGAGGCCCACATAGTTGGACGAGGAGATGAGGCGCGCGAGATAGGCGGACAGCCCGCCCACCGGCGGCGCGATCGACATGTCGTTGTCGTTGAGGATGACGACCAGCCGGTTGCCCGCGGCCTCGGCGTTGTTCATCGCCTCATAGGCCATGCCGGCCGACATCGCACCGTCGCCGATCACCGCGATCGCCTTGCCCGGCGCGCCGGTCAGCCTGTTGGCGGTGGCGAAGCCCAGCGCCGCCGAGATCGACGTCGAGCTGTGCGCCGCCCCGAACGGGTCGTACTCGCTCTCGCTCCGCTTGGTGAAGCCGGAGAGGCCGCCGCCCTGCCGGAGCGTGCGGATGCGGTCGCGCCGCCCCGTCAGGATCTTGTGCGGATAGCATTGGTGCCCGACGTCCCAGATCAGCCGGTCGTCGGGCGTGTCGAACACATAATGGATCGCCACCGTCAGCTCGACCACGCCCAGCCCGGAGCCCAGATGCCCGCCGGTCGTGCCGACCGCGGAGATGGTCTCGGCGCGCAGCTCGTCGGCGAGCTGGCGGAGCTGTTCGGGCTGGAGCTTGCGCAGGTCGGTGGGCGTCACCACCGTGTCGAGCAACGGCGTCTCGGGTTTATCAGCCATTGACGCGATCTACTCCAGCCTGCGAACGCTGTCGAATGGTTAGCGTTTCCATGTCCTTCTCCCACCGTCCTGCCACCACCGCCGACCTGCCCCGCCTCAAGGCGCTGATGGCGCTGGCGATCGACCGGCTCCAGGCCGGTTTCCTGACGCCCGAGCAGGTCGTCGCGAGCCGCGCGGTGATGGGCCTCGATACCCAGCTCGTCGCCGATGGCACCTATTTCCTGGTCGAGTCGGACGACGGCAGGCTCGCCGGCTGCGGCGGCTGGAGCCGGCGCGCGACGCTCTATGGCGGCGATCACAGCACCGAGCTGCGCGAGCCCCGCCTGCTCGATCCCGCGACCGAGGCGGCACGGGTGCGCGCGATGTACACCCATCCGGACTTCGCCCGCCGCGGCGTCGGTCGCCTGATCCTGTCGCTGTGCGAGGACGCCGCCGCCCGCGAGGGCTTCACCCGCGCCGAGCTGATGGCGACGCTCGCCGGCGAGCCGCTGTACCGGGCCTGCGGCTATGTGGAGATCGAGCGGGTTGCCGACAATGTCGACGGCGTGCCGGTTCCGCTGGTGCGGATGGGGAAGGCGCTAAATTGAATCGTCATTCCCGCGAAGGCGGGAATCCATTGTCGCTGAAACTGATGAGCCTCACTGCCGTCAGCCAGAATGGATTCCCGCCTTCGCGGGAATGACGGTGGTGATATATCTCCCCCTCACGCCGCCTCCGGCAACGGCGCCGCCGCGTAGCTGCGGATGAAATCGGCGTGGCTCGGCATTCCTGCCAGGCCATGCGCGATGCCTTGCTTGAGGTCGCCGAGCGCTTTGCGGAGCTCTTCGGGCGGCAGCATCCGCGGAAGGTGGTGGTGGCTCTTGGGCGCGATGCCCTGGCCCATCAGCACCTCGACCCAGCTGTCGATCCGGAACAGGTCGTCCTGGTCCTGATAGGCGAGGGCCCCTTCGCGGAACAGGGCGATGCGTTCGGCCAGCGAGTCGGGGATCGCCATCGCGCCCGAGCGGCGCCAGAAGGCGCTGTCGTCGCGGGCGGTCGCCTTGTAGTGCAGGATGATGAAGTCGCGGACATGCTCCCACTCGCGCCGCGACTGCTCGTTGAACCGCGCAGCCAACGCTTCGCTTCCCTCGCCGAACGGGAAATTCCGGATCAGGCGGAGGAGGGCGATCATGATGAGGTGGATGCTGGTCGATTCGAGCGGCTCGATGAAGCCGCCGGCCAGCCCGAGGGCGACGCAGTTGCGGTTCCACATCCTGCGGCGCGCGCCGGTCTTGAAGCGCAGCAGCCGCGGGTCGAACAGTGGCGCGCCGTCGAGCGCGTCGAGCAGCTGCGCGCGCGCCTCGTCGGGCGACATGAACTCGCTCGAGAAGACGAAGCCGTTGCCGACGCGGTGCTGCAAGGGAATGCGCCAGCGCCAGCCGGCCGTGTGGGCGATCGCGCGGGTATAGGGGACGATCGGACCGGCGGATTCGGTCTGGACCGCGAAGGCGCTGTCCATCGCCAGCCAGTGGCTCCAGTCGTCGAAACCGGTCTCCAGCGTCTGCTCGATCAGCAGCGCGCGGAAGCCAGTGCAGTCGACGAACAGGTCGCCCTCGATGCGCGCGCCGGACGCCAGCACCAGCGCACGGATGTCGCCGGACAGCGGATCCTGCTCGACCTGCTCGATTCGTCCCTCGACACGCTTGACCCCGGCCGGCTCGGCGAGGCCGCGCAGGAAGCGGGCATAGGCGGTGGCGTCGAGATGATAGGCATAGGCGAGCGGCGAATCCGGCCCGGTCGCGAACTTGCCGGCGGTCGCTGCCTGCAGCTCCAGCGAATAGTCGCCGTAGTCGCCGCCGAAGCCGTGGCGGCGCGCTTCGAGCCAGAAATGCTGGAAGTCGGCGACGAACACCGATCGCCCCACCGAGCCGAACGCATGGAAATAGCGGTCGCCGAGTTTCGCCCAGTCCTCGAACCGGATGCCGAGCTTGAAGCTCGCCTGGGTCGCGCGGAGGAACTCGCGCTCGTCGATGCCCAGGAAGTCGTGGAACGAGCGGACGGTGGGGATGGTCGATTCGCCGACGCCGACGGTGCCGATCTCGTCCGATTCGACCAAGGTCACGTCGACCAGCGGGATCAGGTGCTTGGCGAACGCCGCGGCGGCGAGCCAGCCCGCGGTGCCGCCGCCGGCGATCACGACGCGCTTGCGGGGAGTGTCTGCGGTCATCGGTTGAGCCTGTTGATGAGGAGCGCGCGCAGCTGCCGCGCGCTGGTGGGGTCGAGCGGGGCGAGCGGGCCTCTTGCGGCTTCCGGGATGTGTGCAGCGGGGCGCTCGGGATCGCCGAACAGATAATAGTCGAACAGCGTCCGCCATGCCTGCCGCTCGCTGTCCGGACGGTCGCGCAGGCTGAGCAGTCCGTGGAGCAGGGTGGTCATCGGCGTGTCCATGAAGGCGGGCACGGCGTTCCACCAATAGTTGACCAAGATGTTGAAGCGGTCGAGCGCCTCGACATGGTGCCACCACAGCGCCGGGTAGACGAGCACGTCACCCGGTTCGAGCTCGGCAATCTCGGCATTTGCGATTGCGTCGGCGAAGCGGGGATAGCGGTCTAGATCGGGGGCGGCGAAATCGACCATGCTCACTACCTGCCCGCCCGGGGTCGGCGCGAGCGGGCCCGGGTAGAGGTTGGCGACCTGGTCGGGCGGGAACAGCGTGAACCGGCGGTGCCCCGCCACGCAGCAGGCGACGTTGTTCGACATGTCGTAATGCGCCGAGGCGATCGTGCGGTTGCCGATCCAGATGCTCATCAGCGGCGGATGGCGCTCGAACAGCCCGTCGGCGGGACGGAGATCGTTCGCCGCGCGCAGGCCCGGCAGATAGAGGTCGACGTCGGTCGACCCGACATAGAAGGCAGGCGGATCGGGATCGTCGAGATGCGCCTCCAGCCGCGCGAGGATGTGGGGCAGCGGCGCGCGCTCGGCGGCGAAGTTCATCGCGGTGGCGTCCGCCGTATAGTGGAAGCGCCCGCGGATCGCCGGATCGCCGACATAGAGGGTGATCGGCCTGCCTGCGTCGAAACGCGAGAGATAGGCGATCGCCTCCTTCGGCGACGCCAGCCCGGCCTGCACGAGCGGCCAGTGTGCGACCGCGCCCTTGAAGATCGTCGGGCGCTGCGCCTCGGCGAGCGCTTCGAGCGGGACGTCGCCAGCGGCGACGCCGGTCACCACCTCGGTGCGGCGCTCGATCGTGAGCGGGCGGGTCTCAGCGTTCACGGTCGCGCCGGTTCTTCATCTCGATCAGGCGGGTGATGTTCCTGAGCGACGAGGCCGCCCAGATCGCCGGGCGCAGGAAATCGGAGCCGTGCAGCGCCGCCAGCTGCTCGCCGTCGAGTGCGGAGAGATGTGCGGGGGCGATCGTGTAGCAGTCGGGCAGCTTGTACCCGCGCGCATCGTCGAGGCGGACGTCGAGCGTCACGGGTTCGAGCAGGTCGTGCTTCTCGAAGGCGGCGAACATCGCCTCGCTCACCTTGCTGCCGACATAGATCGCCTGCAGCACGCGGGCGATGTGGTCGAGATAGGGGGCGTTGCCGCCGTGATCGAGGAAGACCGGCTCGCCCTCGCTGCGGCTGATGCGGGGATGCGAGGGGTCGACATGGATCATCGGCTCGCCCGCCTCGCCAGGGCCCGGCACGCCGATCGAGAAGGGGCCGCGCTGCATCAGCGCGGGGATGTAGCGCGCGGTCCACCCGCTCTCGTCGAGATAGAGGTTCTCGCCCTCGTCGAGCCCGAGCAACACGACCGAGCGATAAACGCCCTCCGCGTTGCGGCGGAACAGGATCGCATAGTCGCGCTGCAGTTCCTCGAACTCGGTCGGGAACACCGTCACCTGATTGACGCAGTCCCCGAAGGCTGCGCCATGACCCTGCACGATCCGCAGATCGTGATGGTCGACATTGTTGAGCAGCACGGGCGACGACATGGCGGTCATGCTTATCATGCCGGGCGACGGCCGGCAGCGGAAAAGGCGAGGGAGGTGACCACCCCCCTCGCTTCCCCCTTTAGAAGCGGTACCGGGCGCCGATCAGGTAGCGCGCCGAACCTTCGGACTCGAACCAGGTGTTGATCTTGTCGCGGCCGTAGGTGCGGACCCCCTCCTCGAGCAGGTTGATGCCCTCGAAGGTGACCGCGAGCTGCGGCGTGACGTCGTAGCTGATGTTGAGGTCGAGCTGGCCATAGGGTGCAGTGAACACCGGGTTGTGATAGGTGTCGCGGTTGGTAGCGCTCAGGAACTTGTCGCGCCAATTGTAGGCGAGTCGGCCCGAGATGCCATATTTGTCGTAGATCAGCGTGACGTTGGCGGTGTCCGACAGCCCGACCAGCGCGAACTGGTCGACGTTCGGATCGGCCGCGACGTCGATGCCGACGTTGCCGCGGACCAGCGTATAGCTGGCGGCGATGCCGACGCCGGTGTTGCCGAAGAAATGCTGCCCCGCGATCTCGACGCCCCAGATTTCCGCGTCCCGGTTGTTGATCGGCCTGTTGACCGCGAAGTTGAGCAGCGGGTCGTTGGCATCGGCGGTGATGTCGATCGAGGCAAGCGTCGAGTCGACGAAGCCCTGGTCGAGCGCGCGCGTCGCGCTGTTGTAATGCGACTGGAACTCGGCCTGTGCCGCAGCCGCATTGCCGCCGTTCTTGACGACCAGCGCGGTGGCGGTGAACAGGTTCACGTCGCTGATGTCGGCGCCGAGGTTGGTCAGGATGTTCCTGGCCGTGCCCGAGCGGGTGCCGGCCTGACCCGAGGATGGATCACGCAGGCCGAACAGGTTCTGGTTGACCACCGTGTTGCCGATGAAATTGTGCACACGCTTGTCGAAGAAGCCGACCGAGATGAAGCTGTCGCGCTTGTAATACCATTCCAGCGACACGTCGAAATTGTCCGAGGTCAGCGGATCGAGATCGGTATTGTTCTGGAACCCCGGCGGCACGCCGCCGATCGCCGTCGGTCGCGGCGGCGTGCCGACGCTGGTCGACGCAAACAGGTTGTTGTACGGCGCCCGCGCGATCGTCTTGCTGTAAGAGAGGCGGCCGATCAGGTTGCGCGCGATCTCCACCTGAAAGTCCATCGACGGCAGCAGGTTGTTGTAGCGGCCCTTGTCGCTGATCGCCTCGCGGTCGGCCGAATTGAAGACGGTGAAGTCGTTGTCGGCTTGCCAGACCACCGCCAGCGGTACCGGCTGGAGCGAGGTTGCACGCACCTTGGTGCTCTCGAACCGCACGCCGGCCACCAGGCTGGCGTTGCGGCCGGCGAGCTCGCCCTTCCAGGTCACCTGGCCATAGACCGCCCAGATATTCTCCCTGACCCGGTTGTCGATGTCGTCGGTGATCCGGCTGCGATGGTTGACGCCGTCGACCGACACGCCGGTCGCAGGATCGTACGGCAGGTTGGTGTAATAGTCGTAGAGCGTGTTGTAGAGCTTGGTCGCGTCCTGCGTCCGGAAGGCGACCATCGTGTTCGCGTCCGCGTCCGGGTCATTGTGGTGGAAATTGCAGACGTTGCAGAACTGGAACACCTGACCCGGCGCGAGGCGTTCGATGTCGGGCGGCAGAGCGTTGCCCCAGTCGCCCAGCGTCTGGGTCGTATTGTACTGCGTCTGACGCGTCTTGGTGGTGCGGTAGTTGGCGCCGAAGTCGAACTTGCTGCCGCCGCCCAGATCCCAGCTGCCGTCGAGGCGCAATTCCTTGATGCGCTGCGTCTGGGTGGAGGCGAACTCGCGTTGCACCGCGCTTGACAGGTCGCCGACGTCGATCACGCCGTTGGCGTTGCCCTTGGTGAACGGCACGCCGGTGGGCGTGGTGCTCTGCGTCGCGTCATTGAACGTGATCTTCTGACGGGGGAAGCCGTCGGTGCCCCAGTCGAGCGACTGCGACGTCACCACCGGCGCGTTGAACGCGACCGCGGTCGACGTCTTGCCGTTGGGATTGTCGGGCAGGCTCTCGGCCTTGCCGATATGGCCGTCGAGCGAGAATGACAGGCGGTCCGACACTTCCCACCGCGCGTTCGCACCGATGTCCCACAAGCGGTTCTTCTGTGCGCGATAGGCCTGCTCGAACGCCGCGTCCTTCACGCCGTTGATGGTTTCGTGCAGGTAGCGCGTGGTCGCGATGCCGTCATCGGCATCGTCGAACGTCACCTCGTCGAACGGGCGGTTGAACCAGTTCGATTGGGTCGAGCGGCGCTCTGATTCGCGCTCCTGCGCGTACAGGCCGTCGACGGTCAGATGCAGAGCGTCGGTGGGATTGAACTGGAGCACCGCCTGGCCGTTGATGCGCTCGCGGCTCGCTTCCGAATAATGATAGCGGCTGTCGTTGGGCACCGCGACCAGCGTGCCGGGATCCGCCGGCGCATTGTTGATCTTCGTCGATGCGTTGACGAAGCCGTTGCCCGGGTTGAGGAAATCCGCGAGGGTTCGGATGTTCCAGGCGTCGTTCGCCTGGCTCGGGACGCTGTAGTTGCGCTTCTGATAGCTGCCGAACACCGACACGCCGAAACGCTGGTCCTTGTCGCTCCAGCTGAGCAGTCCCGAGACTTCGGGCGTTATCTTCGATCCGCAATCGATGCAGTCGTCGGCGCTGGTGTCGTAGCTCGCCTTGGCGCCGATGCTGCCGTTGAAGCCGGAATCCTGGGCGTCGAGCGGGCGGCGGCTGACGATGTTGATCGCTGCGCCGATGCCGCCGGACGGAATCGCGGCGCGGCCGGTCTTGTAGACCTCGAGCGTCTTGACCCCTTCCGAGGCAAGATTGGAGAAGTCGAACGAGCGGCTGTTCCCCGCCGGGTTATCGCCGTTCTGATCGCCGCCGACCGAGACGACGCGCGACGTAGCGAGCTGGCGGCCGTTCAGCGTGACCAGATTATACTGCGAGCCGAAGCCGCGGACGGTGACGGTCGAGCCCTCGCCGTTGACGCGGTCGATCGACACGCCGGTGATGCGCTGGAGCGATTCGGCGAGGTTGGTGTCGGGGAACTTGCCGATATCCTCGGCAGAGATGGCGTCGACCACGCCGAACGAGTTGCGCTTGATCTCGATCGAACGCTCGAGCGAGGCGCGCACGCCGGTGACGACGATGTCCTCGGTCTGGCTCGGGTCGTCGGCTTGCGCCGTCTGGGGTGCGTCCGCTTGCGCGGCCTGGGCTGCTGCGACGCCCGGAACGGCCGCGAGGCCGGCAGCGATAGCGATGACGGAAGCCGAGCGCGCGAGCGCCATCGGCAAGGCGATCCCCTTCATTATCCTCCCTCCACTCAGGCCGGCGCCTCATGACGTCGGCTATTCTTTGTCAGCGGCGTATTCCCGCTTGCTTGTTACGTATCACCTTCGACATCGATGTCAACAATTTCCAGACAACGATGTCAGGCGTAATTTTATTCTCCAAAATCTCGGATCGGCGCCCGATTCGCTGCCCGGCAGTTGTCCCGAGACAAAGAGACGGCGGCCGCCGTAGCGGCCGCCGTCAAGCCCGACTGGACCTAGCCGGGTGGGGAGCAATCGAGCCCGATGCCGATCGCGAATCGCGGAAGGCGGCTTTCACCGTCATCCGGCGCGGGCGAGCAGCTGGCGAAATCCTGAAGCGCATCCTCATGCCCCTTTCATGAAGCTTGACGTAATGGTCGCGAAAGCCGACATCGATGTCAACACCTGTCGGCGCATCGACGCGGCGGAACAGAGGGAGAGGCTATGAAGGGTGGGAATTGGACGAGGGTCGTGTCGGGCTGCGTTGCCGTGCTGGCGGCGAGCGGCGGAATTGCACAGGTCGCACCCCCGACGCCCTCGACTCCGGCCAACACCGCGCATCCGTCGGAATGGCCCGGACAGACCTCTCCCGTCCCGCGCGATCCGGCGATCGAGGCGAAGATCGATCGGCTGCTCGCGGCGATGTCGCTCGAGCAGAAGGTGGGGCAGGTGGTGCAGGGCGACATCGCCAGCATCACGCCCGAGGACGTGCGCCGCTATCATCTGGGCTCGGTGTTCAACGGCGGTAATTCCGATCCGCACGGGCAGTACAACGCCCCGGCGAAGGACTGGCTGGCGCTGGCCGACGCCTTCTGGGATGCCTCGACCACCGACGATCCCAAGCTGCCCCGCATCCCCGCGATCTGGGGCATCGACGCGGTGCACGGCCATTCGAACATCGTCGGCGCGACGCTGTTCCCGCACAACATCGGACTCGGCGCGATGCGCGATCCCGATCTGATGCGGAAGATCGGCGAGGTGACGGCGGTCGAGATGCGCGTCACCGGCATCGACTGGACCTTCGCGCCGACGATCGCCGTCGTCCGCGACGACCGCTGGGGCCGCACCTATGAAGGCTTCGGCGAGGTGCCCGAGATCGCCGCGAGCTATGCAGGCCCCTTGGTCGAGGGGCTGCAGGGGAAGGTCGGCGGCAAGGATTGGCTGAGGGGCCCGCACGTCATCGCGACCGCCAAGCACTTCCTCGGCGACGGCGGCACCCATAACGGCCGCGATCAGGGCGATGCGCAGGTGGGCGAAACCCAGCTGCGCGACCTGTTCGCACCGCCCTACGAAGCTGCGCTCAAAGCGGGCGTGCAGTCGGTCATGGTCAGCTTCTCCAGCTGGAACGGCCGCAAGATGACCGGCAACGACAGCCTGCTGACCGGCGTCGTCAAGCAGCGCTGGGGCTTCGACGGCTTCCTGGTCGGCGACTGGAACGCGCACGGCCAGGTCGAGGGCTGCACCAACACCGATTGCCCGCAGGCGATCAACGCCGGGCTCGACATCTACATGGCGCCGGACAGCTGGAAGGGCATCTGGGAATCGACGCTGCGCGAGGTCAAATCGGGCGCGATCCCGATGAGCCGGCTCGACGATGCGGTCCGCCGCGTGCTGCGCGTCAAGTTCCGCGCCGGCATCTTCGACGCGGTGAAGCCGTCGGCGCGACCCTATGCCGGCCGCTATGAGCTGCTCGGCTCGCCCGAGCATCGCGCGGTGGCGCGGCAGGCGGTGCGCGAATCGCTGGTGCTGCTCAAGAACGCGGGCTCGCTGCTGCCGCTCAAGCCCGGCGCGCGCATCCTGGTGGCCGGCGACGGCGCCGACAACGTCGCCAAGCAGGCCGGCGGCTGGACGCTGTCGTGGCAGGGGACCGGCACCACGCCGGCGGATTTCCCGAATGCGACCTCGATCTGGCAAGGCATCCGCGAGACGGTGCAGACGGCCGGCGGCACCGCGACGCTCAGCCCCGACGGCAGCTTCGCGGCCAAACCCGATGCGGCGATCGTGGTGTTCGGCGAGAATCCTTACGCCGAGTTCCAGGGCGACCGCTCCGACGTCGCCTTCGACGATCCGGCCGACACGCTGGCGACCATGAAGCGCCTCAAGGCCGCCGGCGTGCCGGTGGTGGCGGTGTTCCTCTCGGGGCGGCCGCTATGGACCAATCCGTGGCTCAACGCCGCCGACGCCTTCGTCGCCGCATGGCTGCCCGGTTCGGAGGGCGGCGGCGTCGCCGACGTGCTGTTCGGCAAGGCCGAGTTCCGCGGGAAGCTGCCGTTCAGCTGGCCGAAGCGTTCCGACCAGACGCCGCTCAACGTCGGCGATGGCGGCTATGACCCGCTGTTCCCCTACGGTTTCGGCCTCACCACCAAGGACCGCGGCGAGCTGCCGGCGCTGCCGGAGGTGCGGGCGAGCGGCGGCGGCGATGCCCACACGCTGTTCACCGCCGGCAAGGCGACCAACGGCCGCCGCCTGCTGCTCGGCACCGGCGACGCGCTCGCGACCAATCCCGGCCCCGAGCTGATCGCGCAGCGCCCAGCCGACCGCGTGGCGCAGGAGGACTCGGTCCGCATCACCTGGACCGGGCGCGGCGCGGCCACGGCGGCGCTGGTCGGCGATCCGGTCGACCTCACCCGCGAGGCCAACGGCGACGTCGCGCTGATCGTCACCTTGCGCGTGGCGAACGGACCGGCATCCGCGGTCACGCTCGGCGGCCGCGACGTCACCACGCGGCTGCGTGCATTGGCGCAGAGCCATGAGTGGGGTGACGTCGCTGTTCCGCTGCGCTGCTTCACCGGCACCGATCTCGCCCGCGTCACCCGCCCGTTCGTGATGAGCACCGCGGGGGCGCTCGACGTGACCGTCTCGCAGGTGCGGCTCGGCTCGCCGACCGCCGGCCTGGTGGATTGCCGCTGACATGGGGGCCGTTGCGTGGGAAGGCGGAGGCGATAGGATCGCCGGCGTGAAGTCGTCCGACCTTTCCGCCGCCGAGCGGCAACGCGCCTCGCGCATGTTCCGCCTGTCGATCGGCAATTATTTCATGGGCGGCTTCCTCGTCTGCCTGATCAGCCTGCTGGTCCCGCGCCTCAAGCTGCTGATGGGGCTCGACTATACCCAGGCGTCGCTGGTCCAGCTCGCCTTCCACTCGAGCTACCTGCTGTTCGCGCTGCCGATCACCGCGATTCTGGTCAGGATCGGCTATATGCGCGGCATGGCGGTGGGGCTGGGGGTGATGGCCGCCGGCTGCATCGGCTTCGCGGCGGCGGCGGGGTTCGCCAGCTATGTCGCGGTGCTGCTGGCGCTGCTGGCGCTGGCGGGCGGGATCACCTTCCTCCAGATCGCCGGCAACATCGCCGTCGCGGTGGTCGAGCCGGAGGAGCGCGCGGTCTCGCGGATCACGCTGCTGCAGGGGTTCAACTCGATCGGCACGGTGCTGGCGCCGCTGCTCGGCGCTTCGTTCCTGCTCACCGAGCGCAGCGCCGAGGGCGACGACACCGCCTGGCTGATCCTGGCCCTGCCGTTCCTGGCCAGCGCGCTGGTGCTGGCGGGGCTGGCGCTGGCCTTTGAGCGGGCCCGCAACCTGCTCGCCGACCTGCCGGCGCCCGAGCGTGTCCCGCTCGCGAAGCTGCGGGAGGTGTTCGGCGACCGCAAGCTGCTCGCCGGGACGGGCGCGATGTTCGCCTATGTCGGCGCCGAGGTCACGATCGGGACATTGCTCACCAACTATCTGGTCCTGCCCGAGATCCTGGGAGCCACGCCGGTGGCGGCGGCGCATCTGGTCAGCCTCTATTGGGCGGGAGCGATGATCGGCCGCTTCGTCGGCGCCGCGATCCTGATGCGCTGGCCGGCGCCCCGGGTGCTGGCCTGGTTCGCCGCGGCCGCGACCGGACTGGTCGCGCTGGCGATGATCGCGACCGGCGTAGTCGGCGCGACCGCGCTGATCGCGGTGGGGCTGTGCAACTCGATCATGTTCCCGACGCTGTTCACGCTGTCGCTGCCGGCGGACGAGACCAAGGCGCCCTATGCCTCGATGGCGCTGTGCATGGCGGTGGTGGGCGGCGCCGTCATCCCGGTGCTGACCGGCGCGCTCGCCGACATGAACGGGCTGGTCGCGTCCTTCTCCCTGTCTGCGCTGTGCTATGTCGCGATCGCCGCCTTTGCGATCGCCTGCGGCGGCGTCTGGGCGCGCGAGCGGGTGGCCGCGGTATGACCGTCATCACCATCAAGGATGTCGCCGCCCGTGCGGGCGTATCGGCCAAGACCGTGTCGCGCGTCATCAACGGCGAGCCGCACGTCCGCGCCGAGGTGCGCGAGGCGGTGATGAAGGTGGTCAAGGAGCTCGACTATCGTCCCAACGCCTTCGCACGGGGCCTGTCGAGCTCGCGCTCCTTCCTGCTCGGGCTGTTCATCGAGGAAGTGGCGTCGGGCTATGCCGCGGACATCCAGCGCGGTGCGGTCGAGCGGTGCCGCGCGCTCGGCTATCATCTCGTCATCGAGACGGTCGAGCTCGGGCAGCGGGAGTGGCTGAAGGAACTGCCGGCGATCCTGAACACGCTGCGGCTGCAAGGGGCGATCCTGGCGCCGCCGCTATGCGACTGGCCCGATCTGCTCGACATGCTCGCGGCCCATGAGGTGCCGGTCGTGCGGATTGCTCCGCGCGATACGCCCGAACGGACGCCGTTGGTGCGGATGAACGACCGCGCCGCCGCACGCGATCTCGCGAACGAGCTGATCAAGCTCGGTCATCGCGACATCGCCTTCATCAGGGGCAATCCGACCCACAGCGCCGCGACCGAGCGCTGGCTGGGCTTCTCGGATGCTGTCCAGGCCGCAGGCCTGACGGTGCGGCCGGAGTGGGTCGTCGACGGCGACTTCACCTTCCGCTCCGGGGTCGAGGCTGCCGAGAAGATTCTGGAAACCACGACTCTGCCGACCGCGATCTTCTCGTCGAACGACGAAATGGCGCTTGGCGTGCTCGTATCGGCGATGCGGCACCGTATCGAGGTGCCGCAGGCGCTGTCAGTGGTCGGCTTCGACGACACCCTGATCGCGCGCATGGCCTGGCCGCAGCTCACCACCATCCGTCAGCCCAATCCGGAGATGGCCGCGGCGGCGGTCGACCTGCTGGTCGGGCCGCCGAACGGGCGGCGGAGCGCCGAGACCGCCAGCGTCGAGCTGCCCTATTCGCTCGTCCGCCGCGATAGCCTGGCGCCGCCTGCCCGATAGCCGGACCTTACCTGGCCGCGACCAGATCGACGCGGCGGACGTTCGGGACGAGCAGGTGGATGATCAGCATCGCCAGCAGATAGACGCTGCCCGCGACCGCGAAGATCAGCGTATAGCTGCCGGTGAGCTCCAGCACCTTGCCGGTGTAGAGCGACATCAGCGCCCCGCCGATCGCCCCCGCGGTGCCGCCGATGCCGACCACCGATCCCACCGCCCGGCGCGGGAACATGTCCGACGGCAGCGTGTAGATGTTGGCCGAGAACGCCTGGTGCGCCGCGGTGGCGAGGCCGATGATCGCGACCGACAGCCACAGATTGCCGACGTACTGCGCGAAGAACACCGGCGTCACCAGCAGCGCGCAGCCGAGCATCGTCAGCTTGCGCGCGCGGTTGGCGCTGAACCCCGCGCGCATCATCCGCGACGAGCACCAGCCGCCTACGACGCTGCCGAAATCGGAGATCAGGTAGATCGCGATCAGCGGCGGCCCGAAGCTGACGAGATCGAGCTGGTAGCGTTTGGAGAGGAAGTCGGGCAGCCAGAACAGGTAGAGCCACCAGATCGGATCGGTCAGGAACTTGCCGATCGCGAACGCCCAGGTCTCGCGATAGCCGAGCAGGCGGCCCCAGGCGATCGGCTCGCCCACGTCGGCGGGATCGCTGTCGATATAGGCGAGCTCGGCCGGGGAGACCCGCGGATGCTCGCGCGGACGGCGGTAGATCCAGATCCAGGCCACCAGCCAGATCAGGCTGAACGCGCCGGTGATGACGAACGCCGCGCGCCAGCCGAGCGCCAGCGTGACGACGATATAGGGAACGACGATCGGCGTCAGGATCGCGCCGACGTTCGCTCCGGCGTTGAAGATGCCGGTCGCGAACGCCCGCTCGCGCGCCGGGAACCATTCGCTGACCGCCTTGATGCCCGCGGGGAAGTTGCCCGATTCGCCGACGCCGAGCAGGGCGCGCACCAGCGAGAATTCGAGCGCCGTGCGCGCCGCGCCGTGCAGCATGTGGGCGGCCGTCCAGATGACGAAGGCGATGGCATAGCCGAAGCGCGCGCCCACCACGTCCATGACCTTGCCGAACGCCAGATAGCCGACGGCATAGGCGAGCTGGAACCAGACGACGATGCCGGCATAGCTCGTTTCCGACCAGCCGAGCTCGGCCGAGATGGTCGGCTTGAGCACGCCGATCATCTGCCGGTCGACATAGTTGATCGCCGTCGCCGCGAACAACAGTCCGCAGATCACCCAGCGATAGCGGCCGACCCGCGACGCCGCCTCGATCACCTCTGCCGGCTGGTCAGTCATCCGTCTCTCCCATGCCCGTCGTTATGCGGGCTTGATCGTGCATTCGACCGTCAGTGTCGAGTTGAAGCGTGCGACGACGCGATCGCCGACCTCGACGGGATGGACGCCGGTGACGGCGCCCGACGAAATCCACTGGCCGGGCCTGAGCGCGATGCCGCGCTCCGCCAGCGCCTCGAACAGGAAGCGCGCGGCGCCGATCGGGCCGTCGAGCATGTTCGCGGTGGTGTCGCGGCCGATCGGCTCGCCGTTGATGAGCAGCTCGACCAGCCAGTCGTCGAAGGGGACCGCGCCGCCGCCCGCGATCTCGGGGCCGATCACCAGCCCGTTGTTGTTGCCGAAATCGGAGACGGTCACTGGCGCGCCGAGCGCGTTGATGCCGGGGAAGGGCGAGCTCGCGATCTCGATGCCCGCGTGCACGGCGTCGATCGCCGCCGCCGCTTCCGCCATCGTGTAGCGGCGCTTGGCCGGATCGAAGTCCGCGCCGATCCGCAGCAGGAACTCGGCCTCCGCGGCGGCGAATCCGTCGGCGAACACCGGCATCGCGATCGGCTTGGCGGTCGCTTCGAATACCGCGTCGGCGAAGATCGGGCCGGCCAGTCGATCGATTCCGCCGAGCGGCGGATTGACGCGCCCGACCTTCCAGCCCGCGACCGGTTCCTCGACGAGCGCCAGCGCAGCATCCTGGATCGCATAGCCGGTGGCGAGGTCGGTGGGGACGGTGCCCGGATAGTCCGGAAGGCCCCGGGCCGCGCGACGCGCCTCGACGAACGAGCGTGCGATCCTGCCCGCATCTGCGGCCGCCTCGACTGAACTCACTAAACAGCCTCCCCTTCCGGCGCGTGCTCTCGCGCTGTGCCAGCGGCTTATTGGAAACCGGTGTCAATGACAAGCGGAGGCCATGATTCCTTACAAGGATCCTATGCGGCCGGCTCGCGTTCGGTCGAGGGAACGAGGACGGGCGCACTCGGCGGCGTGCGTCGTCCGGCGGAGAGATATCGGGTGAGCGCCGCCCGCACTCGCGCATCGCCGATCGCGGCCCGGTGCGCGACGAGGACGATCCCGACGACATAGGCGAGCGCCAGCGGCAGACCCCAGTGCTCCAGATGGAGCAGCTTGAGCGATCCTTCGAGCACGAAGACCGGCGGGCCGTGCAGCGCATAGACCGGGTAGGAGATGTCGCCGAGGATTTGGAACGCGGCCTCGTCGCCGGTCGTGGCGCTGCGGAAGCCGGCGGCGACCAGCAGAGGGCTGCCGACGAGCACGAACAGCACGTCGATCGGTGCCCGCTCGGGCAGCAGGAGGACGGCGCCGAGCCCGGCCAGCAGCAGCCACGGCGGAATACGGCCGAGGCTCGCCGGGACAAGATGGCGGTGGCGATAGAGCAGCACGCCGAGCGGAAAGGAGAACATCACCCGCGCGAAGCCGAGATCGATCGTCCGCCACGACCAGCCGAAGTTGATCGTGCCCAGCGTCAGCACCCCCGCGATCACGACGGCCCCACTGATCGCCGCCACCAGCATCAGCAGGCGGTCGCTCAGGTGACGGTGGAAGATCGCGAACAGGAGGTTCGCGACGATCTCGAACGAGAGCGACCAGGCGGGACCGTCGAGCGGGAAGGTGAAGTCGAGGCTGCCGTTGAACGGCGACGGGATCCAGAGCGCCGCCAGCACGAACGAGGCAAGCGTCTCCAGCCCGCTGAGCTTGCTGTGCCCGGCGGCCATCAGCAGCAGCTGGACGCCCAGGCCGACGAACAGACCGGCCAGGAACAGCGGGTACATGCGGATCAGCCGCCGCCGGGCGAAGTCACCGACCGTCATGCCCTCGGCGAGCGGCCGGTCATAGGCTGCGGCGACGACGAAGCCGCTCAGCACGAAGAACAGGTCGACCGCGAGCGGCCCGGCGCAGTCGTAGCCGAGCACGCGGTGGAGGTGGAACCACACCACCGCGATCGCAGCGATGCCGCGCATCGCGTCCAGCGCCAGATAACGCCTCCGGTCCTGCATCGATCCCGCCCCTGGGAACGCGCGAACTCATTGTCGCGCCGGAATGATACCGGGTCCGAGCGACGAAGCCGATCCTCCCTCCGGCGGTAGCGGCGGATTTTCGGGGTTAGGGCGGCTAATTAAGCCCCTCCCGGACGGGCAGCCACCACCGCCGTTGCACCGGCGCAGGATCGGCGTATCCCTTGCGCATGAAGAAGTCCGCGCAACCTACGATCAACGATGTCGCCCGCGTGGCGGGGGTCTCCAAGAAGACGGTCAGCCGGGTGATCAACCGCTCGCCGCTACTCAACGACGAGACGCGCCGGAAGGTCGAGGAGGTGATCAGCGATCTCGGCTACATCCCCAATCCTCAGGCGCGCGCGCTGGCGCTCCGGCGCAATTTTCTGATCGGCCTCGTCCACGACAACCCCAATGCCCAGACCGTGATGAACGTGCAGCAGGGCATGCTGGAGGCGCTGCACGGCACCGAGTTCGAGATGGTGGTGCGCCCGCTCAACCGCGGTTCGGCGACGATGCTGGACGACCTGCGCCATTTCCTCGAGCGGCAGCGGCTGTTCGGCGTGCTGCTGATGCCGCCGGTCAGCGAGAACGATACCGTCGCCGAGCTGTGCGACGCGATCGGTTGCCGCTACGTGCGCATGGGGTCGGCGATGCTCGACAGCGACGAGCATATGGTCGCTTCCAACGATCGCGAGGCGGTGCGCGCCGCGACCGACTATCTGATCGCGCAGGGTCATCGCCGCATCGGGCTGGTGAGCGGCCCGCACGGTTTCCGCTCGGCGCGCGAGCGGCGGACGGGGTTCGAGGAGGCGCTGTCCGCCGCCGGGATCGCGCTCCCGCGCAGCATGGTCGCGGACGGCAACTACACCTTCGAATCGGGCATGGTCGCGGCCGAGCGGCTGCTCGACCTGATGCCGCGGCCGACCGCGATCTTCTCCTCGAACGACGAGATGGCGGCGGGCGTGGTCCATGTCGCGCGCCAGCGCGGGCTCGACGTGCCGCGCGATCTGTCGGTGATCGGATTCGACGATACGCCGATCGCCGCGCATATCTGGCCGCCGCTGACGACGGTGCGCTGGCCGATCGCCTCGATGGCGCGGTCGGCCGCGCTCAAGCTGATCGCGGACCCGGTCGACAACGACGAGAATGTCGTGCAGGAGCCGTCGATGTTCCTGTCGACGCTCATCCGCCGCGCATCGGTCGCGCCGCCGCGCGATTGAAAGGGCGGATGAGGCGGCGGGAGCGGTTGCACCGTGACCCGGGACGGATCGATATTCAGCCTTCGCCCTCTCCCCTCCTTCAGGAGGGGAGAGGGTTGCGCAGACTTAGCGGCTGCGGAGCAGACGCTTAGTCGGAGCTGGGAGAGGGGTGGGGGCCTGCGTAGCAGGCGCGCGAGGCTTCGCCTCGCTCTACCCCTCTCCCAACCTCCGCTAGGCGCGCAAGCGCGCCAAGCTGCGGTATCCCTCTCCCCTATCAAGGGGAGAGGGCAAAAGCTGAATATCGATCCGCCCCAGTAGTTGCACCGCAACCTGACACCGGTTACCAGGGCGCCCGCGGCGCTCCTGAGAAAGCGTGAGGAGACGATGTGATGGCACGGCGACTGGAGCTCGACCCCGATCGGCTGTTTCCGGCGGACGCGGCGACACGCGCGATTGCCCGCAGCCTATACGCCGGCATCGCCGAGCTGCCGATCGTGAGTCCGCACGGCCATACCGATCCGCGCTGGTTCGCCGAGGATACGGCGTGGACCGACGCGACCACGCTGCTGCTCGCGCCCGACCATTATCTCTACCGGATGCTCTACAGCCAGGGCATCGCGCTGGATGCGCTCGGCGTGCCCGACCGCAACGGGACGCCGGCGACCGATCCGCGCGCGGCGTGGCGGCTGTTCGCGGCCAACTACCACCTGTTCCGCGGTACGCCGTCGCGGCTGTGGCTCGACCACGTCTTCGCCGAGGTGTTCGGGATCGACGTCGCGCTGGAGGCGGCGACGGCCGACCATTATTACGACGCCATCGGCTCGGCCTTGGCGACCGAGGCGTTCCGCCCGCGGGCGCTGTTCGATCGGTTCCGCATCGATTTCCTCGCCACCACCGAAGGCGCGCAAGACGACCTCGGCCATCATCATGCGATCCGCCGCTCGGGCTGGGGAGGGCGCGTCGTCACCACCTATCGCCCCGACGGCGTGATCGACGTCGAGCATGAGGCATTCAAGCCCGCGATGGCGCGCTTCGCCGAGCTGACCGGCGAGGACGTCTACGGCTGGAGCGGCTATCTCGCCGCGCACCGCAAGCGTCGCGCCGATTTCCGCGCGGCGGGCGCCACCGCGACCGATCACGGCCATCCCACCGCCGCCACCGCCAACCTGTCGCCGCAGGAGGCGGAGGCGCTGTTCCGCCGCATCGTCGGCGGCGACTGGACTCCGGCCGACGCCGAGCTGTTCCGCGCGCAGATGCTGACCGAGATGGCGGCGATGTCGGTCGAGGACGGCATGGTGATGCAGATCCACCCCGGTTCCTGTCGCAATCACAATGCCGGCCTGTTCGCCAGCCACGGCCGCGACAAGGGCGCCGACATCCCGACGCGCACCGACTATGTCCACGCGCTGAAGCCGCTGCTCGACCGCTTCGGCAACGAGAGCCGGCTGTCGGTGATCCTGTTCACGCTCGACGAGAGCACCTACGCGCGCGAGCTGGCGCCGCTCGCCGGCCATTACCCGTGCCTGAAGCTGGGGCCCGCTTGGTGGTTCCACGACAGTCCGGAGGGGATGCGCCGCTTCCGCGAGATGACCACCGAGACCGCCGGCTTCTACAACACCGTCGGCTTCAACGACGACACCCGCGCCTTCCTGTCGATCCCGGCGCGGCATGACGTCGCGCGGCGGGTTGACTGCGCGTTCCTGGCGCGGTTGGTGGCCGAGGGTCGCCTGGCCGACTGGGAAGCGGCCGAGCTGGCCGAGGAGCTGACCAGCGGCCTGGTGCGCCGCGCCTACAAGATCGACGACCCCCATTTCGCCGCCCAGGCGGCCTGACCCGAAGACGGAGCCTCGTTCATGTTCGACCGGACCTATTACGCCACGCATCCCGACATGATGGAGTGCGTCAGCAACGAGGAGCTGCGCGACCGTTACCTGATCCAGGACCTGTTCCGCGCCGGCGAGTGCGTGCTGAACTACACCCACGCCGACCGCTTCGTGATCGGCGGCGTCGCGGTGGGGGCGAGCCCGGTCAAGCTGCCCGACCAGACCGAGCCGCCGTCGGCTGCGGGCCATCCGTTCCTCGAGCGGCGCGAGCTGGCGATCGTCAACGTCGGCAAGGTGGACGGCACCGTCACCGTCGACGGCGAGGCGTTCACGCTCGGCAACAAGGATTGCCTCTACGTCACCATGGGGGCGAAGGACGTGCAGTTTTCGGGCGAGGGCGCGCGCTTCTACCTGGCCTCCTGCCCGGCGCATAAGGCGTTCCAGACGCGCAAGCTCTCGATCGCCGACGCCAACGCGCTGGAGCGCGGCAGCCTGGAGGAATCGAACGAGCGCACCATCTTCCAGCTCGTCATCCCGGGCGTGTGCGACAGCGCGCAGCTGGTGATGGGGCTGACCGTGCTCAAGCCCGGCAGCGTGTGGAACACCATGCCGCCGCACATCCATGAGCGCCGCAGCGAGATCTATTTCTACTTCGAGCTCGACAATACCGACACCGACCGCGTGATGCACTTCATGGGCGAGGGCGAGGCGACCCGGCACATCGTCATGCAGAACGAGGAGGCGGTGATCTCCCCGCCGTGGTCGATCCACATGGGCGCCGGGACCAAGTCCTATGCCTTCATCTGGGCGATGGCCGGCGAGAACCAGGACTATACCGACATGAACGTCCTCGACATCTGCCAGCTCGCATGACCAGTCCCTTCGATCTTTCCGGCAAGGTGGCGGTGGTCACCGGGGCCAACACCGGCATCGGCCAGGCGATCGCGCTGGCGCTGGCGGAGGCGGGGGCGGACATCGCCGCCGTCGGCCGCACGCCGGCGAGCGAGACCGTGGAGAAGGCGCGCGCGCTCGGCCGGCGCGCCGAGATCGTCTCCGCCGACCTCTCGACCATCGAACCTGTGCAAAGGGTCGTGGATGAGACTGTGGACAAGCTCGGTGGGCTAGATGTCCTCGTCAACAACGCCGGCATCATCCGCCGCGCCGACGCTGTCGACTTTACCGAGGAGGATTGGGACGCGGTGGTCGACACCAACCTCAAGTCGGTGTTCTTCCTCTGCCAGGCGGCAGGTCGGCACATGATCGCGCAGGGATCGGGCAAGATCATCAACATCGCCTCGATGCTGACCTTCCAGGGCGGCATCCGCGTGCCGAGCTACACCGCGTCCAAGTCGGGCATCGGCGGCCTCACCAAGCTGCTCGCCAACGAATGGGCGGCCAAGGGCGTCAGCGTCAACGCGATCGCGCCCGGCTATATCTCGACCAACAACACCGCCGCGCTGCAGGCGGACGAGGTGCGCAACAAGGCGATCCTCGACCGCATTCCGGCGGGGCGCTGGGGCGATGCCAGCGACCTCGGCGGCGCCGCGGTGTTCCTGGCGAGCCGTGCTTCCGATTACGTGCAAGGCCATATCCTCGCAGTGGACGGCGGCTGGCTGGCACGATGACGTTGCCGCATTCCCATCGTCACCCCGGCCTTGTGCCGGGGTCCACTATGCCCCAAGCGGCAGTCTTTGCGGCTCGGTGGATGCCGGACCAAGTCCGGCATGACGAAGGAGGTGAGGCATGACGCTTGTGGCTTTCGGTGAGATCATGCTGCGCCTGTCGCCACCGGGCCGCGAGCTCTTGCTGCAGACGCCGAAGCTCGACGTATGGGTGGCGGGCGCCGAGGCGAACCTCGTCACCGGGCTCGCGCGGCTCGGGCACGATGTGGCGATGGTGAGCGCGGTGCCGGACAACGACCTCGGCCGTGGCGCGCTGACGACGCTGCGCGGGCACGGCGTCGATTGCTCGGGCATCCAGTTGAGCGGCGAACGCATCGGCCTCTATTTCGTGACGAGCGGCGCCGGCCTCCGCGCGACCGACGTCGTCTACGACCGCGCCCATTCCGCCTTCGCCGAGGCGCCGGTCGCGAGCTGGGATTGGGACCAGTTGCTCGAAGGCGCCGACCGGCTGCACCTGTCGGGCATCACCCCGGCGCTGGGGCCGGTGCCCGCCGAGGCCGCGATCGCGGCGGCCGAAGCGGCGAGCGCACGCGGCATCCCGGTGTCGTTCGACGGCAACTGGCGCGGCAAACTGTGGGAGCGGTGGGACAGCGATCCCCGCGCGATCCTGTCGCGGCTGGTGGCCCATGCCGACCTCATGTTCGGCAACCATCGCGATATCGCGCTGCTGCTCGACAAGCCCTTCTCCGGCGACGGCGAGGCGCGGCGGCGCGAGGCGGCGGAGGCGGCTTTCGACGCCTTTCCCAAGCTCCGGACGATCGCCTCGACCGCGCGCCACGTCATCGACAGCGACCATCACCGCCTCTCTGCGCGCATCGACACGCGCGACGGCACCGCCCAGACCGAGGAGGTGGCGGTGACCGGCATCGTCGACCGGATCGGTGCCGGCGACGCCTTCGCGGTCGGCGTGCTGCACGCGCTGCGCCGCGGCGAGAGCATCGAGGTGGCGGCGCGCACCGGCCTCGCGCTCACCGTGCTCAAGCATTCGCTGCCGGGCGACGCCTCGCTGTTCGGGCAGCGCGATCTCGATCAGGCCTTGCAAGGCGGAGCCGACGTCCGGCGCTGACCCGCCGCCGTCCGCATCCGCAAATATGGGGAGGGGACGATGACGGAGGGGAATGTTTCGCGGCGCACGGTGATGGTGGCGGGGCTGGCGTTGACCTTGCCGGGCGCTGCTTGGGGGCAGTCGGGCTCCGAGGTGACCGCCCCCGCCGGAACCTTCGTCGGCGACCGGCAGGCGGACGGCGTGACGGTGTTCCGCGGCATCCGCTACGGCCGGGCGAAGCGCTTCATGGCGCCCGAGCCTGAGCCGCGCGCGCCGGCGCCGGTGCGCGCGATCGCCTTTGGTCCGTCTTGTCCGCAGGCGGGGCAGGGCTATCGCGGCGACGTGCCCGGCGTCACCGCGAGCGAGGATTGCCTCGTCCTCAACATCTGGACGACCGGGCGCGGCAGCGCGCCGAAGCCGGTGATGTTCTACATCCACGGCGGCGCCTATTCCTCCGGCACCGGATCGAGCGCGCTTTACGACGGCAGCCGGCTCGCGCGCGAGCAGGACGTGGTGGTTGTCACCGTCAACCACCGCCTCAACGCCTTCGGCTATCTCTATCTTGCCCGGCTCGATCCGCGCTTTCCCGACAGCGGCAATTGCGGCCAGCTCGACCTGATCCTCGCGCTCAAATGGGTGCAGGACAACATCGCGGCGTTCGGCGGCGATCCGAAGCGCGTGATGGTGTTCGGCCAGTCGGGCGGCGGCGCCAAGATCGCGACGATGATGGGGATGCCGGCGGCCAGGGGCCTGTTCCACCGCGCCGTCACCATGAGCGGACAGCAGGTCACCGCCTCCGGCCCGCTCAACGCCACTGCGCGCACCCGCGCCTTCCTCGCCAAGCTCGGCGATCCGGGCATTGACGCGCTGCTGGCGATGCCGGCGGAGAAGCTGGTCGACGGCCTCGCTGCGACCGACCCGATCCTCGGCGGCGGCGTCTATTTCGGGCCGGTGCTCGATATGAAGTGGCTGGCGCGCCACCCCTTCTGGCCCGATGCCAATCCGCAGTCGCTCGCCATCCCGATGATCCTCGGCAACGCGAAGCAGGAGACGGGCGCCTTCATCGCCCCGGACAGCCCGACGATGCAGGGCCTCGACTGGAGCAACATCGCCGAGCGCATGGCGCCGCAGCTGCGCATCGACATCCTGCCCGAATGGGTCGTCGCGCGATATCGCGAGCGCTATCCCACCTGGTCGCCCGAGCAGGTGATGTGGGACGCGACCACCGCCGGGCGGAGCTGGCGCGGCCAGGTGATCGAGGCGGAGGAGCGCGCCCGCGCCGGCGCGCCCGCCTGGGTCTATCAGGTCGACTTCGCCTCGCGCTCCGATCCGCGGCGGGGGGCGATGCACACGATGGATATCCCGCTCGCGTTCGGCACGCTCGACGCGCCGGGATCGCAGACCGGCACCGGCGCCGACGCGCGCGCGGCGTCCAAGGCGGTGCAGGACAGCTATGTCGCCTTCGCGCGGACCGGCGATCCCAACCATGCCGGACTGCCGCGCTGGCCCAAATACGACCTCCAGGCGCGCGCGACGATGATCTTCGACACGGCCAGCCGGGTCGAGAACGATCCGCGCCGATGGCAGCGCGAGCTGTTCGCGCGCGTGCCCTACATCCAGCCGGGGACCTGATAGGATGAAGGCGATCGACCGCCGCACGGCGATATGGGAACGATCGGTGGCGTGCTGGTTGCAACGACATGTAAAGCAGGAAATGGCGCGAACCTGCGGCGGGCTTTCCTGGAAGAGCGATCGCTTCGACGCGGGTTTCGGCGGCTTGAGAAAAATTTGCGGAACGCTGTCGATTCCTGACAAGCTCGTTCGTCGTCCCGATGAGAGGCCAAGAGGGGCCGGCTCAGAACAAGGAGACAGACGATGCGTGTGATGGTGTTCGTGAAAGCCACCGAGGACAGCGAAAAGGGCATGGCCCCCACGCCCGAGACGCTGGAGATGTTCGAGGCGATGGGCCGGTTCAACGAGGAACTGGTCAAGGCCGGCGTCTTAGTGGCCGGGGCCGGGCTCAAGCCCAGCGCCGAGGGCAAGCGCGTCGCCTTCGATGGTCCGGGCCGCACGGTCATCGACGGGCCGTTCGCCGAGACCCGCGAGCTGGTCGCCGGCTTCTGGATCTGGGAGGTCAGGGACATGGATGAAGCCGTGGCCTGGACGAAGCGCTGCCCCAATCCCATGATGGGCCCGAGCGAGATCGAGATCCGGCCGTTCTACGAGGAGGCCGATCTGGCAGAGTACGTGACGCCCGAGAAGCTGGCGACGCCCCGTGAGGGCGAGCGCGGGAAGCTCGGCGTCGCCTGATCCCGCTCGCGGGAACCCGCTTGCCCCGCCCGCGGTCCTGGCCGAAAAGGCGGCGTGACCGCGGGCGAGACGCACCAGACGATCGAGGCGACCTTCCGTATCGAGCGGGCCAGGCTCATTGCGGGCCTGGCCCGGCTGGTGCGTGATATCGACCGTGCGGAGGAGCTGGCGCAGGACGCGCTGATCGTCGCGCTCGCCGAATGGCCGAGGACGGGCGTTCCGGCCAATCCCGGCGCCTGGCTGATGACGGCGGCCAAGCGCCGCGCCATCGACGCGATCCGCCGCGACAAGATGCGGACACGCAAGCACGAGGAGATCGCGCGGGAGCAGGACGATAGCTACGACGACGAGGCGCAGGCGATCGCGGCGATGGACGACGATCTCGGCGACGAGCTGCTGGGCCTCATCTTCGCAGCCTGCCACCCCATGCTGTCGCCCGACGCCCGCGCGGCGCTCACCCTGCGGGTGGTCGGCGGCCTGACGACCGACGAGATCGCCCGCGCCTTCCTGTCGAGCGAGGCGACCATCGCTCAGCGCATCGTCCGCGCGAAGAAGGCGATCGCCAAGGCCGGATTGCGCTTCGAGGTCCCGCAGGGCGCCGAACGGACGATGCGGCTGCCCTCGGTGCTCGAAGTCGTCTATCTCATCTTCAACGAAGGCTATGCTGCCACCGCCGGCGACGACCTCGTCCGGCCGGGCCTGGCCCAGGAGGCGCAGCGGCTGGGCCGTATCCTGGCGGGGCTGATGCCCGAGGATGCCGAGGTGTTCGGCCTGCTGGCCCTGATGGAGATCCAGGCATCGCGCCTGCCGGCACGCATCGGTCCCGATGGCGCGTTCGTGCCGCTGACCGAGCAGGATCGCGGGCGCTGGGACCATTTGCTGATCGAGCGGGGCCTCGCCGCGCTGGCCCGGGCCGAAGCGCTGGCCGGCGCCGAGGATTGCGGCCCCTATGTGCTGCAGGCCGCGCTCGCCGCCTGCCACGCCCGCGCGCGCCGGGCCGAAGATACCGACTGGCCGCGCATCGCCACGCTCTATGACCGGCTGCGCGTCGTGGCGCCCTCGCCCGTAGTCGATCTCAACCGTGCGATCGCCCACAGCATGGCGTTCGGGCCCGAAGCGGGCCTCCGGCTGGTGGACGAGATCGCCGACGCCGCCGCTCTCCGCCACTATGCGCCGTTGCCGGCGGCGAGAGGCGACTTCCTGTTCCGGGCCGGCCGATTGGCCGAGGCGCGTTCCGAATTCGAGGCTGCGGCGGCGCTGACCCGCAACGCGCGCGAAAGAACCTTCCTGCTAGCACGGGCGGAGGCCTGCGACTGAGGCGCCGCCTGACCCAGCGAGGATCCGCCAATACAGCGCCAGATACTCATCCGCCATCCGGTCGACCGAGAAGCGCTCCTCCGCCGCCCGGCGGCAGGCAGTGCGGTCGATCTCGCCGATCCGCCCGATCGCCGCGACGGCCTCGTCGAGATCGCGGACGAGGAAGCCGGTCACCCCGTCCTCGATCAGCTCCGGCATCGATCCCCGCGGATAGGCGATCACCGGCGTGCCGCAGGCGAGCGCCTCGACGACCGACAGGCCGAACGGCTCCTCGAAGCCGATGAGGTGGAGCAGCGCCTTCGCCCCTCCCAGCGTCCGCGCGCGATCGGCGCCCCCGACGACGCCGAGATGGATCACGCGATCGCCGTCGACGAATGGGGCGACCTCGCGCTCGTGATAGCTCTGGTCCTGCACGATGCCCGCCATCCTCAGCTTGTGCCCCGAGGCGAGCGCGGCGCGGATCGCTTCGCCGGCGCCCTTGTCGGGGTGGATGCGGCCGAAGAAGACGAGATCGGGACCGCCCACCGGATCGAAGGGGAAATCCTCGATCCGGATGCCGTGGTGGATGGTCGCGGCATAGCTGAGGTCCGGGTGTCGGTCGGCCTCGCTGATCGCGACATAGGCGACGCGGTCGTCATAGCGCCGGTAGACCGGCACGATCCGTTCCGACGAGAAGCCGTGGATCGTCGTCACCATCGGCGTCGCGACCAGCCGCGAGAAGGCGAGCGGCATGAAATCGGCCTGATTGTGGATGAGGTCGAACTCGCCCGCGCGCTCGAACAGATGCGCGATGTGCAGGATTTCCTGCACCTTGGCGTCGAGTGTCGGGTCCTCCGAATAGCCGCGCGGCACGACCGCCTCGAGCCGGCCGGCAGTGAGTGAATCGGCGGTCGCGAACAGCGTGACGTCGACCCCGCGCGCGACCAGCGCCTCGGTGAGCAGGCTGGTCGCCAGCTCCCAGGGGCCATAGGCGCGGGGCGGGGTGCGCCATGAAATCGAGCTCAGCATCGCAACGCGCAAGCATCACCTCCTAGCGTCGGATCGATAGAATGGCTTCGTTCGGCCGCAGCCGCGTGCGGTCCGCGGGCAGGTCGCCGTGAATGGTCGAGAGGAGCGGCGCGTAGTCCCGTGCGATCTCCGGCATCGCCTGCGGTTCGCCGCCGAGGTTCAATACGACCAGGAACTCCTCCCCGCCGCCACGCCGCAGATAGGCGAGCACGTCGCCCTCGGCCTCGACGGAGGCGTAGCTGCCGATCGACAGCGCCGGGTGGCCGCGCCTGAGGCGGAGCAGGCGCCGGTAGAGGCTGAGCATCGATGCCGGGTCCTCCCGCTGCGCCGCGACATTGCGGGTCGGCCAGTCGGGATGGAGAGGCAGCCAGGGCGTGCCGGTGGTGAAGCCGGCGTTGGGCGAGCCGTCCCACGCCATCGGCGTCCGTGCGGGATCGCGGCCGAGGCCTAGGCCGGGCTCGCGCAGCTCCCTGGGATCGCGCACTTGGTCGGGGCGGAGCACCACCTCGCCGATCCCGATCTCGTCCCCCTGGTAGAGCGTCGGCGTGCCGCGCAGCGTGAGCAGCAGCATCGCCGCGACCCGCGCCTGCGCTTCGCCCAGCCGCGCGGCGACGCGGCGCGCGTCGTGGCTCCCCAGCACCCAATTGGGCCAGGCGCCGGGCGGCAGCGCGGCCTCATAGGCATCGATGAAGCTCGCGATGCCGCGTGCGTGCCACGGCGCCTCGATCAGCTCGAAGTTGAAGGGCAGGTGCACGCCCTTCGCCTGCGCGCCGTAATAGGTGACGAGCTTCGACAGCGGCAGGCAGACCTCGCCGACCAGCACCCGCTCGTCGCCGCCGCCATAGCTGTCGGCGAGCGCGCGCATCTCGGCGATCAGGTCGTGCACCTCCGGCTGGTCGGTCGAGTTGAGCTGGAGCACCATGAACTTCTCGCCCATCGACGGGTGATAGTCCGGGTTGACCGGATTGTCGGGAAAGCCCTCGGCCTTGACGATGTGCCACAGCACGTCGATGCGGAAGCCGTCGACGCCGCGGTCGAGCCAGAAACGCATCGCGTCGAACATCGCCCGGCGCAGCTCCGGGTTACGCCAGTTGAGGTCGGCCTGCTCCTTCAGGAACGCGTGGTAGTAATATTGGCCGGTCGCCGGGTCGTACTCCCAGGCCGAACCGCCGAAATCGCTCGTCCAGTTGTTGGGCGGCCCGCCGTCGGGGGCGGGATCGCGCCAGATGTACCAGTCGCGCTTGGGCGAGGCGTGCGACGAGCGGCTCTCGACGAACCAGGGGTGCCGGTCGGAGCTGTGGTTGGGCACGAAGTCGAGCAGCAGCCTGAGCCCGCGCTCGTGCGCGGCGGCGAGGAGCGCGTCGAAATCCTCGATCGTCCCGAACAGCGGGTCGACGCCGCAGTAATCGGCGACGTCATAGCCGAAATCGGCCATCGGCGAGGGAAACATCGGCGACAGCCAGATCGCGTCGACGCCGAGGTCGGCGATATGGTCGAGCCGCTGGCGGATGCCGACGAGGTCGCCGACGCCGTCGCCGTTGCTGTCCTGGAACGAGCGCGGATAGACCTGATAGACGCACCCGGCCTCCCACCATCGCTTCGTCACGTCGATACCTCCCGCTGCTTCCATTATCGATGAAGGCCCGTTTTGGTTCCTCCTTCCGGCCGCTCGCTTGCCGAGGCGGGGCGGCTGGGCGATAGGAGGCCCATGGGACTGAGCCCCGAGCGCATCGCGATCGAGATCGTCGGCTGGACCGGCGCCGCGCTGATCCTGATCGCCTATCTGCTGCTGTCGGCGGGGCGGCTCACCGGCCAGTCGCGGGTCTATCAGTGGCTGAACGTCGCCGGGGCGGCCGCCTTCGTGCTCAACAGCGGCTGGAACGGGGCGATCCCCTCGGCGACGCTCAACGTGATCTGGATGGGGATCGGGCTGTTCACGCTGTGGCGCATCCGGCAGGGGATGGCCTGAGGCGTGTTCTTCTCCTGCTTCGATTTCCGCCTCCGCTCCGAGATTCCGCTTGGCGAGCTCACGCCCGCCGACGACCCCGACGACGCGCGGCCGATCGTGGAGATCAGGCTGGACAAGCTGCCCGAGCTGCTCACGGGGGCGCCGCCGGCGGTCCATGGACTCCAGGCCGCGAACGGCGAGGCGCTGCTCACCGTCACCGGCAATGCGCGCTACCTGATCCGCGAGGGGCGGGAGATCGTCGTCGACCCGCTGCCGGGCGCGGCGGAGCGCAACGTGCGGCTGTTCCTGCTGGGATCGGCGCTCGGCATCCTCGTCTACCAGCGCGGGCTGCTGCCGCTCCACGCCAACGCGATCGTGGTCGAGGGCGGCGCGGTGGCCTTCACCGGCCAGTCGGGCGCGGGCAAGTCGACGCTCGCCGCGCATTTCCAGCGTGCCGGCTATCCCGTGCTGTGCGACGACGTCTGCGTGGTCGGCTTCGACGATGCCGGCGTGCCGCTCGCCTGGCCGGGCCTGCCGCGGCTCAAGCTGTGGGAGGACGCGGCCCACGCCTTCGGCCACGATCCCGCCGCGCTCGACCGCGCCGTCGAGGGGCTGGAGAAATTCCATGTGCCGATCGGACGGACCGCCGATGCGCGGCCGGTCCCCCTCCGCCGCCTCTATACCCTGGCGCGCGCCGAGGACGGGGAGGGCCGCATCCTGCCCCTGCGTGGCAGCGAGGCGATGGCGGCGGTGATGGAGAACAGCTACCGCGGCCTCTACCTCCCGACGCTCGGCGCGACCGCGGCGCATTTCCGGCAATGCGCGATGCTGCTCCGCCACGTCGAGGTGTTCGCCGCCACCCGCGCCTGGGGCTTCGACGTGTTCGAGCGCGAGGCGGCGATGCTCGAGCGCCACGCGGCGGGCGCGGCATGATCCGTACGGCGAAGGCGGAGGACCAGGCGGCCGTGGTCGCGCTGTGGCGCGAATGCGGGCTGACGCGCCCGTGGAACGATCCTGACCGTGATTTCGTGCTGGCAGCGGACGGCCCTGCCTCGACCGTGCTGGTCGCCGAGCGCGACGGGCGCATCGCCGGCAGCGTGATGACCGGCTTCGACGGCCATCGCGGCTGGGTCTATTACCTCGCCGTCGCGCCCGACGCGCGCCGCGCCGGCCTCGGCCGCATGCTGATGGCGGCGGCGGAGGCATGGCTGCGCGAGCGCGGCGCGCCCAAGGTCCAGCTGATGGTCCGCGAAGGCAACGACGCGGCACTCGCCTTCTACGCGGCGCTGGGGCTCGAACCGCAGCCGGTGGTGACGCTTGGTCGCTTCCTGGCGCCCGCTTCGTTGGAGACTGACGCATGACCGTTACGATCTACGGCATCCCCAACTGCGGGCGATACCGTAGGGTTGTAGACTAATCTCGCCGTGTGAAACGATGAGAGCCGCCGCATTTTTCGACAATGTGCCGATGCGAGCCAGGCTGATCGGCTGGAGCCTCTTGCTTGGTCCTCTTATCCTATTGCTGTTGATGGGGTTCTTGTTTTTGCGGCCAGAGCCGATTGCGCGAGCGGCTGTGCTGGGATGTTACCAGGCCACGGGTGCCCCTTGGCTCCGGATTGACGCAGACAGGATACGAATTGGCGAGCCGGAGCAACGCGCGTTTAGTTTTGTCGCCGAACCGGCCAAGGAAGGGTATCGGCTTGAGGTTCGGCCTGCCTTGAACCTTATTCCGCTTCCTGATGGTCGCTATATCTTCCGGTCGGAGCGCGGCATCGGGTATTTTTGGCCGTTGCTTACGTTGTCGTCGGACCGACCCGGCGAAATGCGCCACCCAGGTGATTTTGGCGGACGCTTCCGCATCGTTGCCCATGATGGCGCCGAACTAATCTACGTCCGATCGGACCCACAAACATGTCGATAAGGGAATTTCGATGACGTTAACCATGTACGGCATCCCCAACTGCGATACCGTCAAGAAGGCGCGCAAATGGCTCGATGCCGCCGGCGTGACCTATGGTTTCCACAACTACAAGACCGACGGCGCGCCGGCCGAGAAGCTCGCCGCCTGGGCGAAGGAGGTCGGCTGGGAGAAGCTGCTCAACCGCGCCGGCACCACCTTCCGCAAGCTGCCCGACGCCGACCGCGAGAATGTCGACGAGGCCAAGGCGCTCGCACTGATGGCCGAGCATCCCTCGCTCATCAAGCGCCCGGTGATCGAAGGGGCGGGGCCGTTGCTGGTCGGCTTCGATCCTGATCGTTACGGGGCCGTCTTTCCCTAGCGGAACCGCCCCCGATCCGGTACTCTTGCGACCGGACAAAGAGGGGATGACGGATGGCGACCTATCTCAAGCAGCGGCCTCCGGCGTGGTTCTGGATCGTCGCGATACTGTTCCTGCTGTGGGGAGCGATGGGGTGCTGGGCCTGCTACCAGCAATTCAGGATCGGCGCCGACGCCTGGGGTGATCCCGCCAACGCCGAATACAACCGCGCGCTCTATGCCTCGCTGCCGGCCTGGTACAATTACATCTACGCGATCGCGGTCGGCACGGCGCTGCTCGGCGCGCTGGCGCTGCTCGCGCGCTCGGCGGCGGCGCGGCTGTTGTTCATCGTCTCGGCGGTCGCGATCGTCGTGCAGTTCGGCTATGCCTTCCTCACCACCGACCTCATCGCGCACAAGGGCGCGGCGGCGGTGCTGCCGTTCCCGATCCTGATCTTCGTCATCGCGCTGGTCGAGATCTGGTTCGCCGGCCTCGCACGGCGGCGCGGCTGGATTTCCTGAGGCGGGGGCGGCCTACGGCTCCAACCATTGCCAGTAGGGAGGGCAGGCCGTAGGGCTGAGCCCCATGTCGACCACCTTCACCCTCGACACCTCGACCAGCCGCGCGCACCCCACGCCGGCGCCGATGAAGCGGCTCACCGTGCCCGCGATCACCGCGCGCAAGGGGAAGGAGCCGCTGGTGATGCTTACCGCCTATACCGCACGGATGGCGCAGCTGCTCGATTCGCACTGCGACATGCTGCTGGTCGGCGACAGCCTGGGGCAGGTGATCTATGGCCTGCCCTCGACCCTGCCGGTGACGGTGGAGATGATGTGCGCGCACGGCGCCGCGGTGGTGCGCGGCAGCTATCACGCCGTGGTGATCATCGACCTGCCGTTCGGCAGCTACGAGGGCTCGCCCGAGCAGGCCTTCGCCACCGCCTCCCGCGTGCTCGCCGAGACCGGGGCGGCCGGCGTGAAGCTGGAGGGCGGCGAGACGATGGCCGAGACCGTCGCCTTCCTCACCCGGCGCGGCATCCCGGTGATGGGGCATGTCGGCCTGACGCCGCAGGCGGTGAACGCGCTCGGCGGCTATGGCGCGCGCGGGCGCTCCAACGCGGAACACGCGCAGATCATCGACGATGCCCGCGCGATCGCTGAGGCCGGCGCCTTCTCGATGGTGGTGGAGGGCGTGGTCGAGCCGCTGGCCAGGGAGATCGTCGCCGCGGTCGGCTGCCCGGTGATCGGCATCGGCGCCTCGGCCGAATGCGACGGCCAGGTGCTGGTGATCGACGACATGCTCGGCATGTTCGAGCGCACCGCCCGCTTCGTGAAGCGCTACGAGGATTTCGCCGGCCGCATTTCCGCCGCGGTCGAGACCTATGCGGGCGAGGTGCGGGCGCGCGAATTCCCCGGTCCCGAACAGGTATACGCGCCGAAACCCTGAACGCTTTCCCTTCGGCCAGCACGCGGCTAAGGTCCGCCGCCGATCATCCCCCTGGAGTAGCCTGTCCGTGGCGCTGAGCCCGCAATCCAACGAAGCATTCTTCCGCGAGGTCGACGATGAGCTGCGCCGCGATCAGGCGGTCGCGCTGTGGCGCCGCTGGGGCATCGCCATCGTCGCCGTGGTCGTGCTGGCGCTCGCCGCGTTCGGCGGCTGGCTCTATTGGCAGTCGCACCGCGAGGCCAAGGCCGGCGAGCAGAGCATCACCTTCAACAAGGCGCTCGACGAGCTCGGCAACCGGCGGACCGAGGCTGCGCGCCCGATGCTCGAGCAGCTCGCGAAGGAGGGGACGCCGGGCTATGCCGCGCTCTCCAAGTTCACGCTCGCGGACCTCGCGCTCCAGAAGAACGACCTCAAGGCCGCCGCGGCCAGGTTCGCCGAGGTCGCGAACGACGGCTCGGCCGCCGAGCCGCTGCGCAACCTCGCGCTCATCCGCCAGACGCTGGCCGAATATGATTCGCTCCAGCCGCAGGTGGTGATCGACCGCCTGCGCCCCTTTGCCGTCAAGGGAAACCCCTATTTCGCGAGCGCGGCGGAGATGACCGCGGTCGCCTATCTGCGCACGGGCCGCAAGGACCTGGCCGGCCGCCTGTTCGGCGACATCGCCAAGGATGAGACGGTGCCGGCGTCGGTTCGTCAACGCGCGGTTCAGATGGCCGGCGTACTGGGGGTCGACGCGGTCGCGCAACCTGAGGAAAAGAAGGCTCAATGAGGAAGTTTGTCACCGCGTGCACCGCGCTCGCGTTGGTTGCGGGCCTGAGCGGCTGCGGCGTCTTCAAGGGCGGCAAGAAGAAGACGCCGGTGCTCGGCGAACGCGTGCCGATCCTGATGAGCGAGAATTCGATCTCGCCCGACAAGTCGATCGCCGCGATCGAGGTGGTGCTGCCGCCGCCGGCCGCCAACGAGAGCTGGAACCAGCCGGGCGGGAACGCCGCCAAGTCGATGGGCCATCTCGCGCTCGCCGATGCGCCGCGTCAGATCTGGCGCGCGCAGATTCCGGGCGGCGACACCCGCGTCCGTCTGGCGGCCGCGCCGACCGTCGACGGCGGTAAGCTGTTCGTGATGGACACGGAGGGCGCAGTCCATGCCTTCGACGCCAATACCGGCGCGAAGCTGTGGACGGTCGAGACTGCGGCCGCCGGCAAGGACAAGAAGGAAGCCAAGAAGAATGCCCGCGCCCGCTTCGGCGGCGGCGCCAGCGCCGAGGGCGGCAAGGTGTTCGCGACCAACGGGCTCGGCGACGTGGTGGCGCTCGATGCCAGCAACGGCGCGGTGCTCTGGCGCGCCAAGCCCGGCGGTCCGCTGCGCGGCGCGCCGACGCTCGCCAACGGCAACATCTATGTGCTGAGCCAGGACAACCAGCTGTTCGCGCTCAACCAGGCCGACGGCAGCGTGGTGTGGACGCAGGCGGGCAGCCTCGAATCGCAGGGCGTGTTCGGCGTCGCCGCCCCCGCCGCGGCGCAGGGCACCGTCGTCGCCGGCTTCTCCTCGGGCGAGCTCAACGCATACCGTTATGAGAACGGCAGCAGTGTCTGGGCCGATACGCTGTCGCGCAGCAGCATCTCGACCTCGGTATCGAGCCTGTCCGACATCGACGCCGAGCCGGTGATCGACCAGGGCCGCGCCTATGCCGTCGGCCAGGGCGGCCGCATGGTGGCGCTGGAACTGGTGACCGGCCAGCGCCTGTGGGAACAGAACCTCGCCGGCATCTCGACGCCATGGGTCGCGGGCGAGTGGATCTTCGTCGTCACCGACGATGCCCGCCTGATCTGCCTCGCGCGCGCCAGCGGCAAGATCCGCTGGATCAGCCAGCTGCGCAAATACCGCAAGGAGAAGAAGCAGAAGGACCCGATCGCGTGGATCGGCCCGGTGCTTGCCGGCGGCAAGCTGTGGCTGGCGAATTCGCAAGGCCAGATCGTCTCGGCGTCGCCCACCGACGGCACTGTCGGCTACACGCTCGAGACCAAGGGCCGCTTCGGCCTGCCGCTGATGGTGGCGAATTCGACGCTCTATTCGCTGAACGACAAGGGCGGGCTGACGGCGTATCGCTAGGTCTCGACCCTCCGTCGTCATGCCGGACTTGTTCCGGCATCCACGTTTCCGCGAGGAATAGCGTCGAGATTCCGGCAATATTCTCGAAACCAGTCCTCGACTGCATCGTGGGCCCCGGCACAAGTCCGGGGTGACGGTCGAGGCCGCCGCTAAGCCGGTCAGTGAGCGCCCTTGCGCCCCAACTGGGCAACCCGCGCATCGACTTCCGCCTTCACCGCGGGCGTCACGAACTTGGCGATGTCGCCGCCGTAGATGGCGATCTCCTTGACCAGCCGGCTCGCGATCGGCTGCAGCGAGACGTCGGCCATCAGGAACACCGTCTCGACGCGGCTGTTGAGCTGCTGGTTCATGCCCGCCATCTGATATTCGTACTCGAAGTCGGCGACGGCGCGCAGGCCGCGCACGATGACGCTCGCGCCCTCGCGCTCGGCGAAGTCCATCAGCAGCGAATCGAAGCCGACGACATGGATCTCGCCGTTGCCGATCGCCGCCACCTCGCGCTGCACCATCGCCATCCGCTCCTCGACCGAGAACATCGGCGACTTCGACGGGTTGGTGGTGACGCCGATCACCAACCGGTCGACCAGCTTCGCGCCGCGGCGGATGATGTCCATATGGCCCAGCGTGATCGGGTCGAAGGTGCCGGGGTAGACGCCGATTCGGGTCATTTAGCGGTCTCTCTCCAGAACATAGCGCGCGACGTCGCGCAGTAGGTCGGCCTCGGGTCCGTAGCTGCGCAGATGCTCCACCGCCTGCTCGACCAGCAGCGCCGCCTGGGCCCGCGCGCGGTCGAGGCCGAGCAGGGTGACGAAGGTCTCCTTGCCGGCCGCCTCATCCTTGCGCAGCCGCTTGCCGGTGGCATCCTCGCTGCCCTCGACGTCGAGAATGTCGTCGGCGATCTGGAAGGCGAGGCCGATGTCGCGGGCATAGCCGCGCAGCCCCGTGCGCGCCTCGGGCGGCACGCGGCCGAGGATCGCGCCCGCCTCGACCGAGCAGCCGATCAGCGCGCCGGTCTTGAGCGCCTGGAGCCGGGTGACGGTGGCGAGGTCGAAGCTCGCCTTCTCCGCCTCGAGGTCCATCATCTGGCCGCCGGCCATGCCCGCCGGGCCGGCGGCGCGGGCGATCTCGCCGACCAGCTCGATACGGACGAAGGGGTCGGGATGGGTCGCCTCATGCGCGGCGACCTCGAAGGCGAGCGCGTGGAGGCTGTCGCCGGCCAGGATCGCGGTCGCCTCGTCGAAGGCGCGGTGGACGGTCGGCTTGCCGCGGCGCATGTCGTCGTCGTCCATCGCCGGCAGGTCGTCGTGGACCAGGCTGTAGACGTGGATGCACTCGATCGCGGTGGCGGCGCGCGCGGCGCAGTCGCGGTCGACGCCGAACATGCCCGCGGTCGACATGGTCAGGAAGGGGCGCAGCCGCTTGCCGCCGCCGATCGCGACGTGGCGCATGGCGCGGTAGAGGTCCGCGCGCGGATCGTCGGGGACGGCGAGCAGCAGGTCGAGCTGGCGGTCGACTTCCGCCGCCGCCTCGCGCAGCGCGGCGCCGAGCGCCAGCGACGCCTGCGCCACCGCCGTCCTCACCCGGCGTTGAACGGGGTGGTGCCGGCGGGCTGCCCGTTCGCATCGAGCCTTACCGCCTCGATCCGCGCCTGCGCCGCATCGAGCCGTGCGGCGCATTGCCGGCGCAGCTTGTCCCCCCGTTCGTAGAGCGCGATCGCCTCGTCGAGCGCGGCGTCGCCGCTCTCCAGCCGGGCGACGATCGCCTCCAGCTCCTTGAGCGCCTCCTCGAACGAAAGCGCCTCGACCGCACTGTCCTCTGTCATGGCGCCGCTATGCGGCAGGGGCGGGGGGGATTGCAACAACTCCTCCCCGGCACGGGGAGGGGGACCATCGCGCAGCGATGGTGGAGGGGGCCCTGATCTTGGCGATTCGTTTGCGGAGAGCCCCCTCCACCACCGCCTTCGGCGGCGGTCCCCCTCCCCGTGCCGGGGAGGAACTTAGTTGCCCATAACTTCCGCCTTCAGATCCTTCCGGCTGAGCTTCCCGATCATCGTCTTGGGCAGCGTCAGCCGCACCACCACCTCGTCCACCCGCTCGTGCTTGCCGAGCTGCGGGTTGAGCCAGTCGCGCAGCTCCTCGCCGGTCGCCGCCGCGCCGTCGAGCAGCGTGACATAGGCGCGCGGATGCTCGCCGCGGTAAGGATCGGGCAGGCCGAGCACCAACGCCTCCTTCACCGCCGGATGGTGGTGGAGCAGCGCTTCGATCTGGCTTGGGAACACCTTGAAGCCGCTGACCGCGATCATGTCCTTGAGGCGGTCGACGATGCGGATATAGCCATCCTCGTCGATCGTGCCGACGTCGCCGGTGCGCAGCCAGCGCGTGCCCTCGGCATCGTCGACGAATACCTCGGCATCGGCGTCGGGACGCTGCCAATAGCCCTTCATGATCTGCGGCCCCGCGGCGACGATTTCGCCCGGCTCGCCCTCGGGCGGTGGGCGGGTCGGGTCCTCCTTGTCGACCAGATGGACGCGCGTGCCGGGGATCGGCTGGCCGATGCCGGGCTTCATCGGGCCGGCATAGGGATTGGCCGAGAGCACGCCTGAGCTCTCCGACAGGCCATAGCCCTCGATCAGCGTCGATCCGGTCGCCGCCTCGAACCGCGTCTTGAGTTCGGCGGGCAGCGGCGCGCCGCCCGAGATGCAGAATTTGACCGAGGAGAAATCGGTGCGGCCGAACCGCGGGTTGTCGAGCAGCGCCTGGTACATCGTCGGCACGCCCGGCATCGCGCGCGGCCGCGTGCGCTGGATCGCGGCGAGCACCTGGCCGGCGTCGAAGCGCGGCAGCATGATGATCTCGCCGCCCTTGATCACGGTGCGGTTGAGCACGCAGGTGTTGGCGAAGACGTGGAAGAAGGGCAGCACGCCCAGCACCGTGTCCGCCTCCTCCGGATGCGGATCGAGCAGCGCTACCTGCCGCGCGTTGGCCGACAGGTTCTGGTGGCTCAGCATCGCGCCCTTGGGGGTGCCGGTGGTGCCGCCGGTGTACTGGATCAGCGCGAGGTCGCGATCGGGGTCGAGGTCCGGACTCGGGCAGGCGCCGTCGTTGGCGATCAGTCTGGAGAAGGCGATGATGCGCTCGTCGTGCGGGCGCGGGGTCACCTCGCGGCCGCGGAACAGGCGGTAGAACAGCGACTTTGCCGGCGGCAGCGCACCCGCGACCGATCCCACCACCAGCCGCTCGAGGCTGCTCGCCTCCAGCACCTTGAGCGCGTTGGGCAGCAGTGCGGTGGCGGAGAGGGTGAAGAGGAGGCGCGTGCCCGAGTCGGCGACCTGGTGGGCCAGCTCCTCCACGGTGTAGAGCGGCGAGAAGTTGACCACCGTCGCACCGAGCTTGAGGATGCCGTAATAGGCGGCGACGTAATGCGGCACATTGGGCAGGAACAGTCCGATGCGGTCGCCCGGCCCATAGCCCAGCGCTTTCAGGCCGCAGGCGACGCGGTTGGCGCCGTCCAGCGTCTCGGCATAGCTGTAGCGGCGGCCGAGGAAGTCGAGCAGCGGCGCGTCCGGCACCCGCGCCGCCGTCTCCTCGAACAGCGCGACCATCGTCGTCGGCGGGAAGTCACGATCCCAGGGGACGGGATGGTGATAGGCGCTGCGCCAGGCGGACTCGGGCTCGCTCATTGACACGAATGTAAGCGGACCCGGCGGTGAAAATCTAGGGGCGCGCCGGCCGAATCCTCGCTTCATGGCGAGGGTTTGCGCCTTGACCTTACGGAATCAGGTGCTCGCCGGACCAGGTCACCAGCAGATTTATCGCGACCACGCCGGTATCGATGGCGGTTCGCACCTGATGCGGCGCGAGATCGGTCGCGTCATGGGTGAGGATGCGGATGTCGACGGTCGGATGCCGCACCGCCGCGACCAGCAGCAAGGCGGCGAGGATGATGAACGCTACGCTGCGATTCCGCATGGGGCCGCCATAGCCGAGCTACCGGGCGGCGGCAACGATCAGGCGGCGAGGGATCGCCCGCGCCGTGCACGGTCGCGGCCGGCAGACTTGGCGTCGAACAGCGCGCGGTCGGCGCAATGGTAAAGCCGTTTCCAGTCGACCTCGTCCGTGAGCGGGCCGAGGCAGCTGCCGATACTGGAGGTGACGGTCAGGTCGAACGGCATCCGCGCCGACCTCAGCTTGGCGAGGATGCGCTCGGCGTCGATCGGCATGTCGGCGGCGGCGACGATCGCGAACTCCTCGCCGCCGATCCGCGCAACCAGTGCGCCGGTCGGCACCAGGGTCCGCAGCACGCGGGCGTAGACGCGCAGCACCTCGTCGCCGCCGTCATGGCCGAGCGTCTCGTTGACCCGCTTGAAATGGTCGATGTCGATGACGTGGAGCTGCTGCTCGCCCTCGCGCCCGATCGCCTGGGACAGGAAGGCGCGGCGGTTGAGCAGGCCGGTCAGCGGATCGGTGTCGGCCAGCCGCCGCGCGAGCGTCTCGCCCGCCAGCGCCTCGTCGCGCTCGCGGCTCAGCATCCACACGCGATAGGCGATGGCGATGCTGGACAGCAGCGCCTCGATCCCCAGCGACAGCACGGTCGAATTGTCGAGCCAGAAATTGGTCGGGATGACGTGCAGTGCCGCCAACACGCGCGCCATCGAGAAGACGATCGGCGCCGCCCAGGCGACCGCGAACATCCACAGATAGTCGCTCTTCTGCCGCCACGCAGACCACAGGATCGGCCCGACCATCGCCAGCCCGGTGAGGAAGCTCCACGAATAGATCGCATCCGCAAGCGGCGTGGCGAGATAGGACAGCGGCCAGAACAGCACCGCCACCGTTAGCAGCAAGACGATCGCCGCGCGGGTCAGCGCGCTGAGCCGGGGCGTGAACACCCTGGGCTCGAAGAAGGACCGCGCGAACGCCAGCGCCGCCGCGGCGATGATGCCGAGCAGCAGGTAGTTGATCCGGAGCCGGACGTTGTTGTCGATCCCCGGCCACGCCCAGGCGAGCGCGCCCGAGGAGGAGAAGGTATAGGCCAGCATCGCCCCGACCATGACGCAATAGGCAAGCTGGAACCGGTGGCGGAGCGCCCCCCAGATCGCGAGATTGTAGACGAGCAGGGCGATGGCGAGGCCGGCGAAACCGCTGTAGATCGCCGCCATCGCCAGGTTGGCGCGCTCGGCTGCCGGGGGATTGGCGATCCGCTGCCCGAGCAGGATGCCGCGGACGTTCGACGCCCCCTCGACGTGCCAGAGCAGCCGCGTGACCGGCGCCGGTCGTGCCGGCAGCGCGAACTCGATGATCGCGCCGAGCTGGACGTGGCGCGACAGCGTGGCGCTGGTGGTGGGGATCGTCTCGACATGGCCGTCCGCGTAGAGCGCGTGCAGCGTCAGCGCCCGCTGCCACAGACTCAGCACGCGCACGCGGACCTCACCGTTGCCGAGCGCGGCCGGGACGGGTGCGGACAGTGCCCAATAGTCGCCTGGGCCATGACGATGCTGCGGAGAAGCGCAGTCGTAGGGGAGGCGGCCGCGCAGCGCTTCTGCGGCGGTCGAGCCGGGCAGGGCCGGGGCGATGCACACCGGAAGCGGGAGCACCTCGGGCGCAGCCGAAGTCGCCGCGCTCGCGCCCAACGGCAAGGCGAGCGCGAGCAGCAGCGCGCCGATCAACCTGACAATGCGAACCCCCGGCATGGCTTCCCCCGTAAGCACCTATGCCAAACAAGCCGTTAAGCGCGTTTTGTTGCCGGAATCCCTGCTCCGACGCAATCAGCGGCGCGCACCGTGGCGGACCGAGACGATCTCCACTCACTCGCGATGAACCCGATAGCGAATCAGGTAGGGATAAACGACGGAGAGCTGCCGCAATCCGCGGCCGATCCTGCGTCCCTTGTGCGGGAAATCGGCGAGGCCTTGGGCTGCGGAAATGATACGATTCGATATTCGCCCGGCAGCGTCTGGATCGAACTGCTCGATATAGAGGCCGATCCGGTCAAGTTCGTCGATCGCGCGATCCGACCAATCTACTCGCCGCACTTAGGTCTCGGCAGCCGATTGCCTGTTCCCCACGACTTAAGCCAACGGATCACCGCCTCATTGCTGACGGTCCGTCCGGCGTCCAGGTCGGCGATGCCGGCGAGGTCGGCCTCGTCGAGCTCGTCGTCCGGCCCAATCTCATAAAGACCCACCAGGGGTTCGCTCTCGAACCCCTGGCGGTCCTCGCCGACCTTGCGGTCGCCGGCCATGGTTTACTTCGCCTTGACCTTGGCCGGCGCCTTGCCGCCCTTCCTGGGCTTGCCCGGCGCCGCGCCGACGATCTCGAAGGCGAGCGCGCCGTCCTTGAGTTTCACCGTTACCTCGCCGCCATGGACGAGCTTGCCGAACAGCAGTTCCTCGGCGAGCGGCTGCTTGACCTTCTCCTGGATCAGGCGGCCCATCGGCCGCGCGCCATAGAGCCGGTCGTAGCCGCGCTCGGTGAGCCACGCCTTCGCCTCGTCGTCGAGGCTGATGTGCACGCCGCGATCGGCGAGCTGCAGCTCGAGCTGGAGGATGAACTTCTCGACCACGCGGCCGACCACCGCCGGCGGGAGGTAGTCGAACGGCACGATAGCATCGAGGCGGTTGCGGAATTCCGGGGTGAAGAGCTTCTTCACCGCGTCCTCCTGCGCGTCCTCGCGGCTGATCTCGCCGAAACCGATCGATTCGCGCGCCATGTCGGCGGCGCCGGCATTGGTGGTCATGATCAGGATGGTGTTCCTGAAATCGACCGTCTTGCCGTGGTGGTCGGTCAGCTTGCCGTTGTCCATCACCTGGAGGAGGATGTTGAACAGGTCGGGATGCGCCTTCTCGATCTCGTCGAGCAGCAGCACCGAGTGCGGCTGCTGGTCGACCGCATCGGTCAGCAGGCCGCCCTGGTCATAGCCCACATAGCCCGGAGGCGCGCCGATCAGGCGGCTCACCGAGTGGCGCTCCATATATTCCGACATGTCGAAGCGCTGGAGCGGGATGCCGAGGATGTTGGCGAGCTGCCGCGCGACCTCGGTCTTGCCGACGCCGGTGGGGCCGGAGAACAGATAGTTGCCGATCGGCTTGTCCGGATCGCGCAGGCCCGCGCGGCTCAGCTTGATCGCCGAGGACAGCACCTCGATCGCCTTGTCCTGCCCGAACACGACGCGCTTCAGGTCGGTGTCGAGGTTGGCCAGCGTCCGCGTGTCGTCGGTCGACACCGACTTCGGCGGGATGCGCGCCATCGTCGCGATCACCGCCTCGATCTCCTTGACGGTGATCGTCTTCTTACGCTTCGACGGCGGCACCAGCATCTGCATCGCGCCGACCTCGTCGATCACGTCGATCGCCTTGTCGGGCAGCTTGCGGTCGTTGATGTAGCGCGCGCTGAGCTCCACCGCCGACTTGATCGCGTCGGGGGTGTATTTGACGTTGTGGTGCCCCTCGAACGCGGTGCGCAGGCCCGCGAGGATCTTCACCGTATCCTCGACCGACGGCTCGTTGACGTCGATCTTCTGGAAGCGGCGCAGCAGCGCGCGGTCCTTCTCGAAGTGGTTGCGGAACTCCTTGTAGGTGGTCGAGCCGATGCAGCGGATCGCGCCGCCCGACAGCGCGGGCTTCAGGAGGTTGGACGCATCCATCGCCCCGCCGCTGGTCGCGCCGGCGCCGATGACCGTGTGGATCTCGTCGATGAACAGGATCGCGTGCGGCAGCTTCTCCAGCTCCGCGACGACCTGCTTCAGCCGCTCCTCGAAGTCGCCGCGATAGCGCGTGCCGGCGAGCAGCGCGCCCATGTCGAGCGAGTAGATCACGGCTTCCTTGAGCACGTCGGGCACCTCGCCCTCGACGATCTTGCGCGCGAGGCCTTCCGCGATCGCGGTCTTGCCGACGCCCGGATCGCCCACGTAGAGCGGGTTGTTCTTGCTGCGGCGGCACAGGATCTGGATGGTGCGATCGACCTCCGGCCCGCGGCCGATCAGCGGATCGACCTTGCCGGCCTTGGCCTTCTCGTTGAGGTCGACGGTGAACTGCTTGAGCGCGCTCTCGCCGCCCTTCTTGGCGTCCTTGGGCTTCTCCTCCTCGGCGCCCTTGACCTCGCGGGTCTCGATCGGCTGACCGCCCTTGCCGACGCCGTGGCTGATGTAGCTGACCGCGTCGAGGCGGCTCATGTCCTGCTGCTGCAGGAAATAGACGGCATAGCTCTCGCGCTCGCTGAACAGCGCGACGAGCACGTTGGCGCCCGTCACCTCGTCGCGGCCCGAGGACTGGACGTGCAGGATCGCGCGCTGGACGACGCGCTGGAAGCCGCTGGTGGGCGACGGATCGGTCGCCGCGGCGACCTTCAGCGCCTCCAGCTCGGTGTCGAGATAATGCGCGACGGTGGTCTTGAGATCGCCGAGGTCCACGCCGCAGGCGCTCATCACCTTCGACGCGTGCTCGTCGTCGATCAGCGCGAGCAGCAAATGCTCGAGCGTCGCATACTCATGCCGGCGGGAGGACGCGGCCTCGAGCGCCTTGTGCAGGGTGGTTTCCAGGGCGGAAGCGAAGGACGGCATCAAATTACTCCAGACGGGCGGGTGCAGATGCCCGCCCCTTGCCCATTATGTCGGAAGTCCGGGGCCGCGCATCAAGCAGGGCGCCCCCGCACCGGTCTGGCTTTGCGCCTTTGGCCGGTGCCGCCGCGCTCATCGCTTGAATAGCGCGTCAGCGCTTGCGCGATGGTTAACGGCGCGTTCAATTCTTTGTTTGGACCGGGCAATTTCCGCTTCGAGCGCAGCGATGCGTTCCTGCAGCTCCTCGACCGAGAAGGGATCGAGGTCCTGCCTGGCGAGCTCCGCGACCAGGTCGCGACTCTTGCGCGGAAGGTTGTCGTCGACGTCCATTGCCATGCAGCGTTGACCGCGGGGGGGCGGCTGTCAATAAGCACGCGCGGGGCTTGCGATGAAACGGGGACGGCGCGTGGCGATTCCGACGACGATGCTGGCGATCGATCCGGCGGAGCCGGGCGGGCCGGAGGTGCTGGTGCCGGTCCAGCGGCCGGTGCCGCAACCGGGGCCGGGCGAGGTGCTGATCCATGTCGCCGCCGCCGGGGTCAACCGGCCGGAGGTACTCCAGCGCAAGGGGCTCTATCCGCCGCCGCCCGGCGCGCCATCGATCCTGGGGCTGGAGGTGTCGGGCGAGGTGGTCGCAGTCGGCCCCGATGGGCCGGAAGAGCTGCTCGGCCAGCCGGTCTGCGCGCTGGTCGCGGGCGGCGGCTATGCCCAATACGCCGTCGCGCCCGCCGGCCAGTGCCTGCCGGTGCCGCCCGCGCTGACCATGGTCGAGGCGGCGGCGATGCCGGAGACTTTGTTCACCGTCTGGACCAACCTGTTCGAGCGCGGCTTCGCGGCGGAGGGGGATACGGTGCTGGTCCACGGCGGCACCAGCGGCATCGGCACCATGGCGATCGCGCTGTGCAATCTGTTCGGCATCACCGTCATCGTCACCGCCGGCTCGCCCGAGAAGGTGGCTGCCGCGCGCGGCATCGGCGCCGACCATGCGATCGACTACAAGGCCGAGGATTTCGTGGAGCGCGTGAAGGAGATCACGGGCGGCAAGGGCGTCGCGGTGGTGCTCGACATGATCGGCGGCGACTATGTCGCGCGCAACCTCCAATGCCTCGCCGACGACGGCCGCCACGTCTCGATCGCCGTGCAGGGCGGGGCACAGGCGACCGTACCGATCTTCGAGATCATGCGCCGCCGCCTGACGCTGACCGGCTCGACGCTGCGCCCGCGCGACACGGTGTTCAAGTCGATGGTCGCCGACGAGCTCCATCGCACCGTCTGGCCGCACGTCGAGGCGGGGCGGCTGAAGCCGGTGATCGATTCGACCTTCCCGTTCGCCGAGGCGCCCGCGGCGCACGCGCGGATGGAGTCAGGAGAGCATGTCGGGAAGATCGTGCTGGCGATCCTGGGGGAGGGGGAATGAGGCTCTATCAGCTATTGCTGCCGGCGACGGTGCTGATCGTCGCCGCGGTGCAGTTCGTGACGCCGGGCCACTTCGGCGTCCTGGTCAATCGCCCGGCGATCGCGGATGTCGCCGAGATCCCGCCGCGCGCGGATCACGCGAAGCTCCGCCGCTTCCTTGATGCACAAGCAATCGTGCTGCCGGCGGATTTTCCGATGACGCCTCCGGACGAACCGGCGCCGGTGCGGCTCGGCTACAACTATCGCACGCTGAGCCTGCTCAAGCTGCCGCTGCTCGCCTATCGCGACCTCGGTTTCGTGCTCTACGACGACAACGATATGCGGCAACGCATGATCCCGCTCGACGACGACTATATGAAGCTTCTCGCGAAGGAAGCGGGCGAGCCGCTCGGCCAAGGCTATGCCTTCCCCTTCTGGCGCTATGTCTGGGGCTGGCTGATCGTCGCCGCGCTGGCCGCCGCCCTTGTTTCCTGGCGGCGCGAGGAAGCCGCGAAACGGCTGGCATTGGGGATCATCTGATACCCCGCTCGCCTGCCCGGCGACCGATTCCGCTAGAGAGTCCCGACGTGTCTCCGTAAACTCCTCCTCGAATCGGGGGCAGGGGCAAGTGCTGGCGTTTCTGAGGGCATCGGAGAACATCGCCTTCGTCTCGGCGATCGTGCTGATGGCGCTGATCGGCGTCGTCCAGCTCGTCGGGCTGGGCGGCGATCTCGATGCGGATGCCGATGCCGACGCCGATCTCCATGCCGGCATCTCGGGCGACCTGCTGAGCTGGCTTGGCGTCGGGCGGCTGCCGCTGCTCATGCTGCTGGTGGTGTTCCTCACCTTGTTCGGCCTCGTCGGCCTGATCGGGCAGCAGCTCAGCCGCGACCTTACCGGCGCGCTGCTGACGCCGTGGATCGCGGTGCCGGCAGCGGCGCTCGCCGCCCTGCCGCTGACCGGGCTCGCCGCCCGCGGCCTCGCCCGCATCCTGCCGCGCGACTTCACCACCGCGGTGCCGCTCGAGGTACTGGTCGGGCGCACTGCCCATATCCTCACCGGCCGCGCCAGCCGCGGCTCGCCTGCGCGCGCCCGGGTCGAGGACCAGTGGGGCCAGGCCCATTACGTCATGGTCGAACCCGACAACGACGGACAGAGCTTCGTCGAGGGGGAGGCCGTGCTGCTCGTCCGGCGCGAGAACGATCTGTTCCGCGCCATTGCCCGCGGCGATCATTACCTGCCGCGCCTGGAACCCTGACCGGAGGACCGTCGTGCCCCAAGGAGTCGCTGCCATGCTGCCCTATCTGATCTATGCCGGCGTCGCGCTGCTGGCGCTGCTGGTGCTGGGGCTGATCCTCGCCAAGCTCTACAAGCGTGCGTCGAAGGAGATCGGCTTCGTCCGCACCGGCTTCGGCGGCGAGAAGGTGGTGATCAACGGCGGCGCGCTGGTGCTGCCGGTGTTTCACGAGACGATGCCGGTCAACATGAACACCGTCCGCCTCGCGGTCGAGCGCAAGAACATGGACGCGCTGATCACGCTCGACCGGCTGCGCATCGACGTGAAGGCCGAGTTCTACGTCCGCGTGAAGCCCGACGCCCAGTCGATCGCCACCGCTGCGCAGACGCTCGGCCTGCGCACGATGAACCCGGAGGCGCTGAAGGAGCTGGTCGAGGGCAAGTTCGTCGACGCATTGCGCTCGGTCGCGGCGGGCATGACGATGGCGCAGCTCCACGAGCAGCGCAGCGAGTTCGTGCAGAAGGTGCAGCAGGTCTCCTCGGTCGACCTGGCGATGAACGGACTGGAGCTGGAGAGCGTGTCGCTGACCGGGCTCGACCAAACCTCGATCGAGCATTTCAACGCCAACAACGCCTTCGACGCCGAGGGCCTCACCAAGCTCACCGAGCAGATCGAGCTTCGCAAGAAGGCGCGCAACGACATCGAGCAGGACACGCGCGTCCAGATCGAGACCAAGAATCTCGAGGCTTCGCGCCAATCATTCCTGATCGGCCGCGACCAGGAGTTCGCGCGGCTGGAGCAGGAGCGCGAGGTCGAGATGCGCCGCGCCGCGCAGGCGGCCGAGGTCGCGCGCGAGCAGGCGCTGCGCCAGCAGGAGGCCGATCAGGCCAGGATCGAGGCCAAGAAACTCGTCGACAGCCAGCAGATCGAGGCCGACCGCGCAGTCAAGGAGGCGCAGATCGCGCAGGAGCAGGCACTCGCGCTCGCCCGGCAGGAGCAGCAGATCGCGGTCCAGAACAAGAGCCGCGAGGAGAGCCAGGCCAAGGCCGAAGCCGACAAGGCGCGTGCCGAGGCGGTGGTCGCCGAGGAACAGGTCGGCACCGCGCGCGAGGCCGAGGTCGCCGAGCGCCAGAAGCGTATCGAGCTGATCGACGCCGCTCGCGAGGCCGAGCGCGCCGCGATCGCGATCAAGGTCCAGGCCGACGCCGAGAAGCAGGCCGCGGCCGACCGCGCCGAGGCGGCCCGGCTCCAGGCCGAGGGCGAGGCCGAGGCGGCCAAGCTCCGCGCCGAGGCCGACCGCGTCCGCTTCGAGGTCGAGGCGGCGGGCCAGCGCGCGATCAACGAGGCGGCGAACTTGCTCTCGTCCGACCAGGTCTCGCTCACCACCAAGATGGCGCTGCTCAAGGTGCTGCCGGAGGTGATCCGCGAGGCGGCCAAGCCGCTGGAGGCGATCGACAGCATCAAGATCGTCCAAGTCGACGGCCTCACCGGCCGCGGCGGTGGCGGGGCGGGCGTGGCCGCGGCGAACGACGAAGGCGGCGATCGCAACCTCGCCAATTCCGCGGTCTCGGCGGCCCTGCGCTACCGGGCGCAGGCGCCGGTGATCGACGGATTGATGCGCGAGCTCGGTTTCGACGGCGGCTCGCTCGACGCGCTGGTGAACGGGGCGGCGGGGACTGCCGTGCCGCCGCCGGCGATTCCGCCCGCGCCACCGTCGCCCGCCGCTGAGCCGCAGGCAGCGGAATAGGGTGATCCATCAGCCGCACTTGTCATCGCCCCCGCGTCTTCGATTGGCGCGGGCCGCGATCGGCGGCTAAGCGCGACGGCGGGAGGAACGATCCATGACGGCCACGCTCACGCTGCACCAATATGCCCAGTCGGCGAACTGCTATAAGATCTGGCTGACCGCCGCCCATCTCGGCATTGCGCTCGATCGGCGCGAATACGACATTCTCAAGGGCGAGACGCGCACGCCCGAGTTCCTGGCCAACGTCAATTCCAACGGCCGCATCCCGGTGCTCCAGGTCGGCGACCGCTTCCTACCCGAAAGCAATGCGATCATCACCTATCTGGCACATGGATCGCGGCTGATCCCGACGGATCGGTTCGATCACGCTGACATGCTCCACTGGATGTTCTTCGAGCAATATCATGTCGAGCCCAATCTCGGCACCGTCCGCTTCTGGCGCCGCTTCGTCGGCGAAGGCGCGCTCACCGAGTTCCAGCGTGCGCAGATCCCCGCCAAGCTCGCCGCGGGCGAAGCGGCGCTCGCGCTGATGGACGAGCATCTCGCCGGCCGCGACTGGTTCGTGGGGCAGGGGATGACGCTCGCCGACATCGCGCTCTACGCCTACACCCATGTCGGAGAGGACGGCGGCTTCGCGGTGCGCAGCCATCCGAACGTCGCCGCGTGGCTGGCGCGGGTCGCGGCCGAGCCGGGGCATGTCGGCATGAACGATTGATTCTGCTGAGTTTTATGACGAGGCGATGACTCGCGAACGATTCGTTCTGTCACATTTCTCGGGCAGTGGAGCGCGGACAAGGGCTTAAGCGGGGACGCTGCTCATGGACGCGATCACCAGACTGCCGGTCGGGGCCGATATCACCGACCTGGCCGATTTCGCCGCATCGAAACCGACCTATCCGGAGAAGACGGTCGAGGAGCGCCGCCGCTACCGCACCATCTGGATCTCGGACGTGCACCTCGGCACGCGCGGCTGCAATGCCGACATGCTGATCGACTTCCTCGACCACGTCGACAGCGACACCATGTACCTGGTCGGCGACATCATCGACGGCTGGCGGCTCAAGAAGAAATTCTACTGGCCGGCCGCGCACAACGACATCGTCTGGCGCATCCTGAAGCGCGCCAAGCGCGGCACGCGGATCGTCTACATCCCGGGCAATCACGACGAGATGTTCCGCCAGTTCACCGGGCTCCACTTCGGCGGGGTCCATATCGTCCGCCAGTGCGTGCACGAGACCGCCGACGGCCGCCGCCTGCTGATCCTGCACGGCGACGAGTTCGACGCGATCACACTGTCGCACCGCTGGCTCGCCTATCTCGGCGACTATGCCTATGAGTTCATGATGGCGCTCAATCGCTGGGTGAACGCCTGGCGGCGCTTCTTCAACCTGCCCTATTGGTCGCTGTCCAAGCACGCCAAGCACAAGGTCAAGAAATCGGTCGAGTTCATCTCCAATTTCGAGGAGGTCGTCGCCCATGCCGCCGCCCAGCGCGGGGTCGACGGCGTCGTCGCCGGACACATCCATACCGCCGAGACTCGCGAAATCGCTGGAATCGCTTATTATAACGACGGAGATTGGGTAGAAGGCTGCACCGCGCTCGTTGAGCATTTCGACGGACGGATGGAGATCCTGCATTGGGCCGAGGAAATGGCGGCACGCGCAGACGCAAAGGTCGAAACGCTGGCGGCGGCCTGACCGGCGTGCGTATCGCGATCGTCACCGACGCCTGGGAGCCACAGGTCAACGGCGTGGTCCGGACCCTCCAGGCCGTGCGCTGCGAGCTCGAGCGGCAAGGCCATCACGTCCTGGTGATCTCCCCCGAGCGCTTCTACTCGCTGCCGTGCCCCACCTATCCCGAGATCCGGCTGGCACTGGCGCGGACCGCGGCGGTCGGCGCGCTGCTCGAGGAGTTCCGCCCCGACGCGATCCACCTCGCCACCGAGGGCCCGGTGTGCGTCGCCGCGCGGCGCTGGTGCCTGCGACGCGGCTTTCCTTTCACCACCGCCTATCACACCCAGTTCCCCGATTATGTCGAGGCGCGCTCGGGCGTGCCGGCGGAGTGGGTCTGGCGCTACATCCAATGGTTCCACGGACCGAGCCAGGCGATCCTCGCCTCGACCCCGTCGATCCGTGAGACGCTGGTGGAGCATGGCCTGACCCGCGTGCGCCACTGGGGACGCGGCGTCGACCTGGCCAACTTCCATCCCGGCATGGAGGCGCATCCGGCCTTCGCCGGGCTGTCGCACCCGATCCAGCTCTACGTCGGCCGCGTCGCGATCGAGAAGAACATCGAGGCGTTCCTCAACAATACCCATCCCGGCACCAAGGTAGTCGTGGGCGACGGACCGGCGCGCGCCAGCCTGGAGGCGAAGCATCCCGACGCGCTTTTCCTCGGCGCCCGGTTCGGTGCGGAGCTGGCGCAATGCTATGCCGGCGCCGACGTGTTCGTCTTTCCGAGCAAGACCGACACCTTCGGCCTTGTGATGATCGAGGCGTTGGCCTGCGGCACGCCGGTCGCCGCCTATCCGGTCACCGGCCCGGTCGACGTGCTGACGCCGGAGACGGGTGCGATGGCCGATGATCTGGACACGGCGATCGCGCAAGCGCTCACCCGCGATCGCGCCCGATGCGCGGCCTACGGCCGCAGCTTCACCTGGGAGGCGAGCGCTCGCCAGTTCCTCTCGGCGCTCGTGCCCTTCGGCACCGGCGAGGCGCTGGCGGCCTGACCAGCACGTTTAAGCCCCTCCCCTTCAGGGGAGGGGTTGGGGTGGGGCCTGTCCACGAGCCGGACGGCCTGCCGCACTCCCCCACCCCCAACCCCTCCCCTGAAGGGGAGGGGCCTAGAATGCGGATGCCGACCTGCCTTTATCCCTCGAGAATCTGCAGTTCGACGTTGTCGAACTCGACCGGATGCCCCTCGCTCTGGAGCGCGATATAGCCACTGGTCAGGCGCAGGTCGCTGCCCGCGCGGGCGACGGCGTCCTTGCCGATCGGGTCGGTCGGATCGAGCCTGGCATTGGTATAGCGCTGCACGACCTTGCCGTTGATCCGGTGGAGAATCTCGCCCGATGGCAGCACGTCGAGCTCGGCCTGCACCCAGGTTCCGTTGGGGATCGTCGGCCCGTTCGAGGGCGTGCAATGGTCGGGCGCCCGCTTGCCGCCGATGTCGACGTCGGTCCCCGGCGTGCAGACGGCGCCCGTCGGCCGCGGCTTGTCGCCGTCGCGGCCGAGCAGCTGGAACTCGATCGACACCGGGAAATTCTGGTCGCGCCCGATGTCGCGCGGGTTTTCCGACAGAAGCATGATGCCGCTGTTGCTGTGCGCCCAGGTCGGCGCGTCGGGCAGGCCGGGTTCGAGGAAGCGATAGCGCAGCCGCAGCCGGAAGAAGCGCAGGGGGCGATCGTAGAACAGATGGCCGAACCGGCCGGCGAACTTGCCACCGTAGTTGGCATAGGACACCTGGAGCTTGCCGTCCTTGACGACGAAGGTCCGCCCCGCGTCTTGGCCGGCGGCTTCGCCGACGATCTTGGGCGTCCAGCCGGCCAGCGTCCGGCCGTCGAACAGCCGCTCCCACCGCGGCGCCGCGCCAGTCGGCTGCATGGGCACGAAGCCCTGTAGGGCGAGCAGCGATGCGAACGCGATTCCGAAAGCAGGCTTCATGACGTGCGCTCTCCCCGTATCCGGCCAATGTGGGCCGAAGTTCTAGAGTTTGATCCATCTCGCTTGAAGCAGCTGTTCCCCGGCGAAGGCCGGGGCCTAGCTGCGGTCGGCTCGATACTTGGCCCCGGCCTTCGCCGGGGAACAGATTCAAACTGGCCAAATCCGACTCTAGGATCGGCCTTCACCTCCCGCAATGGGATCATCAATAGTCCCGCGAGTAGCGCAGGTTGACGTTCGATCCGCCGAACGAGCCGGTCGAGGACAGCAGGCTGAGCGCCTTGGTCAGCGCGATCTCGAGCTGGGTGGCGGTGAAGCCGCGCGCGTCGGTGATGATCTCGATGTAGATGTCGTCGGTGATGTATTTCCCCGCCGCGAGCGCGGTGCCGCGGCCGGTCGCCTCGTCGGAGCCGAGCAGGCGCAGCCGGTCGATGCCCGCCACCGACCTGAGCTTGCCGAGCGGATTGAGCCCGCCGCCTCCGCCCCGCAGCGAATTGAGCGCGGCGGCGAGCTGGATCGCCTCGGTCGCCGACAGGTTGGTGACCGAGCTGCCGAACAGCAGCCGCGACAGCACCTCGTCCTGCGGCAGGCTGGGCGTGGAGGTGAAGGAGAGCTGCGGCGCCTGGGCGGTGCCGCCGATCTGGATCGACGCGGTGATGCCCTCGGTGGTGGTGTTGGCGACGATGTCGAGCGCCGGGTTGGTCAGCGCGCCGCCCTCGAACCGGACCAAGCCGCGCGCCACCTCGAAATTCTTGCCGGCGAAGGCATAGGTGCCCCGGATCATCCGCGCCTCGCCGGTGATGCGCGGCCGTGCAGTGCTTCCCCTGACGCGCAGGTCCGCCTTCCATTCGGATTCGAGGCCCATGCCCGAGATGAAGATCCGGTTGTCGGCATGGATGCGGATCGCCAGCCGGAAGCGGCTCGGCAGCTCGCCGCCCTGATCGCCCTTCGCCGCCGCCTTGGCGACGTCGCTCTTGCGGCGCACGCCGGTGAGCTGCGGCACTTCGGCAGCGCCCTGGGTGACGATCTGGTAGCGCACCTCGGGGATGTTGAGGTCACCCTCGATCAGACCGCCGCGTTCGCGGCTGTTGGTGACCTGGAGGGTGCCGGTGGCGGTCGCGCCGATATCGTCGCTATGGGCGAGCGAGGCGTTGTTCAGCTTCGCGCGGATGTCGATCGGAAAGCCGCTGTCGGCGGCGAGGCCCACCGTCCCCTGCGCCGCCACCGTGCCTTCGCCCGCCCTGGCGGCGAGCTCGACCAGCTCGAACCGGTCGTTGGTGAAGCGGCCGTTGACGCGCATGTCGGTGAGGCGCGTGCCGTAGGTCTCGTTCTCGTAGGTGAGCTGATTGGCGCGCACGACACCATTGAGCTGGGGCGCCGACAGTCGTCCGCCGAAATCCGCGGCGACACCGATCCCGCCGCCGAGCTGCTGACCCGAGAAGCCGGCGAAGGAGAACAGTACGGCGGCCGGTCCGTTGTAGCGGATGCCCCCGCCGAGCGGCGCCGCGAACAGGCGCTCGGTCCACGACCCGCCCTCGCCCAGGGGGCGCAGCGTGGCGAGGAGCCGGCCGACGGTGGTGGTACCGCGCTTGATCAGCGCGCGCGCCTCGCCCCCCTCGGCATCGAGCCGGCCGAGGAAGTCGATGTTCACCGGCGTCGACACCGAGGCGAGGCTCGAGCGGGTGAAGTTGGCGACCGTGATGCGCGCGTCGGCGTGCGGCACGCTGGCGCCGGCCGCCTGGGTGAAGGTGACGCTGCCGGTCGCGGCGCCGCCGATGCCGAGATTGGGCACGAAGGCATTGACCACGGCGAGGTCGAGCCGGTCGAGCCGCGATTGCAGGGCAAGGCCGCGGCCATAGGTGCCGGCCAGGCGCACCGACCCTTGGTCGAAGTCGATCCGCGTCGGCAGCAGCCGGTACTCGCTCTCATGCGGCTCGATGCGCGCCGGGGCGGCGGTGCGGAAGTTGATGCCGTTCGCCTGGCCCTGCAGTGCCGCCAGCCACAGCCTCGGCGAGAAGCGCGCGTTGGCGCCGATCCGGAACGGGACGCCGGACGAGCCCTCGGCGAAAGCCTGGGCGGTGCCGCTGCCGCCGCGATAGTCGATCTTCGCGCGGGCGGCCTTGAGCATGAAGTCGCCCATCTTGAGCGTGGCGATCTGCGCGTCGCCGACGATGGCCGGCTTGTCCGGATACATCACCGCGTTGCCGGTGATGATCGCCTGCCCGATGGTGAGTCCGGCGGTGCCGGGGATCACCGCGTTATAGGCGCGCGCATCGACGTCGGCCCGCTGATACTTCCCCTCAGCACCGAGCCCGAGCGTGCCGTTCACGCCCGACCCGGCGAAGCGCAGGCTGCCGGCGAAGGGCCCCGCGGCGGTCTGCTGGACGCGGCCGTTGAACAGGATGCCGGCGAAGCGGGTGTCGCGCACGTCGGCGGTCAGGCGAGGCGACGTGGCGAGCAGGAGATTGGCGTTGAAAGGACCATAGTCGGTGCCGCCGGTCGCGACGACGGCATAGCGCGCGCCCTGTCCCCGGATCGTGGCGTTGAGGTCGACCAGGCCGATCCCGACTCCCGGCCGCGGCGCGCGCAGGTTGACCACCGGCGCCGCCAGCGTGCCGTTCACCCGCGCGAACAGCGGACCGTACTGGCGCGACCAGGCATCGGCGTTGACCAGGATCGGCCCCGCAGGATCGTAGCGGCCGGAGCCGTTCGTCACCTTGAACCCCGGCGCATTCACCCGGAGCCCCGAGAAGGCGATGATCCCCTGCGGCGTATAGTCGACGTCGGCGCGGCTGTAGGCGTTGCCGCCGAGGAACTCGCGCAGCCCGTCGTTGAAGATGCGCGCCGTCCGGGCCGCCACGCGGCCGCGGATGCCGAAGCCGCCCGACGCCGGCGAATAGAGCCTGGCGTCGGTGTCGACGTTGACGATGCCGACGCCGTCGATGCGATAATCGTTGACGCGCCCCTTGAGCGCGCCGGTGTAGCGGCCCTTGGCCATGTTGGCGGCGACGATCGCGGTGGCGTCGATCTTATCCGAGCGCACGCGCAGATTGTCGGAGAGGATCTCCGTACCGCCGTTGACCGCGAGATCGCCATTGACGCGGACGTTGGTGAGCAGCCCGCCCGCCGCGGCGTTGAGCCCGGTCACGCGGGCCGCCCGCGCGGCGATCGGGATCAGGATGCGGTCCGCGTCGACGCGCGCCTTGCCCTCGGCATAGAGCCCTTCGACGCCCATCGATCCGAAGCCGAGCGCCGCGGCCTGGACCTTGTAATCGACCACCGGCCGCGCGAACGGCCCGTCGAGCGCGACGGCGGCGCGCACCGACCGGCCGTTGAGGTTGGGCGCGATCGCGCCCGGGGTGAGCAGCTGCGCCTCGGCCCGGACGTTGCCGAACCGGCTCTTGCCGAGGTCGAGCAGCCCCTCGGCCGCCACCGCCAGCGCGCTCGAGCGCAGCTGCAGCTTCGTATCGGCCTTGCGATCGTCGAGCGTCGCGTCGAGCGCGACGTCGAGCCGCGGCGCCGTCAGCCGCTCGACCGGTCCCTTCAGGTAAAGCCCTGGCCGCGTCGGCCCGCGCACCCGGAAGGTGCCGCTGCGCGCCTCGATCGCGAGATCGGCGAGCCGGCCGGTGCCGAGATCGGCGACCGCGCGGCCGTTCCAGGCCTTCCAGCTGCCCTTGCCGTCGACAGTCGCGGTGAGCGGCGCCTCGAGCTTCGCCATCGTCGCGACCAGGCCGCCCTTCGGCGCGTTCAGCTTGAGGTCGATGGCGAGCCGGTCGGCGTCGGGCACCGCATCGAGGTTGAGCGCGAGCCGGTCGCCGCCGCCGATCGTCACCGCATTGGCCACCACCTGCGCGCGCCGGTCGGCGATATGGGCGCTGCCGTTCAGGCTCAGCAGCCGGCGCTGTCCGCTCACCGTGGGCGCGAGGTCGATGCGCCGGATCGCCAGCCGGTTCACGTCGATGTCGATGTCGGGCAGGATCGGCGCATTGGGCTCGCTCGGCACCGGCTTGAGCTCGGGCAGGCGCGTGACGGTGACCAGCGGGCTGGTCAGCGAGCGGACGTCGACGTGGCTGCGGATGAAGGCGAACGGCCGCCAGTCGACCGCGATCCGCGGCGAGGTGGCGAAGGTGCCGTGCTGGTCCTGCACCTTGACGTCGCGCAGCACCATCGCGCCGTAGAGCGATCCGTCGATCCGCCCGACGCGCAGGTTGAGCCCGTTCGCCATGGTGTAGCCGGCGATGCGGTCGGCGACGAAGCGGCGGCCCGGCTGGGTATCGAGCCCGAACACCAGCAGCCCGGCGAGCACGACCAGGCCGACGAGGCCGACGCCGATCCACAGCGCGACCCGCTGCCACAGCGGCCGGCGTGCCGCCGCGGTCTCGGCGGCGGGCGGCGGGGGCGTCTCTTCTTCGGCCATCAGAACGCCTGCCCGATCGAGATGTAGAGCGCGATCTTCGATTCGCCCGGCTTGCGATTGATCGGCGTCGCGACGTCGAGGCGGAACGGCCCGAAGTTGGTATAATAGCGCGCGCCGATGCCGACGCCGAAGCGGATGTCGGACATCTTGGGCAGCTCGCTCTCATAGACCTGGCCCGCGTCGACGAACGGCACGATGCCGAAATTGCCGAAGCGATAGCGCGCCTCGATCGAGAATTCGTTCAAGCTGCGGCCGCCGACCGGCCGGTGGATGGTAGGCGAATCCTTCTCGTCCGGATCGGTCGGGTCATAGTCGGGATTGGGCTCGGTCGTACGTGGCCCCAGCTCCTGGAAGCCGAAGCCGCGCACCGACCCGCCGCCGCCGGCATAATAGCGCCGCGACGGCGGCAGATTGTCGCGCCCCGTTCCTGCGATCGCCCCCGCCCGCGCACGGCCGGCGATGACCAGGCTGTCGCTGATCGGGTAATAGGTGGTGCCCTCCAGCATCGCGCGGACATAAGGGCGCACCGCTCCCTGCACCGACGTCTCCGGGCTGACGTTCAGCTTCACGCGGAAGCCGCGCGTCGGGTTCAGCAGATTGTCCGAAGTATCATAGCCGAGGAATGCCGGCAGCGCCGCGATGCCATAGGTGCGGCGCACGCGATCGTTGAGATCGAAGTCGTAGACGCTCTCGTTGGTGCCGACCAATTCGACGCCATAGAAATAGGTCCAGCGCTTCTGCCAGATCGGCGTCGAATCGCGGCTGATCCGCGCCGACAGCGTGCCGGTATAGGCGCTGAAGGCGTCGTAGTTGCTATGGTTCAGCGCGGCGGTCAGCGAGAAGGTGCGGTCGCGCTTGCCGGCGTTCGAACGGCGGAAGGTTGCCGACAGGCCCTGCTCCTGCGTGCCGGCGACGCCGGAGATGATCAGCGCGCCTTCGGGCGGGAACAGGTTGCGGTGCGTCCAGCTCGCCTCGGTGCGGAAGCCCTGGCCGGTGCCGTAGCCGACCGTGCCGGCGAGCGTGCGCTGCGGCCCCTTGTTCTGGCGCACCATCAGGTCGACCTGCTCGGTGCCGTCGGGGCCGGGCCGGCCGGTCTTGCGCGGCGACACGCCGACGCTTGAGAACAGGCTGGTCGCGACCAGCGCCTGGCGGAGGTCGTCGACCTTGCGGCTGTCGTAGAGCTCGCCGGGCTTGAAGCGCGCGAGCACCGCGATGTGATCGGCGTCGAACACCGGATCGCCGCGCGTGACGAAGCCGCCGAAGCTGCCGCGCGGTCCGGTGTCCACCGGCAGCGTATAGTCGCCCGTCAGCGTGGCCTCGTCGAGCAGGATGTCGCGCTGGCCGACCTCGGCGAAGGGATAGCCCTGCTGCGGCAGCTTGAGCGCGACATTGGCTTCGGCGCCCTCGATCCGCTCCGCCTCGATCGGATCGCCGACCTTGAGCGGCAGCTCCTTGTCGATCAGCCCGGGCGGCACGGTCGGCGCCGCCTTGATCGTGATCGACCCAAGCGAATAGCGCCGGCCCGGCACGGCGGTGATCGTCGCGCGGACGCGGCCGGGCTGGTTCGGCACCTGCTCGATCATGGAGGTGGCGGTCGCGTCATAATAGCCGCGCGAGGTCATCAGGCGGACGGCGAGCCCCTCATCCTCCCTGGCACGGGCGTTGACCATCGCCGCGTTGGGCGCGTCGTCGTCCTTGCGCAGCGCGGACAGCGCATTGAACTCATCGTCGAGCCCCACCGTATCGAGCCCGATCACGCGCGTGTCGTAACGGATCGCGGCGGCGGGCTGATCGTCGACCCCGGCGATGGTGACCGGGGTCACGTCGAAGCCGGACAGCGGCGGCAGGGGCTGCGCGAGCTCGCTCTCGGACGGTAGCGGGACCGGCGTCAGATCATCGGGGGCGGGCTCGACTCCGGCCTGCGCGGGGGGCGCCGAAGGCGTGGCCGGCAACGGTTCCAGGGGAGCATTGATGTCGCCGGACAGCGGCGGAATCGATTTCTCGAACTGGTCGTCGGGAACGATCGCGCCGTCAGGCGGTGGTTGATTCTGCGGCTGGGGCTCGGGCGTCGTCGCCGGTGCAGGCGCGATCTGAGCCCGCGCGACACCGGACGGCGCTGTCAGACCGATCGCCAGTCCCAGAAAGATCGCGATCGAACCTGGTCGCACGCCCCTTGTGCCTCCGCCTGAGGGCACATCCGTTCAGGCGCGCCCTTCTTGTCATGAACCGAAACGACCCGGATCGAATTTAGTGCCGCTCCAGAGAGATGAGGTCGATTTCGCAGAAACGCGCGACAATAGCCGATCAAATCTCCTCGTCATCAGGTTGTCGCAATAGCCATCGTCCCCACGTGAACGCACCGAAGCCGATGGCGAAGGGAACGCCGCCGATGATCAGGGGCAGGAGGATCGCGGAGGGCTCGCGTATCGCCACCTCGAAGCCGCTGACGACGACCACCAGCGAGCACAGCCCGCTGCACGCCATGATCAGGATTCCCGCTGCCAGGAGCAGTCCGCCGAACAGTCGTTTCATCCTTCCCCCCTCGCTCGTGCGAGCACCGATTCCCCTTCCGCCCCCGGACGGTAGAAGCTGTTGTAGGTATCGAACGGAATGATCTGCCGATCGGGCGTCACGAAATGCACGCAACTGCGCTTCACGGTGGCCAGGTCGAAATTGTAGCGGTCCAGGAACTGCAGGATGACCACACGGAAGCTGCTCGCATAGCCGAGAGTCTCGGGCACCAGCGCGTTGGGCAGGCAGCACAGGACCTCCGCCAGCTTCTCCTCCGTATTGCATTGCGTGGTGGCGAGGCTGAGCAGGTCGACCATGGCCTGGCGGAGCGCCGGATAGGCTTCGTAGCTGATCGTGTTCGGCCCCTGCAGGATCAGTTCGCGCGGCAGGAGCGAGGTGATCGGCGTGACGGTGCGGCCGTCGCGCAGGCCATAGCCGATGCAGATCTGGTCGGGATTGCAGGGCAGCGGGATCATGTCCTCGGCCGCGAAGACGCCGGCCTTCACCACCTCCCGCCGGATCTGCGTGAGCAGCATCCGATTGGCCTTGGCGTCGAAGCCTTGGTTGCGGCCGGCATCCTGCACCGGCTGGAACGTCACGCCGCGCACGCACGACCATTCGAGCGCGTGATTGACGATGGCGGCGATCTCGCCGTCATTCACGCCGCGCTTCACCACCGCGACCAGCGTCGTCGACAGCCCGACGCGCTCGAGCGCCTCGAGCGCCGCCCGGCGGATGCGCGACAGCCTGGCGCCGCGCAGGTTGAGCAGCGCGCCGTCGTCCATGCTGTCGAACTGGAGATAGACCTCCAGCCGGGGAGCGTAGCCGGCCAGGCGGGTCACGAACGCCTCGTCCTGGGCGATCCTAACGCCGTTGGTGTTGATCATGACGTGGCGGATCGGCCGGCGCTTCACCGCGTCCAGAATCTCGAAGAATTGCGGGTGCAGCGTCGGCTCGCCGCCCGAAAGCTGGACGAGATCGGGCTCGCCCTCGCTCTCGACGAGCGCATCGAGCATCGACTCGATCACCTCGAGCGGCAGATGGCCGCCGTGCATGTCCTCGGCATCGGCAAAGCAGACCGGGCAGGCGAGGTTGCAGGCGGAGTTCACCTCGACGATCGCAAGGCAGCTGTGCTGCTCGTGATCGGGGCAGAGGCCGCAATCGAACGGGCAGCCGGCTTCGGTCCTGGTCTGCGCGCGCAAGGGGCGGTCCCCCGGCTTGAGCCAGTCCTTCTGCGCGCGCCAATAGGCCAGGTCGTCGCTGATCAGCGTTTTCTGGACGCCATGCGACCGGCAGCGCTTGAGATAGTAGACACAACCGTCCTCGATGATGACCTTCGCGGGGACGAGCTCCAGACATGTCTCGCACAGGCTCGTCGTCTGTCCGTGGAAGATGTAGGGCGCCGCCTTACGCTCCGGCGACGGCTGGACGGTGGCGGCCGCGAGCGATCCAGATGAGGGCATAGGCGCTGAGTCCGATCATCACGAGGTGGAAGACGTTGAACGGGCCGACCAGTGGTGGATAGGGCTTGAGGAATTCCCACGCAAACCGCTGCGCCGCATAGGCGAGCACGAACGCGTGGAACCCGTGCCGCTCCGCCCACGGGCGATGCTTTGCGAGCGCTCGCCAATAGACGACGAGGAAACCGGCCATCGCGAGCGATTCGTAGATCTGGACGGGATGACGCGAGATGCCGTCTCCCAGGTCTACGCCCCAGGGCAGATCGGTCGGGATGCCATAGGTCTGGTCGTCCAGACCGGCGAAGAGGCATCCCCATCGCCCCACGACGATCCCGATCGTCAGTGGGATCACGAACGGCCCGCCGGTCGATTCCCGCACGCCGCGCAGCCACTTCCAGACCTCGACCGCGACGATCGCGCCCGCCAGCGCGCCGGCGATCGAATGCGACAGCACCGGCCGCGAGTCTCGAAGCGTGTTGAGCGAGCCCAACAGCCAGGCGCCGAGCGCTGCGCCTGCCGCGAGGCTGACGAAGTAACTCGGCACGGACTGCCGCGAGAGCCGCTCGACGCTGGCGCGGCGGTGGCGATACACCCATCGCGCACCGAGAAACGCGGCAAGCCACGCCGTCAGGTCGCCGACATAGTGGAGCCAGGGAGCTGCGGGAACGTGAAGCACGCCCGTCGATACCATATCGGCCACATGTTTAGGGCTCGATCCATCTGAGTTGAAGCAGACCTGTACCCCGGCGAAGGCCGGGGCCCAGCTGCAAGCAGCCCGAGACTGGGCCCCGGCCTCCGCCGGGGAACGGATTCAAACTGCCTGAATCCGACACTAGGGCCTGTCTTGTTCAGGATGAATTCAAACGGAACCGCTTGTCACCCTCACCCTTCCGCGGCTTCGCCGCTCCCTCCCTCTCCCGTTGGGAGAGGGAAGGGGCCCGCCGCCGAAGGCGGTGGGAAGGGTGAGGGTGACCGTCGCTTCCAATCGATCTCATTCCACTCCAGGCGCCGAACCCGCCTCAATCGACGACGTCGATGATCACGCGCTTGTATCGCGTCAGGCGCGGCGTGCCGTGGTCGGTGACGGCGAGGATGACATGGATCGTGCCGGTGCCGGGCGGCACCACGCGGTCGGTCTTGACCGTCAGCCACGCCTTCGGCTGGTCGGCGTCGTTGACCGGGAGCTTTACGCCCGAGACGTTGTTCGACATGCTGCGCGTGCCCGCCTCCTCGTACACGAACCAGTCGTAGGAGAGGGCGTCGCCATCGGGATCGCTCGATCCCGCCGCGCTCAGGTCGACGCGCTGGCCCGGCTTCGCGGTGATGGATGCGGGCATGTCGAGCCTCGGCACCGGCGGATGGTTGGCCTGGCGGCACGGCTTGATGGTCCAGTCCATGCGCGCGACGAAATCGTTCTGGAAGGCGGCGCGCCAGCGCCACACCGTGGCGTACTGGTCGTCGTGCCATTCGCCGTCATGGCCCAGCACCTCGTCGCTGGCGTCGGTCCAGATCGGCCGCGTCTCGGGCGCCAGGAACCACTTGCGCATGGGCGGCGTGTAGAGCTCGTAGCGGCCGCCCCAGCCGCCCCAATTCGGGTGATCGGGGTCGTTGAGGCCGTTGTCGATCAGGTACAGGAACGACGGCGTGTCGCCCTCCATCTGGAACTTCCAGTTGGGATATTCGTCGCTGAGCGGCCCCTTGCCGCGGATGTTGCGGTCGATCCATTCGTTGGTGACCAGCGAATAGTCGCCGCCGGCGAACCGGCCGTGGAACTTGTCGCCGCTGATCCCGATCCAGGTCGAGTGGTGGAAGGTGTTCCCGGGATTGACGATGTAGAACAGGCCCGGGAACTCGCGCCGGATCCAGGGGCCGCTGTCGTCCTGGTCGGAGATGGCATAGACCCTGAGCTTGGCGACGAAGCTGGCGAGTTCGGCCTTCGACCGCGTCTGCCGGACCTTCCACAACGCCTGGGCGAGCACGCTCGGCCCGCCCCAGACCGTCACCCAGAGCGGGCGATCGTCGGCACGGTCGACCGCGCGGATCAGCAGGTCCGATCCGGACGAGTCCATGCCCGGCCCCACGCCCTTGATCCCGTCGGTCAGCGGGCCCTGCGCGATCCTCGTACGCAGCTCGCCAGCCGTGGGAAAGCCGGGCTCGTGCAACTCGAGATTGTCGCGTACCTTGCCATAGGCGGTGACGATGTCGCCGATTAGCTCGGGGAAGACGCCGCGGCTGTTCCTGGTCGCGACCAGCCCTTCGATGTCGAACTGGTTGGCGTAGGTCATCAGCCGGACCATCGACATGCGGTCGTCGGGGTCGCCGCCGATGTCGGTGAGGACGAACAGCCGCCGCTTCGACGGTGCCTCCTGAGCGGTGCCGCAAGCCTCTGCCCAGGCGGCCTGCGGAACGGCGACGACCGCCGCCAGAACCGCGATCGCGATCCGGCGCCAACGGGTCACAGCATTTCCAGCGCGAGCAGGTTCCAATCCATGAATCCCTTGTGACTGAGCGGCCTGCCGGTGTCCGGGTGATAATATTCGTTCAGGCTGCCGTCCGCCGCGAGCGACGCCACCAGCAGCGATACGGTCTTGTCGGCGAGGTCGTCCGCCTCCCGCCGATAGCCATAGGCCGACAGCGCCTTCCACACGAAATAATTGGAGATGATCCAGACCGGCCCGAGCCAGTTGCTGGGATTGCTGGAAAAGGCGAGCGTATACATCCGCTCGCGGTTCGACAGCGTGCGCACGCCATGCTCCGCGCGCAGCCGATCGTCGGCGAGATAGTTCCTCTCGATCATGGCCCTGGCCTGCTCCGCGGTCGCGAGGCCGCACCAGAGCGGCAGGAAGCCGGTGAACAGCTGCAGCCGCATCGGCAGGGTCGACCACGACATGTCCATGCCGGGAGCGACATTGGTGATGAGCGCTGCGCGACGATCGACGCACTGGACGTCGACCGTGTAGAAGAAGGCATCGCGCGGATCCCAGCATTCGCGGAGGATCGCCGCGCCGAGCCGCTCGATCCGCTTGGCCAGGGCCGCGCGCTCCTCCGCCGGGCGATTCAGCCTCGCCGCCAGCTCCGTCAGGGCGCGCAGGTCCTGGTAGAAGAGGCAGTTCAGCAGGAGGTTCGCCGACGAGAAGGGCGGCCGGCCGAAGGTGGTGGGATCATTGTCGTTGCCGATCGCGACGTCGTTGCTCCACACCAGCAGGCCCGGGCCGGCTTCGTTGTGCGCGCGCCAGCTGTCGTGGAACCGGGCGAGCTTGTCGAATATGGGGCCGCACCAGCCGGCATCGCCGGTACGGTCGGCGATCAGCAGCGCAAGCTGCGCCATGACCGGCTTCGCCTGGTTCCGGTCGCGCGTCGCGAACGGAAAGCGATTCGCATCCCGGTCGGCCGACGCCATTACGATCGGCAGCCGTCCGTCGGGCTGCTGGTTGTCGAGGAAGTTGAGCAGGCTCCCCTTGGCGTGGTCCGCCACCTGCCGCTTCAGCGCCGCATCGCCGGTGACCTCGGCGAGCGCGAACAGGCCGCGCACCGTCCACAGCGTATCCCAGTCCCACAGCTCCGCCGAATATTGCCGGGCAGGAAGGGTGGGGGCGATCGAAGGATGGCGAAAGAAATCCTGTGCCGGACGCAGCAGTTTCGGACCGTTGGCGCGAAGATAATCGACCAACGGCTGCGCCTCGGCACGCCGCGCACTCTTCGGTGAGGCGCTCACGGTCCGGGACCTCGTGAGCGCCGCCGCGGCGAGCGCCGATCCGATCGCCTGTCGCCGGGAGATGCCGCTCATCGCCCTAGAACTTCACACGCACGCCGGCGTAGAACTGGCGCCCGTTCAGCCGGTAGTTCACCCAGCGCCGTGCCACGGAGTCGCTGTACTGAACGTCGGCCTGGTTGGTCAGGTTGAGCGCGTCCACGCTGATCGTCAGATTCTCGGTGATGTCGTATGAGGCCGAGGCATCGACATAGGTCGCGCCGCGCGTCCCAGCCACGTCCTGATTGAAGGCGGCCGGAACGCCCGTCAGATACTGGTCGCGGTAGTTGACCGACCCGCGCGCCTGGAAGCCGCCCTTCTCGTAATAGAGCGTACCGTTGATCGAGTTCTTGGACAGATTGAGCAGCGTCGCGGTGACCAGTGCCGCCCCGGCGCGATATTTGATGTCGGAATCGACATAGGTGTAGTTGGCGAGCACGCCGAAGCCGCTGAGCAGTCCGGGCAGGAAGGTGAACTGCTGCTGGAGGTTGAGCTCGACCCCCTTGAGCGGACCGCCCGGCGTATTCGTGACGTTGGTGATGACGAAATCGGTGTCGGGCGTGACGTTGGTGCCGGCGAGAAGCTCGGCCGGCAGCCCCGTCGTCGAATAGGGCGCGGTGATCGTGTTCGATTGGATGTAGGTGCTGATCTTCTTGTAGAAGGCGCCGATCGAGACGATCGATCCCCGGCTCGGGTACCATTCGATCGAGGCGTCGAGATTGTCCGACTTGAACGGCTTCAGGTACGGATTGCCGGTGGTCACGGTCCGCGACCCGCCGGAGACGTTGACGGTGGTGGCGCCGGCCAGGCTGCCGAGCGGCGGACGCGAGATGGTTCGGGCTGCGGCCAGCCGGACGACGAGGCTGTCGCTCGGCTCGAACGCGAGGTTCGCGGACGGCAGGAAGTTGCGATAGGTCCGGTTGACCTCGGTCGGCACCACCCCGCTGGGATCGACCGATACGGGCACCGTCGTCAGGAAGTTGGACCGCTGCTTCGTGATCGTGAACCGCCCGCCGAGGTTGCCGCGCACGCGCATCCCCAGCAGCTCGCTGTCGAAGCTGGCCATTCCGTAAAAGGACCAGTCCTGCTCCTGCACCGACCGGTTGTCGCCGCGCGCCGCGGACACCGTGTTGGAGAGCTGGGCGCGACCCGTGTTGGAGAAGATATCGTACGTATCGGCGAAGGCGGAGATGTTGGGCGTCGTCCAGCATTTGGTGTTGCCCGCCGGCATGTCGAACGCCTCGAAACCGCAGAACTGCTCGGTCAGGTCCTGGATGCTGGAGCCGGCGGGGATCGCCGGCCAATCCGCCTCGCCCAGCAGATAGCGCAGCGATTGCGAGGCGAACTTGTACTTCTTGTATTCGGCGCCGACCATCAGCTTGAGGTCGTCCGCCGCCTCGAACGTCAGGTCGGCGCGCGCGGTGGTGTTGCGGTTCTGGATATAGTTCGGCCGCAGGCGGATCTCCGGCCCGGTCGCGCCGGTACCGCCCGGCTGGGTCACGCGCGGCCCGAAATACCAGTTGGCGGGATTGGCGACGTCGATCCCCCAGTCGATCTGCGGCGCATTCTGGCCGTTCGGCCGCAGGTCGTAGGAGAAATTGTCGACGTTGAACGAGTCGATCTGGGTCGAGATATCCACGAAATTGTCGAAGTCCGACCGCGAATGGCCCGCCAGCGCCTTCAGCGTGAGCCGGTCACCGAGCTTCTGCTCGAGCGCCAGCGTCGCCTGCACGAACTCGGTGGTGAAATTGTCGCGGTTGTGCTCGGATCTGAGGTCGACGTTGTCGAGTAGCGCATAGATCAGCGAGTTGTTCGAATCGATGATGCCGTCGCGGACGATCGTCTCGGGCTTGCCGCCCTGCGACGCGGCGCGGCTCAGGCCGATCGGCTCGAGCGCCCAGTCGTCGCGCTTCACGTCGAACTTCGAATAGAGCACGTCGAGGACCAGGTTGGTGCGGTCGCTCGGCTTCCACTGGACGCTGCCGGTGAAGCCCAGCCGCTCGGTCCTGCCGACGCCCTGCACGTAGCGCGGGAAGCGAGGGTTGTAGACCTTGGGGTCCTGGAGCTGGTTGTAAACGGCCAGGTTGGTGCCCGCGCACGCCGCTGGCCTCGCGACCGGATTGCAGAAACCGCCGTCGCCGATGCCCTGGTTCCAGTCGCCCGAATTGCTCTGCTGGAAATTGCCCGATTGGCGGGAATAGGCCCCCGATACGAGGAAGCCGAGCGTGCCGTCCGCCGTCTGCGTCGCGAACACCGCGGCGAGGCGCGGGTCGACCTTCTTGGCCTGGTCGTTGTAGCCGCCCTGGGCGGACAGGGTGACCGTCGTCTTTCTGAACGACAGCGGCCGCGCGGTCGTCAGGTCGACAGTGGCGCCGAGCGATCCCTCGGGCAGGTCGGCCGCGGCCGTCTTGCGGACGTCGATCTGGCTGAACAGCTCGGACGCGAAGACGTTGAAGTCGAAGCCGCGCGACCGGTTGGCGCCGTTGTAGCCGTCGGTCGTCGCCTGGCTCTCCATGCCGTTGATGCGGGTCGAGGTGAAGTCGCCGCCGAGCCCGCGCACAGATATCGACCGGCCCTGACCCTGATCGCGCGAGATGGCGATGCCGGGGACACGCTGGATCGATTCGGCGAGGTTGTTGTCCGGAAACTTGGCGATGTCCTCGGCGACGATCGAGTCGACCACGCCGGCGCTCTCGCGCTTGATGTCGAGCGCGCGCTGGAGGCTGCTGCGGAAGCCGGTGACGATGATGTCGCCGGGCTGGGGGCCATCGCCGACCTGGGCCTGTGTTTCCCCTTCAGCAGGTGCTGTTTGGGCATGAGCTGGCGAAACGAGGTTCGCGAGCAGCATCGCGCCGAGCGATGCACCGGCCAAGCTGTGCGATGATATACGGCGTGCCATGTTTCCTCCCCTCCATTGCCGGCCATTCGGACCGCCTAGCGACGCCTGTTTCCGTGAAGCTGGCGCCGACGCTCGAATCGGAGGGGCGGTAACGCTCGCAAACATACCTCCCCTCGACAGGCGGTCGCCGTTTCGGCGATCCGCCATTCTATCACTCCTGCCAAACTGGTATTATCAGCAGCTGATAACGCCATCGTAGGACGGCAAAAAACGTCGAGTCAACCGCTAATGGTTGCGCTAACTCGACGTGGTGGGGCGCATTTGAGCTGGGATGTATCCTGTGGGGGAGGCGGCGTCAGATGCGGGCGCTATCCGCCTCCGACAGTCGCATTCGCCGCGCAACCTTATCGTCTGAGCCGTTAAGATATAATATTTCGTATACTATATTTGACTTTTGAGCCATAGAGCGCGATGATCGGTCCGACCGAAAGGGAGGACCTCATAATGCGGCATCGTCGGACAAGATTTTATTGGACAGCTGCGGTGGCGGCCTTGCTGCCGACCATGGCTTACGCCCAGGCGGCGCAAGAGGCGGATGCGGGGGCGTCCGAGGAAATCGTCGTCACCGGCACGCGCATCAAGCGCCCCGATCTGGAGAGCAACAGCCCCCAGACGGTGATCGGGCAGGAGGAGTTCAAATATCAGGGCGCGACGACGGTCGAAGGGGTGCTGAACCGGCTGCCGCAGTTCACCGCCGACGCCAACGAGAACGTCTCCAACGGATCTGACGGCACGTCGAACATCAACCTGCGCAACCTCGGCTCCAATCGCGTGCTGGTGCTGGTCAACGGCCAGCGGATGCTGCCGCAGCAGGCGATCGACCTCAATTTCGTGCCGGGCAGCCTGGTCGAGCGCGTCGACGTGATGACCGGCGGCGCCTCGGCGGTCTACGGCTCCGACGCGCTGTCGGGCGTCGTGAACTTCGTGCTGAAGGACAATCTCGACGGCGTGCGCGTCGACGCACAGGTCGGCTTCGCCCAGCACGACAACGACAATCGCGCGGTGCGCAGTCTGCTGAGCGAGAAGGGATATGCCCTTGCCCCCAAATCGGTGGCGGACGGCGGCAAGCAGGACGTCACCATCTCGGCCGGCAAGAACTTCGCCGACGGCCGCGGCAACGTCACCGTCTACGGCGGCTACCGCCATTTCAGCCCGGTCAAGCAGTCGAGCCGCGACGTCTCGTCCTGCGCGCTCCAGGCGGCGGACGAGAATACGCTGTTCTGCGGCGGATCGAGCAACACGCCCTACGGCACCTTCGTGCCGCTGGAGGGCGCCTTCCAGGGCCAGACGCTGACCAACAACCGCGACGGCACGCAGACCTTCGTGCCCTACGACAATAGCTACGCCTATAATTATGCCCCCGACAATTACTTCCAGCGCTCGGACGAGCGCTACACCGCCGGGGCATTCGCGAAGTTCGAGCTGAGCAAGGCGGCCGAGGTCTACGGCAGCTTCATGTACATGCGCGATCACACCTTCTCGCAAGCGGCGCCCTCGGCGATCTTCCTCGGCTCGCCCTTCGCGATCTCGTGCAACAATCCGCTGGCGAGCGCGAGCCAGCTGCAGACGCTGTGCGGGGCCAAGGCCGGCACGAGCCAGACCGCCGATGCGCTGGTCGGCTATCGCATGACGATCGCACCGCGGCGCGACGATCTGCGCCACACCGACTATCGCTACACCGCGGGCGTGCGCGGCGATCTCGGCAGCGGGTTCAGCTATGACCTGAACTATCTCTACTCGCTGGTGCGCTACAAGGAGCGGTATCTCAACAACGTCGACGCGGTGAAGGCGCAGCGTGCGTTGGACGTGGTCAGCGTGGGCGGCACGCCGACCTGCCGTTCGGTGGTCGACGGCACCGATCCGGACTGTATCCCGGTCAACGTGTTCCAGGCTGGCGGCGTCACGGCGGAGCAGGGGAGCTATATGTTCACCCCGAGCAACACCGCGTCGCGCAACTCGCTGCGGGCCTTCTCGGGCACTCTGAGCGGCGACCTTGGCCAGCTTGGTATCACTAGCCCCTGGGCGAGCCGCGGCATCTCGATCGCAGTCGGCGCCGAGCAGCGCCGTGAAACGCTGAAGTTCACCGCCGACGAGATCGCGCAGCAGGGCGGCGCGACCAACGCCGACGGCATCATCAGCGTGGTCGAAGGCTATGGCGAGATCGAGATCCCGATCATCGAGGACAAGCCCTTCTTCCGTTCGCTGACCATCAACGGCGGCGTGCGTTATTCCTCCTACGACAACAAGCAGAACTCGACCGGATTCAAGTCGAGCTACAACGTCTGGACCTACAAGGGCGAGCTGAGCTGGCAGCCGATCGAGGACCTGCGCCTGCGCGCCAGCTACAATCACGCGATCCGTGCGCCGAACGTCGCGGAGCTGTTCGCGTCGCAGTCGGTCGGCAACGTCGCGGCGCAGGACCCCTGCGCCGGATCGAGCCCGTCGGCGTCGGCGTCGACCTGCGCGCTGACCGGGGTCACGGCGGCCCAATATGGCCATATCGTCGAATGCCCGGCCGACACCTGTTCGGCGCAGGGCGGCGGCAACCGCTTCGTGAAGCCCGAGACCGCCGACACCTGGACCGCCGGCTTCGTGCTGTCGCCGCGCGCGCTGAAGGGGTTCTCGCTGTCGATCGACTATTACCGGATCAAGGTGAAGGACTATATCAGCTCGATCGACCCGTCGCTGATCATCAGCCAGTGCGTCGCGACCGGCGATCCCTTCTACTGCAGTCTGTTCAACCGCGATCCGCGTTCGGGCGCGATCTTCGGGCAGAACGGCTACATCGTCTCGACCACGCTCAACACCGGCTATCTCCAGACCTCCGGCATCGACGTGATCGGGGACTATACGTTCGGCATTGGGTCGCTGGGCAAGTTCAACGTCAACGTGATCGGCACCTGGCTGGCCGAGCAGGTGGCGGAGCCGCTGCCGGGGCTCGGCACCTACGACTGCAAGGGTCTCTACGGCTATACCTGCGGCCAGCCTTCGCCCGAATGGCGCCATGTCGCGCGCTTCACCTGGATGGCGCGGGGCGACACCACGCTGTCGCTGTCGTGGCGCCACCTGGGATCGACCAAGCTGTCGAGCCTGTCGGACAATCCCTTCCTCACCGGCACGCCGAGCGTGATCAACAAGCGGATCGAAGCCTATAACTATTTCGACCTGTCGGTGACCCAGGCGGTCGGCAAGCAGCTGCAGTTGCGCATGGGCGTGAACAACCTGCTCGACAAGGATCCGCCGGCGATCGCCGCGGGCATCCTGTCGGCGTTCGGCAACGGCAACACCTATCCGGGCGTCTATGATCCGCTCGGCCGGACGGTGTTCTTCGGGGCCACGGTCAACTTCTGATGAAGGGGAGAGCGTCGGGAGGATTTCCCTCCCGGCGCCTCTGCCTGTCGGAGCAGGATCGGCACCGACCGGATGGCACGCCGGTCAGCTGGTCGTCTGCTTTTCCTCATAATAGAGCGGCCCCAGCGCATCGATGATCGCCACGGCATCCAGCGCGCGTTGCGGATCCGCGCCGGCATCGACGTAGCGAATGGTGAGCTCGGTCTTGAAGCCCGTCGGCCGGCTGCTGATCTCGACTCCATATTGCGTCGTCGTCATGCGCCGCGAGAAATCCTTCCGTTCGACGATCACGAAGGCCGGCTTTCCCGCCGCGCGCGTCACCTCGGCCGCACGCAGCAGCGTCATCTCCTGGACGAGGGCCGCAGACGGCGTGTTGCCGATGAACTCCACCTTGGTGGTTCCGTCCGGGTTCGCGATCGTGCGGAACCCGTCGGTGCGGCCGATTCCTCCGAGCAGGCTGGTTCCCATACTCAGCGCGCCGCCGACCAGCGCGCCCAGGATATTGGGCCGCGCGCGTTCATAGTCGATGACCGCACGCGGCGTCTCGGGCGCGATCAGCGTGCTCGGGGCGATTCCCGCCAGCTCCTTGAGGCGGTTCTCGCGCAGTTGCTTCTCGAAAGGCGCGACATCGGGCACCAGCCCCGCATCCTTTACGGGAACCGCCGCCCGAAGCGCGGTCAGCAGCTCGATCGTCGCCGCGTCGTACGGCAGCTGCGCGCCCACCAGCGCGCCGATCGCGTCGGCAGACCGCGCTTCCGCTACCGCGATGCGCGCCTCGATCTGGCGGCTGCGGGTCTCGACGTAGCGATCGAGCATGGTGGTCGGCTGGGATGCCAGTTGGGCGAGGGCTCCTTCGACCGGCGCGGGACGCGCCGCAGCCATATGTTTGCGCACCTCGGCGAGGTCGCGGCGCGCACCCGCGGCATCGCCCGTCGCCGCACGGGCATAGGCGGTGTGGAGCGTGATCAGCATGGCCGAAAGCAGCCGCACCGTGTCTGAATCGGGCGCGACGAGGCCGATCGGTTTGAGTGGCTCGCCGGGCCAGTTGACCGTGACGTTCGGGCGCAACGCAAGCACGCCCGCGAAATTACCGATCTCGGCTTCCTTGCTGATCGCCGTCGCCTCCGCCTGAGGATCCAGGCGGGCCGCGGACAGCCATGGCGAGGGTGAGGCGTCGCGCATCGGGCGGGCGGCCTGGACGATCGTGGCCGCCGCGCGCTGAATCTGCAGCGAATAGGGACGCGCTGCGCCCGCTTCGCGTGCTAGCCTGACCGCGCCCGGCATATCGTCCGACTGGGCAAGTGCCAAGGCGCGGAGCAGCTTGAGCGAAACCGCCATGCTGCGCTGATAGAAGCGGTCGTTGGCGAGGTTGGCGGTCGCCGCTTCGGCCGCGTCGATGTCGGCGACGGCCTTGGCGATGTCGCCTATGCCGAGATAGGCCGAAGCCCTCGCGCGCAGCAGATGGGCCCGCCTGAGCGTCTGCGTCGGCAGCAATCGCGGGCTTGCCAGGGCGCGGGTACAAGCGCCGATATCGCCCTTGCGCTGGAACAAGCTGGTGAAGCGCCCGGTCCCCGCCTCGCCGCGCATCCCGTCATCCTGGCGTCCCGGATGAACGCGCCCGTCGCACGCCTCGAAATCACGCTTGTCCGATGATGCCTGCGCCGGCACCGCGACGAGCGTGCCGAGCGCGAGCAGCGCAATCCTGCCCCCCATATTTTGTCCCCCAAACAGACCCCACGCGTTGGTAGGGGAGGAGTATCGATCGGACAAGCGGGCCGATCGGCTTCCCGCGTCCGGTGATGGGATCGTGCTCCTGCGAAGGCAGGAGCCCTGGATTATCGGGAGTGTCGCTTGCGGCCAAGGCTCCTGCCTTCGCAGGAGCACTGACGCCGGATCATCCGCCCCTGACGGCCACCATGACCGCGCCGTGCGCCGGCACGGTGTAGCTCTCCGGCAGGCCGGCGGCGGTGGCGCCCGACCACAGGTCCTGCACCTGGCTGATCGACCGCAGCCCGGCGTCGGCCGCCGTCAGCGCGAAGGATGCCTCATCGGTGCCGCGGTTGAACAATGCCAGCGCGACGCGGCCGTCGGCGAGAGGCTTGGCCCAGACCTCGATCCTGCCGTCCTTGCGCACCGCCTTGCCCTGGATGCCGCGCGGGTCCTGGTCGACGGCGATGACGTGACGGTTGGTCAACAGCGCCAGCATCTCCGGCGTCGTCCTGCGCAGGTCGTGGCCCATCATCAGCGGCGAGGCGGACATCGCCCACAAGGTCATGTGCGTGCGATATTCATCGAGGCTCATCCCGCCGTTGCCGATCTCGAGCATGTCGGCATCGTTCCAGCCGTGCGGGCCGGCGTGATCGGGATCGCCGTTCCTCTCGAACCCGATCTTCGCCATGGTCTCGTAATCATCGGTGATGTCGCCGGTGGTGCGCCACAGCTGGCCCCCGACGTCGCGGCCCCAGCTGCCGACCTCGAAGCGGCCATATTCGCACAGCGAGAAGACGATGCCCCGGCCGGTCGCCTGCAGCGCCGCGCCCATCTCGCGGTAGCTGCGCTTCACCGTATCGGCGTTGGGATAGAACCATTCGCCCGAGCACAGGTCGTATTTCAGATAATCGAAGCCCCAGTCGGCGAAGGTCCTCGCGTCCTGGGCGACATGACCGTAGCTGCCCTCGTAGCCGGCGCAGGTGCGGGGCCCCGGCGAGGAATAGATGCCGATCTTGAGGCCCCTGGCGTGGACATAGGCGGTCAGCGCCTTCATGTCGGGGAACTTGTCGTTGGGCTGGAGTACGCCGTTCGCGTCGCGCCTGCCCTGCCAGCCGTCGTCGATGTTGACGTAGCGATAGCCGGCGTCGCGGAGCCCGCTCGACACCATTGCGTCGGCCATGGCGCGCACCGTCTCGTCGTCGATATGCTCGGCGAACCTGTTCCAGCTGCTCCAGCCCATCGGCGGCGTCGCGGCCAGCCGGCTGGCGATCGGTGCGCCGAGCGGCGGCAGCGGCGCGACCTTGAACGCACGGGCCTTCGCCGCCTTTGCGGTGCCGCGATAGCCGGTGGCGTCGACTTCGGTTGCCCAGATCTGCCCCTGCAAGCGCACCTGCCCCTTGTCGAGGCTGACGCTCCAGCGGCGGAACGGATGGTCGCGGTCGTTGATGTTGCGCGCGTCGAAGATCAGTCGCCCGTTCTCGACGCGCGGGTCGATCATCGTGATCGGACCATACCAGAGGGTGGTGACGCGGCCTTCGATCCTGGTGCCGCGGCTCGTCACCTCCATCATCGTGACGCCGGGCATCGGCGGCGCCTTGTCGAACAGCCAGACGCCGTCGAAGGCGGTGCGGGCGGACGCCGCGGCGGGCGCGAGCATGATGGCCGCGAGGGCGGTGGCGGCGAACAGGGCGCGCGTCATCGCTGATCTCCTTTGGAAGGGATGGGGATGAGGTCAGGCGGCGGCCGCGGCCTGCCGCGCGGCATCGCTCCTGCGGCGGCCGTAGAGGGCGTAGAGCAGCAGGCCGATGACGTTCCACGCGCCGAAGCGGACCAGCGTGGTGCCGGGCAGGCTGAACAGCAGATAGGCGCAGCCGAGGATGGTCAGCGTCCCCACTACATAGGGCTGCGGGCAGCGGAACAGGCGCGGCAGCTCGGGCGAGCGGCGGCGCAGGATCATCAGGCAGGCGCCGACCGAGATGAAGGCGACCAGCGTGCCGGCATTGGCTAGCTCCGCGATCTCGTCGAGGCGGAAGATGCCGGCGACCAGCGCGATCGACAGGCCGGTCACCAGGGTGATGCGCGTCGGCGCGCCGGTGCGCGGGCTGACCGCCGCCAGGCTCTTCGGCAGCAGGCCGTCGCGGGCCATGACGAAGAACACGCGGCTCTGCCCGTACATCATCACCAGGATGACGGAGGGGAGAGCGATCACCGCCGCCAGTGCGATCAGATGCGCGGCGCCCGGATGGCCGAGCTGGCGCAGCACCAGCGCCAGCGGTTCGGGCGAGTTGGCGAGCTGGAGGAAAGGCAGGGCGCCGACCGCGGCGATCGCGACCGCCATGTAGATGGCGGTGCAGACCAGCATCGATCCGATGATGCCGATGGTGAGATCGCGGCCAGGATTCTTCGCTTCCTCCGCCGACGTCGCCACCGCGTCGAAGCCGTAGAAGGCGAAGAACACGATCGCCGCCGCCGCCATCACCCCGCGCGTCTCGCCGCCGATCTGGGTGCTGGCGAAGCCATAGGGCATGAAAGGCTCGAGATTGCCCGACTGGAAGGCGGGCAGCGCGAGCGCGACGAAGATCGACAGCGCGACCAGCTTGATGATGACGAGGACGATGTTGAGCGTGGCGCTCTCGCGCGTGCCGGCGATCAGCAGGCCCATGACGGCGAGCGCAACAAGCACCGCGGGCAGATTGACGATGCCGCCGCCGTGAGGGCCGACCAGCAGCATCTGCGGCAGGTGGATGCCCGCCGACTGGATCCAGCCGACCAGATAGCCCGACCATCCGACCGCGACGGTGGAGCAGGCGAGCGAATATTCGAGGATCAGGCTCCAGCCGACGATCCAGGCGATCGTCTCGCCCATCGCGGCGTAGCTGAAGGTGTAGGCGCTGCCCGCGGCGGGGATCAGCGTCGCCATCTCGGCATAGGCGAGCGCGGCGCAGGCGCAGACCGCGCCGGCGATGGCGAACGCCAGGATGACGGCGGGGCCGGCGCGCTCGGCGCCGACGCCGGTCAGCGTGTAGATGCCGGTGCCGACGATCGCGCCGACGCCCAGCGCGATCAGATGCGGCCAGCTGAGGGTCTTGGCGAGGCTATGCCCGGATGCGCGGTTGATCAGCGTCTCGATGGGTTTTCGCGGTCCGAGCATCTGGCCCCCTGATCTGTCTTATGGCTATTGCGTGTGGCTGGCGGCGAAATGCGCGCGCAGGTCTTCGAGCGTGTTGGCGATGTGTTGCGTCAGCAGCTTGTGGAGCAGCTTCGCGTCGCCCGCCACCCAGGCGTCGAGCAGGCCGCGATGCTCCAGATGGGCACGGTCGCCGCGCCCGGCCGGCTCGAGATGCGCCAGCACATAGCGCTCGGCGAGCACCTCCAGCCGCTCGACCAGCTGCGTCGTCAATATGCGCCCGCCCGGCCGCACCAGCGAGACGTGGAACTCGCGGTTGCGCATGGCGACGTCGTTCAGATTGTCATGGGCGGCGGCGTCGAGCGCCTCGAACGCCTTGACCGCGGCCTGCCGGTCGTCGTCGGTCGCCTGGCTGCAGGCGAAGGCGGCCGCCGTCGGCTCGATCGCGAGGCGCAGCTGGTAGATCTCCTCCGCCTCGTCGGACGACATGGCGCGCACGAACCAGCCGCGGTTGGCCTGGCTGGTGAGCAGTCCTTCGTGCTCCAGCCGGGCGAGCGCCTCGCGCAGCGGGATCTTGCTGACGCCCAGCTCCGCCGCGAGCGCGTCCTGCCGCACGGGTTCCTTGACGGGCAGCTTCCCGGCGACGATCCGTTCCCGGATCACCTCGAAAACACGTTCGGCGAGCGTGCGGACAACGATGGTCACCTGTTCATCTCCGTACCGGATGAGGCAGCGCGATCATGACGATCGCTTACATACGATATACGGTAGATAATGGGATTTCGGACAGCAAGCTTGCTCACGAAGAGGTGAATGCCTTGTGCTGGGGCAGTGAACGCATATAACGTATACGATATCAGAAGATCGATGCAACGGGGTTTCGTGGGGCATACGGGAATAATCGGCGGCGGCGTGATCGGCCTGTGCACGGGCATCCGGCTGCTCGATGCGGGGCATTCGGTGGTGATCGTCGACGACGATAGCCGAGCGAGCGCCGCGTCATGGGGCAACGCCGGCCATATCGCGGTGGAGCAGGTGGCGCCGCTGGCGTCGCCTGCGATGATCCGGGCGCTGCCGGGCAAGCTGTTCCTGCGCGGCGGTCCGTTGAGCTTTCCGGCGAGGTCGGCCGCCGCCTGGCTGCCGTTCGGTCTGCGCCTGCTCGCTGCTGCGACGCCGTCGCGGTTTCGCAGCGGATGCGACGCCCTGCGCTCGCTGCTGGAACCGGCGATGTCCGACTGGGAGGCGATGGCGGCGGATATCGGTGCGCCCGGATTGCTGAAGCGGGACGGGCATTATGTGCTGTGGCATGACGGTGCAACGGCCCGGGCGGGCGCGGCGGCCTGGCGCGCGACCGATATCGGCACGGCGACGGTTCGGCCGGCGAGCGAGGCGGAGATCGCGAGGCTCTCGGGCCTGTGCGCGAGGCCGATCGCGGGCGCGATCCGCTTTTCGGGCAGCGGCCAGATTGCCGACCTGGATCAGCTTCGCGCGGCGCTCGAAGCCGCCTTCGCCGCACGAGGGGGGAAGATCGCGCGCGAAAGAACTTCGATCGTGCGGGCGGGCGATCGGGCCGAGCTGTCCTGCCTGGACGTCGACCGGATCGTCGTCTGCGCCGGGGTCCGCTCGCGCGGCCTGATGGAGGCGATCGGCCACAAGGTGCCGATGATCGCCGAGCGCGGCTATCATGTCCGGGCCGACGCCGGGCCATGGCCGGAAGCGATGCCGCCGGTGGTGTTCGAGGAGCGGTCGATGATCGTCACGCGATACCGGGATTGCGTGCAGGCGGCCGGCTTCGTCGAGCTGAGCCGCATCGACGCGCCGGCCGACCCGCGCAAATGGGACCGGCTGGAACGCCACGTCGCCGAGCTCGGCCTGCCGATCGCGGGGCCGTTCCGGCGCTGGATGGGATGCCGGCCCACGCTGCCCGACTATCTGCCGGCGATCGGCCGGTCGGCGCTCGCGCCCAATCTCTACTATGCCTTCGGCCATCAACATCTGGGACTGACGCTGGCGCCGGTCACCGCGCGGCTGATGACGGCGCTGGTGGCGGGGGAGCAGCCGGCGTTGCCGATCGGCGCGTTCGACATAAAGCGCTTTGCCTGAGGAGACGGACAATCATTGGTGGATCGACCGCGGAGACCGAACTGGAGCGCCTGCGCCCCTGGGCTGACCGTGCCGCGCCCATCGCGGCAGCGGAGCGGGACGCGCGGATCGCGCGTGCGGCGGCGCTGACCGCCGATGCCGGCGCCGACGCGCTGCTGGTGAACGCCGGCGCCTCGCTGCGCTACTTCACGGGCGTGCCCTGGGGGCAGAGCGAACGGCTGGTCGCGATGCTGCTGCTGCCGGGGCGGCGGCCGATCATCATCTGTCCGCATTTCGAGATCGGGACGCTCGAAGCCGACCTCGCCATCGCCGCCGACATCCGGTCCTGGCAGGAGGATGAGAATCCGATCCGCCTGGTCGCGGATGCATTGGCGGAGGCAGGTGTCGGGACGCTCGCCCTCGACCCGGAGCTGCCGTTCCATTTCGCCGAGCGGCTGCGGGGCGCCACACCCGCACGGTTGCTCGACGCGACGTCGGTCATCAGCGGCTGCCGCATGGTGAAGTCCGCGGCGGAGCTCGCGCTGATGCAGCAGGCCAAGTCGATGACGCTGGCGGTCCAGGCGGCCGCCGCGCGCATCCTGCGGCCGGGCATCCGCGCAAGCGAGGTGACGCGCTTCATCGACGAGGCGCACCGGCGGCTGGGTGCCGGCGGATCGAGTTTCTGCATCGTCCAGTTCGGCGAGGCGACCGCCTATCCCCACGGCCTGCCCGGCGACCGCGCGCTGGAGGAGGGGCAACTGGTGCTGGTCGACACCGGCTGCACGATCGAGGGCTATCATTCCGACATCACCCGCACCTATGCCTTCGGCGCCGTGTCGCAGGAGGCGCGCGACATCTGGGCGATCGAGAAGGAGGCGCAGCAGGCGGCGTTCGACGCGGTGCGGCCGGGCGAGCCGTGCGAGAGCGTGGACGCCGCGGCGCGCGCGGTGCTGGTGCGGGCGGGGCTGGGACCGGACTATCGGCTGCCCGGCTTGCCGCACCGCACCGGCCACGGCATCGGCCTGTCGATCCACGAGCCCGCCTATCTGGTGCGCGGCGACCGGACGGTGCTGCAGCCGGGCATGTGCTTCTCCAACGAGCCGATGATCGTGGTGCCGGGGCGGTTCGGCATCCGGCTGGAGGATCATTTCCACGTCACCGACACCGGTGCGCGCTGGTTCACCCAGCCGCAAGCGGCGATCGATCGGCCGTTCCCTTGAGGACCCGCCCGACGAGAATGCTGGCGACAAGCACGGTGCCGCCGATCGCCACGGCGACCAGCCCGATCCTGAGATAGGCGTCGAGCACGACCGCCCGGTCGGCGCCGCCGTGCCGTCCGCCCATCGCCTCGATCACCGACGCGATCACCCCGGCGCTGAAATTGCCCGCCGCCGTCGCCAGGAACCAGGCGCCCATCAGGAAGCTCAGCATGTGCCGCGGCGCGAAGCTCGACATGGCGGACAGCCCGACCGGCGACAGGCACATCTCGCCGGTGGCGTGGCAGAGGAAGAGCAGCAGGATGAACAGCAGCGGCACCTTCTGATCGCCGGGGACGAGCAGCTGCGCGGCCGCCATCACCACGAAGCCGGCACCGACCATGATGATCGCGAAGCCGAAATTGCTGAGCGGCGCCGGCGTCCTGTCGAGCCTGGCCAGGCGCAGCCACAGCGCGGCGAAGGGGACGGCGAGCAGGCAGACGCCCAGCGGCGGCAGCGATTGGAACACCGACGCCGGCACCGCGAAGCCGAGGATGACCCGGTCCACATGATTGTCGATGAAGAGGCTGAGCGACGATCCGCTCTGTTCGTAGAGGCCCCAGAAGACCGGCTGGATGACGAGCAGCAGCAATGCATAGAGCAGCTTGCGCCGCTCCTCGCCCTCCAGCCGCGCGACCGCGATATAGACGAGGGCGAGCCCGATCAGGCCGCCGCCGGCCGCCAGCAGCACGCCCGTCGCCCGTGGCGACACCAGCAGCGCCCAGCTCAGCAGCGTCAGCGGCAGCGCGCTCGCATAGATCAGCCACTCCCGGCTGACGCCGAGGATCGGCCGGGCGAGATGCACCGGATCGGGCGGCTCGCCGCGGCCGAGCAGGTAACGCTTGCCGCGGGCGAAGACGACCAGGCCGAGGATCATGCCGATCGCGGCAGCGCCGAAGCCGTAGCTCCAGCCGAGTATCTCGCCGAGCAGGCCGCAGACGATGGGGCCGACGGCGCCGCCGATGTTGATGCCCATGTAGAACAAGGTGTAGGCCGAATCCCGACGCGGGTCGTGCTGGGCATAGAGCTGCCCCACCAGCGCCGAGATGTTGGCCTTCAGGAACCCGGTGCCGACGACGATGAGGGCGAGACCCAGCCAGAAGGCGGGCAGCGCCGACGGCGAGCCATTCAGGAGGTCCTCGGCCCCCAGCACGATATGGCCGGCGGCGATCACGATGCCGCCGAACATCACCGCCTTGCGCTGCCCCAGCCAGCGGTCGGCGAGATAGCCGCCGATCATGGGAGAGAGAAAGACGAGCGCGATATAGGCGCCGTAGAACAGGCCCGACTGCTCGCCGGAAAACAGGAAATGCTTGGTCAGGTAGAAGATGAGCAGCGCCCGCATCCCGTAGAAGGAAAAGCGCTCCCACATCTCCGTGAAGAACAGGACGTAGAGGCCCTTGGGATGGCCCCACAATGTGTCCGGCGCGTCCGCCACGCTCAGCGCGGCGCCAGGGTAACGGTGGTCGCCGCGGCGCCGAGCGGGATCGCATAGCCGCCGCGATCGGCGGTGCCGCCGTCGAGCGCATAGGGACGCCCGCTCGCCGTGGTGGTCTCGAACAGCAGCCGCGCGGCCGGCGCGATCGCCGTCGCGGGGTCGAGGGTCAGCGTCACCTTGCCCGAAGCGCTGTCGTAAGTGGCATCGGCGATGCGCCCGGCCTGCAGCGTGATCCACAGCCCGGCGGGGGCGATGAACAGCCGCCGGCGCGCGCCGTCCTTCGGCACGATGCGGACGATCGCGCCCTCGCTCGTCAGGTCGCCGCCGAAGCCGAGCCAGCCGAAGGCCGGGTCCTTCACCACATAGGTCGCTGATGCGATGGCATGGCCATAGAAGCCCATGCCATAGTCACCGGTGATCGCGTCCCAGCGCATCATGTCGGGCCAGGCGTGGAAGGCGGCCGAGCCGAAACCCTGTTGGTCGATGTTGGTGATGCCGCCCATCATGCCGCCATAAGCGACGCGCAGCAGGTGGAGGTCGGCCGGGTTCTGGCGATAGGCGTCGAACAGCGGCACCGCGTTGAGCGCGGAGCCGTAATGGTGGATCTGCCGCTCGATGCGCGAGACCTTGCCGCCGTAGAGGAAATCCCAGTAGCGCCGCGCGTTGCCGTTGTAGCCCCAGCTCGGGATCGTGGGGTCGTAGCCGAGGATCACCTCGCGCGTGACGTCCGCCTGCGGCTGGTAGCCGAAATAGCGCATCCAGGCGTAGACCTCGGGCTGGCCGGTCGAATCCCACGCCATCTCGCTGCCGAACGGGTATTTGAGCGTGCGCCAATGGTCGGCGCGGCCCTTCATCAGCCGCTCCATCTCCGCCGCCTCGACGGTCATCCCTTCGCGCTTCAGGTCCTTGAGGATGTCGAGGAAGACGTCGCCCTCCATCTGGCCGAACTGGGCGTAATAGGGCGCGTCGCGCATCATCGCGACCGACGTGCGGTACGCCCAGTCGAGGTAGAAGCGCCAGTCGTGCCGCTTCACCAGGCCCTGATTGTCGCGCGCCAGGCGATAGAGCACCCAATGGCCGATCGCGACATGGGGATAGTTGTAGGAACGGCCGAGGTCCTCGGCTTCCTTCCTCGGCCAGGCGGTCCAGCTCTTCCAGTTGATGTTGGGATCGTAATAGTCCGGGAATTCCTTGGGATCGTAGTAGAACAGGCTTTTCCTGACCGCGCCGGCATGGGGCCCTTCGGCGACCTGGAGGTGGCCGAGCACGGTTTCGTTGACCAGCCGCTCGAGCTTGGCGACCTCTTGGGGCTCGGGATTGTCGAGCTGCTTGATCGCGGCGGCGACCCAGCTGCCGGCGCCGCCCTCGTCGCTCATGCCGGCGACCCAGGCGCGCGAATCCTGCGTCAGGATCTTGTCGGCCTCACGATCGTAGGTGAGGATCGCGGGTGAGCGGTGGAAGGGATCGCCCTTGCCCTCGAACCATTGTCTCGTCGTGGTGAAGCGGCCGATGTCGGCCATCACCTGTTCCAGCGGCTTGGTGATATAGTAGCTGACGGTCTGCTTCTCGCCGTCGGCATAGGTGACGGTCAGCCGCGCCTGGCCCCAGCCGCTGGCGCGGACGGTGTAGCGGGCCCAATCCGATCCGCTCTCCGCAGGTGTCGCAGTCAGGGCGCCGGCGGGGAAGGACTCGATCGTCGCGACCGCGCTCGGTGCCTTCAGGAACAGGCTGGCCTGCTGGTCGGTCGGCACGACATAGCCGGGGATGCCGATCGCGACCGGGCGCTTGTTGGCGACCAGCGTGTCCTCGATCGCGCGGATGCTGGGTGACCTCACGAAGCGCAGGCCGATGGTGCGGCGCTCGCCCGGCGCCAGGGTGAAGCTGGTCGGCTCGTTCCACTGCTGGCCGGCCTTGGCCCATTCCTTCTCGGCGAAGCCCTTGCTGGCGATCGTCCAGTCGTAGAAGCCCTCCGACACCTGGCCGCGCGGGCTGCGGTCGGTGAAGATGTCGCCCGGCGGCGCGGCTTTGGCCTCCAGGATCGGGCGATAGGCTTCGAGCGGCGTGCCCTTCTCGGGCAGCACCAGCAGCGCCGGGCCATGGCCGTTGAGGCGGGTGATCTGCAGATAGCCGGCGTCGCGGCCGATATAGGGATCGACGAAGCTCGCCTGCGCGTGCGCCTGGTCGAGGTCGCGGTCGAGGATGATGTTGTCGAACACCATCGGCAGGCCGAGCCCGCCGATCTCCACCGGCGCGTTGCTGGCGTTGGTGAGCGTGAAGCGTACGGCCAGCGCACCCTTGTCGTTCACCCAACGGCGCTCGACGCGCAGCGGGATGCCGGCCCCCATCGACGCGGTGATGTCGGCGGCGGCGAGTACCTCACCGCGCGCGGCCAGCCTGGCGATGGCCTTGCGCGCATGGGCGGAGGAATAGTCCTGCCACGCGCCGCCCCCGCTCTTCAGGCGGATATGGATGTCGCCGATGTGAACATAACCGTCGCCGGCGCGCTCGGCTTCGCGGCTGGCCGGCACGAAATCGAATGCGGCCTCCCCGCGCGGCGAAAGCTGCGCCAGCGTCTGGGTGTCGGTGCGCAGCGCCAGGTCGAAGGACTGCGTGCGGAACGCGGTCTTCGCGATCGGCGGGAAGACCTTCTTTGCCGGCGCCTTCTCGGCCTGGGCGAACAACGGCGTCGTCGCCGGCACAGCGGCGAGTAGCGCGACGAGCGGGAGGGCGTGCAAGAAGGGCTTCATCCTGATCCTCGCGGAAGTCATTTCGCGGCCGGCGCGGCGCCGGCGGAGGCGGTCTGCTGTGGCGGGCCGAGCGGCGGCGGCGCCTCGCCGAGCAGGTTCAGCGTGAAATAGTCGCGCAGCTTCTTCCAGAAGAAGGGCTGGTAGACGCGGTGGGTGGTGTTGGGCAGCACCACCATGTCAACGTCGCGGCCGGCGTCCATCAGCGCCTTGGCGAGGCGGAAGCTCTCCGTGACCGGCACGTTGTCGTCGATGTCGCCGTGGATCAGCAGCAGCTTGCCCATCAGGTTGCCGGCGACGGACATGTTGGAATTGCGCTCCCACGTCGCCTCGTCGGCGAAGCCCATCGAGACTTCCGGCCACCAGCTCTTGTCGAGGCGCAGGTCATGGTTGCCCGAGGAGGAGACGCCGACCTTGAAGAAGGCCGGGCGCCTGAGCAGGAAGCGCGCGGTGTCGTAGCCGCCCGCCGATCCGCCGTACACGCCGACGCGGCTCGCATCCATATAGGGATAGCGCGCCGCCATCTGGCGGATGAGCGCGATATGGTCGTCGAGCCCGACCTCGCCGAGGTTCCGGTACGCCGGCAGGCGAAAGGCCTGGCCGCGCCGCGACGTGCCTGTACCGTCGATCATGACGACCACCGCGCCGATCTGCGCCACGCTGTTGCCGCTGACCGTCAGCGCCTGCCCCCAGGTGGCGGGCACGTTGGTGGTGGTCGGCCCGGTGTAGACATTGTCGATGATCGGATAGCGGCGGTTCGGATCGAAGCGCGCCGGGCGGTAGATCATCCCGTAGATCGGCGTGCGGCCGTCGGCAGCGAGACCCTTGAACGGCTCGGGCGGCGTATAGCCGGCGGCGCGCAGGCGGCTGTCGTCGCCCTTGGCCAGCTCCATCACGATCCGTCCGGTCGTGCCATCGCGCAGCACCGCGCGGTTGGGCGAGGTCGGGCTCGACATCTGGTCGACGATCCACCTGCCGTCGGGCGAGACCTCGGCATCGTGGTCGAGCGGCTCGGGCGTCAGCTCGATGGGAGCGCTGCCGTCGAGCGGCACGCGATAGAGCGCGCGCCAATAGGGATTGCGCGCCGCCTCGCGGCCGACGCCGGTGACGATCAGCGAGGAGCCGTCCTTGGCGACATGGTCGACCGACAGCACCTCCCATTCGCCGCGGGTCAGCGGCACGCCGCCGTCGGGCGCGTCCGGGCGGACGAGGTAGAGCTGAGCCCAGCCGGACCGTTCCGAGATGGCGAGTTCGCCGCCAAGCTCCGGCGCCGGCATGATCATGCTGGAGGTAACGGTGACGAGGGGTTTCACCGCCTCATGTGCGACGATATGCGCTGCGCCGGTCTCGGGATCGGCGAGGTAGACCGCCTGCTGACCATAGCCGCGCTCGGTCCAGAGGATGCGCGGCTTGCCGTTCTCCCAGCCCATGTCGGGCGGCGCGGGATAGAGGAGGGATTCGCTGGGAATGGCGAGCGGGACGACCTTCGCCTTGCGCTTGCGCATCGCTCGCTCGACGTCGATGACGACGCGCGTCGCCTGCGGCAGCGTCTCGGCGCCGGCGAGCGGGTAGATGTAGGAGAAGCTGCGCGGATAGAAGCTGCCGGGCGGGTTCTGCTGCGTGATCGACAGTTTCTTGACCCCGCGCGTGTCGAGCCGCCAGGTCAACAGGTAGCGGCCGTCGGGCGACCACTCTGCCGACACCGGCATCGCCGGCTCCTCGGCCCCTTCGCGCAGGATGTCGGAGAGCTCGGGGATCGAGCGGCCATAGGGCTGCTCCCGCGTGCCGTCGGTGGTCAGCGGGACCTCGCGGCCGGTCTTGGCGTCGACCGCGATCAGGTTGAAGTCGCGGGCGACGATCCGCACTCGGCCATCGGGCGAGGGGAGGGCGCGCTCGTCGCGCTTCTCGTCCTCGGCTTTTTCGGCACGCCCGTCCGCGCCGAGCCGCCAGCGGTCGCCGAGCGCGCGAAACCGGACGACGCCCGCCGCCGGATCGAAATCGACGTCGCCGATCTTGGCATCGTCGGCACTTGCCGGCCTGCCTGCCTTCGCGAGAGCCGCGAGGAGCTGCGCCGTGGTCGCGACTTGCCGGCGCGCGGCGGTGGCGAGATCGATATAGTCGTAGCTCTGGCTCCGCGGGTTGCCCGTGCGGATCAGCAGCCCGATGCCGTCGCCGACGAAACGCGGTGCGACATCGGCGTTGTCGATCAGCTCGGCCAGCCGATTGCCCATGAAGCTGTCCGCCTGGGCATAGCGTTCGGCGATACTGGGCGCCGGCGGCATCGCCGCGACCACCGGGCGGTCTGCGGGACGGCCCTCGGCAAAAGCTGGCGAATGGAGGGTCGCCATCCAGGCAAGGGCCAGCAGGCCGGCCGATGTCTTTGCGGAAAACTGGCGATTGCCCACGGTTGCCGGCCACCCTGTCATGCGATGAGGACGGCATCTCATGACGCGCGCGACATGGTGCGTCAATGATAATATACGATATATGATCCGTCTTTTATCCAGGCCCGCTCCGGTGCCCTGTGATAAGGGATGGTCGAGAAAAGGTAGCTGGATGAAGCGGATGATCGGACGAAATGGTGCCCTGACCGGCGAGCAGGCGCCCCTGGCAAAGGGGCGACTCCACCAAGCGGTGGCGCAGCTGCTCGCGACCCAGATCGTCGACGGCACCGTCCCGGTCGGCCATGTCTATCCGGCGGAGGTCGAACATGCGGAACAGCTCGGGGTCTCGCGCTCGGTCCTGCGCGAGGCTTTTCAGATCCTGACCGCCAAGGGGCTGGTGACCAGCCGGCCGAAGGCGGGAACCCGGGTCAGCGAACGGCGTCGATGGAGCCTGCTCGATCCCGATGTCCTGGGATGGCAGATCCAGTCCGGGCCCTCGGAGGAATTCCTGCGCGACCTGTTCGAGCTGCGCATGGTGGTGGAGCCGCAAGCGGCGGAGATGGCGGCGCTGCGCCGGAGCGACGACCAGCTCGTCGACATGGCCAATGCCCTCGACACGATGGAGCACCAGACGCTCGCGACCGAGAAGGGGCGCGCGGCCGACCAGCGGTTCCACGGATTGCTGATGGAAGCGACGCATAACGAGATGATCCATGCGCTTTCGAGCTCGATCATGGCGGCGATCGCCTGGACCACGACGATCAAGCAGCGCGTGCAGCAGACGCCTCGCGATCCAATGCCGGAACACCGCAAGCTGTTCGAGGAGATCGCCGCCCGCAATGCGCGCCAGGCGCAGAAGGCGATGCGCGTCCTGATCGAGCTTGCGCTCGCCGACATGCAGGTGGTGTTGCGGAGGTAAGGCCATCCTTCTCCCCTTGGGAGGGTGAGGGTGACCTCACTCACCACAGTCACCCTCACCCTCCCGCCGCTTCGCGGCTCCTTCCCTCTCCCAATGGGAGAGGGACACTGAGTTCGGGATTGACAGCCGGGACAGCCGGCCTATCGTATGGTATACGATATTCGATAGGAGTTATTGACGCGATGAAAGCCAGTCGCCGCGAATGGATGGCGGGCGTTGCCGCGCTGGCTGTCTGCAACGTCTCCACGTCCGCCATGGCAGCGCTGGCGCCAGGGATTCCGCCGCGCGCGAAGCCGCTGCCGCTGACCGACGTGCGCCTGCGCCCCTCGGACTATGCGACCGCGGTCGAGGTCAACACCGCCTATCTCCATTCGCTGAGCCCCGACCGGCTGCTGCACAATTTCCGCAAATATGCGGGGCTGGAGCCCAAGGCGCCGATCTACGGCGGCTGGGAGTCCGACACGATCGCCGGGCACACGCTCGGCCATTACATGACCGCGCTGGTGCTCGCCTGGCAGCAGACCGGCGACGCCGAATGCCGCCGCCGCGCCGACTATATCGTCGACGAGCTGGCGCTGTGCCAGGCGAAGCGCAGCGACGGCTATGTCGGCGCGCTGGGCCGCAAGACCAAGGACGGCAAGATCGTCGACGGCGAGGAAATCTTCCCCGAGGTGATGCGCGGCGAGATCAAGTCGGGCGGCTTCGACCTCAACGGCTCCTGGTCGCCGCTCTATACGGTCCACAAGATCTTCGCCGGCCTCCTCGACGTCCACGGCGCCTGGGGCAATGCCAAGGCGCTGGAGGTAGTGACCGGCCTCGGCAGCTATTTCGAGACAGTGTTCGCCGCACTCGACGATGCGCAGATGCAGCAGCTGCTCGGCTGCGAATACGGCGGTCTCAACGAAAGCTATGCGGAGCTTTACGCCCGCACCGGCGACCCGCGCTGGCTGAAGGTCGCCGAGCGCCTCTATGACCGCAAGGTGCTCGATCCGCTGGCCGCCGGCGAGGACAAGCTCGCCAACTTCCACGCCAACACGCAGGTCCCCAAACTGATCGGCCTGGCGCGCATCCACGAACTGACCGGTAACGAAGCGCCCGCGCGCGCCGCGCGCTTCTTCTGGGAGCGGGTGACGCAGCATCACAGCTACGTGATCGGCGGCAACGCCGACCGCGAATATTTCTTCGAGCCGGACTCAACCGCGCTGCACCTGACCGAGCAGACCTGCGAGCATTGCAACACCTACAACATGCTCAAGCTGACGCGGCACCTCTATTCGTGGCAGCCCGACGGCGCGCTGTTCGACTATTACGAGCGCGCGCATCTCAACCATGTGATGTCGGCGCAGAACCCGGCCAACGCCGGCTTCACCTACATGACCCCGCTGATGAGCGGCGCGGCACGCGGCTATTCGCAGCCCGACGAGGACGCTTTCTGGTGCTGCGTCGGATCGGGGATGGAAAGCCATGCCAAGCACGGCGATTCGATCTTCTGGGACGGCGGCGACACGCTGTTCGTGAACCTCTACATCCCCGCCGACGCCGAGTGGAAGGCCAAAGGCGTCGCGCTGTCGCTGGAGACCGAATATCCGTTCGAGCCCGACGTCCGCCTGACGCTGAACGCGGTGCGTCAGGGACGGTTCGCGCTGGCGCTGCGCATCCCCGGCTGGGCCGGCGGCCGCGCGACGATCGCCGTCAACGGGGAGAGCGTCCCCGCCACCCCGGCGAACGGCTATGCCGTCATCACGCGTCGCTGGAAGAAGGGGGATGTGGTGACGCTCCGCCTGCCGCTCGAGCTGCGCCTCGAATCCGCGCCGGGCGCCGACGACACCGTGGCGGTGCTGTGCGGGCCGCTGGTGATGGCGGCCGATCTCGGCCCCATCGAGAAGGACTGGACCGGCGTCGAGCCGGCGATGGTGGGCGAGAACCCGCTCGCCGCCTTCACCCCGATCGTGTCGAGTCGACCGCGCTACCGGACGCGGGGCATCATCCGGCCGGAGGACCTCGCCTTCGTGCCGTTCTACAGCCAGTACGAGCGGCGCAGCGCGGTCTACTTCAAGCGCTTCTCCGAAGCGGCATGGAAGACCGAGGAGGCGGCTTTCCTGGCCGAGCAGGCGCGGCAGAAGGACATCGCCGCCCGATCGGTGGATATCATGCACCTCGGCGAGATGCAGCCCGAGCGCGACCATGGGCTGACGTCGGAGATCTCCTATCCGGTCTCCTACCGCGGGCGGAACGGCCGCGATGCCCGCTCCGGCGGCTATTTCGAGTTCGCCATGAAAGTGAAGCCGGGCCCGCTGCTCCTCCAGGCGACCTATTGGGGCGGCGAGCGCCAGCGCAGCTTCGACATCCTGGTCGACGGCGTGAAGCTCGCCACCCAGGCGCTGGCCAACGACCGGCCCGGCAAGTTCTTCGACGTCGAATATCCGATCCCCGAAGCGCTGACCAAGGGCAAGAGCAGCGTCCGCGTGAAGTTCGTGCCGCACGATCGCAGCTCGGCCGGCCCGGTGTTCGGCGTCCGCCTGTTCACCGCCAAGCCGGGGTCGGCGGTGTGAGCAGAGACGGCGATGTCACGCTGACGCTCGGCGAGGCGGAGGCGCTGGCGCGATCGGTGCTGGAGCGGCAGGGCCTTGCACCCGACCATGCCGCCGCCGTCGCGCGCACCATGGCCGCGGGCGAGCGCGACGGCTGCGCGTCGCACGGGCTCTACCGCCTGCTGGTTGCGGCCAACTCGATCGCGAAGGGTGTTGTCGTGCCGGATGCGGTCCCGGTGCTGTCGGAGCCAGCCGTGGCGCTGGTCCGCGTCGACGGCGGCGGCGGCTTCGCCCAGCTGCCGTTCGAGCAGGGCAAGCCGCTACTGGTCGAGAAGGCGCGGCGGTTCGGCATCGCCGCGCTGGCGCTCAACAACGTCGTCCATTTCGCCGCGTTGTGGCCGGAGGTCGAGGCGCTGGCGGGGGAGGGCCTCGCCGCGCTCGCCTTCACCCCCAGCCACGCCTGGGTCGCGCCGGAGGGCGGGACGAAACCGGTGTTCGGCACCAATCCGATCGCCTTCGGCTGGCCGCGGCCGGGCAAGCCGCCGTTCGTGTTCGACTTCGCCACCAGCGCGGTCGCGCGCGGCGAGATCGAGCTCCATCGCCGCGCCGGCAAGCCGATCCCGCCCGACTGGGGCTACGATGACGCCGGCAATCCGTCGACCGATCCCGTCGCGGTGCTGAACGGGGCGATGCGGACCTTCGGCGGGCACAAGGGATCGGCGCTGGCGGCGATGGTCGAGCTGATCGCCGGGCCGCTGATCGGCGACATGACCAGCGCGGAATCGATCGCTGCCGACCAGGGGCGCATGGGATCGCCGATCGGCGGCGAGCTGGTGATCGCGATCGATCCCTCGGGTTTCCTGGGCGCGGGCCTGGAGGACCACCTGCGCCGCGCCGAGGCGATGTTCGAGGCGATCGAGGGACAGGGCGCGCGCCTGCCGTCCGCGCGCCGCTATGCCGCGCGGGTCCGGTCGGAGACGGAGGGCGTGCGGATTCCGGCGCAGCTCCATCGCGACATATCGGCGTTGCTGAAGGCTTAGATTGAGGAAGGGGACGGAGCGTGACGATATCGGGTCGCTGGCTGCTTGCCGGTGTAGCAATCGCAATCTGGACCGCCCCGGCGCCTGCCCAGAAACCGGCCGCGCAATCCGCCGACGAGGCGTTCAAGGCGATCTACACCGCCGAATATGACTGGCGCCTCAAGCAATCCGGGCCGAGCGAGGACGGCCCCAAGGACAAGCAACCGTCGCTCCCCGACGTCGGCCCGGAGGCGCAGGCCGCCCGACTCGCGCGCTGGGAGGCGGTGGAGAAGCAGCTCGCAGGGGTCGACGTGAACCGGCTGTCCCCGGCCAACCGCGTCAACTTCGCGGTCTACAAGGCACAGATCGACGCCCTGCTCGCCGCCCAGCGCTACCGCGAGTACGAGAAGCCGCTGAACGCCGACTCCAGCTTCTGGGGGGAACTGGCCGAAGGCGCACGCGACACCTTCCGCACCGAGGAGGACGCCCGGCGCTACATCGCGATGCTGCGCGAGATTCCCCGCTATTTCGACCAGCAGATCGCCAACATGCGCGCGGGCCTCAAGCGCGGCTTCACCGTGCCGCAGGTGACGCTGAAGGGCCGCGATGCCGGCGTCGCGCTGGTGGCGAATGCGAAGAGCGCGGAGGAATCTCCCTTCTACGCGCCGTTCAAGATGCTGCCGCCGACCATCCCCGCCGCGACCCAGGCAGCGCTGCGCGGCGAGGCGCGCGACGCGATCACCCAGGCGGTGGTGCCCGCCCATGCCAAGCTGCTGGCGTTCCTCAGGACAGAATATATCCCCGGCGCGCGCACGACACTCGCCGCCTACGAGCTGCCCGACGGCAAGGCCTATTACCGCTCGAAGATCCGTGAATTCGTGACGCTCGACAAGAGCCCGGAGGAGATCCATCGGATCGGCCTTGCCGAGATGGCGCGCATCCGCGGCCAGATGGCCGAGGTCATGAAGCAGGTCGACTTCAAGGGCGATTTGCCGGCGTTCCTCACCTTCCTGCGCACCGATCCGCGCTTCTATGCCAAGACGCCGCAGGAGCTGCTCTACCGTGCGGCGTGGATCGCCAAGACTTTCGACGGCAAGGCGTCGCAGTTCTTCGGCCGCCTGCCGCGCAGCCGCTTCGCGATCCGGCCGGTGCCCGACGACATCGCGCCCTTCTACACCGGCGGGCGCGGCGGGCCGGGCATCTACCTCGTCAACACCTACAACCTGCCGGCGCGGCCGCTCTATTCCCAGGTCGCGCTGACGCTGCACGAGAGCGCGCCGGGCCACGCGATGCAGATGCCGCTGGCCGCCGAGAACAAGGACCTGCCGGCCTTCCGCCGCGACACCTATGTGTCGGCCTATGGCGAGGGCTGGGCGCTCTATTGCGAGGCACTGGGCGAGGACATGGGCATGTACGAGACGCCCTACGACCGTTTCGGCATGCTGAGCTACCAGGCATGGCGGGCGTCGCGGCTGGTGGTGGACACCGGCATTCACGCGATGGGCTGGACGCGCGAGCAGGCGCAGCAATATCTCCACGACAATACCGCGCTCGCCGACCACGAGATCGAGACCGAGGTCGACCGCTACATCGCCTGGCCGGGGCAGGCGCTCTCCTATTACATGGGCGAGCTCGCCTTCCTCGACGCGCGCCGGAAGGCGGAGAAGGCGCTGGGGCCCAGGTTCAACATCCGCGCCTTCCACGATGCCGTGCTCGAGCTGGGCGGGGTGCCGCTGCCGGTGATCGACCAGCGCGTCGACCGGCTGATCGCCGACGGCGGAAAGGGCCCCTATCCCGATGAGGAATAGGCTGGCGCCGCTTCTGCTCGCGGGGATGGCGGCCGCCGGCGTGGCGCAGGAACCGCGCGCGATCATCGCGCCGGGCAACCCGATCCTCGCCGACGGCGACTATTATTCGACCGATCCCGCGCCGTTCGTCGCGGACGGCGCGCTGTGGATTCTCGCCGGACGCGACGAGGCGCCGCCGGACGTCAACGACTTCATCATGAACGAATGGCAGCTGCTCAGGACCGACGACCCGGCGTCGGGCAAGTGGCTGCACTATCCCGCCGTCGCGCGGCCGGAGCAGGTGTTCGCCTGGGCGGAGACCGGCCGTGCCTATGCCGGGCAGATCGTGCAGGGGCCGGACCGGCGCTATTATCTCTACGCGCCGGTGCTGGAGAAGGACAGCGACGCGCCGGACCGTTTCGCGATCGGCGTCGCCGTCGCCGACAATCCGGCCGGGCCGTGGCGCGACGCGCACCCCTCCGGCCCGATCGTCTCGCAGCGCGTGCCGGTGCGCAACGACATCCAGAATATCGATCCCACCGTGCTGATCGACGACGATGGCCGGGTCTATCTCTACTGGGGCACCTTCGGTCGGCTGCGCGGCATCGAGCTCGAACGCGACATGATCACCCCCAAGGGCCCCGAGCAGGTCATCGAGGGCCTGACCGGTTTCTTCGAGGCGCCGTGGATCATGAAGCGCAAGGGCGTCTACTACATGCTCTACGCCGGCAACCGCGCGGGGCCGGCGTCCGACTGCACGCCGGCGCTCTATCACGCCTGCATCGCCTACGGCACCGCGCCGTCGCCGATGGGGCCGTGGACCTATCGCGGCGTCGTGCTGAAGCCGGTGTCCTCCACCACCTCCCATGCCGGGGCGGTGGAATACAATGGCCAGTGGTATCTCGCCTATCACACCGCCGATGCGAAGGACGGTGGCCATTTCCGGCGCAGCGTCGCGCTCGACCGGATGGAGTGGGACGACAGCGTGACGCCCGCCGCGATCCGCCTGGTGGTGCCCACGCCGCGCCCGCGGCCGCCGCTTGGCGTCACCCGCAACATCGCCCGCGCCGCCTTCGCGACCGCGTCCAACGATCCGGTGCCGGTGCAGTTCTGGATCAAGGCGCTGAACGACGGCATCACCAAGGCCGCGCCGCTGCCGCCCGACATGTGGGGCAGCTGGACCGCGAACAATCCCCGCAGCCAGTGGATCGAATATCGCTGGAACCGGCCGGTGACGATCGACGGGTCGCGCATCTGGTTCTGGAACGACCAGCCGGCGGGATCGGGGATCGGAGTGGCGCCGCCGGCGCACTGGCACCTCGAATATTGGGATCGCGGCTGGAAGCCGGTGCCGGGGGCCGGCGCTTATGGCACCACGCCGGGCACGTTCCAGACGGTGACCTTCCCTCCGCTCAGGACGCGCTGCCTGCGCGCGGTCATGACCGCTTCGAGCGACGGCAAGACCAACGCCGCCCTCGCGGTCCAGGAATGGGAAGTGCTGGCGCCCGCCGCTCGCGAGCCGATGATACGAGAGCAAGGGAAGCAGCCGCCCGCATCCTGCGGCTAGCTTCTACCCCCCTTCAGATAGAAGCAGAGTGCTCCTGCGAAGGCAGGAGCCAGGCCGCGAGCGATGTGCCCGCGATCCAACGCTCCTGCCTTCGCAGGAGCACGAGTCCGCTTTGTCCGAACCGGGCGGAGCCGCCACCTCCACTTGTTTCCCCTCCGTGACAACCCTGTTGACTCCCTCAGAATAATATAGTTTGTATACGATATAAAGTAGGGCGTTTGACCCGAAAAACAAAAGGGGGGTTTGGGGATGAAGTCACTTACGCTGCTCAGGATGTCGACCGCGCTGCCGGTCTTCGCGCTCGCCTCGATCTCGCCGATGGCATTGGCGCAAGTGGCCTCCGATTCATCAGACCAGACTGCTACGCTGCCGTCCGACCAGGAAGGGAACGCGTCGGACATCCTCGTGATCGGCGTCCGCGGCAGCGTCGAGGCGGCTTCGACCAAGAAGAAGAACGCCAAGCAGATCGTCGATTCCGTCGTCGCGGAAGACGCCGGCAAGTTGCCGGACAACAATGTACCCGAGGCGCTCTCACGCGTGACCGGCGTGCAGATCGATCGCGAGCGCGGGCAGGGGCAGAGCGTCACCATCCGCGGCCTCAGCCAGGTGCAGACGACGATCAACGGCAACAACACCAACCTGGGGACGGAGCGCTCGCTCAACCTCGCCGATATTCCCGCCGAGCTGCTGAAATCCGTCGAGGTCTACAAGACGCGCACGGCCGATCAGGTGGAAGGCGGCGTTGCCGGAACCGTCAATGTCGAGCTGCGGCGCCCGCTGGACCTCAAGAAGGGATGGACGATCGCGGGCAGCGCACGTGGCGCCTATGACGAATTCGCGAAAAAGGTCAGTCCCTACGGCAGCCTTCTTGTCGGAGACCGTTTCGAGACGGGGATCGGCGAACTGGGCTTTCTGGTCAACGGATCGTGGACCAAGACCTTCTACCGGGAAAACTACGTCGAGAGCGAATCGCCGGATACCGTCTGCTGCGAGGCGGATCCGAACAGTCCCCTATACAATCTTCCCGCCAACCTGCGGAACATCGTCATCCCCTATCGCACCCAATATGGGCTGGAGAGCGGGCATGTCACGCGCCCCTCGGTCAACGTCGTGCTCCAATGGAAACCTTCGGACAAACTGGAGTTCGTGCTGGAGGGCGGCTACCTCGGTTCGCGGGAAAAGCGTTCGATCGACAAGATGTGGACGCTCAATCGCGAATGGAACACGCAGTTCAGCGGCATCGAATTGATGCCCGACGGGCAGACGATCAGCAAGCTGACCATTGCCGATCCCAACGGTGTCCGGGCCTATATCGAAGGCACTTACAACTCGCTCGAATCCAACCTCTACACCACGAACTTCGAGGCGAACTGGAAGGGCGACCGGGCGCAGCTCCACTTCGGCGCGCAGTACAACTGGAGCAATGACAGCTATTATTTCGTCCAGCAGATCCTGCGCCCGCAGAATCTGGCCTCGGCGACGATCGACTTCGTCTCGAACAATTATTCGCGGCCGATCCCGTCGATCACCCTCAACGGCGTCGATCTCGACGATGTCTCGGTCTACGGCGTCGATCGCTTCCAGGACAATGCCGGCGACTCCAAGAACAAGGAGTTCGCGACCCAGGCCGACCTGACGCTGACGCTGAGCAATGACAGCTTCCTGCGTTCGCTGCAGGCCGGCGTGCGTTACAACCGGCGCAAGGTCGACCGCTACTACGGCTATCGCGACGGTTTTCCGCGCGTCAATGGCGTGGCTGCTCCGCTCACGGCTCTGCCGGGGGGCGATCAGGCGGCGATGATCGGTCCGGACCTCGACGGATCGCCGCAATGGTATCGCATTCCCGGCCCGGTGCTGCTCGCCAACATCACCGCGGTCCGCGAGTATATCCAGGTAACCGATCCGGGGAATGCGGAGCGTTTCGCGAGCGAACTGCCGCCGAGCGATCAGGGGCAGACGTTCCGGTCGACCGAAAACACTTTTGCCGCCTATGCGCAGCTCAACTACGGACTGGATGTCGGCTTCCCGATCGATGGCGTCATCGGTTTGCGCGCGGTCAATACCTGGGGCGTGTCGAACAGTTTCAACTATCGCATCTCCCCCGCCCCGGAAAATGCGCTGATCATCGAACAGGCGACCGGCCGCGGCAATTTCATGGATTATCTGCCCAGCGTCACGAGCACGCTGCACTTCGATTCCAAGACCCAGCTCCGCCTGTCCTACACCACCAATGTCTCGCGGCCGAGCTTCTACGATCTTCGTCCCTTCTATTTCGTCGATCCCAATGCCGCGAACCCGCGCGTCGATGCCGGCAATCCCGATCTGAAGGCGCAGAAGGAATGGGCGATCGACGGCAGCCTGGAACATTATTTCGGTCGCGCCGGGTCCGCGTCGCTGGCGGGATACTACAAGAAGGTCACCAACTGGACCTACTATAGCGCCGAAATCGTGGACGATCTTGCCGCCTATGGGCTACCCGGCCGCAGCGGCACCGTCGCCCAACAGCGTAACGCCGGCGATGGCGAGTTCATCGGCGCGGAGGCCGCGGTTCAGAGCTTCTTCGATTTCCTGCCGGGCTTCTGGAAGAACTTCGGCGCCAGCTTGAATGTGACTCGCATCATCCGCGCTCGCGTCGAATATCCCTATCCCGAGGATTTTCCGGGTGCGTTCGATTCTGTCGATACTTCGAAGTGGACGGCCAACGCGGCTCTTTATTATGATACGCCGAAGTTCAGCACGCGCGTCGCGTTCAATTATCGCTCCCCTTATCGCCTGTGGGTGTGGACCGACAATCCGGAATATTCCTGGTACAACGACGATACCTATCGGCTCGACGCGGCGATCAACTACACTCCCGTCAAGTTCATGACCTTTTCCCTCGAAGGGACGAACCTGCTCGGCAACGATGTCTATCGCTATTTCGGTCAGCAGAATCTGCTGCCGCTGGGTGTCCGTACCCTGGCGCGGACGGTGCAAGGCAGTGTCCGTTTCCGGTTCTGAGGCGATCGCCGGCACGGCGGCGGCATGATGAAAGGAGCCATGGCGCAAGACGCCGTGGCTCTTTTCGTTTGAAGGCTACGCATATCGTCCTACCATCCATACCGGCGATCTTGGGGACGATCATTTTCTTTGGGAGGTAATCCATGTCCCGGGAATCCATACTGAGGAATACCACCCTGATCCTATCGCTGCTGCTTGCCGTCGGCCCGGCTGCGGCACGGGAGGACGCGGCGCGAGCCAGGCGCTGTGTGCCCCAGGGCTTGGTCGCGGCGCCGGTCGTGCGGGACGACGGCCGCCTCTACTTCCGCGGCCAGCCCGACCGCCGGCAATCCTATATCGCGGTGTTCAAGGGCGGTGAGTGTCCCGGCCTCAACCGCTTCTCGATCGTCGCGATCGAGACCACCGGGGCCGGCTATTGCGAAGGGGACAAGGTCCAATCGCGGACGACGCCGACCCAGATTCCCGGTCCGCGCTGCGTGATCGATCACCTGCAGCCCTTCGCCGGTGACCTGGACGATCCGATTCCACCGGATCCTGTGTGGTAAAAATCATTGCTGCGGTGCGGAAGCCCTCTTGTGCATGCGTTGGTAATATCGTATACGATATTTGATAAACAAGAACGCAGGTAGAGCATCATGGCAATTGGTTGGAAGGGCGTATTTCCGGCAGTCACCACGCAGCTGCGCGAGGATCTGTCGATCGATCTCGCCGACACGCAGCGCGTCGTCGACGATCTGATCCGCGACGGCGTGACCGGCGTGATCGCGCTGGGCACGGTCGGCGAGAACAATTCCCTGGAATATGCCGAAAAGGTGTCGGTACTCTCCGCGATCGTCGAGGTGGTGGCGGGGCGCGTTCCGGTGATCACCGGCGTGTCGGAGTATGACACGCGCCGCGCCGTCCGCTACGCGCAGGCGGCCGAGAAGGCTGGCGCCGACGGCCTGATGCTGCTGCCGCCGATGGTCTATGTGCCCAAGCCGCACGAGCTGGTCGCGCATTTCAAGGGCGTGGCCGATCAGACCGGCCTGCCGATCATGCTCTACAGCAACCCGCCGGCCTATCGCACGGTGATCGGTGCCGAAGTGCTGACCGCGCTGATCGACGTGAAGAACATCGTCGCGGTCAAGGAATCGGCGCCGGACACCCGCCGCTTCACCGATTTCCGCAACGCGTTCGGCGACCGCTACACGCTGTTCGCCGGCCTCGACGACGTCGCGCTGGAGAGCCTGTACCTCGGCGCGCAGGGCTGGGTGTCGGGCCTCACCAACGCCTTCCCGAAGGAATCAGTCGAGCTCGTCGCCGCCTTCGAGCGCGGCGACCATGCCAAGGCGCTGGAAATCTACCGCTGGTTCATGCCGCTGCTGCATCTCGATGCCGAGCACGACCTGGTCCAGTCGATCAAGCTGGCCGAGCAGGTGATGGGCCGCGGGTCCGAGCGCGTGCTGCCGCCGCGCCTGGTGCTGCAGGGCGAGCGCCGCGCGCAGGTGATCGCCATGGTCGAGAAGGCGGCGGCGACGCGGCCGGACCTGTCCGCCGCGGCCGTGGCGGCGGAAGCGGCGGCCTGACGCACGACGATGCGCCACACCTTCTTCTGCATCGATGGCCACACCGCCGGCAATCCCGTCCGCCTGGTGGCGGGCGGGGCACCGCTGCTGAAGGGCGGCTCGATGTCCGAGCGGCGGCAGGATTTTCTCGCCCGCTTCGACTGGATCCGCACCGGCCTGTGCTTCGAACCGCGCGGGCACGACATGATGTCGGGCGGATTCCTCTATCCGCCGACGCAGCCCGAAAACGACATCGGCATCCTGTTCATCGAGACCAGCGGCTGCCTGCCGATGTGCGGCCACGGCACGATCGGCATCGTCACCTTCGGCCTCGAGCACGGGCTCATCCAGCCGGCGACGCCGGGAAATCTCCGCATCGAAGTGCCCGCCGGCGTCATCGACATCGCCTATGAAACCGCCGGCGAGAAGGTGACATCGGTCCGCATCACCAACGTCCCGGCATATGTCGCGGCGCGCGGCATCGTCGTGGACGTGGAAGGGATCGGCCCATTGTCGATCGACGTCGCCTATGGCGGCAACTATTACGCGATCATCGAGCCGCAGGGCGCCTATACCGGCCTCGACGACATGGGCGCGTCGAGGCTCGTCGACTTGAGCGGCCGCATCCGCGCCGCCATCCGCGAGACGTTCGAGCCCGTCCATCCGCTCGATCCGACGATCCGCGGGGTCAGCCATATCCTCTGGGCCGACCGGCCGAAGGGCGAGGGCGCCGACGGCCGCAACGCCGTCTTCTACGGCGACAAGGCGATCGATCGCAGCCCGTGCGGCACCGGCACCTCGGCGCGGCTGGCGCATCTGGCGGCAACGGGCCGGCTCGCGGTCGGCGACCGGTTCGTCCACGAAAGCTATATCGGCAGCCGCTTCGTCGGCCGCATCGAGCAGGCGGTGACGCTGAGCGACCAACCGGCGATTATCCCTTCGATCGAAGGCTCGGCGATTGCCACCGGATTCAACACGATCTGGATCGACCGCGCGGACCCGTTCTGGGCCGGCTTCCAGGTAAAATGACGCCGCGGATGTCGGAGTGTCTCGCCCCCGCGTAGCGTCGCGCGGGTCGCCGCCTGCTGAGATTGGCGCACCTTCGTGCTTCTGCGGAGGCAGGAGCGCTGGATCATGAACGTGTCGCTCGCGGCCTGAGCTCCTGCCTTTGCAGGAGCACCGAAGCTGTTTCGATCCGAATAGGATGGTTTCAGGAAGATGGTGCCCAGGGGCGGGATCGAACCACCGACACTGCGATTTTCAGTCGCATGCTCTACCAACTGAGCTACCTGGGCATTCACGGCGTGCCGCGAAGGAGCGTCGCCTTTAGTCGCGGCTTTCGGGGCTGTCTAGCCCCGCCGGATCGACCGGCGGGCCCGGCAGGCGATAGCCCTCGCCGAGCCAGTTCAGCAGGTCGCGGTCGCGGCAGCCCTGGCTGCAGAAGGGCGCGAGCCCGGGATCGGTCGGCTTGCCGCACAGCGGGCAGAGATCATGCGAATTGGGCCTGGACATGCCCGCCGGACATGGTGAGCGACGCGTCCTCGCGCAAGACGATTTCGGTGCCGAGGCGGCGGGCCAGCTCCTCCCGCCAGCCGGGAGCGATCGCGGCGATCACCGCCGGGTGCGCCGTGAGCGTCCGCGCGCCCGCGCCGGATGTGCGCTCGGCGCGGCGGAGGAGCGCGCGGGCATGGGCGGGCGCCGGCTCCATCGCGTAAATCTCGGGCAGCGATCGGCGGCGGCGCGGGCGGACGATCTGGACGAAGCCGAAGCCGTTGACGGCGGTGCGCTCGAACGGCTGCGGCAGTGCGGCGTCGATCGCCTCCGCTGCGGCGTGGCGCACGGCCTTGTCGGCCCCGCCCGGGAGGTCGATGCCGATCGAGCCGGCGATGTCGAGGCGGCGGATCGCTTCGGCCGCGGCTCGCGCGCCGGCGATCGCGAGCGGCGCGGACGCGAGCGTGCCGTCGACGTCGATCAGCGTCATCGCCGGTGTCAGCGCGATGCGGAGCTCGCCGCCGGGAAACGCGACCACGCCCGTGGCGGCCTCCTCGATCAGCTCGGACCATCCGGCCGCCTCGAGCAGGTCGGGGTCCGTGTGCCGCAGCGCGCGCCCGTCGAGCGACGGTGCCGGTGCGGGCTCGGCATCGCTGGGGCGGGCGCGGGCGCGCTTGGGCTTGCCGGGCTCGGGGATGGCCGGCCGGACGATCTCGACGCGGGTGAGCGCCCCCTCGGTGACGCCGGCGGGGAGGGGCGACACCAGCGCCTCATGCCCGTCCCAGGCGACGATGCCCTGACCCCGCTCAGGGATACGGGCGACGAGGCGCGCCTCCACCACCGTCCCGGCGATCAGCTCACCGTCGGGAATGATCCGTGCTTCCAGGATGCGATCGCCCTCGACCAGCACGGCGCGGGTTTCGCCGATGCCGGCCTCGACCAGCCACTCAGCCAAGCGGATAGCCCGCGGCACTGAGCAGCGCGCGCGTCTCATAGACGGGCAGGCCGACCACGCCCGAATGGCTGCCGGACAGGAAGCGCACGAACGCCTCGGCGCGGCCCTGGATGGCATAGCCGCCCGCTTTGCCCATGCCTTCGCCGCTGGCGACATACCAGTCGATCTCGGCGTCGCTGAGGCGCTTGAAGGCGACGACGGTCTGCGAGACGCGCAGCCGCGCGCGGCCCTCGCGGTCGATCACGCAGACCGCCGAGAAACAGGCGTGGCGCCGGCCGGAGAGCAGGCCGAGCATCCGGCGGAGGTCCGCTTCGTCGCGCGGCTTCTCCAGGATGCGTCGGCCGACGGCGACGGTGGTGTCGCCGGCGAGGACGATCTCGTCCGGCGTGCGTTCGACCGCGCGGGCCTTGGCCTCGGCGAGGCGCAGGACGTAGGGTTTGGGCAGCTCGCCCTTGAGCGGCGTCTCGTCGATGTCGGGCGCGGCGAGCCGGGCCGGCGCGATGCCGAGCCGCGCGAGCAGCTCGAGCCGGCGCGGCGAAGTGGAGGCGAGAACGAGTGCGGGCGGTTCGCTCAGGATTGCGGCCCGGGCCCGCCGCGGCCGGGCATGAAGCGATAGGTGATGCGGCCCTTGGTCAGGTCATAGGGAGTGAGCTCGACCAGCACTTCGTCGCCGACGAGCACGCGGATGCGGTTCTTGCGCATCTTGCCGGCGGTGTGGCCGAGAATTTCGTGATCATTCTCCAGCCGCACGCGGAACATCGCATTGGGCAGGAGCTCGACCACCTGGCCGCGCATTTCGAGCAGTTCTTCCTTGGCCAAACAAAACCTCTTGGGTGCAAACGGGTGGCGCCCCTTACTCCCTGAACGGCAAAAAGGAAAGCGGCGAAGGGACTTGGCGGCAAGGTGGACTGTCCGCGTCCGGACAGCATGCGTCCGTTTCCGTTCAGGTCCGGATGTGAGAAACCGGCGATCGGCGCCAAGGCTTGGCCGAAATTGCTTGGCTCATTCGGTTAAGTGATTGAATTTGTGTAAGTGGAGGCACTTGGCACGGGGGATGCACCTCGTTGGACGCGGGCGACGAGCCCGAGCGTTCAGTTCGAGGAGGTTTCCATGTCCGTTTCACTTCGTCCGTTCGGTGCCGCCCTTGCCGCCGGGATCGCCGCCACCCTCTGCATCGCCGCGGCGGCCGCGCCGGCGATGGCGCGCGACAAGGAGGAGTCGGTATCCTCCAAATTCGACGTGAAGACCCAGGGCGACAAGATCTGCCTGATCGCGAAGGAGGTCACGACCGGCTCGATCATGAAGCCGCGCACCTGCAAGACCCGCGAGGCCTGGGCGGCCGAGGGCGTGAAGTTCTCGGCGCGTGCGGATGCAGCGAAGGTCGCGGCGAACTGACGTCGCCGTCGGCCTTCAATCGTCCCAATGAAAAGGCCCGCCCGGATCGCTCCGGGCGGGCCTTTCGCATCGCCGGAGCGGATCAGCCCGCTGCGTGGGCCGCCAGCGCCGCGAGCAGCAGCAGCGCGACGATGTTGGTGATCTTGATCATCGGATTGACCGCCGGGCCGGCGGTGTCCTTGTAGGGATCGCCCACCGTGTCGCCGGTCACCGCCGCCTTGTGCGCGTCGGAGCCCTTGCCGCCGTAATTGCCGTCCTCGATGTACTTCTTGGCATTGTCCCACGCGCCGCCGCCCGAGGTCATCGAAATGGCGACGAACAGGCCGGACACGATCACGCCGAGCAGCATTGCACCCAGCGCCGCGAAGCCCTGGCCCTGGCCGGCGACCGCGGTGATCAGGAAATAGACCAGGATCGGGCTCAGCACCGGCAGCAGCGACGGCACGATCATCTCCTTGATCGCGGCGCGGGTGACGATGTCGACGGTGCGGGCATAGTTGGGACGGCTGGTGCCCTCCATGATGCCGGCGTTCGAGCGGAACTGCTCGCGCACGTCCTCCACCACCGATCCGGCAGCGCGGCCGACCGCGGTCATGCCGAAGGCACCGAACAGATAGGGCAGCAGCGCCCCGAGCAGCAGCCCGACGATCACGAACGGGTTCGACAGCGAGAAGTCCACCGTGATGTCCGGGAAGAACTCCTTGAGGTCGGTCGTATAGGCGCCGAACAGCACCAGCGCCGCCAGCGCGGCGGAGCCGATCGCATAGCCCTTGGTCACCGCCTTGGTGGTGTTGCCGACCGCGTCGAGCGCGTCGGTCTTGTGGCGCACGTCGTCGGGCAGGCCGGCCATCTCGGCGATGCCGCCGGCGTTGTCGGTGACCGGGCCGTACGCGTCGAGCGCCACCACCATGCCGGCGAGCGCCAGCAGCGAGGTCGCGGCGAAGGCGACACCGATGATGCCGGCGAGCTGATAGGTTGCGACCACCGCGACGACGATCACCAGCGTCGGCAGCGCGGTCGATTCGAGGCTGACGGCGAGGCCCTGGATGACGTTGGTGCCGTGGCCGGTGACCGATGCCTTGGCGATCGACTTGACCGGGCGATAGTTGGTGCCGGTGTAATATTCGGTGATCCAGACGAGCAGGCCGGTGACGCCGAGGCCGATCATCATGCACCAGAACAGGTCCATGCCGGTGAAGCTCGGACCGGCTGCTTCCAGCCCGAGCGCCGCCTCGGTGGTGAGCCCCTCGCTGGCGGGATCGAGGAAGCCGGCGCCGCCGATAACGGCATGCATGTCGCCGAGCGTATAGCTGGTGACGAGGTAGATCGCCGGCACCGCCAGGATCACCGTCGTCCAGAAGCCCTTGTAGAGCGCCCCCATGATCGAGCCGTTGCCGAGCCGGACCGCATAGGTGCCGATGATCGAGGTGATGATGCAAACGCCCCCGACGATCAGCGGCAGGCTCATCAGCGCGAGCAGCTCGGCCGAGCTCGCCTTCACCAGCAGCGCGATCGACACCATGGTGAGGCCGAGCGTGACGACATAGGTCTCGAACAGGTCGGCGGCCATGCCCGCGCAGTCGCCGACGTTGTCGCCGACGTTGTCCGCGATCACGGCGGGGTTGCGGGGATCGTCCTCGGGAATGCCGGCCTCGACCTTGCCGACCAGGTCGGCGCCGACGTCGGCCGCCTTGGTGAAGATGCCGCCGCCGAGACGCGCGAAGATCGAGATCAGCGAGGCGCCGAACGCGAGCGCGGTCAGCGCGTCGATGATCGGGCGATCGTTGGGCGCATGGCCGGCGGGGCCGATCAGGTACCAGAACAGCCCGGCGATCGCGAGCAGGCCGAGCCCCGCCACCAGCATCCCGGTGATCGCGCCCGAGCGGAAGGCGAGGGTGAGGCCGCCCTGCAGGCTGCCGCGCGCCGCCTCGGCGGTGCGCACGTTGGCGCGCACCGAGATGTTCATGCCGACATAGCCGGCGACGCCCGACAGCACGGCGCCGATCAGGAAGGCGACGGTCGACAGGATGCCGAGGGTGAAGAACAGGACGACCGCGACGATCGCGCCGACGATGGCGATGGTGGTGTACTGCCGGCCGAGATAGGCCTTGGCCCCCTCCTGGATGGCGGAGGCGATGTCCTGCATCTTGGCGTCGCCCGCGGGCGCGCGCAGGACCTGGCTACTGGTGAAAAGGCCATAGAGCACGGCAATCAAGCCGCACAGGATAGCGCCGTAAACGATCGTCATAAGCGAACGTCCCCTTCTCTTCCTAAAGGCCGCGCGTTGGGTTGCCCGGTCTGACGCCGGATGCGCGTTAGGAGAAAGGTATAGGCGCGAGCCGACTGAGCGCAAGCGCGCCGTCAGAGGTGCTCGTACCCAAGGCGTGAGGGGAGGGGGATCGGCCTGCCTCGATCGGTGAGGCTGAGGCCCCGTCCGGCGGCAAAGGCGCCGATGCGGGTGGCGGGCACGGGCGGCTCGGTGCCGGCGGGGAGGGCGAACAGCAGCTCGTAATCGTCGCCGGCGGTGGCGGCGGCGAGGCGGTCGCCGGGATGGTGCGGCGACAGCGGAACGTGCGCGAGATCGATCGTGACCGCGCAACCGCTGGCAGCCGCCATGCGGGCAGCGTCGATCAGCAGCCCGTCCGACACGTCCATCATCGCCGTGACGAGCGGCGCGAGCGCTGGGCCCTCGGCGAGGCGAGGAATGGGCCGCCGATACCGCTGGAGCAACTCGGGCGGCCCTGCCGTCCCCCGCGCAATGGCAAGGCCGATTCCGGCATCGCCGATCGTGCCGGTCACCCAGAGCGCATCGCTCGGCCGCGCACCGGATCGGGTCGGAGAAACGGCGGCCCGGCCGATCGCGGTCAGTGCCAGGGTGCGCGGGCCGGCAACCTTCACCGTGTCGCCGCCCAGCAGCGGGCAGGCGAAGGCGGCGAGCGCCGCGCCCAGGCCGGCGAGGAAGGCGCGATCCCAGGCCTCGTCGCCGAGGGGATAGCCGAGCAGGATGCCCTCCGGCCTGGCACCTTTCGCGGCAAGATCGGAGAGGTTCACCGCCACCAGCTTCCAGGCGACGTCGCCGGGCGGATCGGCGGGAAGGAAATGGACGCCCTCGGCGATCAGGTCGGTGGTGATGACCAGTTCGCCGAGGCGTGCGGCATCGTCAGCCAGACCCAGCGCGCCGGTATGGAGCGGGAGCGTGCGCAGCGCGGCGAGGAACTCGGCTTCGGTCATGACGAACGACATAGCCCGGTTCGGCGGGGGCGTCTGCCGTGAGTGATCCGCTGCAATCAGGTTCTACTGGTATGGATCGACATTCAATCCTCCCCCGCCAGGGGGAGGTGGCACGCGAAGCGTGACGGAGGGGGCGGAAGCCGGTCGATAGTGAGTCGCCGTCCTCCCCCTCCGTCAGCCTACGGCTGACACCTCCCCCTGGCGGGGGAGGATTGAATGGGGCCGCCCTAGTGAAGTGGGACAATGCGCGACAGCAACGTCTCGGTGATCACCGCGAACCGTTCGGGATCGCCGAACGCGCGGGCCGACAGCATCGCCCCATAGACGGCGGACATGAAGGCATCCGCTTCTTCCGCAGGCGGCCGGACGAGCGATACGCTCTCCTGGCGGACGCCCAGGGCCAGGATGCGCGTCAACCATCCCGTCAGCTCGGCGAAATGCGCCCTGACGACGACGACGAGATCGTCCGGCAGGCTCGGCAGCTCGGCGGCGAGCATCGCGGCCACGCAGAACGGCGCCGAGTCATCGGCGATGCAGCGCTCCCAATAGGTCACATAGGCACGAAGCTGCGCGGCGGCTTCGGGTTCAACATTCGCCAACTGCTCGACCTGTGCGCGGATCACAGCGCGCGACTGTTCCACGACAGCTTTCGCCAGGTCGCTCTTGGCCGCGAAGTGGTGGTGGATGCTCGCCTTCCGGATGCCGATCGCGGCGGCGACGTCGGCATAGCTGAAGCCGTTATATCCCCGCGTCATGATGAGGCGCCGGCCTTCATCGACGATCTGCTCGGCCGTGGATCGCGCTGGTTCCATGTTTCTACCTTCCGATAGGTAGGTAATCGCTTGCAATGGGCACGACAATCATCCTATCGCCTACCTACTGATAGGTAGATGGAGAATTTCCATGAGTCGAGTCGTCGAACACAACGCCGTTTCCGTGACGACGAGCGCACCTGCAGCGGGTGCTGCCGAGCTGCGGAACTATTACTGGATACGAGCAACCGTCGCGGCGGGCTGGGTCATTGCGGCCTTCTCGCTCGGCAGCGCGATGCCGACGGCAGCCGCCGTCCTGCTGATCGCCTACCCAGCCTGGGATGCGGCCGCCAATCTGATCGACGCCGCACGGAACGGCGGATTGAAGCGGAACCGTACCCAGGCGCTGAACGTGCTGGTGAGCGCCGCGACGACGGTCGCGGTGGCGGCAGCGATCGGGGACATGAGGTTGGTCGTCGGTGTGTTCGGCCTATGGGCGATCCTCGCCGGCCTTCTGCAACTCGCTACGGGCGTGCGGCGGTGGCGGTCCTATGGCGCGCAATGGGCGATGGTCCTGAGCGGCGCGCAGTCGGCACTGGCCGGCGGCTTCTTCATCAAGAGGTCGCTCGGAAGCGCCACACTGGGCATCACTGATGTGGCACCCTACGCCGCGTTCGGCGCCTTCTACTTTTTGGTTTCGGCGCTCTGGCTCACCGTCCGCCGCGGCCGTCTCAGCCGCTAGAGTTTGATCCATCTGGCTTGCAGCAGCCGTTCCCCGGCGAAGGCCGGGGCCCAGTTGCGAGCGGTTCGAGACTGGGCCCCGGCCTTCGCCGGGGAACGGATTCAAAACTGGCCGAATCCGACTCTAGCCGGCCACTCGCAGCGTCAGTCTTCCCGTTTGGCGCCGTCGAGATCGCGCTCGCGCCGCTCGGCCTCGCGTCGGGCGGCTGCCTTCTCGCTCTTGGTGCGGCCGAAGGCGACTCGGTTGGCAGCGGCCTGCGCCTCGGCCTCCGTGCGGCGCTTCGCCTTGCGGGCGCGGCCCAGGTTGACGACCTCGCCCACCGCCTACCCGCGGACGTCCTTCGCCACCGCATCGAGCAGGCCGTTGACGAAGCCCTTCTCGCGCTTGTCGTAGAAGGCGTCGGCGACGTCGAGATATTCGCTGATCACCGCCGCGGTCGGCACGTCATTCCGCGCGAGCAGCTCGTAGGTGCCGGCGCGCAGGATGCCGCGCATCGGCTTGTCGAGCCGGTCGATGCTCCAGCCCGATGAGAGCTTGGCGGTGATGAGGCGGTCGATCTCCTCGCCGCGCGCGTCGACGCCTTTCACGACGTCGTCGAAGAAATCGACGTCGGCGTCGGCATATTCGACGTCCTCGATCGTGGCGCCGAGCCGGTGATGGTGGAACTCATGGAGCAGCTGCGCGAGCGGAGTCGCCTCCATCTCGCGCTGGTAGAGAGCCTGGACCGCGGCGAGCCGCGCGGCGGCACGCGCCTGGCTGCGCGCGCGGGTTCGGGAATTGGCGTGAGTCGTCATCGTGCGGCCCATAAACTGCGGAAGAGGGGTTTGTCGAAGGCCGCCGTTCGCCCTTCCGTCATGCCGGACTTGTTCCGGCATCCACCAGGCCGCAAATATCGCAGCAAGAGGCGCGACCGCATAGCCTGCCTCCCGGTGGACCCCGGCACAAGGCCGGGGTGACGGAGAGGCTATCGGGCCACGAGCCGCATCGCCACCGACTTGGCGTGCGCCGGCAACCCTTCGGCTTCGGCAAGCGTCACCGCCGCCGGTCCGATCTCGGCCAGCGAAGCCGGATCGCAGGCGAGGAAGCTGGTGCGCTTCATGAAATCGAGCACCGACAGACCCGAGGCGAAGCGCGCGCGGCGTCCGGTCGGGAGGACGTGATTGGGGCCGGCGACATAATCGCCCACCGCTTCGGGCGTATGGCGGCCGAGGAACACCGATCCGGCGTGACGGACGCGGTCGAACAGCGCCTCGGGATCGTCGCAGGCGAGCTCGAGATGCTCGGGGGCGAGGCGGTCGACCAGCGGCAGCGCCTCCTCCAGGCTCGCGGTGACGATGATCGCGCCGTTGGCGTCCCAGCTCGCGCGGGCGACCTCGCGCGTGGCGAGCTGGCCGATCTGGAGGTCGACCGCATCCGCCACCGCGGCGGCGAGTGCGGCATCGTCGGTGAACAGGATCGACTGGCTGGTGGGGTCGTGCTCGGCCTGGCTGAGCAGGTCGGCGGCGATCCATTCGGGATCGTTCTTTCCATCCGCGACCACCACGATCTCGGATGGACCCGCCACCATGTCGATGCCGACCACGCCGTAGAGCTGGCGCTTGGCCTCGGCGACCCAGGCGTTGCCGGGGCCGGTGATGACGTCGACCGGCGCGATGCGCCCGGTGCCATAGGCGAGCGCGGCGATCGCCTGCGCGCCGCCGATCCGCCACGCCTCGTCGACCCCGGCGAGATGCGCGGCGGCGAGGACCAGCGGGTTGATCTCGCCCTTCGGCGTGGGCGTCACCATGACGAGCCGCTCGACCCCGGCCGCCTTGGCGGGAAGCGCGTTCATCAGCACCGACGAGGGATAGGCCGCGCGACCGCCGGGGACGTAGACGCCGGCCGCCTCCACCGCCCGCCAGCGCGCGCCCAGCCGGACGCCGTTGGCGTCGATCTCGTCGCGGTCGGCCGGCACCTGCTTGGCGTGATAGGCGGCGATGCGCTCGGCGGCGAGCTCGAGCGCGGCGCGCAGGTCCGGCGCGAGACCTTCCCAGGCGGCCAGCATGTCGGCACGCTCGATGCGCCAGCCGGTCTCATGGAGGTCGTGACCGTCGAAGCGCTTGGTATAGGCGGCGACCGCCGCATCGCCCTCGTCGCGCACAGAGGTGACGATCGTGCGGACGTCGCGCGCGACGTCTGCGTCGGCCTCGCGCCGTGCGTTGACGAGCGTGTCGAACGCCTGCGCGAAGCCGGGGTCTGAGGTGGACAGCTTGATCATGCCGCGACCGGCTCCACCGCGCGGCGGAAGGCGTCGACCAGTGGCACGACCTCTGCGCGGGTCTTGAACGCGGCGCGGTTGACGATCAGGCGGCTGGTGACCTCGGCGATCGTCTCGACCTCGACCAGGCCGTTCTCCTTGAGCGTGCGGCCCGAGGAGACCAGGTCGACGATGCGCGGCGCGAGCCCCAGCACCGGCGCCAGCTCCATCGCGCCGTTCAATTTGATGCACTCGGCGCCGACGCCGCGCGCCTCGAAATGGCGGCGAGTGGTGTTCGGATATTTGGTGGCGATCCGGATATGGCTCCAGCCGCGCGGATCGTCGCGGGCGGCGAGCGCCGCGGGCTCGGCGACCGACAGGCGGCAGTGGCCTATCCGCAAGTCGACCGGCGCGTAAATCTCCGAATAGGCGAATTCCTCGAGCACGTCGGAGCCGACGATGCCGAGCGAGGCGGCGCCGTGCGCGACGAAGGTCGCGACGTCGAACGCGCGCACGCGGATGAGGTCGATGTCGTCGCGGCTGGTCCGGAAGCGGAGCGCGCGCGACTCCTCGTCGGCGAAGGCATCCTCGGGATCGATGCCGACCCGCTGCAGCAGCGGCACGGCTTCCTCCAGGATACGCCCCTTGGGCACGGCGATGATGATCGGATCGGCCATCGTGCGCCGGCCTTAGTCATGAGCTACAGGTGGCGCAACTGAAGGAGCGGGCGATGGCGAACGAGACCAACAATCGCGGGGCGTTCCGGATCCAGGCATATTATTGCGATCGCATGGGCGCGCCGATCTACGCGGCGATGTGCGAGGCGATCGCCGAGGGGCTGACGCGCAGCAGCCTTACCGCCCGGCGGGTGCTCGACTGGGCGGGCGAGCCGACGCGCGATGCGCTGCCGCTCCGGCTGATCGGGGGACTGCACGCGCTGGTCCGTGCCGGGGCGGACGAGGAGCTGGCAGCGGTGTTCGCTGGCGAGGTCCAGGGTCAGGAGCAGATCGCGGCGGTGATCAACCGCGTGCTCGCCCGTCATGACCAGGCGCTGCTGCCCTGGCTCGACGGCCCGCCCCAGACCAACGAGCCCGGCCGCTCGGGCGCGCTGATCGTCGGGCTGATCGAGGTCGCGCGGCGCTGGGGGCCGAGGCTGGAGGTGCTGGAGATCGGATCGAGCGGCGGCCTCAACCTGCTGATCGACCGCTATCGCTTCGACCTGGGCGGGGCGGTGCTCGGCCCGGCCGATTCGCCCGTGACGATCGCACCCGAATGGCGTGGCCCCGCGCCCGACCTGCCGGCGATCGAGATCGTGAGCACGCGCGGCTGCGACATCGCGCCGCTCGACGTCACCGACCCGGCGGTCGAGGCGCGGCTCGCCGCCTATGTCTGGGCGGAGAAGCCGGAACGGCTGGAGCGGCTGGCCAAGGCGATCGCGATGGTGCGCGAGCGCGGCGTGCGGCTCGATGCCGGCGACGCGGCGGATTGGGTCGAGGCGCGGCTCGCCGAGCCGCAGGCGCCGGGCGTGACCCGCGTGCTGATGCATTCGGTGGTGTGGCAATACCTCCCGGAGACGAGCGCCGAGCGTATCCGCGCCGCGATGACGGCGGCGGGCGCCCGCGCGACGGCGGAGACGCCGCTCGCCTGGCTGGCGATGGAACCCGACCGCGCGCTCGCCGAACAGGTGGTGAGCGTGCGCGGCTGGCCCGGCTCGGGCGAATGGGAGGTGGTGGCGATCGCCCATGCCCATGCGGCGTGGGTCAAGCCGGGCAAGCCCGACGGGCGCGAGCCGGAGATTCAGCTCGAGGCGGCGGCGCGGGTGATCGTTTGAGACCGATCGATACTTAAATCCTCCCCCGCCAGGGGGAGGGGAACCGCCGAAGCGGTGGAGGGGGAGGGCGGCGACTCATTATCGGTTCGCTTCCTCCCCCTCCGTCACGCTTCGCGTGCCACCTCCCCCTGGCGGGGGAGGATTGGAATGCCGATCCGCTTCAGGGCTGCGCCAACCATTCCCGCACCGCGTCCGTAACCGCCTCCGGCGCCTCCCACGGCACGAAATGCCCCGCGTCCACCCGCACCAGCGTCAGCTTCGGCACCAGCGCGTCGAGCCCGTCGAGGTTCGACGGCAGCAGCGCCTTATCGCCGGTGCCCCAGATCACCAGCGTCGGCTGCCGGATCGGCGGGAAGGGCGCATCGAGGAAGGCGGGGCGTTCGGGCGTCTCGTCCATCGCCGGCACCTGGATCGCACTGGCGCGATACCAGTTGAGCATCGCCGTCATCGCGCCGGGCTGGGCCCATTGCGCGAGGTAGACCGGCTTCTCTTGCCTGACCTTCTCGAAGTCGGTGTGGCGCATGAAGCTGCCGTCGAAGAACGCCGACAGGCCGATCGCGTCGATATGCCTCTCGAACTCGGGGTTGCGGAAGGCGCGGATATACTGGCTCGCCTCGCGCTGGGCCGGGTCGTCGAACATCAGCTTCTGGAAGAGGAAGGGATGCGGCGCGTTGACGATGATCAGCCGCGCGATCCGCCCCGGATTCTGTAGCGCCGCCATCCACGCGATCGCGCCGCCCCAGTCATGGCCGGCCAGCGTGAAGCGCTCGATCCCGAAATGGTCGGCGAGGGCGATCAGGTCGGCGACCGGCTTGTCGGGCGTATAGTTCTCGACGCCCGCGGGCTTGGAGGAGCGGGCGAAGCCGCGCTGGTCGGGAACAAGGACGAAATGGTCCGCCGCCAGTGCCGGCACCTGATGGCGCCAGGTGCGATGCGATTCGGGAAAGCCGTGGAGCAGGACGATCGCGGGATCGGCCGGGTCGCCCGCGACCTGCACGTCCAGTTCGACGCCGGTGGGAAGGGCGATGCGCTGCAGCTGATCGGTCATGCTTCTCTCCTAAGCCCCTCCCCTTCAGGGGAGGGGTTGGGGGTGGGGCAGTGCGGCAGGCGCGGCGCTTGTAGATAGGCCCCACCCCAACCCCTCCCCTGAAGGGGAGGGGCTATAAGATCACGGATAGCTCACCGTCTTCGGCACCTCCGGGATCGGGATGAACTCCTTGTCGTCCCCCGGCACCTTCGGGAAGCGCCCGGCCTTCCAGTCCTCCTTGGCCTGGTTGATGCGGTCGCGGCTCGACGAGACGAAGTTCCACCACACATGACGCGGCGTCGCGAACGCCTCGCCGCCGCACAGCATCACGCGCGCGCCGCTATCCGAGCGCAGCGTCGCCGCGGTGCCCGGCCGCAGGACGTAGAGCGTCATCGGCTCCAGCGTCAGCCCGTCGAGCGTCGCCTCGCCGACGCCGACATAGATCGCGCGCTCCTCGGCATCGGCGTCGATCGGGATCGCGCCGCCCGCGGCGAGCTGGATGTCGGCATAGACGGTGTCGGCATAGGTGGTGGTCGGCGCCCGGCGGCCCCACAGCGATCCCATGATCACGCGCGCCTTGGCGCACTCGTCCTCGACCACCGGCAGGTCGTCGCGGGTGACGTGCTCGAACGCCGGGTCGATGTCCTCGGCGCCGTCAGGCAGCGCCAGCCAGGTCTGGATGCCCGACAGCTCCGGCCCGTGCGCCCGCTCGTCGGCCGGGGAGCGCTCGGAATGGACGATGCCGTGGCCGGCGGTCATCAGGTTGACCGCGCCCGGCTCGATCCGCGCATTGGTGCCGAGCGAATCGCGATGGTCGATCGCGCCGGCGAACAGATAGGTGACGGTGGCGAGGTTGATGTGCGGATGCGGCCGCACGTCGATGCCGGTGCCGGCGTCGAGGATCGCCGGCCCCATCTGGTCGAAGAAGATGAAGGGGCCGACCATCGTCCGCGGCTTCGACGGCAGCGTCCGGTGGACCTTGAACCCGCCGAGGTCGTGCGTGACCGGAGCGATGGTGTGGATGAAGAGGTCCTCGTTGGTCATGCCGCATCAAGCTCCGGATAGTGGCGGAAAATGCCGTCGGTATTGAACGCGATGCGGCGGTCGCTCTGCAAGTAGGATTGGATGCCGGGCAGCTCGGCGACCTGGTCGTGGATACGCAGGAGCGTCGGATAGTCGCCTTCGATCGCCGCCATGCGCTCCGGAAACATGTAGCGCAGCCCCTCGACGAGCTGGAACAGCGAGCAGTCGACATAGGTCCAGCGGTGATTGATCACCCATGGGCCGGGATTGGCGTTCGCCGCCGCATCGAAATGGTGGAGGAACTTGGGGATGCGCGCCTCGCGGAACCGCTCGGCGGCGCGCGCGGCTTCGGCCTTCTGCTCCTCGTAATAGAGGTCCGCGCCGACCGGGTGATGGACGTCATGCACCTCGGCGACGAAATCGGTGATGGTGAGCTGGAGCTGGTGGAGCCAATACCGGTCGGCCATCGCCGGAGGTGCGAGATCGTGCCGCTCGCCGAGATAGAGCAGGATGTTGGCGACATGCGCGATCACCATCCCGTTGAACTCGATATAGGGCGGGGCAAAGGGGCCGCGGCCCCCGCTGCGCAGCTTCATGTCGGCGACCAGCGCCTCGTCGCCAAGCTCGCGCGCACAGTCGCGATAGGCGATACCGGCCGCTTCCATCGCCAGCCGGACGAACTCGCCGCGTCCCTGGATGCCGGTCCAGTACCAGAGATTGTAGATCATCATGCCTCTCCGGGAGCACGCGCCCGGATCACGAGCGCATGGACGCGCTCGCGGAGGAGGTCCGCCAGCGCCGCGTTCACCAACCGCTGGCGCGCGACGCGGTTCAATCCGGCGAAGGCGGGGCTTTCGACGATCACGGTGAAGTGCGATTCGCCCGCCGGATTATGCCCGGCATGGCCGCGATGGCCGGCGCTGTCGTCGATGACCTCGAGGTGCGTCGGATCGAGCGCCTCGCGGAGGCGGACGGTGATTTCGGCGGCGACGGGGCCGGTGGCGGGAGCTGTCATCGCGCCTATATAGACCGTTTTGCGAGGGGTTTGAGTGGCGCGTGGAATGCCCGGAAAGGATCGTCCCAACGCCCGCTTCCACGGCCGCGTGGAAGCGGGCGATCGGCTGTGCGAGGAACCGGGCTGCGATCAGCCCGGCGAGTTCCGCGCGCCGCCTCTGGAGGGCTCGGGCGCGAGCGGGGAGGGGCCGGGGCGTTACCGCTGGCTGTGCCTCGATCATGTCCGCGCGTTCAACGCCGGCTATAATTTCTTCAACGGCATGACGCCGGAGGAGATCCACGACGCGCAGCGTCCCTATGCCGGCTGGGAGCGCGAGACCCGCGCCTTCTCCACCGCCGGCGCCGACCGCCCGCCGCGCTGGGCCGACTTCAGCGACCCGCTCGACGCGATCGGCGCGCGCTTCCGCGAACGGATGGCGACAGAGAGGGCGCGCGCCGACGGCAAGCCGCTGCTGCCCGAGGACCGCGCGGCGCTGCGCGTGCTGGGGCTCGGCGTCGACGCCGACCGCAAGGCGCTGCGCGCGCGCTATTCGGAGCTGGTCCGCAAATTCCACCCCGACCGCAACGGCGGCGACCGCACCCATGAGGCGGCGCTGCAGAAGGTGGTCGAGGCGTACCAGCGGCTGAGGAAGGCGCCGGCGTTCGCGTGACCCGATCCTCCCCGAGCTTGCTCGGGGAGGGGGACCGCGCGACGCAGTCGCGTGGTGGAGGGGAAATGCGAGACGGTGGGATTCTCCCCTCCACCAGCCTTCGGCTGGTCCCCCTCCCCGAGACAAGCTCGGGGAGGATCTGACAGCTTCTACCCCTCGATCCTCATCCTCTCCTGCCGCGCCACCTCCGCCGCACTCGGCTCGGCAAGCTGGAACGACCCGATCGGCACCGGCCCGGCCGGCTCATAGGTCGCGATCGTCACGCCAGTGGTGGAGACCTTCTGGTCGACCAGCCTGAGTGCGAACGACGGTGTGCCCGGTCCGAACAGCCGCTTGCCGCCGCCGAGCACCACCGGGAACGTCATCACGAACAACCGGTCGATCAGCCCCGCCGCGAACAGCTGCGGGTAGAGCGTCGTGCTGCCCTGGATGAGCAGGTCGGGCCCGTCGCCCGCCTTGAGCTCGGCGACCCGCGCCGTGACATCGCCGCCGACGATGTGGCTGTTGTTCCACGCCAGCGGATCGGTCGACGAGGTGACGACGTATTTGGCGATCCGGTTGAACTGCTCCGCGATCTCCTTGTCCGGTCCCTCGGTGGCATAGGGCCAGTGCGCGGCGAAGATCTCATAGGTCTTGCGGCCGAGCAGCAGGTCGTAGGGCTGGGAGAACAGCCCGCCCATCGCCTCGCCCATCGCTTCGTCCCAGAAGCTGGTCGACCAGCCGCCGAGCGCGAAGCCGCCGGTCGGGTCCTCGGTGGGGCCGCCGGGTGCCTGCATCACCCCGTCGAGCGACTGGAAGACGCCGCCGACGATCCTACGCATCGACCGTCTCCCCTGCCTGGCCGGCCGCGCTCATGCCGGCACCTGCTCGCCGCGGATGGCGGCCTCGATCGCGGCGACGTCGATCTTGCGCATCGTCATCATCGCATCCATCGCCCGCTTGGCGGCGGCGCGGTCGGGATTGTCCATCGCTTCGAGCAGCACCCGCGGCGTGATCTGCCACGAGAAGCCCCAGCGGTCCTTGCACCAGCCGCAGGCGCTCTCCTGGCCGCCGTTGTCGACGATCGCGTTCCAATAGCGGTCGGTCTCGGCCTGGTCCTCGGTCAGCACCATGAAGCTGACCGATTCATTCGCCTTGAAGTTGGGCCCGCCATTGAGGCCGACGAACTGCTGCCCGAGCACGGTGAAGTCGACCGTGATCTCGTTGCCCGCTTCGCCGCCCGGATAGTCGGACGCGGCATAGTGGCCCGACCCGACATGGCTGTCGGGGAAGGTGGCGGCATAGAATTCGGCCGCCTTGCGCGCCTCGCCGTAATCGAACCACAGGCAGGTGATGAATTTGCCGTACGTCATCTCGTCTCTCCTTCGATGTTGATCAGCGTGCGGGCTCGACGAGCCCGAAGACGGCACCCTGCGGGTCCTGGCAGAAGGACACGCGCTCGCCGCCGGGGACTTCCATCGGCTCGTAATGAACCTTACCGCCGTCGGCGCGGACCTTGGCCAGCGCGGCGTCGAGGTCGGGAATACGGAAATAATAGTTCCACATCGCCGGCTGCTCGGGCCCCTGGCGGTTCATCACCGCGCCGATCATGCCCTCGCCGTCGCTGAGGAAGGTATAGTCGCCCTGCTCGCCCATCGGCATCGCGCCATCCTTCCGCCAGCCGAACATCTCGCCGTAGAAATCGAGCGCGGCGACCTGGTCGGTGGTGGTAAGCTCGTTCCAGCAGCAGTGGCCGAGGCCGGTGCGGTTCCACGCCTTGCTGTCCTCCGGACTGAACCCGCGCATGATGTTGAACTTTACGCCCTGCGGGTCTTCGACCAGTGCGAAGCGACCGACGTCCGGAATGTCGGCGGGACCGAAGTGGACCGATCCGCCGAGCGCCTTGATCTTCTCGGCCGAGGCATCGACGTCGTCGACGCCGATATAGCCGAGCCAGACCGGCGGGGTGGGGGCCGGGTTGGTCATGATCCCGGCGGCCCCGTCCGCGCCTGCACTGGCGACGATGTAGCCGCCGTGACCGCCGGGAAACTCGGCGGTAGTCCAGCCGATCACGTCCTCGTAGAATTTGACGGCCGCGTCGCGATCGCTCGTCAGCAGCTCGTACCAGATATGCGTGCCCTGCGGGTTCGCCATGATGGTTCTCCGGTTTTGTCCACCCCGCTCGCCCTGAGCTTGTCGAAGGGCTGCCCTTCTTCTTCGAGGAAGAAAGGACAGGGCTTCGACAACCCCGGATCAAGTCCGGGGCCGAACGGTGCAGGGGGAGGGGTTTACGCCTGGACGATCGGCTCGAAGCCGCCCCAGATCATGCGCTTGCCGTCGAACGGCATCTCCGCGGGCGGCTTCATCCGCTCGTCGGCCATCACCTTCTCCCAGCCGGCGTTGCGCGCCTCCTTCGAGGGCCATTCGATCCAGGAATAGACGACGTTCTCGCCCTTCTCGGCGAGCACCGCGCCCTTGTAGTCGGTGACCTTGCCGTCGGGCACGTCGTCGCCCCACGCCTCGACCACCCGGGTGGCGCCATGCTCGCGGAAGATCACCGCCGCCTTGGCCGCCATCTCGCGATAGGCCTCGCGCTTCTCCGGCGTCACCGGCACCAGGAAGCCGTCGGTATAGCCCGTGCCCTTGCCGTCGCCTTCCTCGACGATCGGCTCGAAGCCGGCGAAGATCATGCGCATCCCGTCGAAGGGCATGGTCTTGCCCATCTCCTCCATGCGCGGGTCGCTCATCATCTTCTGGTTGGCGGCATCGCGCGTGGCCTTGTCGGGATATTCGAGCCACGAGAAGACCACGACCTCGTCGTCCTTGGCCTTCACCGCGCCCTTCAGGTCGTTGACCTTGCCGTCCGGCACGTCGTCGCCCCAGTTCTCGACGAAGCGGGTCGCGCCGAACTCCCTGAACAGCGGCGCCGCGCCGGCGGCATGTTCGCGATAGGCTTCCTTGTTCGCGGCGGGCACGGCCAGCACGAACCCTTCGATATAGGTCATCGTATCTCTCCTGCGTCTTGTTTGAGGCGGCATGTCGTTCCGCGCTGCCGCCGTGGCGCGATGTTACGCGAAAAGCCCCGGGCCGGCGACCAGCGCGTGGCCCAGAATCGCCAGCACGGTGGTCGCGAAGGCCGTGACGCCGATCGCTATGCTGTCCCTGAGCCGCATCGCCGGTCTCCCTGTCCGATCGCTCAGGCCGGCTCGCCGGCGAAGGCCGCCATTGCCGCCTCGACGTCCATGTACATCGGCTCGAAGATATGGCCGTCGAGGTCCTCGAAGGTGCGGCCGTACATGAAGCCCATGTCCTGCGGCGCGCGGACGTCCGCCTTGCCGCCGGCCTTCGCCGCCGCCTCGGCGATCGCGTCGACCTCCACGCGGCTGTCACGCGACAGCGCGATCAGCGCACCGGTCGCGGCCTTGGCGTCGGCGACCGGCCGCGGGGTGAAGGTGCCGAAATACTCGCGGCTCAGCAGCATGACGACGATCGTGTCCGACCATTGCATCGATGCCGCGGTGCCCTCCTGGCTGAAGCGCAAGTCGCGGACGAAGCCCAGCGCCTCGTAGAAGGCGGCCGACTTCTCCACGTCGGCGACCGGCAGGTTCACGAAGATCATCTTGGCCATGGCCCTTCTCCCTTGAAAACGAATCGACGAAGGCGTATCTGCACGACTCAGTTATCAAAAGCAACTATGAAGTTAGAAAAAATGACTAAACACGGAAATGGCGCGGAAAAACGGTGGTACGACGATGCGTGCGGCACCGCCTTCGCCATGGAGCTGGTGGGCGAACGCTGGTCGCTCCTGATCGTGCGCGAGCTGATGTTCGGGCCGCGCCGCTTCGGCGAGCTGCGCCAGGGCCTGCCGGGGATCAGCGCCAACGTGCTGACCCAGCGGCTCGAGGGGCTGGAGCGCGCCGGCATCCTCAAGCGTCGCAAGCTGCCGCCGCCTGCGTCGGTGCAGGTCTATGAGCTGACGCCCTGGGGTTATGAGAGCGAAACGGCGATCCAGGAGCTCGGCCGCTGGGCGACGCGCTCGCCGGCGCACGATCCGTCGCTGCCGGTGTCGGCCGCCTCGATCATGCTGTCGTTCCGCACCATGTACGACCGGGCACGCGCGAAGGGGATCGGCGCCACGATCGGCTTTCGCTTCGGCGACGAAGGCTTCGTGGGCGTGCTGACCGACGAGGAGATCAAGGTGCGCCGCGCCGAGCCGGAGGGCGATGTGGTGTTCGAGACCACACCGATGGGGATGGCGGCGATCGTCTACGGCGGCCTGCCGATCGCCGCCGCCGAGGCCAACGACATGCTCACGCTGGAGGGCGACCGCGCGCTCGCCGAACGCTTCGTGACGCTGTTCCCGCTGCCGCCGAAGATCGAAATCGAAGCCGCTGCGGCTTGACCTTCTCGCCATCCGTTCGCACTGAGCCCTACGAAGTGCCGTTCCTCTGACTCGTGCGTTGAGGGGAGGACAGGGGCTTCGACGAGCTCAGTCCGAACGGTAGCGCATCATGACCGACATCCCCAACACCCAGCCCGACAGCCGCGAGACCACGATCCTCGACGCCCCTGACAAGGTGGTGAAGGTGCGCGAGCTGTTCGGCATCGACTCGGATCTGGAGGTGCCCGCCTTCAGCGAGGCGGACGAGCGCGTGCCCGATCTCGACCCGGCCTATGTGTTCGATCCCGACACCACGCTCGCGATCCTCGCCGGCTTCGCGCACAACCGCCGCGTGATGGTGCAGGGCTATCACGGCACCGGCAAGTCGACCCACATCGAGCAGGTGGCGGCGCGGCTCAACTGGCCGTGCATCCGCATCAACCTCGACGCGCACATCAGCCGCATCGACCTGATCGGCCGCGACGCGATCGTGCTCAAGGACGGCCAGCAGGTCACCGAGTTCCGCGAGGGCCTGCTGCCCTGGGCGCTGCAGACCCCTACGGCATTGGTGTTCGACGAGTATGACGCCGGCCGCCCCGACGTGATGTTCGTGATCCAGCGCGTGCTGGAGACCGAGGGCAAGCTGACCCTGCTCGACCAGAACCGGGTGATCCGGCCCAATCCCTTCTTCCGCCTGTTCGCCACCGCCAACACCATCGGCCTCGGCGACACCAGCGGGCTCTATCACGGTACCCAGCAGATCAACCAGGGCCAGATGGACCGCTGGAACATCGTGGTGACGCTCAACTACCTGCCGGCGGCGGTCGAGGCGCAGATCGTGCTCGCCAAGTCGGGCGAATACGACAAGCCCGGCGGTAAGGAGACGGTCGACAACATGGTGCGCGTGGCGGACTTGACCCGCCGTGGCTTCATCAACGGCGACATCTCGACCGTGATGAGCCCGCGCACGGTGATCACCTGGGCGCAGAACGCGCTGATCTTCGGCGACGTCGGCTTCGCCTTCCGCCTGTCGTTCCTCAACAAGTGCGACGACGCCGAGCGGCCGCTGGTCGCCGAATACTACCAGCGCGTGTTCGGGACGGACCTGCCGGAGAGCGTGGTGGGGAAGGCTTGAGGAATCGGGTGGACTAACCTACTTAGTCCACAGGAGGTGCGCGATGGCCGAAGCCGATCCGCAGAAGACGTTCAACGTCCACGACGCCAAGACCCATCTGTCGCGGCTGATGGATCGCGCGCACGCAGGCGAGGAGATCATCCTCGCGAAGGCGGGAGTGCCCTACGCCAAGCTGGTGCCGGTCGATCCGGTCGACCTGCCGCCGCGCAAGCCGGGGCGGTTCAAGGGCGAGTTCGACGGGATTCCGGATTCGGTGTGGTTCGATCCCTTCTATTCCGACGAGGAGCTCGATGCCTTCGCATGCGAGTTCGCCGACGAGCCGAAGACGTGAAGTGCCTGCTCGACAGTCATACGCTGATCTGGTGGTGGAATGCCGATCCGGCGTTGTCACCGGCCGCTCGCGCGATCATGGCGGATAGGACCAACACCATCTTCGTCAGCGCGGCGACGGCCTGGGAGCTTGCGACCAAATTCCGCTCGGGCCGATTGCCGTCGGTCGGCCGCCGGCTCGACGCATTCGATGCCGTTATCCGCGACGACGGTTTCCATCACCTCGACGTGCGGCATGAGCATGGCCTTCGCGGGGGCTTGCTCGAAAGCGAGCATCGCGATCCGTTCGACCGTCTGCTCGCCGCGCAGGCGCTGATCGAGGGATTGACCGTCCTGACGCGGGATCGCGCCTTTGTGGGCTTCGGCTGCGAGACGCTCTGGTAATGGCTCAGGAAACCCCTCTCGACCGCTTCAAGTCGGTGCTCGCCGGCACTGCCCGCGCGCTGTCGGGCAAGGAGGACGTCGAGCTCGCCTTCACCGCCGACGCACCGAGCCAGGCCGGGCGTCACCTCAAGGTGCCGATGCCCGCGCGCACCCTGCCTGCCGACCAGGTCGCAGAGGCGAGGGGCTTCGCCGACAGCTTCGCGCTGCGCCTGCGCCACCACGATACGGCCCTCCACGCCCGCGGCGCCCCGCAGGAGGCGGTGGCGCGCGCGGTGTTCGACGCGGTCGAGACCGCGCGGGTCGAGGCGCTGGGGTCGAAGGGTTATGCCGGCATCGCCGACAACCTCGACCAGGCGCTGGAGATGCGGATGAAGTCCGATCCGATCGCCCGCGCCCGCACGCCCGAGGAAGTGCCGCTGTCGACCGCGATCGGCCTGATGGTGCGCGAGCGGCTGACCGGCCGCGCGGCCCCCGAGAGCGCGACTGCCGGCCTGGCGCTGGTATCGGAATGGGTCGAGGAGAAGGCTGGCGCCGAGCTCGACGCGCTCGGCCTCGCGATCGACGACCAGCGGGCGTTCGCCGATCTGGTCACGCGCCTGCTCGAGGACCTTGAGCTCACCGAAGGCGACATGAAGCCCGACGAGAGCGACGAGGGCGGCAGCGACGACGAGGGCACGGAGGAGCAGGAGCAGGACGAAGGCGACGACGGCGACGAGGAAGGCGCCGCCGGCGAGGGCCAGGTCGAGGCGCGCGGCGAGCAGCGCGATACCGATGCCGACGACGGCGAGGCGAGCGAGCAGGGCGAGGACAGCCTCGACGACGCCGAGGGCGAGCCCGGCGACGAGGGCGACGAGGGCATGATGCCAGTACGCCCGAACCGCCCCTGGTCGGACATGCCGCCGCAGTTCGAGTACAAGGCGTTCACCACGCGCTTCGATGAGGTGATCGCTGCGACCGAGCTGTGCGACGAGGACGAGCTCGACCGCCTGCGCGCCTATCTCGACCAGCAGCTGGTCCATCTCCAGGGCGTGGTGACCAAGCTCGCCAACCGCCTCCAGCGCCGGCTGATGGCGCAGCAGGCGCGCTCGTGGGACTTCGACCAGGAGGAGGGATTGCTCGACGCGGCGCGGCTGGCGCGGGTGGTGGTCAACCCGATGCAGTCGCTGTCCTACAAGGTCGAGCGCGACACCGAGTTCAAGGATACCGTCGTCACCATCCTGATCGACAATTCGGGGTCGATGCGGGGCCGCCCGATCTCGATCGCGGCGATCAGCGCCGACATCCTCGCGCGCACCTTGGAGCGGGTCGGGGTCAAGACCGAGATCCTCGGCTTCACCACCCGCGCGTGGAAGGGCGGGCAGGCGCGCGAGGCATGGCTGGCGGCGGGCCGGCCGCCGCAGCCTGGCCGGCTCAACGACGTCCGCCACATCGTCTACAAGCAGGCCGACGAGCCGTGGCGCCGCGCCAAGCGCAGCCTCGGGCTGATGATGCGCGAGGGGCTGCTCAAGGAGAACATCGACGGCGAGGCGCTGCTGTGGGCGCACCAGCGGCTGATCGCGCGGAGCGAGGACCGCAAGATCCTGATGGTGATCTCCGACGGCGCGCCGGTCGACGATTCGACGCTGTCGGTCAATTCGGGCAGCTATCTGGAGCGGCACCTCAGGCAGGTGATCGGCTGGATCGAGGCGCGCTCGCCGGTCGAGCTGGTCGCGATCGGCATCGGCCACGACGTGACGCGCTACTACCAGAAGGCGGTGACGATCATGGACGCCGACCAGCTCGCCGGCACGATGATCGAGCAGCTCGCCGGGCTGTTCGAGGAGGCGTGAGGGTCGGTTGGCTCAAGCCCCTCCCCTTCAGGGGAGGGGTCGGGGTGGGGCCTCGCCCCAAGCGATATGGCCTGCCGCACTGCCCCACCCCCAACCCAGTTGCAGGTAAACGATGCCCCGCATCGTTTAGGTCATGCCGGGGGCATGACCGACCTGCAACTCCTGAAGGGGAGGGGCTATGAAGGTTATCCCACCCCCCGGCGGCTTCCTCGGCCCGGTGAAACGCTCGATCACCATCGCCGGGCACGAGACCTCGATCAGCCTGGAGCCGCTCTTCTGGCAGGCGCTGGAAGCGGCCGCTGCCGACCGCGCATTGCCGCTGTCCGCACTGGTCGCGGCGATCGACGCGGCGCGGATCGAGGCGGCCGATCCGCCCAACCTCGCCAGCGCGATCCGCAGCTGGCTGTTCCATGAGGCGCAGACCGGCGAGGATCCTTCCGGCCTGAAATAGCCGTTCCCCGGCGAAGGCCGGGGCCCAGAATCGGACCGCTCGCATCTGGACCCCGGCCTTCGCCGGGGAACAGATTCAAGCAGACCGAGCCGACGCTTACCGCCCCAGCAGCACCCGCGCCTGGCCCGCGATCTGCGCCAGCATCGCCGCATTGGGCGCCGCCGCCAGCTTCGCGCGCCGGACCAGCCCGGCGAACTGGCGCACCCGCGCCGCGTTCGCCGTCAGCCACGCCTCGACCGCCGCCTCCGGGTCCTTGCCCTCGATCCGGCTCAGGAACTCGAGCCGAAGCTGCTGGAAGTCGCGCGCGAGGCCGGCGATCAGCAGCCGCTCCCACGGATCGCCGGTGGTGATCCGCGCCGACACGGTCTGCGCCCAGTCGAGCCCGAGCGCCTGCCCGAGATGGGTGAAGGCATGGGTCAGCCGGATCTCGTCGATCCCGCGCGCATTGCCGAGCGCGGCGAGGCCGATCGCCCCGTCGAGCTCGAACAGCCGCACGATCTTGCGCACCAGCGGCTTGGGCGCGCCGGCCTCCTCCAGCACGGCGGCGATGCGTTCGCTGCCCGCGCGCGCCTCGGCCTTGAGCAGCGTCTTCACCTGGCGGTCGAGCGCGTCGACGCCGGGCTTCAGCCGCTTGACCACCTCGCCCGGACCTTCGTCCGGCCGCTGGGCACGGAGCAGGTCGGCGATGTGGCTGCGCACCGCCGTCGCCGCCTCGTCGAACAGCGCGATGCGCGCGCCTTCGCCGATCGCGGCACTCTCGATGTCCTCCCACAGGTCGGGCAGGCCGAAGATGCGCTCGGCCGCGACGAACATCGCCGCGATGTCGCCCATCGACGCGCCTTCCTCCTCGGCCAGCTCGAACGGGTGGAGCACGCCCATCCGGTTGATCACGCGGTTGGCGAGCTTGGTCGCGACGATCTCCCCGCGCAGGCGATGGGCATCGATCGCCGCGCCGAACTTCTTGCGCATCGCCGGCGGGAAGGCGGCGTGGAGATCGGGCGCCAGCTCGGGATCGAGCCCCAGCCCGCGGTCCTCGATCGCATCCTGCAGCCCGAGCTTGGCGGTGGCGAGCAGCACGGCGAGCTCGGGCCGGGTCATGCCGCGGCCCTCCTGCGCGCGCCGCAGCAGCTCCTCGTTGCTGCCGAGCCCCTCGACCTTGCGGTCGAGCCGGCCCGATGCCTCGAGCATCTCGATCACGCGGACATAGCTCGGCACCGCGATCGCGCCGTCGTTCTCCATCGTGGAAAGCGCCAGCGTCTGCAGGCGGTTGTCCTCCAGCACCAGATGCGCGACATCGTCGGTCATGCTCGCCAGCAGCTTGTTGCGGTTGGCGAAGGTGAGGCGCCCCTCGTTCATCTCGCGGTTGAGCGCGATCTTGATGTTGACCTCGTTGTCCGAGCAGTCGACGCCGGCCGAATTGTCGATGAAGTCGGTGTTGATCCGCCCGCCGAGCGTGGCGAAGGCGATGCGCGCGGCCTGCGTCACGCCCAGGTTCGCGCCCTCGCCGATCACCTTCGCGCGCAGCTGCTCGGCATCGACGCGCAGGCGGTCGTTGGCAGGATCGCCGACAGCCACGTTGTTCTCGGCCGCCGCCTTCACATAGGTGCCGATGCCGCCGAACCATATGAGGTCGACCGGCGCCTTGAGGATGGCGGAGATGAGCACCGTCGGCTCGTAGCTGCCGGGGGCGAGGCCGAGCACCTCGGCCGCCTGCTTGCTGAGCTTGATCGCCTTGTCGGTGCGCGCGAACACGCCGCCGCCCTTGGAGATCAGCTTGGGGTCGTAATCCGCCCAGCTCGACCGCGGCAGCGCGAACATACGCGCGCGCTCCTCCCAGCTCGCCGCCGGATCGGGCGAGGGGTCGAGGAAGATGTGCCGGTGGTCGAACGCCGCGACCAGCCTGATCGCTTTCGACAGCAGCATCCCGTTGCCGAACACGTCGCCCGACATGTCGCCGCAGCCGACCACGCTGACCGACTGCGTCTGGACGTCGACTCCCATCTCGCGGAAGTGCCGCTGGACCGAGATCCAGCCGCCCTTGGCGGTGATCCCCATCGCCTTGTGGTCATAGCCGTGCCCGCCGCCCGAGGCGAAGGCATCGCCCAGCCAGAAGTTGCGGCCGACCGCGATCTCGTTGGCGACGTCGCTGAAGGTCGCGGTGCCCTTGTCCGCGGCGACCACGAAATAGGGATCCTCGCCGTCGAGCACGCGCACCTTCTCGGGATGCACCACCTTGCCCTCGACGATGTTGTCGGTGACCGACAGCAAGGTCCGGATGAAGATGCGGTAGCTCTCCGTCCCCTCCGCCAGCCAGGCGTCGCGGTTCGACGGCGCCGGCAGCAGCTTGGGATAGAAGCCGCCCTTGGCCCCGGTCGGCACGATCACGGCGTTCTTGACGCGCTGCGCCTTCATCAGGCCGAGGATCTCGGTGCGGAAGTCGTCGCGCCGGTCGGACCACCTGAGGCCCCCGCGCGCGACCGGACCGGCGCGCAGGTGGATGCCCTCGACCCGCGGGCTGTAGACCCAGATCTCGCGCCACGGCAGCGGCGCCGGCAGGCCCGGCACCTTGGCGCTGTCGAGCTTGAACGCCAGCGCCTCGGTCGCCGCGGGCGCAAAGGCGTTGGTCCTCAGCGTCGCGTCGACGACCCCGCGGATGGTGCGCAGGATACGGTCGTCGTCGATCGCCGAGACCGCATCCAGTCCCGCCTCGATCGCGCGGTCCGCCGCTTCGATCTTCGCCTCGGCGCCCTTCGCCTGCGCCGGATCATGCGCCGCCTCGAACCGCTCGATCAGCGCCGTAGCGACCTTCGGCGCCCGCCGCAGCGCGTCGACCACCGTGACCAGGCCATAGGGCAGGCCGGTCTGGCGCAGGTAGCGGAACCACGCCCGGAACAGCACGACCGAGGCCGGCTTCATTCCCGCCTCGACGATCAGCCGGTTGAACGCATCGTTCTCGGCACGCCCCTCGAGCACCGCGTCGATCGCGCCCTCGATGGTCGTGACGTCGCAGCGCAGCGCCCCGCCCGGCAACGCCACGCCGAAGTCGTGAATATAGGCGCCGTCCTCGCCTGCCAGCTTGGTCGGGATCTCCTCGATCACGCGGAAGCCGAAATTCTCGAACACCGGCACCGCGTCCGACAGCGGCAGCGGCCCGCCGAGCCGGTAGAGCCGCACGCGCAGCACGTCGGGCTGCGCGGGATCGGCGACGATGCGCACCGCGCGCGACCCGGCGTCGGTCAGCTCGCCGAGGCGCAGGATGTCGTGCGCCGCCTCCTCGGGCGAATAGGCGAGACGATAGCCGTTCGGGAAGGCGTTGGCGTAGCGCAGGGTCAGCCGCGCGGCGCGCGCATCCCCGGCGAGCGCCGCCAGCGCCGCCTCCACCGCCGGCGTCCAGCCGCGCACCATCCGCACGATCTCGGCATCGAGCTTCGCCACGTCCGGCGTCCGCCCGCTGCCGCGCACGTCGAGCGTGTAGCGGATCAGCGCGACCACGCCGTCCTCCAGCGCGATCGACCAGTTGAGCACGGTCGCGTCCGCCGCCTCCGCCAGCATCTCGCCGATGCCGACCCGGCGCGCGGTGGTGACGTCGTCGCGCGGCAGCCAGACGAAGGCGAAGATGTGCCGCCCCAGCGTCGAGCGGATCAGCTCCAGCTTCGGCCGCGGCCGGTCGGCGAGCGACATGGCGGTGAGCGTCAGCCGCTCCAGCTCCTCTTCCTGGAAGGCGGTGGTGAGGTCGTGCGGCAACGCGGTCAGCGCATGGGCCAGCGCCTTGCCGGTATGCCCCTTGGGGTCGAAGCCGAACTTCGCCTCCAGCGCGTGCAGCCGCTGGCGGAGCACCGGCACGTCCTCGGGCTCGCTGTGCAACGCGGCGCTGGTCCACAGCCCCGCGTGCAGCGACAGGCCGACCACCTCGTCCTTCTCGATCAACGGCAGCAGCACCAGGTCGAGCGGCACGCGGCGATGCACGGTCGAGATGCAGTTCGACTTGAGCAGCAGCGGCGCCGCGCCGCCCTTCTCGAACCATGTGAGCGCCAGCTTGCGCGAAGCCTCGGCGAGCAGCGGGATCGCCAGCTCGTGGCGGGCGAGGCCGAGTTGGTTGCTCGCCTTGCCGTCCCGCCGCCATTGCTCATGGCCGAGCAGGGTCATGTTCTTGTCGTGGAACCACTGAAGCAGCTGCGCGCCCTCGACATTGTCGATCGCGGTCAGCCGTTCGGCATCGAATCGCATCGCCGCCTGCAGCTTGGGCCAGTCGTCGACGGCGCTGCGGACATGGCCGAGGTTGCGCTCCAATTCGGCGACCAGCGCGTTGCGCGTGCGCGCCTCGGCGCGGCGCAGCTCGATGTAGATCATCGATTCGCGCCCGCCCTCGCCGATCGCGCTCAGCACGCCCTTGGCGTCACGGGTGACGGGGAGGACGGGGTGGATGATGCGGTCGATCGGGATGTCGTGCGCGGCGATCGTCGCCGCGATCGAATCGACCAGGAACGGCATGTCGTCGTTGACGACGGCGAGCCGCATCCGCCGCTCGCGCCCTTCGGCCTCGACCATTTCGAGCGCGATCGCCGGGGTGCCCGGCGGGCGCGTCGCCGCCGTCTCGGCGACGAAGCCGGCGGCTTCGGCCCGATCCGCCTTGCTCAGTCCTTCAATCTCTCCCGGGAGTGCACCTTCGGTCAGTCGGGCGGCGAGCGCCTGCGACAGCGACTTTATCGTTTGTCTTGCCATGACCGTCGCCTACGCCGGGTGTGTGACCGGCTCAAGGCTTGTGGCGACTGCGAAATATCATGCTGCAGCGCGGCGGGCGGCGCGGTCGGTCAGGGCCTTGTCGTCGTCGATCGCCACCACGTCGAGCGCGCCGTCGGCCGCCTTGCGCGCGAGCAGCACGACGAACTCGCCGTCGATCTCGCCCACCTCGATGCGCGCGAGCGGCGGGCGGCGGCGCAGCTCCGCGGCGATCGCGTCCCAGCCGCCGGCCTTCTCGGCCGGCCGGCGCGCGGCGCGCTCGGCGGCGACCACGCCCTTGATGCCGCCCCGGAAGCTCTCGAGGAAGGCGACCAGCGCGGCCGGCTCGACCTGGCAGCGCTCGGCATGGGTCAGCACGGTGGCGAACTCGGTGAGTCGCGTCTTGTCGTAATCGGCGCCGAACACGAGCTTGACGATCGGCGTCATCGGCGCGCGCGCCTGCGCCTTGATCCCGGCCTCATCGAGCAGCGCGGCATAGCCGTCCGGATCCTCGCCGGCGGCGCGGGCGAACTCATAGGCGCGGGCGAGCGCGCGATAGAGCGCGGCGCGGCTGCGCGTCTCGGTCGAGGTCGCGGCGACCGCCCATTCGCGGGCGGCGGTCAACCGGTCGGCGAGGGCGGCATCGGCCGGCAGCGGCTCCTCGCCCGGCAGCTGGCCCGCCCCGCCGGCCACGCCCGAGCTCGGCCCGTCCGCCCACACCGGCGTGGTGGCGGGCGCGGCCGGCGCGGCGCGGTGCGCGGCAGCAAGGTCGGCGGTCAGCTTCGCCTGTGTGTCGGCGTCGACCGTCTCCTTCCAGTTGATCACGCCGTAGATGAAATCGATCGTGTCCTCGTCCGAGGAGAAGGGCATCAGGATGCCGCGGTAGAGCGTATTGTGCCCGCGCGTGCCGACGAACTCGGCCTCGAAGCCGATCGGCGCGCGATTCGCGATGATCTGGAGATAATGGTCGGTGAGCCGCGACAGCAGCGAGCGGCCCGGCACCTCGGCGATGCGGCTGATGCCGGCATCGACGCCGCATTCCTCGCGCAGCGCCCTGCCGAGGAACTGGATCTTCGGATCCTCGACGCTCCCGGTGAAGTCGAGCAGCACGCTGTGCGGCCCGAAGTCGGCGATCGAGGCTGGCTCCAGGTCCTCGATCGAGGGATAGGCGCGCCCGCGCAGCAGCGACACCCAGTGATTATAGGCGCGCACGTGCATCCGCCGCTCGTCGCCGCCGACGTCGAGCGTGGCCTCGCTCACCGTGCCGTCCCGATCCGGCCTGCCCCGATCGTGGGTTTCGCCGGTGTCGAACCGATCGTCGATGTCACGCGAGCTATCCATGCACCTGTCCTTCGCCGGACGCGGCGATGCCGCCTCCATTCACGGGCAGGTCTGCACCGGATGTGGTAAACAGGGCGTAAAGCCGGGGCAGGGCTGCGACGCCGCTTGCGCGAGCGCCCCCGCACTGCTAAGCGCCGCCGCCTCGACCGGCCCGAGCGGCGCCGGCCGCGGGCCGCCTTAGCTCAGTTGGTAGAGCATCGCATTCGTAATGCGGGGGTCACAGGTTCGAGTCCTGTAGGCGGCACCATGGCTCTCCCGGGCCGCAGTTTCTGCCAAATCACGCTTTTCCAAGGCTTTCAGGTCCTTCCCGGTACATGGCGGAGGTGCAAGAAGGCTGCTATGGGCATCATCGTGAAGAACCTCCACAAGAATGCGTCTGGTCGGGTCGATTATCGAATATCTTGCACGGTTTGGATTGGCTGAATGCATCAGCCCGATAAATAACGCCGGCGGTTCGTCATCACCTCAGCGCAGGTTGTGTGCGTCCAGCCAGGCGAGCGTCGCTGGCATGTGCTGTTTCAGGGCCTGTTGCCGGACAGTGCCGTTATCGTCGTGCACCCGCGGATCGGCGCCCGCCTCGAGAAGGAGCCGCGCCACCCGGTCGTCGTCGGTAGCCAGCAACGGTGTCGTGCCATCCTTGTCGCGGGCATTCGGGTCGGCATGATGGGCAAGCAGCACCTTCGCGAGCGCGGGGGAGTCGACGCCCATCAGCGCGGTCCAGCCGAGATCGTCACGCGCTTCGGTCGGGACGCCCAGGTCGAGTAGCGCGACGGCCATCTCCGCGACCTCATCCTCGCTCCTTCCTTCGCAAACGCCGTAGCTCTCTCGGATCGCAGTGAGGGCGCTGGTGCCCGCTGGGGGGCGGCGCGCCTCCGCTCCGGCCTTCGCCAGCGCGCGGGCGATCGCGGGCGAACACGCCGCGCCATTGTGGAGGAGCGCGGTCAGCATGGTCTTATCTGCCTTTTCAAGCACACCCCGGTCTACGAGCTTGCCGAAGAGCCGGGTGCTTGGCCCCTCCAGCGCTCGGCTCAACAGCCAGTTGCCAAGAACGATCTTGGGCCCTGCCTTCCGATCGTCGCTACCCCAAAGCATCGGCTGCGTGACCGCTGCATCGAGCGGAAGACCACGATCGATCAGCAGCGCCAGCAACGCCTCGGTCTCCGGCTCCGGGGTTCGTGAGAATCCAAGTCGGAGTGCTGCCGCCGCGGCCAGGTTCGCGCTGGCGGGGGAGCGCACGTCGAAACCGTCTTTCTCCAACAAGGTAAACGTCTCGGGCGTGCCGCTCACCCAACGTGCCGTCCCGGCGACGCGGTCGATCTCCTCCTCGAGCTCGGCGACACCGTGCGGCATGCCGACGCACTCACCGACGTAATCGGTCACCGTTTTCTTCACGCCGGGGGCGGCGAACGTCAGTTGCGTCGCGGACTGGTCGGTCACGGGGCAGGAATATTCGTCCTTCAGCCCCAGGAACCCGACCTGCCGAAACCGCTCGATCAGCTGGCGCGCGACGACCGGATCGATCCGGGCGGTGTGAACGCCGGGCCAGAGCACTCCGCTACCGTTGAAACGACGATGGACTTCGCTGGCGCCGGCAATGGTGTCGTCTGTCGTGCTGAAGCGCACCAGGCCGGCACCCGAGATCGTGACGCTATAGGCGGGACAAGCGCCGAAGCAGGCGCCGCGCGTCAACGTCATGACGACCTGGTTCGGATCAACTGGAGGGAAGGGGACTGGCTCTGGGGCAATCTCCGGGACGGTATAGGAAATCTGCACCCGACCGATTGCTTCTACCGGGCGACCCTCGAACTGCTGCGGGCGAAAGCGCCACGCTTTGACAGCCGCGATGGCCGGAGTGGGATCGAGGCGCCGTCGGTCGTCGCCGTCCATATGGGCGTCGACCACCTCCCCGTCGGTGTTGACCGTGACCAGGATGGTAACGCTGCGGCTCAGCCCTTCGCCGGGGACGACGACGCTCGTTTCCCCGCTGACACGCTGCGATGCAAGATCCCAAATGCCAACGCGCGATGGCGCTTGTTGCGCCTCGGCACCGCACCCCGCCACCGACAGAACTGTAACGCACCACACCGCCCAGCGCTTCATCGATGCCCCTCCCCAGAACGACGCTACGCTGCCAGCGGGATGGGCCATATGCCAGTCTCAAACGGCCATCGCCGCAAAAGACGTATAGACTCCACCGATGATCGTTATGCGGGCTACGGTTATCGTCCCGCCGCTACCTGCGGCATATGGCCCGCCATCAACAGGGGCGCCAGCACGGCATAAAGTCCCGTAAGCGGCACCCGTCCGTTCAGGCTACGTACGCAACGGATCGCCCGGCTTCAGGAGCGCCATCCTCCCCGGACAGCGCGGAGAAGACCTCGGCCACGCTGGCGACATGCGGATAGCGCATGATCTCGAGATGCGACGCGGGCAACGTCACCGTCCGCACCTCTCCGCGCAGCGCCTGGCCCCAGCCCTGACGGCCGTCGTGATCGAGCAGCCGCTCCAGCGGATCGCGGACGCCGGCGTGGATCAGCATCGTCGGTCCGCCGAAGGTCCCGATCCGATAGCGACGCGTCGCATCGATCATCGCCGCGGCCAGGTCGCGGCTGCGCGCCGACACCCAGCTCGGCGGCGCCGGCTGCGACCTCATCCAGGGTATCCACCGCGACACCATCGCCTTATTCAGCAGCTGCCGCACCCCCGTGCTCCGCGCATAGGCGAGTCCGTGCCTGACCAGCCACGGCAGCCAGACCCGCGGCTCGAGGATCCGGTATCCGACCAACGCATCGATGAGGACCAGCGTCACCTCTTCCCCCGCCGCCTCGAGCGCGCGCGCCAGGTCGAAGGCGGCGACGCCGCCGAAGGAATAGCCGGCGATGCAATAGGGGCCCGTCGCCTGCAGCCCGCGGACCGTCCTCAGATAGCGGGCGGTCAGCGTCTCCACGCTGAGCCGACCGGTCCGTTCCACGCCGGGTGCGGGCGTCAGGCCGTAGATCGGTCGCACGTCCCTGAGCACGTCGGCGAGCGCCGTGAAGCTGACCGGCTGCCCGAACACGTCGGGAAGGCAGAAGATCGGCCGCCCACTGCCTCCGGCGTTGAGCACGCAGAAATCGCCGTCCTGTGAGGCATCGGTCAGCTCCAGGATCTGGGCAAGCGCGCGCGGCGTGCTCGCCTGCGCCATGATCGCCGGCGACACCGGGCGGTCGAGCAGCTCCTCCAGCTCGAGCGTGAGGTTGTAGGCGGACAGCGAATCCCCGCCGAGCGCGAAGAAATCGTCGTCGACGTCGATGTCATGACGATGCAGCCCCCTCGCGAAGGCGGCGACGACCAGCGCTTCGAGCGGCGTGGCCCCGGCCGGCGCATCCTCCTTCGCGGGGAAATCGCCCGGATGGAGCGATGCGAGAGCCTGATGGTCGACCTTGCCGGACACGCCGCGCGGCAGCCGCGGCATCGGCATGATCCGATGCGGCAGCATATGCGACGGCAGCCAGCGCCCCAGCTCGCGAAGCGCCGCGGTCTCGTCGAAACCCGCTTCCACTTCGAGGAAGGCGACGAGCCGGTCGGGCCGGCCATCCGCATGGAACCACTCGACCGCGGCCTCCACCACCAGCGGCAGCCCGCGCAGCGCATGTTCGATCTCGCCGAGCTCGACGCGCTGCCCGCGGATCTTGACCTGGCGCTCCCGTCGCCCGACGAACATCAGCTTGCCCGGCGCGCCGTAGAAGGCGAGGTCGCCCGTCCGGTACATCGGCCGGGCCGGGTCGGTCCCTGGCTCGGGCACGAACCGTTCACCGGTGAGCTCGGGACGGTTCCAATAGCCGCAGGCGACGCCGTCCCCGCCGATGCAGATCTCGCCGACCTCGCCCTCGGCAACCGGCTCGCCCGCCTCGTCGAGCAGATGGATGCGCGCCCCGGCCACCGGCTCGCCCAGCGGCGGGTCCTCGCGCGTCCCGCGCGGCACCGGCGCGATCGTCGCGACGATCGTCGCCTCGGTCGGCCCATAGTGGTTGTAGAGCCGCTCGATCCGCGACAGCCGATAGAGCCGCTCGACGATCTTGGCCTGCAGCACCTCGCCGCCGCAGTTGATCGCCCGCACCGTCTCGGGGATCGCACCGCGCCGCGCCAGCCCGTCCATCACCGACGGCGGCCCCTGGACGAGCGTGGGGCATTCGCCGTGCCGGAACGGTTCGAGCAGGCTCTCCTTCAGGACCACGCAGCCGCCCCAGGACAGCGGCCCGAAGATCTCGATCACCGAGGGGTCGAAGGTGATGGAGGTGGTCGCGGCGATCCGCTCCAGGTCGCCGGCGTCCATGGTCGACGCCATCCAGTCGATGATCCCCATCGCGCTGTGCCGCAGCATCACGCCCTTGGGAACGCCGGTCGAGCCGGAGGTGTAGATGATATAGGCGAGGTCGAGATGATCGCCCGCCGGTTCGAGCGGGTCCGCGGACAATGTGTCGGTCGCGGCCGGCAGCGTCTCGACCCGGCAGCCGCTGTCCGCGAACAGCGACGCCGCGCTCGCCGCGTCGGTCAGCAGGATCGCGGCGCCGCTGTCGCGGAGCAGGAAGTCGAGCCGGTCGGGCGGCTGCCTGAGGTCGAGCGGCACATAGGCGCCGCCCGCCTTCAGGATCGCGAGCAACGCCACGATCAGCTCGGCCGTACGCGGCAGGGCGACGGCGACGCGCACCTCGCGATCGACGCCGATCGCGCGAAGGTGGCAGGCAAGCCGGTTGGAGCGCCGATCCAGCGCGCGATAGGTGAGCGCCTGTCCCGCGCACAGGACGGCGATCCTCTCCGGTGTTCTCGCGGCCTGCTCTACAAATGCGGCGTCCAGCCGCCTTTCCCTGGTAGAGGGGGCGGGAGTCTTAATATCGTCTCGCTCGTAAGCATGATGACTTAATTGGCGGTATTTCATGCCGCCTCCCGTCCTCTGGCCGTTATTGTGTTGCTTCTGAGGCAATCGGTTTCAATGACGCATCGGGATTATGTATCGATGTCAGGAGTAGCTCCCGGATAGCCCGGAATCGCCGTTCCGGCGGATCATGCGGACCTTGGGCGTCGGAAAGAAAGAAATGGGCGGGTGCGCTGGCGCATCCGGTTTTCGGGCTTAAATCAGCGGCCGCATCATCATGACCGGAGGGACAGCATGACCGACGCCGCCGACAGCGCGAACAATCAGCCGCCGGGCTATGTTCCGCCCAGCGTCTGGACCTGGGACCAGCCGAGTGGCGGGACCTGGGCCAGCATCAACCGTCCGATCTCCGGCGCGACGCATGAGGCGGCGCTGCCGGTCGGCGATCATCCGCTCCAGCTCTACTCGATGGGCACGCCCAATGGGCAGAAGGTCACGATCATGCTCGAGGAGCTGCTCGCTGCCGGCCATGCGGGCGCGGAGTATGACGCCTGGCTGATCGACATCGGCAAGGGCGACCAGTTCGGCAGCGGCTTCGTCGGGGTCAATCCCAACTCCAAGATCCCGGCGCTGATGGACCATTCCACCACCCCGCCGACGCGCCTGTTCGAGAGCGGCTCGATCCTCTTCTACCTCGCCGAAAAGTTCGGCGCCTTCCTCCCCACCGATCACCACAAGCGGGCCGAGACGATGAACTGGCTGATGTGGCAGATGGGCTCGGCGCCCTTCGTCGGCGGCGGCTTCGGCCATTTCTACGCCTATGCGCCGTTCAAGATCGAATATGCCATCAACCGCTATGCGATGGAGGCCAAGCGCCAGCTCCACGTCCTCGACACCCAGCTGGCGCGCCACCAATTCGTCGCCGGCGACGACTACACCATCGCCGACATGGCGATCTGGCCCTGGTACGGTGCGCTGGTGCTCGGCGACGCCTATCGCGGCGACGGCTATGACGCGCAGCAGTTCCTGGGCGCCGGCGAATATGAAAACGTCCAGCGCTGGGCCGAGCAGATCGCCGCGCGCGAGCCGGTGAAGCGCGGCCGCATCGTCAACCGCACCGCCGAGGGCAAGCTGCGCGAGCGCCACGCCGCGAGCGACTTCGACCGGATCGGCGCAGCCGCGGGCGAGCGGGTCTGACCGCGCCCGTGATCCGGCTGGAAGGCGTCCACAAGACCTTCACCGGCGGCCGCCACGCAGCGCTGGCGGCCGTCGACCTTCAGGTCGCGCGCGGCGAGGTGTTCGGCATCATCGGTCGCTCGGGCGCGGGCAAGTCGACGCTGGTGCGGCTGCTCAACGGCCTCGAGCGGCCGAGCGCGGGGACGGTGTCGATCGACGGCACCGACGTCGCCGCGCTGGACGGGGAGGGGATCCGCACGCTCCGCCGCCGCGTCGGCATGATCTTCCAGAACTTCGGCCTGCTCGCCTCGCGCACCGTCTCCGCCAACGTCGCGCTGCCGCTCAGGATCGGCGGCGCCGACGCCGCCACCATCGCGGCCCGCGTGCCCGAGCTGCTCGCCCGCGTCGGGCTCGCCGACCATGGCGACAAATATCCCGCGCAGCTGTCCGGCGGGCAGAAGCAGCGCGTCGGCATCGCCCGCGCGCTCGCCACCGGCCCCGACATCCTGCTGTGCGACGAGGCGACCAGCGCGCTCGATCCCGAGACGACGCGCAGCATCCTCGCCCTGATCGCCGACCTCAACCGCGAGCTCGGCCTGACGATCGTGCTGATCACGCACGAGATGGAGGTGGTGCGCCAGGTCTGCGACCGTGTCGCGGTGCTCCACGCCGGCCGCGTCGTCGAGAGCGGCAGCGTCGCCGACGTCTTCCTCGATCCCCAGGCGCCCGAGACGCGCGCGCTGCTCGCCGAGACCGACGACCATCCCGAGCCGGTCGGCTTCACGGGCCAGGTGATCCGGCTCACCCTGCGCGGCGAGGCGGTGTGGCAGCCGGTGCTGACGCGGATCGCGCGCGAGACCGGCACCGACTTCGCGATCCTCGACGGCCGCATCGGCCGGCTCAAGGACCTGAGCTTCGGCCAGCTCACTCTGGGCCTCACCGGCGGCGACGTGACGGCGGCGATCGACGCCCTGCGCGCGCATGGAAACGTTGACGCGCTCCGCGCCGGGGGCGAAGTGGCGGCGTCATGAACGACTGGTTCGTCAACATCGACTGGGCCGACATCGGCCAGGCCAGCCTCGACACGCTGGCGATGCTCGGCGGCTCGCTGGTGCTGACCGTGCTGCTCGGCCTGCCGCTCGGCATCGCGCTGTTCCTGACCGGTCCCGGCCAGGTGTGGGAGAGCCGGCTCGGCAACGGCGTGCTCGCGCTGGCCGTCAACCTGCTGCGCTCGGTGCCCTTCATCATCCTGCTGATCGTGATGATCCCGCTGACCGTGCTGCTCGTCGGCACCTCGCTCGGCGTCGTCGGCGCGATCCCGCCGCTGGTGGTCGGCGCCGCGCCCTTCTTCGCCCGGCTGGTCGAGACCGCGCTGCGCGAGGTCGACCGCAACACGGTCGAGGCGGTGCAGGCGATGGGGGCGACCACCCGCGACCTCGTGCTCCGCGCGCTGCTGCCGGAGGCGCTGCCGGGCATCATCGCCGGCGTCACCGTCACCGCGATCGCGCTGGTCTCGTTCACCGCGATGGCCGGCGCGGTCGGCGCGGGCGGCCTGGGGGACCTCGCCATCCGCTTCGGCTATCAGCGTTTCCAGACCGACGTGATGCTCGTCACCGTCGTGCTGCTGCTGGTCATCGTCCAGCTTCTCCAGATGGCGGGCGACCGGCTCGTCCGCCATTTCAGCCATCGATAAGAGAAAGGCCGCTCCCATGAACCGACGCATCCTGCTGGCGGCGCTCGGCGCCCTTGCGCTCGCCGGCTGCGGCGGCGGCAAGCCCGGTGCCGGCGATCCCGGCACGCTGACGGTCGCCGCCACCGCGGTGCCGCACGCCGAGATCCTCGAGTTCGTGAAGCCAATCCTGGCGCGCGAGGGCGTCAAGCTCGATGTCCGGGTGTTCAACGATTACGTCCAGCCCAACGTCCAGGTCTCCGAGGGGCGGATCGCGGTCAACTATTTCCAGACCGGCCCCTATCTCGACGAGTTCAACAAGGCCAAGGGCACGCATCTGGTGAAGATCGCCGGGGTGCACATCGAGCCGCTCGGCGCCTATTCGCGCAAGTGGAAGGCGCTGGGCGAGCTGCCCGACGGCGCCACCGTCGCCATCCCCAACGAGCCGAGCAACAGCGGCCGCGCGCTGCGGCTGCTCGCCGGGGAGGGGCTGATCACGCTGCGCGACCCGAGCGACATCACCGCCACGCCCAAGGACGTCGTCCAGAACCGCAAGCAATTGAAGTTCCGCGAGATCGAGGCGGCGACGCTGCCCCGCGTGCTCGACCAGGTCGACCTGGCGCTGATCAACACCAACTATGCGCTCGACGCCGGCCTCAACCCGACCCGCGACGCGCTCGCGATCGAGGGGAAGGACAGTCCTTACGTGAATTATGTGGTGGGCCTGGAGAGCGAGCGGAACGATCCGCGGGTGCAGAAGCTCGTCACGGCGCTGCGCAGCCCGGAGGTGAAGGCGTTCATGGAGCGCAAGTACGGCGGGGCTGTGGTGCCGGTGTTTTAGGGCGGATCGACATTTAGGAGGAAGCAAGGCGCCACCCTTCCTTCCCTCCGTCACCCCGGCCTTGTGCCGGGGTCCACCCAGCCTCACCGGTGAAGCTCGAACCTCTTGTCCGGCACTTGCCTCCCGGTGGACCCCGGCACAAGGCCGGGGTGACGGAGGGAAGGAAGGCGCACACTTCCACGGTTCTGAATGTCGACCCATTCCAGCGCGTACTCCACACCGACAATGGCGTAGACGGAGCGCCCCGGCCTCCGCGCGTTTCGATGAATGTCCGACAGTCTTCGATCAGCGACATGGTGCGATCTTCTACCGCCGCCGGCCTGACGCTATGATCCGCCATGCCTGAAGAATTCGCTGCGGACCCGCACGACGAACCTGCTCTTCCGCCGCGTGTCGCCTTGCTGTCGATCGTCGGTTTCTGGCTGTTCTATTGCGCCATCGTCACGTTGCGCTCGGCGGTCATGGGAAAGACCGGCCAACTCGACACGCTGGTGCGGCACCTGGAGCTCATGGTCTTCAGCATGGGCCTCACCTATCTGCTCTACCTGGTGCTGCGCAGGGTGGTGAGGAAGTCGCTGCGGCGCGGCATGATCGTCGCGGGCCTGCTCGCCGCGCCTGCGGCATTGGCCTTCTCGGCTGCCGACTGGGTGGTGTTTGAGGTCATGAAGTCGCCATGGCCCGCGATCGCCGCCAGTGCGGAAAAGGCGCCTGCCGAGACGGAGCAGGCTCCGCCAGCCGGCAGGATGATGGTGGAGGTTGGAGGAACGAACGCCGACGACGCCAATATGGAAGTGATCAAGATGATCACGGACAACGCGGTCAACAGCTATTTCTTCTTCGTCGGCTGGGCAGCGCTCTACCTCGCGCTTCGCTATGCCGCGGAGGTCGGCGCGCTGGAACGCAAGAACGCGGCGTTCCGCGCTGCGGCGCAGGCGGCCGAGCTTCGGGCGCTCAGATACCAGGTCAACCCGCACTTCCTGTTCAACACGCTCAATTCGCTGTCTTCGCTGGTCATGTCCGACCGACGCCCCGCCGCCGAGCGCATGATCATCAATCTCTCGAGCTTCTTCCGGGCCAGCCTGGTCGGCGACCCGAGCGAGGATGTGCGGCTGGAGGAGGAGATCCGGCTTCAGCGCCTCTACCTCGAGATCGAACAGGTCCGCTTCCCCGTTCGGCTGCGCCTCGCCATCGACCTGCCCGACGACCTGCGCGATGCCCTTGTCCCCGGATTGATCCTGCAGCCGCTGATCGAGAACGCCGTCAAATATGGTGTGTCGCGATCGCGCCGCCCCGTCACGATCAGCATCCGCGCGCGCAGCCAGGAGGGGCTTCTCCTTCTATCGGTGCAGGACGATGGCGAAGCGGGAGCGGCCGGCAAGGAGAGTGTCGGAGGAACCGGCCTGGGCCTGCGCAACGTCGCCGACCGCATTGCCGCGCGGTTCGGCGGTGGGGGCTCCTGCCGCGTGCACCCGCTCGACCCCGGCGGTTTCCTCGTCGACCTCACGATGCCGCTGACCTTCGATGCCCGGTGAACCTGCCTTGCGCACGCTGATCGTGGACGACGAGCCGCTCGCCATCGAACGGCTGGTCATGCTGTGCTCGCACGTCCCCAGCCTCTCGCTGGTGGGGACCGCGTCCGACGGGGAGATCGCGCTGCGGCTGGCCAAGGCGCTGTCGCCCGACCTCGTTCTTCTCGACATCGCCATGCCGCAGGTGGACGGCATGGATGTGGCAAAGACGCTCTCCACCGGGGAGCAGCCGCCCGCCATCGTCTTTTGTACGGCCTTCGACGGCTTTGCTCTGGCGGCGTTCGATGTTGCCGCGGTCGATTATCTGCTGAAGCCGATAACGTCCGAAGGACTGGTCCGGGCGGTTGCGCGCGCACGCCGGAAGATCGGCAGCCCCGAGCACCGCGCCGCCGTGCCGTCCGACCGGATCGAGGAATTCTGGGTTCCGTATCGTTCGGAAATGGTGCGCATTGCGGCGGTCGATGTCGATCGGATCGACGCGATGCGCGATTACATGTCCCTGCAGATCGGGTCGCGCAGCTTCCTGCTCCACCAGACGCTCGGCGACCTCGAGCGCCGGCTGGACCCGGCCATGTTCATCCGCGTCCACCGCTCGACGATCGTCAGGCGCGACTTCATCGCCAGGCTCCGCCATGACGGGCTCGGAATCTGGTACGTGATCCTGGCCAACGGGGCCGAGGTCCGGGTCGGCCGCTCGCATCTCGCGGCGGTAAAGGCGCTTGCGGGCAGGTAAGAGCCTGTCGACATTTGAAGTTGCAGGTCTGCCGTAATCCGGTTCCCGCCGTCACCCCGGACTTGTTCCGGGGTCCACTCAGCCTCACAGGCTGAGCTGGAACCTCTTGTCCGGTCCTTGCCTCCCGGTGGACCCCGGAACAAGTCCGGGGTGACGGTGAGGAGGGTTGAGATGTCAGTCGCTTCCTTAATGTTGATCTGATCGATCGAAATCTCATCCTCGATGAGGCTCGAGCGAGCGGCCGGACCGGGCCGGCTATCGATCGTGCCTGCCTGTGTCGGCCATGGCGACGCGATCGTTGCTTGCGCGCGAGGCCAAGGCGGCAATCCTGGGCTCTGCTTCGCGCGTCGCGGTCGTGCGGCACCGCGCGATTCCCGGCGGCGGCAAGAGGCCGACGCGCGGATAGTCACCGCAAACCTGTTCCGCCGCACGGCGGACACGCGCTCGCGCCGCCCTGACACCCGCATCGGTCGAAAGGTCGAGGCCGCGCGTGGAGACGACCACCCTGTGCGACGGTTTCATGTCCATCGCCGCCTCTGCGAAACTGGGCGAACCAAGGAAGGCGAGCGACAACAGTCCCAAATGTGCAATACGCATCACATCGTTCCCATGTTGTTGAGGTCAATCGCTCGCCCCCGAAAGGGCGGCGACTGATGAATATTCGATCGGGCGGGCGGAGGGGCGCGCTCTTCGATCAAGAGGATGGACCGTTCTATCAACCGCAACGGCGGACGATGAACGGCAGATGCGGTTCGATGAACGACGGGTACGGACGGCTCCGGCGGGCCTTCAGGCACGATGTCGGGCGCGGGAATTTCCCGAAACGCCCTTTTGCGAACGGCACTTTCCCGTTACCGATAGCGTTAACAGTTTCCGGGCCCGCACATCGGCGGGCGTTGCGGGAGAGAGGGGATGTTGGACGGCACGCGTCGCGGGCTCCTCGTCGGCATGGGCGGTGCGCTGGTGGCGGGCGCCGCCGCCGCGGTCACGCTGCGGCAGGGGACACCCGGCCGCAAGCTCGGCCTGGCGGTCGTCGGGCTCGGCAGCTACGCCACGCGCCAGATCATGCCGCGCCTCGCCGGCTGCGAGTCGATCAGGCTGACCGCGCTGGTCAGCGGCACGCCGGAGAAGCTGACACGCTACGGCACCGAATACGGCATCCCGAAGACGCACCACTACAGCTACGCCAACTACGACAGCATCCGCGATAATCCCGACATCGACGCGGTCTACGTCATCCTGCCCAACGCGCTCCATGCCGAATACACGATCCGCGCCGCCCAGGCGGGCAAGCACGTCCTCTGCGAGAAGCCGATGGCCGTCTCCGCCGCCGAGGCCGAGGCGATGGTCGCCGCCTGCCGCAAGGCGGGCCGCAAGCTGATGATCGGCTACCGCTCGCGCTTCGAGCCCTACAACCGCCACGCGATCGAGCTGGTCCGCTCGGGCTTCCTGGGCAAGCCGCGCCTGATCACTGCGGAGTCGGGCTTCACCATCAGCCCCAATCAATGGCGGCTCGACAAGCCGCTGTCGGGCGGCGGGTCGCTGATGGACATCGGCATCTACAGCCTCCAGGCGGCGCGCTACCTCTCGGGCGAGGAGCCGGTCGAGGTCAATGCGATGGAATCGACCGACCGCAGCGACCCGCGCTTCAGGACGGTCGAGGACCGCATCGACTTCCAGCTCAAGTTCCCGTCGGGCCTGATCGCCGACTGCGTGTCGAGCTACAGCTCCAACCACAATGCCCACCGCGTGACCGGCACCGAAGGCTGGGTGTGGATGGAGCCCGCCACCGTCTACGAGGGCCAGCAGATGTGGGTGCGCAAGGGCGGCAAGATGGAGCCGCGCGTGCTGCCGGCGCCGGCCAAGAACCAGTTCGTCGGCCAGCTCGACCATTTCGCCGAGTGCGTGCTGACCGACCGCGACCCGATCGTCCCCGGCGAGGAGGGCCTGCGCGACATGCGCCTGATCGAGGCCATCTACCGCGCGGCCAGGGAAGGGCGCACCGTGCGGATGGCGGCGGCGTAGGAGACATCCAATCCTCCCCCGCCAGGGGGAGGTGGCACGCGAAGCGTGACGGAGGGGGAGGAAGCACGCCGATAGCGGATCGCCGTCCTCCCCCTCCGTCAGCCTGGGCTGACACCTCCCCCCGGCGGGGGAGGATTGAAAGGGCCCCCACTACTGACACCACGCTGGCAACATCCCGCCCCGCTTCCTATCTCTAGGCTGGAATCCCCTCCAGAACGAAGATAGAACGTAGAGCATGGCCCTCACCACCATCTCCGTCCGCGGCGCGCGCGAGCACAATCTCAAGGACGTCTCGGTCGACATCCCCCGCGACACGCTGACGGTGATCACCGGCCTCTCGGGCTCGGGCAAGTCCAGCCTCGCCTTCGACACCATCTATGCGGAGGGCCAGCGCCGCTACGTCGAGTCGCTGTCGGCCTATGCCCGCCAGTTCCTCGAGCTGATGCAGAAGCCCGACGTCGACCATATCGAGGGGCTCAGCCCCGCGATCTCGATCGAGCAGAAGACCACCAGCCGCAACCCGCGCTCGACGGTGGCGACGGTCACCGAGATCTACGATTACATGCGCCTGCTGTGGGCGCGCGTCGGCATCCCCTATTCGCCCGCGACCGGCCTGCCGATCGCCGCGCAGACCGTCAGCCAGATGGTCGACCGCGTGCTCGCGCTGCCCGAGGGCACCCGCCTGCTCCTCCTCGCCCCCGTCGTCCGCGGCCGCAAGGGCGAGTATCGCAAGGAGCTGGCCGAATGGCAGAAGGCCGGCTTCCAGCGCGTCCGCATCGACGGCGAGCTCTACGCGATCGACGAGGCCCCGGCGCTCGACAAGAAGTACAAGCACGACATCGAAGTGGTGGTCGATCGCATCGTCGTCCGCGACGATATTGCGTCGCGCCTCGCGGACAGCTTCGAGACCGCGCTCAAGCTGGCCGAGGGGCTGGCCTATATCGACCTGGTGGATACCACGGTCGCCGAGCTCGCCGGCAACCGCGTCAACGAGGCGCGCCAGGAATTCGTCGCCGAGGGCGGCGCGATGAAGGGCGCCGGCGTCCCCGCCAACCGCATCGTCTTCTCCGAGAAGTTCGCCTGCCCCGTCAGCGGCTTCACCATCCCCGAGATCGAGCCCCGCCTGTTCAGCTTCAACGCCCCCCAGGGCGCCTGCCCGGCCTGCGACGGCTTGGGGGAGAAGCTGGTGTTCGACGAGGACCTCGTCGTCCCCAACCACGCGCTCAGCATCAAGAAGGGCGCGATCGTCCCCTGGGCCAAGTCCAACCCGCCGTCCCCCTATTACATGCAGGTCCTCGGCAGCCTGGCGCGCGAGTTCGGCTTCAGCCTCGACACCCCCTGGGAGGATCTGCCGCAGGAGCACCGCGACGTCATCCTCCACGGCACTCAGGGCCGCCCCGTCACCCTGACCTTCGTCGACGGCAGGAAGAGCTACGACGTCCGCAAGCCGTTCGAGGGCGTGATCGGCAACCTCAACCGCCGCATGCTCTCGACCGAAAGCGCCTGGATGCGCGAGGAGCTCTCCAAATACCAGAGCTCCCAGCCCTGCGAGGTCTGCCACGGCGCCCGCCTCAAGCCCGAGGCGCTGGCGGTCAAGATCGCCGGCGAGGACATCAGCCACGCCACCCGCCTGTCGGTGGTCGACGCGCTGCAATGGTTCGCCGCGCTCCCCGACCAGCTCACCGACCAGCAGCGCCAGATCGCCGAGCGCATCCTCAAGGAGATCCTCGAGCGCCTCGGCTTCCTCAACAACGTCGGCCTCGACTATCTCAACCTCGACCGCACCTCCGGCACCCTCTCCGGCGGCGAGAGCCAGCGCATCCGCCTCGCGTCGCAGATCGGCAGCGGCCTGTCGGGCGTGCTCTACGTCCTCGACGAGCCGAGCATCGGCCTCCACCAGCGCGACAACGACATGCTGCTGGCGACGCTCCGGCGCCTGCGCGACCTCGGCAACACCGTCCTCGTCGTCGAGCATGACGAGGACGCGATCCGCACCGCCGACTATATCATCGACATGGGCCCCGGCGCCGGCGTCCACGGCGGCGAGGTGGTGGCGAAGGGCACGCTCCCTGAGCTGCTGGCGAGCCACGACAGCATCACCGCCGACTATCTCAACGGAACGCGAGAGGTCCCGGTCCCGCCCAAGCGCCGCAAGGGGTCGGGCAAGAAGCTGACGGTGGTCGGCGCCACCGCCAACAACCTGCGCGGCGTCACCGCCAGCATCCCGCTCGGCACCTTCACCTGCGTCACCGGCGTCTCCGGCTCGGGCAAGTCGAGCTTCACCATCGACACGCTCTACGCCGCCGCCGCGCGCCAATTGAACGGCGCCCGCCTGCTCGCCGGCAAGCACGACAAGATCACCGGCCTCCAGCACCTCGACAAGGTGATCGACATCGACCAGTCGCCGATCGGCCGCACCCCGCGCTCGAACCCGGCGACCTACACCGGCGCCTTCACCCAAATCCGCGACTGGTTCGCCGGCCTGCCGGAGAGCCAGGCCCGCGGCTACAAGCCCGGCCGCTTCAGCTTCAACGTCAAGGGCGGCCGGTGCGAGGCGTGCCAGGGCGACGGCGTGCTCAAGATCGAGATGCACTTCCTCCCCGACGTCTACGTCACCTGCGACGTCTGCCACGGCGCCCGCTACAACCGCGAGACGCTGGAGGTGAAGTTCAAGGGGCGCAGCATCGCCGACGTGCTCGACATGACGGTCGAGGACGCGGTCGAGTTCTTCAAGGCGGTCCCCCCGATCCGCGACAAGATGGCAATGCTGGCGGAGGTCGGCCTCGGCTACGTCAAGGTCGGCCAGCAGGCGACGACGCTGTCGGGCGGCGAGGCGCAGCGCGTCAAGCTGGCGAAGGAGCTGAGCCGCCGCGCCACCGGCAACACGCTCTACATCCTGGACGAGCCGACGACCGGCCTCCACTTCGAGGACGTCCGCAAGCTGCTCGAGGTGCTCCACGCGCTGGTCGAGCAGGGCAACACGGTGGTGGTGATCGAGCACAACCTCGACGTCATCAAGACCGCGGACTGGATCCTGGACCTGGGGCCGGAAGGCGGCGTCAAGGGCGGCGAGGTGGTCGCCGAGGGCACCCCGGAAGATGTGGCGCGCGAACCGCGGAGCTTCACGGGCCGGTATCTCGCGCCGCTGCTGGAGAAGGGGAAGGCCGCGAAGGAGGCGGTGGCGGCGGAATAAACTCCCTCTCTCTTTGGGAGAGGGAAGGGGTGTTCGAGCGAGATCGTGCCTTCCAGGCACGATCTTGGCCTGCCGGGGGCAGGCCAAAGCTCGAACACGCGAAGCGATGGGAAGGGTGAGGGGGATGACGAACCTGTACCGACCCGAATTCGAAGCGGCCCTCCGCGTCTTCGCCCGCGTCAGCGAGGCGATGCTGCGCGAAGGCCACGAAGCCCCGATCCTAGTCGGCGGCGCCGCGGTCGAACTCTACTCAGGCAGCGCCATCACCACTGGCGACTTCGACGTGGTCACCGGCCGCCAGCAAGCCTTCGAGCAAGCACTCGTACAACAGGGCTTCGTCCGCCCCTCCGGTCCCGGCCACAGCTTCACCGGCTGGATACACCCCGACCTCAAGCTCGGCTTCGAGGTCGTCTCCGCCACGCTGCTCGACGGCCTCGCCGACCGCGACCGCGTCCGCCTGATCACGCTCCAGCCGGACGGCACCGCCGCCGTGCTGGCGGTCGAAGACATGATCGCCGACCGCATGGGCCAGTTCGCCTCGGGCACCGCGCCCGAGATGCTGGAGCAGGCCCGCGTGCTGCTGTCGCTTCACCCGGACCTGGATCGCGCCTATCTTGAGCGCCGCATTCGGGAAGAGACGTCCAATGAGCACGGCATCGCCACCCTCGCGCCCTGAACCGGTGACCTTCGAGGAGTTCGCCGCGGATATCGCGCGCCGGCGGGCCGCTACAGGCGAGCCGGAGATGCCGCGGAATAGCGGCAAGCGGCGAACGCCGAGCAAGAAGGCGCTGCTCGCGGCGATCGAGGCTGTGGGCGGGAAGTGGTAACCACGCCGGCCCGACAACACAGTCTACATCCTCGATGTGCCCGTTAGCGGATACACTTCAGAAACGTCGCAGGCTTTGAACTCGTCGATATCCACGCATGCGAAGTGTGATGTCGTCAATACTCCCTTGACCGCGTTTTGGGGACCGGTCAGCTTACCTGAAAAGGGCGGGAATCATGGAAGATACTGAAGCGACTGAGGATTGGGATGTTGAACCCACGGAGGATGCACCTGAAGAAGAGCAGGAGCCCAAGCTCGAATATGAAATAATGAACTATCCGGCCGATATCACTCTTGCCGGGTATGTCGATCTATGGGATCGGAAAGAACTCACGGTTCCCCCATTCCAACGCATGTACGTATGGGATCGGATTAAAGCGAGCAAGTTAGTTGAAAGTTTCTTGCTAGGTTTGCCTGTTCCTGGGACGTTCCTTTATAAGGAGCGTGTCAAGGCTGGTTACCTCATCATTGATGGTCAGCAGAGGATTACGTCCCTTATCCGTTTCATTAAAGGAACCTTCGATGAAACGGTATTCCGTTTAAAGAACGTTCATCCGCGATATGAAGGAAAGTCATTCTCTGACCTTAGCGAAGATGAACAGTTTAAACTTAAAGGGGTTACTCTGCGCGCTACGATTATACAGCAAATTGACCCTCAAGATGATACAAGTATCTATCAGGTTTTTGAGCGTCTAAATACGGGCGGTGTTAATCTTAACCCGATGGAAGTTCGTCAGTGTGTCTCTTATGGGCCATTCGTAGATGCGCTAAAGAAGATGAACGAAGTAGATTCATGGCGCAAGATAATCGGTCAGCCAAAAATCGACAAGAGACTTAGAGATGTGGAACTCGTTCTCCGTTGTCTCGCGTTAAGCGAAAAAGGCAGTGCTTACGAGAAGCCTATGAAGGGATTCTTGAATAAGTATATGGAAGATCGCCGTGGTGATGATAGTGACTATGATAACCTAATTTATAATTTTAAGATATCTTCTGATTATATACTGTCTCAGCTTGGTGAAAAGCCGTTCCATCTTCGCGGACGCTTAAATTACGGCGCACTCGATTCTATAATGGCTGCAGTACTCGCAGATATCGCGCCATCAGATTTGAACGAGCGATTCATGGCTTTGCGAGAAGATACTGCATACGATGCCGCGATCACGTATAATACAAGTGACGAATCGGTAGTTGAGCTGAGACTTGCAAAGGCGATAGAATACCTGAGCGAATAATGCATCTCGTTCGGACCACATTCGCTTATGAGGAAATTTCCAACCATCTCGCGATTGTTGGACGAAATCCTCTTGTGGAGATTTACTTAGTACAATTCCTGCTGGTCGCGCTTTATGCCGAAATGGAAGAAAAGATTAAAGATATCATTTTAGCTAGACTTAAATTAATCCAAGACCAGAGAGTGGCTGAGTTTATATTCAAAACCAACGAGAGCATGCTTAAAAGAGTAAAAAAGGCAGAGATAAATGACGTTTTGCAGAAATTTGGATGCGGAGAGGGTGATGTAATAGCAGAACGATTGCCTGAGATAAATCTTCAGCCATATTTTGATGCTATAACTAATCGGCATAGAGTGTCTCATGATGACGGGGCATCTATGACGTTAGAGGATTTTGGAAAAGCTCTGCCGTGTGCTGAACATATACTGGACGCTGTTGAGCAGGCTCTCACCGAATAATCATGCCGGTCTCGAACACATGGACCGCCTCATGTCCATGCTCGCGCAATCATCCGCACAGGGCAGGCGGCAATTGGGCTTAGGCGGTGACAGCTTACTAACCCACTCAACTTACTGCGCCTCCGCCCACGAGATGATCCGCCTGCGCCGCCGCATAGGCCAGCACTGCGCGGACATCGTCCTCGCTGAGATAGGGAAAGTCAGCCGCGATCTCGGCCGGGCTCGCGCCGCCGGCCAGCATCTCCAGCACGTCGGTGACGCGCACCCGCGTTCCCGCCACCACGGGCCGCCCGCCGCAAACCTGCGGGTCGACGGCGATGCGAGGGAATCCGGCAAGGGTCATGCGAGCAGGATGTGCCCGACCTGGGTACAGGTCAAGGCAAGGGATGGCATAGGCAGACGCCGGCACCAAGCCGCACCGTCACACCGAAACGAACCAAATAGGAACAAAACCCTTTCCTACATCACCAAATCTGTATAACTGGTCGGTCCTCTTTTGTTCTCACGAGAGGAACCCGCATCATGTCAGCACCCACCACCATCACCCCGCCCGCGGAGGAAACCCCGGCGGACCCCGCGACCTTCATCCCGGTCAACCTCAAGCACTATTCCGCCCCGCAATCCCAGCGCACCGCCGGCTGGACGGCCGAGCGTCAGCGCACCTTCCTCCAGGCGATCGCGGAGGGCGCCACGGTCACCGACGCCGCCCGCTCGGTGGGCCTCACCAAGCAATCCGCCTATGCCTTCCGCACCTCGGCGCGCGGGGCGGGGTTCGCGCTCGGCTGGCAGGCGGCGGCGCTGCTCGCGCGCGACACGCTCGCCGAGACGCTGATGGAGCGCGTGATCGAGGGCACGGTCGAGGTCGTCACCCGCTCCAACGGCGACACGACGGTGACGATCGAGCGCGAGCGCTTCGACAACCGCCTCGCCATGCAGCTCCTCAATCGCCTCGACCGCATGGCCGACAGCGCGACCGGCGCCGCCGGCCAGGCCGCCGCGCGGCTGGTCGCGGCCGAGTTCGACCAGTATCTCGACCTCGTCGGGCGCGACGGCGGCCCGGCCCGCGCCGGCCTGTTCCTCGGCGCGCGGCTGGGCGCGGCCGGGGCCGAGTCCGCCACCGAGGACGATCTCGCCCCGATCCGCGCGCTCGCCCGCGCCGACCGCTGGCTCAGGACCCACACCGACCTCGCCGAGGGCGTCGACACCGCCGACCTCGATCCCGCCGCCCGTGCCGGCTGGACCGGCGAGCAATGGGCCCGCGCCGAGGCCGCCGGGCTGGTCCAGCTCGCCCCGACGCCGCCGCCTGCGCCCGACGCCGCGCCCGCACCGTCGAAGGCGGCAAACCTGGACGATGAGATGAGTCAACTTCGTCAACATTTCGGCCTGCCGCCCTATGTCGCGCCCGAGGACCGGCCCGAGCCGGTGTGGTGCGACGAGGGCGAGGAGGAATGGCGCACCCGCTTCCCGCCGACCGACCGTTTCTACGGCGAGGAGGACGGCGAGTACGGCCAGCAGGGCTACAGCCGCACGCTCGACGACGACGAGCTCGCGGCGGTCGAGGCGTCCTGGCAGGCCGAGGTCGAGCTCCGCCGCGTGCCCGAGGCGCGCGAGCGCGACGCCTGGTTCGCCGCCTGCGTCTCTGCGTCGGCGAGGGGCGGCGAGGCGGCCGGCGATGCACTCGACGAGGCGCCCGATGATGCGGACGAGGACGCGCCGGCCGCCGCCGCGCCGGGGCCGTCGGTTGCAATCCCGGCCCCGGAGGCCCATATCGAAGCCGCTACAGTCGCAAATTGACGGTCTTTGGCGCTTTGCGGCTCCTCATTCCTTCTTTCCCTGCCCCTCGCAGCACACGAGGGCTCCCGACGTCCGGGATCCCGCCAACAGAAGGAAAGCTCGCATGAGCATCACCGGTACCGTCAAGTTCTTCAATTCCGACAAGGGCTATGGCTTCATCGCGCCCGAGAGCGGCGGCCAGGACGCGTTCGTCCACATCACCGCCGTCGAGCGCGCGGGCCTGCGCACCCTCACCCAGAACCAGCGCGTCAGCTACGAGCTGGAACAGGATCGTCGCGGCAAGACCAGCGCGGTCAACCTGCAGCTGCAGGACTGACCGGCGCGGGACGCGGGCGGGGCGGCCCCCTGCCTCGCCCGCGCTTCCTCCCTTTGCTGTTCCCGTTCCCGTTCCCGTTCCTCCAGCGAAAGGGCCGAGCCATGGCCTATGATGCCGCCTATTACCGGGGTCAGGCCGCCCGCGCCCGGGCCGAGGCCGATGCGGCGACGCTCGCCAACGTCCGCGACCGCGCAATGCGCTCGGTCGCCGCGTTCGAGGCGATGGCCGCCAAGGTCGAGCGTGTCGCCCGCAGCCGCGCCGAGCGCGAGGCGAGCGGCGGCACCGACCTCCGCCCCTCCTTCACCCGCGAGCGGGAAGGTTAGGGTGGGGCGCCTTCTTCAATCCTCCCCGGGACGGGGAGGGGGACCGCCGAAGGCGGTGGAGGGGGCTCGCCTCGTGCTCCATCGCTTGAGGTGCCCCCAGCCCAGGCGATGATTGCCTTCGTCCCCGCTTCGGATAACCACCGCCGACGAGACGTTGTCGTTGGGATGGAGAAGACGATGCGTGACCTGACCAAGATTCTGGCAGCTGCCGCAACCCTTGCAGCCGCCCTGCCGACCACCACCGCCGCGGCCCAGAGCAGCCAGCCGGCCTGCCCGGCAAACCCCGCGCCGCCCCCGGCCGAGTTCGCCGGCTGGACCACCCCGGCGGCGCGGACGGTGTCGACCAACGACCGCGTGCTGCCGATCGCGGTCGGCCAGGCAGTGCGGCTGACGCTGGCGCCGGGGAGCGAGGTCGCCTTCGCCCGCGCTCCGGAGAAGGCTCCGGCCGCGGGCAGCTTCGCCGGTCTCGTTGCACTCGAGGTGCCGAAGGCGGGCCGCTACCGCGTCGCCCTCGGCGGGCCGGCGTGGATCGATCTGGTCCGGGACGGCGCCCCGCTTGCGTCGGCCGCCCACGGCCACGGCCCGGCCTGCACCGGCATCCGCAAGATCGTCGACTTCGATCTCCAGCCGGGCCACTATTTCCTCCAGCTGTCGGGTTCGCCGGCGGCCGAGGTGGTGCTGATGGTGGCGGGGCCGCGGTAAGGATCAGGAGGAGGGCCGAAACGGCAGGATCGTCTCATATTGCCCCAGGCTCGGCGCGCCGGGAACGACGGCGCCGCGGCGGAGCAGGAAGGCATGGCGGGCGATCTCGGCCTGCTGCTCGATGCCGTAGCGCTCGAACCGCCGCCCCGGCTGGATGGTGTAGCCGTAGCGGCAGAAGGGATGGCGGCGCAGCGGCAGGTAGATGCCCGACTGATACTGCCAGACATGCGTCATCTCATGGATGAACAGGGCTTGATGACCAAGGTCGGCGCAGGCGAAGTCGTCGTGGTAGAGGTCGCCCTTGGGATTGAAGTGGATGCAGCCGGTGGGGGCCATGGCGATCTTTTTGGGCTGGAAGAACGCCCATTTCCGGTTGGCCACCGCGGCGCGGGCATAGTCGATGGCGTCGCCGAACACGCTGCGGGCGAGCTCGATCTCGCCGGGGGTGAGGGAACGGGGGAGGTGGAGGCTCATCAGCGGCTGGCCTTAGGCAAACGTCTCCGGCGCCACGTCGATCTCCCGCACGCCGCGGCTGAGGCGGGCGGCGTTGACCAACTCGCGCAGCTTCTCGCGGCGGGCGCGGGCATGCTCGATGTCGCGCATCACCAGCGGGGTGGCACGGGTGGTCTCGTCCGACGAGCCGATGGTGATGGTGCCGAGGTCGGCGAGCTGGTTGACGATGCTGAACTGGATGCGCACGTCCTTGACGCGGTAGAGCTCGATCTCGTCGATCGACTTGTTGAGGATGCCGCGGTGGAGGATCAGCCGGTCGGCGGTGACCTCGTAGGTGGCGGCGGCATTGCCGATCCATTTCACCAGCACGATCCCCGCCGCGAGCAACGTCAGCAGCAGCGGCGCGGCCGGCGGCACCGGCAGCGCGTCGCCGCCGGCGAGCACTATGCCGATCAGCCCCGCCGCCGCGAGCAGCACCGTCCCCCAGCCGGCGAGCGAGCCCTTGAGCCAGCCGAGAGTGGAAGAACGGAAACGGTCGATCACCTGCGGCATCTGCGCGGACCCTCTCATGGTGCGGGGTCGGCGGCGCCGACCACCTTCGCCTCGACCTCCAGGTTGCGGCCCTCGGCGAACTGGAGCGTCACCGGCGTGATGTCGCCCGGCTTGAGCTTCGGATTCACCCCGAACAGCATGACGTGCCGGCCGCCCGGCGCGAAGCTCACCGTCGCACCGGGACCGACGTCGACCTGGCCGAGCGGCGCCATCTGCATCATGCCATGATGCTCCATGCTCTCGTGAAGTTCGGCCTTGAGCGCCGCCGGGGTCGAGACCGCGAGCAGCGTCGTCTTGGCGGTGCCGCCCGTCACGGTGAAATAGGCGGCGGCAGGCCGGCCCGGCACGGCCGGCAGGCGGATCCACGCCTTGTCGGCATGGAGCTCGGGCGGCCGTCCGCACGCCGCCAAGGCCAGCGCCAGGCCGATCGCAATCAGTGGCCGCATGCAACCCACTCCCAAAGCGAGATATTGTGGAGCCCTTAGCGTGCCCAGCAATCTTGCGGCAATAGAAGGCCCACCTATATCGCCAATGTTGCAAGACGCCGCATCGCCGCTCTTGGGGTGCGGTGGAGCGTTCAATTCTGAGACCTGGGGGTACAGGCAAAGACTATGGCTAAAGTGATCGGCATCGACCTCGGCACCACCAACAGCTGCGTGGCAGTGATGGAGGGCGGCAAGCCCAAGGTGATCGAGAATGCGGAGGGCGCCCGCACCACGCCGTCGATCGTCGCGTTCGCCAAGGATGGGGAGCGGCTGATCGGCCAGCCGGCGAAGCGGCAGGCGGTGACCAACCCGGACAACACCATCTTCGCGGTGAAGCGCCTGATCGGCCGCCGCTTCGACGATCCCGTGACGAAGAAGGACACCGAGCTGGTGCCCTATACGATCGTGCGCGGCTCGAACGGCGATGCGTGGGTGAAGGCGGGCGGCGAGGATTATTCGCCGTCGCAGATCTCGGCCTTCATCCTCCAGAAGATGAAGGAGACCGCCGAGGCCTATCTCGGCGAGACGGTGACGCAGGCGGTCATCACCGTGCCGGCCTATTTCAACGACGCCCAGCGCCAGGCGACCAAGGACGCCGGCAAGATCGCCGGCCTCGAGGTGCTGCGCATCATCAACGAACCGACGGCCGCGGCGCTCGCCTATGGCCTGGACAAGGACAACAACAAGACGATCGCGGTCTACGACCTCGGCGGCGGCACCTTCGACATCTCGATCCTCGAGATCGGCGACGGCGTGTTCGAGGTGAAGGCGACCAACGGCGACACCTTCCTCGGCGGCGAGGACTTCGACGCCAAGCTGGTGCAGTTCCTGGCCGACGACTTCAAGAAGGCGGAAGGCATCGACCTCACCAAGGATAAGCTGGCTCTCCAGCGGCTCAAGGAAGCCGCCGAGAAGGCGAAGATCGAGCTGAGCTCCGCCGCGACGACCGAGGTCAACCTGCCCTTCATCACCGCGGACCAGAACGGGCCGAAGCACCTGGTCAAGTCGATCACCCGCGCCGATCTGGAGCGGCTGGTCGACGACCTCATCCAGCGCACGCTGGAGCCGTGCAAGAAGGCGCTGGCCGATGCCGGCGTCAAGGCGAGCGCGATCGATGAGGTCGTGCTGGTCGGCGGCATGACCCGCATGCCCAAGGTGCGTGAGGTCGTGAAGAGCTTCTTCGGCAAGGACCCGCACACCGGCGTCAACCCCGACGAGGTGGTGGCGATCGGCGCTGCGATCCAGGCGGGCGTGCTGCAGGGCGACGTCAAGGACGTGCTGCTGCTCGACGTCACGCCGCTGTCGCTGGGCATCGAGACGCTGGGCGGCGTGTTCACCCGCATGATCGACCGCAACACGACGATCCCGACCAAGAAGTCGCAGACCTACTCCACCGCCGACGACAATCAGCAGGCGGTGACGATCCGCGTGTTCCAGGGCGAGCGCGAGATGGCGGCGGACAACAAGCTGCTCGGCCAGTTCGACCTGGTCGGCATCCCCCCCGCGCCGCGCGGCGTGCCGCAGATCGAGGTCACCTTCGACATCGACGCCAACGGCATCGTCAACGTCTCGGCCAAGGACAAGGGCACCGGCAAGGAGCAGCAGATCCGCATCCAGGCCTCGGGCGGCCTTTCGGACAACGACATCGAGCAGATGGTCAAGGACGCCGAGCGCTTCGCCGACGAGGACAAGAAGCGCCGCGAGGCGGCCGAGGCCAAGAACAACGCCGAGAGCCTGATCCACACCACCGAGCGCCAGCTCGCGGAGAATGGTGACAAGGTCGACGCCGCGCTCAAGTCCGAGATCGAGGGCGCGATCGCCGAGGCCAAGTCGGCGGTCGAGAGCGGCGATGCCGAGGCGATGACCGCCAAGGCGCAGGCGCTGGCCCAGGTCGCGATGAAGCTCGGCCAGGCGATCTACGAGAAGCAGCAGCAGGCCGAGGCTTCGCCCGCGGCTGACGGCGCTGCCGAGGGCCCGCAGGAGGACGTCGTCGACGCCGAATTCTCGGAAGTGGACGACAACCAGAAGGCGTAAGTCTATGTCCCATATCCGTCATGCCGGCGAAAGCCGGCATCTCAGGCCGGATCGCATGTCGCCTGAGACCCCGGCTTCCGCCGGGGTGACGGAGGGGGGATGGACCGGCGGGGGCCCTGAATGAGCACCGAAGTCGACTATTACGAGCTGCTTGAGGTCGATCGCACCGCCGACGAGGCGACGATCAAATCGGCGTACCGCAAGCTCGCGATGAAATACCACCCCGACAAGAACGGGGGCTGCAAGGACCACGAGGCCAAGTTCAAGGCAGTCAGCGAGGCCTATGACTGCCTCAAGGACCCGCAGAAGCGCGCCGCCTACGACCGCTTCGGCCATGCCGCGTTCCGCAACGGCGGAGGCGGGGCGGGGCCGGGCGCGGACTTCGCCGGCTTCTCCGACATCTTCGAGAGCGTGTTCGGCGAATTCATGGGCGGCGGCGCCCGCGCGCGCCAGCCGCGCCGCGGCGCGGACCTGCGCTACGACATGGAGATCACGCTCGAGGACGCCTTCCACGGCAAGGCGACCGAGATCACCGTCGACGTCTCCGCGCCCTGCGACCATTGCCACGGCTCGGGCGCCTCGCCCGGCACCGGCAGCCGCGCCTGCTCGCTGTGCCACGGCATCGGCAAGGTGCGCGCGCAGCAGGGCCCGTTCGTGTTCGAGCGCACCTGCCCGAGCTGCGACGGCGCCGGCCAGGTCATCTCCGATCCGTGCAGCCGCTGCCGCGGCGAGGGCCGGGTCGAGAAGACCAAGACGCTGGCGGTGAACGTGCCGCCCGGCGTCGACGACGGCACGCGCATCCGCCTGGCCGGCGAGGGCGAGGCGGGACCGCGCGGCGCGCCGGCCGGCGACCTCTACATCTTCCTCCACGTGCGCCAGCATCCGATCTTCGAGCGCGAGGGCACCACGCTCTACGCCCGCGCGCCGATCAGCTTCACCACCGCGGCGCTCGGCGGCACGATCGAGATCCCGGGACCGGACGGCGTCGCCCATGCGATCCGCATCCAGCCCGGCACGCAGTCGGGCCGGGAAGTCCGCCAGCGCGGTGCCGGCATGCCGGTGCTGCAGGGCCGCGGCCGCGGCGACCTCGTGGTGCGCATCGAGGTCGAGACGCCGACCAAGCTCACCGCCCGCCAGCGCGAATTGCTGGAAGCGTTCCGCGAGACCGAAACCGGCGAGGAATGCCCGGAAGCGACCGGCTTCTTCGCCAAGGTACGCAAGGCGGTCGGGGGCTAAAAGCGGATCGACCTTTGGGAATGCGATCTTCCACTTCGTCACCCCGGTCTTGTGCCGGGGTCCATCGGGAGGCAAGGACCGGACGAGAGGCTCAAGCACAGCCCATGAGGCCCAGTGGACCCCGGCACAAGGCCGGGGTGACGGGCTGGTGTTGGGGCTAGGGAAGGCTCAGAGTTCAGATGTCGATCGGCCCTAGCTGGCAGTGTCGGACGAAATCTCGGCGTTGAACGCCGGCCACCCAACGCCCTTGCAATGTAGGATTTCGTTTGCTTGGCTCGTGCGGTCCGATGTGCGCAGGCATCGGCCCGCTCTTTGACCCCGTCGATTTCCTTCGTATTGCGTCGGCTCGCACAGACGCAGCAGAGTCAACTTAGTCAACTTTTGGTCAAGCTGAGCTTGCAAGCGACCGCCGTGGTTTGCCGTATCACCGGCCGCCGCCGCAGAAACCTGAATGTCAGGAACCAGGACCGTTCCGCCCGTCCGCACCCCTCGTGGGGCGGGACAGGCGGGAATCGCCCAGGGCTGACTTAGGCCGCGAAGATCGCGGCGATGACCAGCGCCTGGGCAACCATCACGGCGGCGCCGAACGCCGACGCTTCGAAGTTGCGCATGGTGGGTCTCCTGTTTGCGCCGGGCCGCGAGAAGTGGCCCGGCAACCGCTTTGTTGCGGTGCAGCATGAATACGCCTCCGCAATAAAATTTCAATGGCAAACAGGATTATTACGATTGCAGGAAACGCAATCGTCGCGTGCAGCGGGCGTTACTTCCCGCGCGCCGCCTTCAGCGCATTGCCCCACCAGGCGAGCTCGTCGAACAGCGTGGCGCGGGCGGTGACGAGATGGTCGTAGTCGTCGAGCGTCTTGCCGTGCATCATCACGCCGACGAAGGGCTCCATGGTGATGTTCACCTCGGCCTTGATCGGCGCCATGTGCAGCTCGATCGCGATGGTGCGGAGCTGCTCGATCGCGCGCACGCCGCCGACGCCGCCATAGCCGACGAAGGCGATCGGCTTGCGGCGCCATTCGAGGAAGGCGGAATCGAGCGCGTTCTTGAGCGCGCCGGTGGGGCCGTGGTTATATTCGGCGGCGGTGGCGATATAGCCGTCGAACTGGCCGATCCGGTGCCGCCAGGCCTCGGCGGCGGGATTGGAATAGACGCCGCCGGTGAACAGCGGCGAGGCGGGTTCCTCGTACAGCGGCAGGCCCTGGTCGCGCAGGTCGAGCACCGTCAGCTTCAGGTCGTCCCGGCCCTTGGCGCCTTCGACGATCCAGCTGGCCGGCGTGTCGGCGAAGCGGTTGGGACGGGTGGTGCCGATGATGAGGGCGATGTCGAGCATGGAATGTTCAGCCTTTCATGGTTACGTTGAGTAACAAAGGCTGCAATGGTGTGGTGGCGATGGCGGAACAAGAAGGCACATTTTCGGAACCCAGGCACACGCATGAGCGCTGCACACCCGTGCGTCAGGTCCTGGCGCGGGTGGGGGACAAGTGGAGCATCCTCACCGTGATGCTGCTGCGCGATGGGACCAAGCGGTTCAGCGAGCTGCAGCGGTCGATCGAGGGCATCTCGCAGCGGATGCTGACGCTGACGCTGCGCGGGCTGGAGCGCGACGGCTTCGTGACGCGCACCGTCTATCCGACGATCCCGCCCAAGGTGGAATATGCGCTGACGCCGCTCGGGCGGTCGCTGTGCGAGCCGGTCACGGCGCTCGGTCAGTGGGCACAGGCGAACGTCGCCGCGATCGACGCGGCGCGGCGGCGATTCGATGCGGCGCAGGAGGAGGCGGCTTGAAGCCACTGTCCCTCTCCCTTTGGGAGAGGGAAGGAGCAGCGAAGCTGCGGGAGGGTGAGGGTGCCTACGGCCAGCGTGGTCACCCTCACCCTCCCACTCGGCTGACGCCGAGCGGGCCCCTCCCTCTCCCAGAGGGAGAGGGGTTAGTTGCCGAACACCCGCGCGAAGATCGTGTCGACGTGCTTCAGGTGATAACCGAGGTCGAACTTGTCCTCGATCTCCTCCGCCGACAGCGCCGCGGTCACCTCCGGATCGGCCTTGAGCAGCTCGAGCAGCGAGAGCTGGCCGTCCGATTCCCACACCTTCATCGCATTGCGCTGGACGAGGCGGTAGGCATCCTCGCGGCTCACGCCGGCCTGGGTCAGCGCCAGCAGAACGCGCTGCGAGTGGACGAGCCCGCCCATGCGGTCGAGGTTCTTCTGCATCCGCTCGGGATAGACGAGCAGCTTGTCGACCACGCCGGTGAGGCGCGCCAGCGCGAAGTCGAGCGTAATGGTCGCGTCCGGGCCGATGAAGCGCTCGACAGAGGAATGCGAGATGTCGCGCTCATGCCATAGCGCGACATTCTCCATCGCCGGGATCGCCGCCGAGCGGACCATGCGGGCGAGGCCGGTCAGGTTCTCGGTCAGCACCGGGTTGCGCTTGTGCGGCATCGCCGAGGAGCCCTTCTGGCCCGGCGAGAAATATTCCTCGGCCTCCAGCACCTCGGTGCGCTGGAGGTGGCGGACCTCGGTCGCGAGCCGCTCGATCGAACTGGCGATCACGCCCAGCGTCGCGAAGAACATCGCGTGGCGGTCGCGCGGAATCACCTGGGTCGACACCGGCTCGACGGTGAGGCCGAGCTTCGCCGCGACATGCTCCTCGACGCGCGGATCGATGTTGGCGAAGGTGCCGACCGCTCCCGAGATGGCGCAGGTCGCGATGTCCGCGCGCGCTGCCAGCAGGCGGGTCCTGGCGCGACTGAACTCGGCATAGGCCTCGGCGAGCTTGAGGCCGAAGGTGACCGGCTCGGCATGGATGCCGTGGCTGCGGCCGATGGTGGGGGTGAGCTTGTGCTCCTCGGCCCGGCGCTTGAGCACCGCCAGCAGCGCATCGAGATCGGCGAGCAGGATGTCGCTCGCCCGCGCGAGCTGGACCGCCAGGCAGGTGTCGAGCACGTCCGAGCTGGTCATGCCCTGATGCATGAAGCGGGCGTCGTCGCCGACATTCTCGGCGACCCAGGTCAGGAAGGCGATGACGTCATGCTTGGTCACCGCCTCGATCGCGTCGATCGCCGCGACGTCGATCGTCGGATTGGTCGCCCACCAGTCCCACAGCGCCTTGGCGGCCGACTTCGGCACCACGCCCAGCTCGGCAAGCGCGTCGGTGGCGTGCGCCTCGATCTCGAACCAGATGCGGAAGCGGGCCTCGGGGGACCAGATCGCAGCCATTTCAGGCCGCGAGTAGCGGGGGACCATGGGACTCCTTTCAGGGGTACGCGACGAATCGGCTCCTAGCATCGGCGAATGCCTGCGCCAAACGGCGAAGCGAAGGAACTACAGGATGAAATCCTTCGTTGTTCATTTGCTGTCCAGGGAAGCATTCCTATCTCTTCTTCAAAAGAAGAGTGTCGATTTATCTTAAGGAGATTCATAGTGTTGAAGAGTGTTTTGCTTGCAAGTGCGGTGATGATTTCTGTGCCTGCGCTGGCCCAGGATCAGGTGCCTTCGACCAGCACTCAGCAGACGACCCCGCCGACCGAGCAGAGTGTCCAGCGGCCTGCCCTGTCGCAGGATAGCTCGACGCCGCAGACGGCCACGCCCGACGCGCAGGATCCGGCCGCCGCGCAGACGCAGCAGCCGACCACTGCGGACCAGGCGCAGACCGCACCGGCGCAGCCGGCGACCGGTCAACCCGCGAGTGCCGCCGCGCAGGTCGCGCAGATCGTGAACCAGGAGTTCCCAACCTACGACAAGAACGCGGACGGCAACCTCGACAAGACCGAGTTCGGCAGCTGGATGGTCGCGCTCAAGACCGCGAGCGATCCGACCACCAAGCCCGACGATCCGGCCACCAAGAGCTGGGTGAACGGCGCCTTCGCGTCGGCCGACACCGACAAGTCGGCGCAGGTCTCCAAGGACGAGCTCACGGCCTATCTGTCGAAGAGCGTATCGGGCGACTAAGCCAACTCACCAGCTCCTCCCTGGAGCGGCCGCCGGGTTCCTCGGAATCCGGCGGTTGTTTTTTGCCTGGACGTTGCCCGGCCCCAGGCGAGCTTCTAGGGTTCCGCCATGCGGGACTTGGCAAGGGCGCGGATCGGTGGCGCGGCGATGGCGACGCTGATGCTATCCGCCTGTGCGGGCGGCAATTTCCGGCCGGTGAGCGACACGCCGACGGTGATCGGACGGCCCTATGTGGTCCGCGGCACGACCTATGTGCCGGCCGCCGATCCGACCTACGACATGCTGGGCTATGCGAGCTGGTACGGGAGCGAGTCCGGCAATCGCACCGCGCGCGGCGAGCGTTTCCGTCCCGGCTGGATCACGGCGGCGCACACCACCCTGCCGCTGCCGACCTATGTCGAGGTGACGGCGCTGGCGACCGGGCGGCGGATCATCGTCAGGGTCAACGACCGCGGCCCCTTCGTGCGCGGCCCGCGCATCATCGACCTGTCGCGCGGCGCTGCGGAACAGCTCGGCATCAAGGCACAGGGCCATGCGGCGGTGCGGGTGCGGCGGGTCGAGCCGTCGGAGGAGGATCGCGAACGCCTGCGCCACGGCAAGCCTGCGCGCGACTTGCCGCCGGTGCCGGAGCCGGTGCTGCAGAACCTCAGGGGACAGCTCGCGGCGGCGGGATATTAGTCGCAAGGTCTCCAACGGCTTGCATCGGCCGGAGCCGTTCCTATGCTGGACGGCGCCATGATGTTCATCGCTTTCAATCGCGCGGCAGCGTTCCCGCTCACCTGAGCGGATGACGAGAACCTGGAACGGCGGTGCCTGGCGGCGCCGCTGCGAACGCCTGCACATCCGATTGGAACACATCATGGGATCTGAACCTAGGTGCGCGCTGGACGCCGCCGCCATCACGTCATTCATCAACGACGGCTTCGTCCGCATCGACAGAGCCTTTCCGAAAAATCTGGCGGAGGAAGCACGCACGATCCTGTGGCGCGACACCGGCTGCGATCCGCACACCCCCTCGAGCTGGACGCGGCCGGTCGTACGGCTCGGGCACTATGGCCAGCCGCCCTTCCGGGCAGCGGCGAACGGGCCGTTGCTTCACGCCGCATTCGACCAGCTCGTCGGGCCCGGACGGTGGCTGCCGCCCGGCGCGCTCGGCACCTTTCCGGTGCGTTTTCCCTCGTCCGCCGATCCCGGCGACGACGGCTGGCACATCGACGTGAGCTTCGGCGACGACAATCCGGACTTCATGGAATGGCGCGCGAACATCGTCAGCAGGGGCCGGGCGCTGCTCATGCTGTTCCTGTTCTCCGACGTCGGACCCGACGATGCTCCGACGCGGATCCGGGTGGGGTCGCACATCGACATCGCGCGCCAGCTCGCGCCGGCCGGCGAGGCAGGGCTGACCCTGCGCGAGCTGGCGGCCGACGGCTTCGCCGGATCGGCCCATCGGCCGGAGGTGTCGGCTGTCGGCGAGGCCGGCACGGTCTATCTGTGCCACCCCTTCCTCGTCCACGCGGCGCAGCGGCACCGCGGAACCGAGCCGCGTTTCCTGGCGCAACCTCCGCTGCTCCCCCGCGAGCCCATCCGCATCGATCGGTCCGACGGCGGCTATTCGCCGGTCGAGCAGGCGATCCGGATCGCGATCGGCGGCATCGGGGCCGGCTGAACCTGGCCCCCTAGATCAGCCCCTGCGCCCTGAGGCTCGTATGCCCGCCGGCGGCGATGATGATGTGGTCGTGGAGCGCGATGCCGAGGCGCCTGCCGGCATCGGCGATGGCGCGGGTCACGTCGATGTCGGCGCGGCTGGGGCTGGCGTCGCCGGAGGGGTGGTTGTGGACGAGGATGATGCCGGTCGATTTGAGGTCGATCGCGCGGCGGATCACCTCGCGGGCATAGAGCGCGGCCTCGTCGATCGTGCCTTCGCTCATCAGCTCGTCGCGCAGCAGCCGGTTGCGGCTGTCGAGATGCAGCACCCGCACCCGCTCGACGCCGTGGTGTGCCATGTCGGCGCGCAGATAGTCGAGCAGCGCCTGCCAGTTGGACAGCACCGGCCGCTCCATCACCTCGGCGCGGAGCAGGCGGAGCGCCGCGGCATGGGCGATCTTGATCGCGGCGGCGGAGGTCTCGCCCATCCCGGGCACGCGCGCCAGCGCCTCGCCGTCGGCGGCGAGCAGGCCGCCGATGCCGCCGAACTCGCGCAGCAGCGCCTTGGCGAGCGGCTTGGTGTCGCGGCGCGGGATGGCGAGGGCGAGGAGATATTCGATCAGCTCGTGATCGAGCAGCGCGTCGCCGCCGCCTTCGAACAGCCGGCGCCGCAGGCGTGCGCGATGCCCGGTGGCATCGCCGTTCGGCTGCGGGGTCGGCTTGGTTGCGGGAACGTCCATCGGCGGGCAAGGTTAGGGGGAGCATGAGCCCCGCGCAATGCGGGCGCGGGAGCGCGGGTGGACGACGAAGAGGCGGCGACGGAGACGAAGCAGCGGCGGCGGCGCTGGCGCCGGCCGCTGCGCGGGCTCGGCATGCTGCTGGCGCTGGTCGCGGTGGCAGCGGGGCTCGCCTGGTGGCAGCGGCGCGGCATCGCCGAGGATCTCGTGGCGCGCGAGCTGGCGAAGCGCGGCGTTCCGGCGCGCTACCGCATCGCCGACGTGGGATTCGGCACGCAGCGGCTCACCGATATCGTGATCGGCGATCCGCGCGATCCCGACCTCACCGCCGATTGGGTCGAGGTCTACACGCGGATCGGGCTTGGCGGCCCCGAGGTGACGGGGATCGCGGTTGGCCACGCCTTCCTCAAGGCGCGGCTGGTGGACGGAAGCGTGTCGCTCGGCGCGATCGACCGGCTGCTGCCGCCGCCCTCCGGCAAGCCCTTCGCGCTGCCGCAGCTCGGCGCGCGGATCGATGACCTGCGCGTGCGGCTCGCCACCGATTACGGGCAGGTCGGGTTCAAGATCGCCGGGCGCGGACGGCTCGACGACGGGTTCGACGGGCGCGTCGCCGCCTTTGCCTATGCGCTCGGCGGCGGCGGGTGCCGGGCGGTGCGGCCGCATATGGTAGCCGCTGTCCGCATCCGTGGCGGCAAGCCGACGCTGACCGGACCGGTCGCCGCGGATGCGCTGGCCTGCAAGGGGACGCCGAAGGTCACGGCGCCGGGCGCGGACGTGGCGGTGACGCTCGGCGAGCGGCTCGACCGCTGGCAGGGCGAGGCGAAGGCGATCGGGGCGGCGATGGTGGGTGCGCCGGAGCAGGGCGTCGCGCGGGTGCGCGGCACGGTCAGTTTCGCGGGCGACGCGCGGCGGACCGCGGGGACGCTGGACATCGGCAGCGGCGGCTTCGCCGTTCCCGGCGTAGCCGGCCGCGAGGCGCGTGCGAGCGGGCGCTATGCGATTGGAGCGGACGGGTTGCAGTTCGCCGGAACGCTGCGCGCCGCCGGCGCTGCCGCGGACCGGCGGATGCTGGGGATGATCGCCGGCTATCGCGATACCGGAGCTGGAACGCCGATCGGCCCGCTCGTGGCGCGGCTGGCCTCGGCACTCGGCGCGGCGGGGCGGAACTTCGACGTCGTGGCGCAGGTGCGTGCCCAGGACAGCGAGGTGGCGGTCGAACGTCTCGGCGCCACCTCCGCAAGCGGTGCGCAGGCGATGTTGAGCGGCAACGCGTTGCGGTTCGGCACGATCTCGCTCGGCGGCAGCCTGGCGGTGCGCGGCGGCGGCCTGCCCACGCTCGACGCCGCGCTCCGGCAGGAAGGCGGCGCCATCGCCGGCCGGGTGGTCGCCGCGCCCTATGAGGCGCTCGGCGCGCGGCTGGCGCTGGCGCCGGTCACCTTTCGCGCAGGGAGCGCAGGTGTGACTGAAGTCGCGACCGCCGCGACGCTGTCCGGCCCGCTCGGCGATGGCCGCGTCGACGGTCTGCGGCTGCCGATCGAGGCACGCTGGCGCGGGAGCGCGCTCGCGCTCAACCCGCACTGCGTGCCTCTGTCGTGGGAGCGGCTCGCAGTGGCGGGGCTGGCGCTCGATCCGGCGCGGCTGACATTGTGCCCGCGCGGGCCGGCGCTGCTGACCCTGGCGGACGGCCGCATCGGCGGCGGGACGCGCATCGCCGCGCCGCGCCTCTCCGGCCGGATCGGGGGCACGCCGCTGACCCTTGCCGCCACCGGCGCGGACCTGGCGTTCGGAGAGCGCGATTTCGTGCTCGCCGACGTCGCGGCGCGGCTCGGTACGCCCGAGCGGCTGACGCGGATCGACGCCGCGCGGCTCACCGGCCGTCTCGAAGGCGCCGACGTCGCCGGCCGCTTCGAAGGCGCGAGCGGGCAGATCGGGAATGTGCCGCTGCTGCTGTCCGACGGGGCCGGGACATGGCGGCTGGCGGGCGGCCGGCTGACGCTGGGAGGCGGGCTCCAGGTCGCCGACGCCGCGCCGCAGCCGCGGTTCAAGCCGCTGCGGAGCGACGATGTCGCGCTCACGCTGATCGACGGCCGGATCGAGGCCGCCGGCACGCTCCATACACCGAAGGACGGCAGCAAGGTCGCCGACGTGACGCTCGGCCACGATCTGTCGAGTGGAACGGGGCAGGCGGCGCTGGTGGTGCCCGGGATCGCCTTCGCGGAGAAGGGGTTGCAGCCCGACGACCTCACGCCGCTCACCTTCGGCGTGATCGCGGCGGTGAACGGCCGCGTCTCGGGCCGCGGCGACATCGCCTGGAGCGGCGAGGGCGTGACCAGCAGCGGACGGTTCGCGACCGACGGGACCGATCTCGCCGCGGCCTTCGGGCCGGTGACGGGGCTCAAGGGCGAGGTCGCGTTCAGCGACCTGCTCGGCATGGTGACGGCGCCGGGGCAGGTGGCCGCGATCGCCACGGTCAATCCCGGCGTGCCGGTTGAGAACGGGACGGTGCGCTATCGCCTGCTCAGTCCCGAGAGAGTGCAGATCGAGGGCGGACGCTGGCCCTTTGCGGGCGGCGAGCTGGTGCTGGAGCCGACCGTGCTCGACTTCTCCGCCAAGCAGGTGCGGCGGATGACCTTTCGCGTGATCGGCGTCGATGCCGGGCAGTTCCTCCAGCAGTTCGAGTTCAAGAACCTCAACGCCACCGGCGTCTTCGACGGCGTCCTGCCGATGGTGTTCGACGAGAGCGGCGGCCGGATCGAGAACGGCCATCTGACCGCCCGCGCCGGCGGCAACCTCGCCTATGTCGGCGAGGTCAGCCAGAAGGATCTCGGCACCTGGGGCAATCTCGCGTTCCAGGCGCTGAAGTCGCTCGACTACCGCAATCTCGAGCTGACGATGAACGGACCGCTGGCGGGCGAGATGATCACCGAGATCCGCTTCGCCGGATTGAGCCAGGGCAAGGGCACCAAGAGCAACTTCCTGATCCGCCGCTTGGCGCGGCTGCCTCTGGTGTTCAACGTGCAGGTGCGCGCGCCCTTCCGCCAGCTCGTCGATTCGGTGCGATCCTATTACGACCCGTCGCTGCTCATCCAGCGCAACCTGCCCGCGCTGCTCGAGGAGCAGCGGCGGCGCCAGGAGCAGCCGCGGACGCCTGCGACTCCCATTCAGCCCTCCGAAAGCGGGAAAGTGCCATGAGCGAAACAGGCCAAGAGCAAATAGGATTGAGTGCGCGGACGTTCCGCGCGAGCATGGGAACGATGACGAGACGGATGATGGCAGGCGCAGCTGCGGCGACGGTGATGATGACGGGCGGTTGCGTGAACGTGACCGCGCCGGACAAGCCGATCGTCATCAACCTCAACATCTCGATCACGCAGGAAGTGGTCTATCGCCTCGACGGCGAGGCGAAGTCGCTGATCCAGCAGAATCCGGGGATTTTCTGATGAAACGAACGATCATCCTGGCGGCAGTGGCGCTCGGCGCCGTGTCGGGCACGGCGCTGGCGCAGCGCGATCCGGCCTATGCCGCCGCCCGCGCGGCGGGGAAGGTGGGTGAGCAGCCCGACGGCTATATCGGCGTGGTCGGCGCGGCGACGCCGGAGTTGCGCGCGCTGGTCAACAACATCAACATCCAGCGCAAGGCCGCCTATACCAAGGGCGCCGCCAATGGCGCGACGGTGGAGCAGTTCGCCTTCGTCTCCGGCTGCAACCTGATCGCCCAGACCAAGCCGGGCGAGATGTACCAGACGCCGTCGGGCGCATGGAAGAAGCGCGATGCCGGCCCGCCGGAGCGCGACCCGCGCTGCGTGTGAGCGGAATTGAATTTCAGGACGTTTCACGCTACATCAGCTGCGGCGGTTGAAGATTCACATAGATCACCTCCAGACCCCGGTCGTGCCAGCGGCCGGGGTCTTCACGTTCAGGGGCCGAGTGCCAGCTCGACCCCATCCCGCCGCTATTTGGAGCGGGCCACCTCGATGATCTTCAACACCAAGGTGGCAAAGGCCACCATCAGCGCACCTGCGCCGATGATGACCACGGCGGTATCATCGTTCACATAGCGTCACCTCCCTCCGCCATTGATTTGCACCCGAAACGTGGATGCGGTGGGCGATCGGAGGATAGCTGCGACTTCCGGGGACCGACCACTTTCAAATTTGTAATTTGACCCTCCGCCGATCACCGCTCCCCGAGCGGCCGCAGCTTGCAGTATCTGCAATTGTTGACTCGGGCCGCCCCCCTTCCTAAAGCGCGCATGCCTTGGCGGGCTCGCCGCTCGGCTTTTGTGCTGCCCGTTGGAAACGGAGTAACGCATTGGCGGAGAACGAGCCCGGACTGGACCCCCTCCCAGAGGACGCGCGCCTGACGTCGCTCGATGAGCGACTGGCGAAGGCGAAATCCGAGGAGGCGATCAGGTCCGGCGAAGGACGCGAGACGGGCGAGGACGGCTATCGCCTCGGCAATCGCGTGCTCGCCGAGCTGATCGGCGGAATGGTCGGAGGGGCGCTGATCGGCTGGGTGCTCGATCGGTTGCTCGGCACCTCCCCATGGTTCCTGCTCGGCCTCCTGTTCCTCGGGATCGCGGCGGCCTTCAGGAACATCATTCGGATTTCATCCAAACGCTCGAAGTGATTCGGGCGTTTGTCGTAACAGTTGGGGCTCACAGGCGTGGCGGCAGGTTCTGGCAAGATCGACCCGATGCACCAGTTCGAGGTGCAGACGATCTGGGACGGCTTCACCATCGGCGGACACCAGATCGCCTTCACCAATTCGGCCGCCTGGATGTGCGTTGCGGTGGTGGCGCTGTGGGCGTTCATGCTGATGGGCATGCGGCGCCAGCTGGTGCCGAGCCGCGGCCAGATGCTGGTCGAGAATTTCGTCGGCTTCATCGATTCGATGCTGGCGCAGAACATCGGCAAGGCGGGGCGGAAGTACCTGCCCTACGTCTTCTCGCTGTTCATGTTCATCCTGTTCGCCAACATCCTCGGCCTGCTGCCGCTCGGCGTGTTCGGCATCCATCCCTTCACCTTCACCAGCCATTTCACCATCACCGGCATCCTCGCGATCCTGTCCTTCTCGATCGTGCTGGTGGTCGGCTTCTGGAAGCATGGCCTCCATTTCTTCAGCCTGTTCGTGCCGCACGGCACGCCGCTGGTGATGATCCCGATCATCGCGCCGATCGAGTTCGTGTCGTTCATGGTGCGCCCGTTCAGCCTGGGCCTGCGACTGTTCGTGGCGATGACCGCCGGGCACGTCCTGCTGAAGGTGCTGGCGGGCTTCGTGATCAACTCGGCCAATGCCGGCGCGGGCTATGGCCTGCTCGTCGGGGTGCCGAGCTTCGCGCTGATGGTCGGCATCTCGGCGCTGGAGCTGCTGGTCGCCGGCATCCAGGCCTATGTCTTCGCGCTGCTCACGTCGCTGTACATCAACGACGCCGAGCATCTGCACTGAGTTTTCCGTTCGTACCCAACCCAAAAAGTTTCACGCAGGAGTTTTTCAAATGGACGCAGAAGCAGCAAAGCTCGTCGGTGCCGGTCTCGCCGCCATCGGTGCGGGCATGGCCGCGATCGGTGTGGGCAACGTGTTCGGCTCGTTCCTCGAGGGCGCGCTGCGCAACCCGGGTGCCGCCGACGGCCAGCAGGGCCGCCTGTTCATCGGCTTCGCCGCGGCCGAGCTGCTGGGCCTGCTCGCGTTCGTCGTGGCGATGATCCTGATCTTCGTCGCGTAACAGGACTTGAGGGCCGGAGCTCGTCTCCGGTCTGAAGGATTGCAATGCCTCAGATCGCGCAATTGGGGGCCACCTGGGCCTCGCAGCTTTTCTGGCTGATCGTCACCTTCGGCATCGTGTTCGTGGTCGTCGGCCGCGGCATGGTGCCCAAGGTGCAGGCGACGATCGACGCGCGCGACGCGTCGGTCGCGGCCGACCTCAGGGCGGCGGAGGCGGCGCGTGCCGACGCCGATGCCCAGGAGGAACGCTGGCGCGTCGAGGAGAACGCCGCGCGCGAGCGTGCCCAGCGCACCCTTGCCGAGGCCCGCGCCAAGGCGTCGGCCTCGACCGAGGCGAAGCTCGCCAAGGCGGGTGAGGCATCCAATGCCCGCATCGCCGAGGCGGAGGCGCGCATTGCGTCGGCCAGCGCCGAGGCGATGAAGGAGATCGAGGAGGTCGCCGTCGAGGCGGCGCAGGACATCGTCCAGCGTCTGTCGGGCGCCAAGGTGACCAAGACCGACGCCAAGAAGGCAGTGAAGGCGGCGCTCAATGGCTAATTCGCACGGCGCACCCGCGGAAGGCCACGAGGCCGGCACCGCCACGACCGAGGCGCATGGCGGCGCTCCCGCGCATCATGCCGAGCCGGCGCTGTTCGGCGTGCTCGACGCGACGGTGTGGGTATCGATCGCGATGCTCGCCTTCCTCGCGATCCTCTTGTGGAAGAAGGTTCCGGCCCTTCTGACGGCAGGGCTCGACAAGCAGATCGCGGCGATCCGCCAGCGGCTCGAGGAAGCCAGGCAGCTCCGCGCCGAGGCCGAGGCGCTGCGCGACGAATATGCGCGCAAGATCGCCGACGTCGAAAACCAGACCCAGGCGATCGTCGCCCATGCCGAGGACGAGGCCAAGGCGCTGGTCGCCAAGGCCGAGGCCGATGCCGCGGAGCTGGTCAAGCGCCGTACCAAGATGGCCGAGGACAAGATCGCCGCCGCCGAGCGCGCGGCGCTCGCCGAGGTCCGCGCCAAGGCGGCCGATGCCGCCACCCAGGCGGCGCGCGCGCTGATCGCCGACAAGCATGGCGCCGAAGCCGACAAGGCGCTCGTCGACAAGACGATCGCAGGGATCGGCCGGCTCAACTGAAATCGCGTCAGTGCTCCTGCGAAGGCAGGAGCCCAGGCCGCAAGCGGGACGTTCGTGATCCACCGCTCCTGCCTTCGCAGGAGCACGGAACTTCTTGCTCCGAACGGGCTCCGGCGGCTTCCCGTCGGATCGCCGGCGGGCTAGGCAACCTCATGCGAGGGGCGGCAGTCGGGCCGAGTCCTTGCATGGAGGCTCCTTGCCGATGAAGACCGTCCTGCTGCTCGCCGCCCTCACCGGTACAACGCCCGCGTTCGCCCAGACCGCGCCCGCTGCGACCGCACCCACGACAGCCGCGACGGCGGCGCCCGCCACGCCGGCGGCCGCGCCCAAATTCACGCTCGATACCCCGATCGAGACGATCGCCGCCGATCCGGCCGGCAAGAAGGCGCTGGACGAGACCATGCCGGGCCTCACCACCCATGAGGCCTATGAGATGTTCAAGTCGATGAGCCTCAATCAACTCCAGCCGATGGCGGGCGGCAAGATCACCGACGAGGTGATGGCCAAGACCAAGGCCGCGCTCGAGGCGGTCAAGTAACTCTCCAACCGTCATCCCGGCGAAAGCCGGGATCTCAAGCCGCAAGCGTACGGCGAATTGAATGAGATTCCGGCTTGCGCCGGGATGACAGCGGGAAAGCTACGCCGGCTTCCTGAACCGATAGACGAACTGGTCGGTCTTCCCACGGATCGACGGGTCGAACACGCTCGCGGTATGCGGATCGGCGGGGTTGCGCAGCACCGGCAGCTCGCCGTCGAACTGGAAACCGGCCTTCTCGATTTCCGCGCGCGCGGCGGCGGGGTCGACGCGGTGGAGCGTCTGCGGCACCGCGAAGCCCGGGTCGGCGTTGGCGACATGGTCGACCACCAGCAGCGTGCCGCCCGGCTTCAGCGCATCGTAAAGCTTCTTCGTGATCGCGAGGGCCGCGCCCGGCGGGGCGGCCTTGAGGTGCAGGTCGTGGTAGTTCTGCACCGTGATGATCGCGTCGAGCTTCTCCGGAAAGGCGAAGGACGCCAGCGGATCGCTGCTCGCCGTGACGTTGGCGCGGCCCGCCACCGCCGCCTTCTGCTCGTCGGCATAGGCGGCGCGGAAGTCGATGAATTCCTTGGGCTGGTAGGCGTAGACATGGCCCTTGGGCCCGACCAGCGGCGACAGGATGCGCGTCCAATAGCCGCCGCCCATGATGAAGTCGGCGACCTTGTCGCCCGGCTTGATCCTGGCGAAGGCGAGAATCTCACCCGCATGCCGCGCCTCGTCCCGCGCCTTCTGGTCGGCGGGTCGCGCCGGATCGGCGAGCGCGCTCTTGATGGCGGGAGTGACGGTCTGGGCAGCAAGCGCAACGGGTGCGGCGGCAAGCAGCATGACGGCGAACAGACGCTTCATCGAACGACTCCTCTCCTGATGAGCGGAGGCTAATCCGTTCGCGGGCGGAATGAAATGCTACCGTCGGCGGAGCCGCGTCAGCGCGCCGGCGCTGCGCTGTTCGCCGTCGTCTGCTCGTTCCTCGCATCCTTGTAGTGCGAGATGTTGAAGGTGACGAAGATCGCGACGACGATCAGCAGCACGATCCCGACGACGAGGACCGCCGCGCTGCCGAGGCGGCGGTTGCTGGGTCGTTCTTCCGGCATGACACGTCTCCCAGGGCCCCGAGTAGGAAAGCGCGGCCGGAACGGACGTTCCGTCGCGCGTGGCGGAACGTCGGCATCGCGCCGCCCGTTGACCCTGCGAGACGGCGGGTGACGAGGAGAAGTGATCATGGACGACGCAGACGAACGGCGCGTCGATCCGGAACGGCGCGAGCGGAATGCCTTCGACGTGTCCACCGGCTATTCGGGCCAGGACTATCATCGCGATCGCGAGGAGCTGGAGCGGCGGCGTGCGCCCGGCGGGCAGGTCCATCCGGGCCTTGCGGAGAAGGATCGCGCGGCCGCACCGGCCGGCGGCGAGGACATCCCGCCCGAGAACGGCCGGCGCGCCTGGATCGACCCCGCGACGGGCGCGGTGCACGGCGCGGGATCGGGCGCAGGCGGCGGCGCGGCGGGCGAGGACTTCGATAGCGATCCGCAGGCGGGCGACGGCTATCCGGCGACCGGCGTCGAAGGCGAGGCGGCCGTACGCGAGGCCGCAGGCGATGTGCCGGGCGAGGATCGACCTTGAGGTGCCCGTCCCCCTTGCAATGTAGGATTTCGCCTGCTTGGCTCGCCCGGTCCGAGCCGCGCGAGCGCCGGTCCGCTCTTTGACCTCGTCGATCTCGCTCATGTCGCGTTAGTGTCGCGCCACTGTCGCGTTGGTGGCGCGTCGCAGCCGCCTCCGCGTCGCGCCACTGTCGCGCCTGTGCCGCATTGCTGTCGCGTCCATGGCGCGTCGCCGCCGCGTCCGCGTCGCGGTCCCGTCGCTTCTGCGTAGCGTCAAGGCGGAGCGGCGCGCAAACACGTGACCTGAGTCAACTTAGTCAACTTTTCTGGGGCGACCCCGGCACCGAAAAGCCTCGCTCGGACCAACCCCGGCACCTATCTTCTAGGAGCGTGGATTGCCTTCGGGATCGGAGTCCGGCGCACGACACGTTGCCGCCCTCCGCCGGCGGGCCTAAATCGCTCGACGATGTCCGAGCCCAATTCCCCCAATCGATTCAACGAGGAGAAGGCGACCTACGCGGTCCGCGGTGCCGATGCGCCCGACCTCGATGCCGGCGTGGCGGCGATCCGCAACGTGCTGAAGACGCTGCCGACGCGGCCGGGCGTGTACCGGATGCAGGATGCGCGGGGCGATGTGCTCTATGTGGGAAAGGCGCGCGCGCTCAAGAACCGCGTCACCAACTACACCCAGGTCGCGCGCCTCTCGAAGCGGCTCCAGCGCATGGTGGCGCAGACGCGGTCGATGACGATCGTCACCACCAACAACGAGGCCGAGGCGCTGCTGCTCGAGGCGCAGTTGATCAAGCGCTTCCGCCCGCCGTACAACGTGCTGCTGCGCGACGACAAAAGCTTCCCCTTCATCCTGCTGCGCGCCGACCACGAGTTCCCCCGCGTCCAGCTCCACCGCGGCGCGCGGCGGATCAAGGGCGACTATTTCGGGCCGTTCGCCGGGGCGGGGCAGGTCAGGAAGACGCTCAACGCGCTGCAGAAGCTGTTCCTGCTCAGGAGCTGCACCGACGGCTTCTTCAACACGCGCGACCGGCCGTGCCTGCTCTACCAGATCCGCCGCTGCTCTGCGCCATGCGTCGGGCGGATCGACGAGGCCGGCTATGCCGAGCTGGTCGCCGACGCCAAGGACTTCCTCCAGGGCAAGTCGACCAAGGTGCAGGCCAAGCTCGGCGCCGCGATGACCGAGGCGGCCGAGCGGATGGATTACGAGCTGGCCGCGGTCTACCGCGACCGGCTGAAGGCGCTCACCTTCATCCAGGGCAGCCAGGCGATCAACGCGGAAGGGGTGGGCGACGCCGACGTGTTCGCGATGGCATGCAAGTCGGGCATCTACGGCGTCCAGGCCTTCTTCATCCGCGGCGGGCAGAACTGGGGGCACCGCGCCTTCTTCCCGACGCACACCGCCGACGTGCCGGAGGAGGAGGTGCTCGCCGCCTTCCTGATGCAGTTCTACGAAGAGGTGCCGCCGCCGAAGACCGTGCTGGTCGACCGGACGCTGGGCGAGGCGGAGCTGTTCGCGACGGCCTTGAGCGAGCGCGCCGGCTTCAAGGTGAGCCTGAGCGTGCCCCAGCGTGGCGACCGGCGGCGGCTGATGGAGCAGGCCAAGCGCAATGCCGAGGAAGCGCTCGACCGGCGGCTGGCGGAATCGACCACGCAGGCGAAGCTGCTGCGCGACCTCGCCGATCTGTTCGAGCTGCCCGAGCCCCCCGACCGCATCGAGGTCTACGACAACAGCCACATCCAGGGCACCAATGCGCTCGGCGCGATGGTGGTCGCGGGACCCGAGGGCTTCCGCAAGAACCAGTACCGCAAGTTCAACATCAAGCGCGCCGAGACGGTGCCCGGCGACGATTTCGCGATGATGCGCGAGGTGCTCTCCCGCCGCTTCGCCCGCGCGCAGGAGGAGGACCCCGACCGCCAGGGCGACGCCTGGCCGGACCTGGTGCTGATCGACGGCGGGCGCGGTCAGCTGAATGCGGTGAAGGCGGTGCTGGAGGACCTCGGCATCGAGGACGTGTGCCTGGTCGGCGTCGCCAAGGGTCCGCACCACGGCCGCGAGGGGCGCGAGGTGTTCCACCTGATGGACGGCCGGGAGCTGACCCTGCCGGTCAATTCGCCGGTGCTGTTCTACCTCCAGCGTCTGCGCGACGAGGCGCACCGCTTCGCTATCGGCGCGCATCGGCAGAAGCGGGCCAAGGCGATCGGCGCCAGCCCGCTCGACGAGGTCCCCGGCATCGGCCCGGCGCGCAAGAAGGCGCTGCTGATGCACTTCGGCACCGCGCGGGCGGTGAAGGCGGCGAGCCTGGAGGACCTCAAGAAGGCGCCCGGCGTCTCGGCGGCGGTGGCGCAGCAGGTCCACGACTTCTACCACGCGCGCTGACTTGGATCGGGACTGACGGCATTCTCGCGCCCGCTTGGCGCTGCCGATGCCGCGCGTTACGATGACCCGTTTTTGGAACGGGGGTTCTTCATGCTTTCGCGCGTTGCGCTGGCCACGGCTCTGCTGTGTGCGGCGGGTAGTGCTCATGCCGGCGACAAGCCGCTCTACGGACCGGCGCCCGCCTGGGTGACGCCGGCGCCGCCGATCGATCCGGCCAAGCTCGGCGCCGACGGACCGGTGATGGTGATCGCCGACGCCCAGCAGTTGCTGAAGGACGGCACCGTCTGGGGCTATGCCGATCTCGCCATGCGGGCCAGCTCGTCCCAGATATTGACGCAGATCGGCACCGTGAAGCTGCCGTGGATGCCGGACAAGGGCGACCTCATCATCCACCGCGCCGAGATCATCCGCGGCAGCGAGCATATCGACCTGGTGAAGGGCGGCGAGCCGTTCCAGGTGCTGCGCCGCGAAGAGGGGCTCGAGCAGCTCCAGCTCACCGGATCGCTCACGGCGACCCTACCTGTCCAGGGGCTCCAGATCGGCGACGTGCTGCGCGTCAGCTTCTCGATCACCCGGGCCGACCCGGCGCTCAAAGGGCGGTTGCAGAGCATTATCCCGCTGCTGGCCGAGCCGGTGCCGGTCGGCTTCGGACGCGTGCGCCTGTTGTGGCCGACAGGGAACAAGGTGCAATGGCGCGCCTATACCGACACCGCCAAGCCGGTGGTGAAGACGGTCGGCGACCAACGTGAGCTCGTCCTCGCTCTGCCGCTATCCAAGCCGGAGGATCAGCCGAGCGACGCCCCGCCGCGCTTCCTGAAGACGCCGCTGCTCGACGTCGGCGACTTCGCCGACTGGGCGGAGGTTTCGCGGACGATGGCGCCGCTCTATGCGACCGAAGGGCTGATCAAGCCCGGTGATCCGCTCGCCGCCGAGGTCGACCGGATCAAGGCGGCCGAGACCGATCCGCTGAAGCGCGCGCAGCGTGCGCTCGAGCTGGCGCAGGACAAGGTCCGCTATCTCGCAGTCAGCATGAACGGTGGCAATTATGTGCCCCAGAAGCCGGCCGACACCTGGCAGCTCAAATACGGCGACTGCAAGGCCAAGACGCTGCTGCTGCTCGCGCTGCTCCACGCGATGGACATCGAGGCGGAGCCGGTGCTGGCGAGCGTGCAGCTCGGCGGCGTGGTGAGCGAGCGGCTGCCGACGGCGGGCGCCTTCGATCATGTGCTGGTGCGCGCCGCGATCGGCGGGCGATCGCTGTGGCTCGACGGTACCGGCGCGGGTGCGCGGCTCGCCGATATCGGCGACACGCCGCCGTTCCGCACCGTGCTTCCGCTCCGGCTTGGCGGTGCGGAGCTGATGCCGTTGCCGATCCATGCCAATGCCCGGCCCGATATCGCCGTCGCGATCGATTTCGACCAGAGCGCCGGCCTCGACCTGCCGATGCTGTTCAAGGCGACGGTGACGATGCGCGGGCCGATGGCGACGGCGCTGAACGACGCCGCCAGCCAGGCCAAGCCCGAGCAGAAGCGCGACCTGATCCGCAGCGCGATCAGCAGCTATCTCGGCGACACCCAGATCGGCGATAGTGCGATCCGCTATGATGCGGCCGCGGGGGCGGTTGTGGTCACCGCGTCCGGCCTGGTCACGACCTGGTGGTCGCGAGAGCAGAAGCGCTACCGGCTCGACCTCGACCGCGTCGTGAATGGCCTGGAGTTCGAGCCCGATCGAGCCCGCCCGGCGTGGCGCGACATCCCGGTCGCGACCGCCGGACCGGCGAGCCTGCTCTACCGCACCACTGTGCGCCTGCCGGACGGCGGCGCAGGTTACAGTTTCGAGGGCGACCAGACGCTGTCGGGGCCATTGGCCGGCAGCATGGTCTCCCGCACCAGCAGCCTGGCGAACGGCGTCGTCACCGTCGAGGACCGGATCGACAATCTCGGCACCGAGATCGCGCCGGCCGAGGTCGCCGCGGTGCGCGCGCGGCTGGCGCTGGCCAAGAGCCGCCTTCTCCGCCTGGTCGCCCCCGCCGAGATGCCGCCGCGCTGGAAACAGGTGCTGGCGGCGCAGAAGGACGGCCGCTTCAAGCCGATCGAAGCGATGTTCGCACAGGCGATCGCCGCCGATCCCAAGGAGGCGACCGGTTACGAGAGCCGCGCGAGCTTCCGCGCCGGCACCTACGACTATCGCGGCGCGATCGCCGATCTCGGCAAGGTGATCGAGATCGAGCCGACGATCGACATTTATCTGCGCCGCGCCGGCCTCTATCGTGCGATCGGAGAGAATGCGAAGGCGCTGGCGGACATAGAGACTGCGCGCTCGCTCGATCCGTCCTCGACCGCCGCGCTGAACAGCCTGGCCTCGCTCAAGGCCGACGGCGGGGACGGGGCGGTGGCGCTCAAGCTGCTTCAGGAGCGGATCGATCAGGGCGGCAAGGAACGGTTCCAGGTCATCGCCGCCAAGGCCGAGGTGCAGGCGGACACCGGCGCCGCGGCGGAGGCGATCGCGACGCTCGACGCCGCGCTCGCCGAGCGTCCGGGCGACCCGACGCTGCTCAACGAGCGCTGCTGGCTCAAGGGCACGCGCAACCTGGCGCTCGACACCGCGCTCAAGGACTGCACCAAGGCGATCGAGCTTGCAGAGGGGCCGGCGGGAATACTCGACAGCCGGGCACTGGTCTATTTCCGCATGGGGCGGCTGGACGACGCGCTCGCCGACCTCAACGCCGCGCTCGACGTGGCGCCGGCGCAGGCCGCCAGCCTGTTCATGCGCTCGGTGGTGAACAAGCAGCTCGGCCACACGGCGCAGGCGGCGGAAGACCTGACTGGCGCGCGCCTCATCTCGCCGCAGATCGACCGCGACTATCGCAAATACGGGATCACGAATTAGGCGAAGCGGACCCTTCCAATCCTCCCTCGCCAGGGGGAGGTGGCACGCAAAGCGTGACGGAGGGGGAGGAAGCACGCCGATAGCGGGTCGCCGTCCTCCCCCTCCGTCAATCCCCGCTTTCGCGGGGACTGCCACCTCCCCCTGGCGGGGGAGGATCGGGATTTCCGCTACCCCACCTCATCCGGCGCGTTACCGCTTCCTTCACTCCCATGCGGCTAGGGCGGCGCGATGGTGACGCCGGTTTTCCTGACGATCGATACCGAGCTCAAATGGGGGCATCACGCCGCCGGGCTCGACGTGGCCGCGATGGCGGCGCGGTCGCTGGAGCCGGCGGGCGTCGGCATCGGCTGGCAGCTCGATCGGCTGGCGGCGCATGGACTGAAGGCGACCTTCTTCGTCGATCCGATGCCGGCGCTGGTGCACGGGATCGATGCGATCCGGCCGGTTGTGGAGGCGATCCTGGCGGCGGGGCAGGAGGTGCAGCTTCATCTCCATCCCAATTGGGCCGGCGCCAATGCGAAGGATCGGGCGGTCCATGGGCGGTTCGAGCTCACCGATCTCTCCGCGATCGAGCAGCGGGCCATGATCGACCGAGCCCGCAGCCTGCTGGTCGAAGCGGGCGCGCCGGTGCCGGTCGCCTTCCGCGCCGGCAGCTATGCCGCCAACGACGACACGCTGGCAGCGCTCGCGTCGCTGGGATTCGCCTATGACAGCAGCCACAACGGCTGCGAGCATCCCTGGCCTAGCGCGATCGGCTTGCCGCGTGCGCAGATCGCGCCGATCGTGCATCGCGGGATCGTCGAAGTCCCGGTGACGGTGATCGAGGATCGTGCCGGCCGGCTCCGCCATTTCCAAATCTGCGCGCTGTCGGCCGGCGAGATGCGCGCCGCGCTCGACCATGCCGCGCGCGAGCGCCACGCGGCGGTGACGATCGTCGGCCACAGCTTCGAGCTCGCCAACCGGGCGGGGACGCGGCCCAACCGCGTGCACGTCGCGCGGTTCGAGGCGCTGTGCCGGCTGCTCTCGGCCCGGCGCGACACGCTGCCGACCGCCCATTTCGCGGAACGGCCCGCGCTGGCGCTGAGGCAAGGGGACGTCCCGCTCGGCGCCAGCCTGCTGCGCACCGGCTGGCGGCAGGCCGAGCAGCTCTGGTCGAACCTGGTCGAGGAGCGCGCGGCATGACCGCCGCCGCATCGCTGCCGCTCCGGTTCCAGATCGGTGCGCGGACGCTGCTGTCGGTGCGGCGCAAGCTCCGGCGCGTGCCGCTGTCGCTCGACGACGCGCTGTCGGGGCGCGTGCCGCCGCTGCCACCGGTGGAGGATGGCGACGGCTATTTCGTGACCTCGCTGCCGGCTGCGCTGGTGCCGGAACTCGCGGCGGGCGGCATGGTCGCTTTCGTGCGGCAGCGCTATACCCGCTACTACGCCGATCTCGCCGCCGGCTTCGGCGCGTGGTGGGCGGGCCTCTCCGGCAACACGCGCTCCGGCTTCAAGCGCAAGCTCAAGCGGATCGGCACCCCCGACGTGCGCGCCTATCGCACGCCCGAGGAATTGGAGGCATTCCACGCCGCCGCGCGCGGCATCGCCGAAAAGACCTATCAGGAGCGGCTGCTCGGCATGGGCCTGCCGGACGATGGCGAGTTCGTCGCCGGGATGTTGGCACAGGCGGCGGCGGGCGCGGTGCGGGCGTGGCTGCTGTTCGTGGAGGAGCGGCCCGTCGCCTATCTCTATTGCCCGGTGCAGGCGGGAACGGTGATCTACGAGTACGTCGGGCACGACCCGGCCTGCAACGACCTGTCGCCCGGCACGGTGCTGCAGCTCGAGGCGATGCGCGACCTGTTCGCGGAAGGCGGATTCAGCCGGTTCGATTTCACCGAAGGCGAGGGGCAGCACAAGCGCAGCATGGCGACGGGCGGCATCGAGTGCGTCGACCTGCTGCTGCTCCGGCCGACCGCGGCCAACCGCGCGGTGGTGGCGGCGCTGGCGGGTTTCGACCGGGCGGTGGCGTTGGCGAAGCAGGCGGTGGGGCGGATCGGTTTGCAGGATCGGGTGAAGCGGCTGCGACGGGGCTAAGATCCTCCCCGGCACGGGGAGGGGGACCGCGACGCGCAGCGTCGTGGTGGAGGGGGGCGACCACAAGCGAGGCGATCTTGGGGAGGGCCCCCTCCACCATCGCTACGCGATGGTCCCCCTCCCCGTGCCGGGGAGGAACCTATATGTCTCCCTCATGCACCTCCGCACCCAGGCCATCGTCCTCTCGGTCCGCGCGCATGGCGAGCACGGGGCGGTGGTGCGCTGCCTGACCCCGGCGGACGGGGTGCAGCCCGGCTATGTCCGTGGCGGCCATTCGCGCAAGCTGAGGCCGATCCTCCAGCCGGCCAATCTCGTGCTCGGCGAATGGCGATCACGGACCGAGGAGACGCTGGCCGGCCTCACCGTCGAACTGGTGCACAGCCGCGCGCCGCTCCATGCCGAGCCGCTCGCCGCCGCCGCGCTCGAATGGGCGACCGCGCTCACCGCGGCGACGCTGCCCGATGCGCAGCCCTATCCGCGGCTCTACGAGGCACTCGACGGCCTGCTCGCCGCGATCGAGGCGGCGCCGGGCGCGCGCGGCTGGGCGGGCGCGCTGGTCCGCTATGAGCTGCTGGTGCTGGCCGAGCTCGGCTTCGGCCTCGATCTCGACCGCTGCGTGGCGACCGGATCGAACGACGACCTCGCCTATGTCAGCCCCAAGAGCGGCGCGGCGGTGAGCCGATCCGCGGCGGCCGGCTACGAGGCGCGGTTGCTGCGCTATCCGGCGTTCCTGCAGGGCGGCGGGGCGGCGGAATGGGACGATATCCTCGACGGCCTCAGGCTCACCGGCCATTTCCTCGAACGCGACCTGCTCCACGGCCGCGCCGCCGACGCGCTCGCGGCGCGGGGGCGATTGGTCGAACGGCTCAAACGCGCGGTTGCGTGATCGCCTCGCGCCCGGCAATGCGGCGCCGAACCGAGGGAAGATAGATGGCATTGATCGCATTGTTGCCCGGCGACGGGATCGGACCGGAAGTGGTGGCAGAGGCGCGGCGCGTGCTCGACGCGCTCGGGCTGGACCTCACCTTTGAGAAGGCGCCGGTCGGCGGCGCCGGCTATGAGGCGCTGGGCCATCCGCTGCCGGTGTCGACGCTCGACCTCGCGCAGCAGGCCGATGCGGTGCTGTTCGGCGCAGTCGGAGATCCGCGCTTCGACACTCTCGAGCGTTCGCTCCGGCCCGAGCAGGCGATCCTGGGGTTGCGCAAGGCGCTCGGCCTGTTCGCGAATCTGAGGCCGGCCAAGGGCTTCCCCGGCCTGGAGGACGCATCGGCGCTGAAGCCGGAGATCGTGCGCACGCTCGATCTCGTCATCCTGCGCGAGCTGACCGGCGACGTCTATTTCGGCGAGAAGGGCCAGCGCCGCACCGCCGAGGGGCTGCGCCAGGGCTATGACGTGATGGCCTATGACGAGGCCGAGGTGCGGCGGATCGCCACCGTCGGCTTCGAGATGGCGAAGCGGCGCAAGGGCCGGCTCTGTTCGGTCGACAAGGCCAACGTGCTGGAGACCTCGCAGCTGTGGCGCGACGTGGTGAACGAGCTGGCGGCGAGCTACCCCGAAGTCGCGCTGACCCATATGTATGCCGACAACGCCGCGATGCAGCTGGTGCGCGCGCCTGGCCAGTTCGACGTGATCGTCACCGGCAACATGTTCGGCGACATCCTGTCCGACCAGGCAAGCATGTGCGCGGGCTCGATCGGGATGCTGGCGTCGGCGTCGCTCAGCGAATGGAGCGGCGCGTGCGGCCTCTACGAGCCGATCCACGGCTCGGCGCCCGACATCGCGGGGCAGGGCAAGGCCAATCCGTGCGCGGCGATCCTGTCGGCGGCGATGATGCTGCGGCACTCGCTGGAGCAGCCGGAGGCAGCCGACCGGGTCGAGGCGGCGGTGGCGGCGGCGATCGCCGACGGCGCACGCACGGCCGATCTCGGCGGCTCGCTGTCGACCTCGGCGATGGGCGACGCGGTGCTGGCGCGGCTGTAGCGCGTTAAGCCCCTCCCCTTCAGGGGAGGGGTTGGGGGTGGGGCAGTGCGGCAGGCGCGGCGCTTGTAGATAGGCCCCACCCCAACCCCTCCCCTGAAGGGGAGGGGCTTAAGACCGATCCGTCCTACCGCCAGCTGTCGAGCCACATCCAGCGGTTGAACCCCTGGTCGTCGGGCAGCGCGCCGGCGGCGATGATCGGGTAGAAATGCACGAACGCCGCCACCGCGGCGACGGCGGTCGCGGCCGTCCACCAGCTGCGCGATCCGCGGCCGTACATGTGGCAGGCGGCGGCGAGCGCGATGCAGATGAAGATGCCGGAGAGGTGGTAGTAATAGTAGAAGCCGAGGCTCTTCGGGATGATCGCCCAGATCGCGAGCGACGCCGCCCATAGCAGCGCGACCGCGCCCGCCTCCGCCGACCCCTTCCACCACCGCCAGGCGAGCAGCAGCACCGCGACCAGCCCGCCCCACATGATCACCGGATTGCCGATCAGCAGCACCCCGCGCACCGCGCCGTCGACCGGCTCGTAGAGATACCAGATCGGCCGGAACATCAGCGGCCAGCTCCACCAGCTCGACTGATAGGGATGGGGGGAGAGGATCTGCGTCTGGCTCTCGTACATCCGCCACTGGAAGGGGATGATGCCGGCCGGCGTCAGCGCATCGTGCGCGTAGAAGAGCGCGGGCAGGAAGGTGACGAAATAGACGGCGACGCTGACGATCCCGAGCGACAGGATCGCCCTGGTCCTGCCGAGTCCCGGCCAGGCCCGCGGCCGGATGCTGCGCACCCAGAGGAAAGCAACCATCGCAAAGGCGACATAAGGCGCCGCCGCCCATTTGGTCGCGGTGGCGAGCCCCAGCAGCGCCGCCCCGAGCAGCCAGCGCCGCAGGACCTTGTCCGGCGGCGCACGCATCGCCCACAGCAGGCTGGCGATGCCGAGCACGACGAACGCCGCCATGAAGCCGTCGAGCATCGCGATCCGCGCCTGGATGAACACGGTGAAGTTGAGCGCGGTGAACAAGGCGCCATAGCTCGCGGTGCGGACGCTGCCGAACAGCAGGACCAGGATCGCGAACACCCCCAGCACGGTCGCGGTGCCGGCGAGCGTCGAGAAGGCGCGCCAGCCGAGCGAATCGTCGCCGAAGACGGCGATGCCGGCGGCGATGATCTCCTTGCCGAGCAGCGGATGCTCGGTGTTCATCGGCCGGTCGAGCGTGAGGATCGCGCGGGCGGCGGGGACGTAATGGACCTCGTCGAACATCAGCTTGTGCGGCCGGGCGACGTTGACGCTGAACAGGATCTGCGCGGCGAGGCCGATGAGGAGGGCAACGAGCCACGGGCGGCGGGCGGTCATGGGCTTTTCTCCGTCATGCCGGGTGCCAGGCCCCTTGCCGCCGTATTTGCCGTCCGACGGAGGCTGGAACAAGACTCCCCTGATCTAAGTCAGATCGACATCCGGCGAGCCCCTCCCCTTCAGGGGAGGGGTTGGGGTGGGGCCTGGCCTCAAGCACTATAGCCTGCCGCACCGCCCCACCCCCAACCCCTCCCCTGAAGGGGAGGGGCTTGAGATATAGATTAAGTGGCGGGTTACGGCATGACGCCTGGGGGAGGTTGACCCCACGGGGTCCCCTCCGCCAAAGCGTCAGTCATGAAGCGCCGTACCGGACAGGACACATCGATCACCCGCAACTGGCGTCCCGCCACCCAGGCCGTGCGCGGCGGCACCGCGCGCTCGGAATGGGGCGAGACGAGCGAGGCGATCTTCCTCACCTCCGGCTATGCCTATGACTGCGCAGGCGACGCCGCCGCGCGCTTCGCCGGCGACCAGGTCGGCATGACCTATTCGCGGCTGCAGAACCCGACCGTCGAGATGCTCGAGCACCGCATCGCCCTGCTCGAGAAGACCGAGGCGTGCCGCACCATGGCGAGCGGCATGGCGGCGATGACCGCGGCGCTGCTCTGCCAGCTCTCGGCGGGCGACCATCTGGTCGGCGGGCGCGCGGCGTTCGGCTCCTGCCGCTGGCTGACCGACACGCTGCTGCCGCGCTTCGGGATCGAGACGACGGTGGTCGACGCGCGAGACCCTCAGGCATTCGTCGACGCGTCCAAGGGCAATACCAAGGTCTGGTTCTTCGAGACCCCCGCCAACCCGACGATGGACATCGTCGACCTGAGGGCGGTGTGCGCGCTCGCCAGGGAGCGCGGCATCGTCACGGTCGTCGACAACGCCTTCGCCAGCCCGGTCCTGCAGCGCCCCGTCGAGTTCGGCGCCGACGTGGTCGCCCATTCGGCGACCAAGGCGATGGACGGCCAGGGCCGCGTGCTCGCCGGCGCGGTGTGCGGCACCGAGGACTTCATCACCAACACCCTGCTTCCCTTCACCCGCAACACCGGACCGACGCTGAGCGCGTTCAACGCCTGGGTGGTGCTGAAGGGGCTGGAGACGCTCGACCTGCGCATCCGCCGCCAGAGCGACAATGCGCTGAAGGTCGGCAAATTCCTGGAAGACCGCGTGCCCAGGCTCCTCCACCCGGGCCTTCCCAGCCACCCGCAGCACAATCTGGCGATGAGCCAGATGGAGGCGGCCGGATCGATCTTCGCCTTTGAGGTCGAGGGGCGGAGCCAGGCGCACGGCCTGCTCGACGCGCTGCGGCTCGTCGACATCTCGAACAATATCGGCGATTCGCGCTCGCTGATGACGCATCCGTCCTCCACCACCCATTCGGGCGTCGAGGAGGCGAAGCGGATCGAGATGGGGGTGAACGAAGGGATGCTGCGCATGAACGTCGGGCTGGAAGACCCGCAGGACCTGATCGACGATCTCGACCAGGCGTTGAGGGCCGTGGGGCTCTGATGGAGGCGCTGTTCGCCCACGCCGCCGAGACCCGCGGGATCGCGGTGCGCGTGCAGGTGAGCTATCTAGCCGAACAGTCGGAGCCCGCGCGCGGACGCTGGTTCTGGGCCTATCACATCCGCATCGAGAACGCGTCGGACCGGACGGTGCAGCTCCTCACCCGCCACTGGATCATCACCGACGGCCGCGGCGCGCGCCATTCGGTCGAGGGCGAGGGCGTGGTCGGCGAACAGCCGGTGATCGCGCCGGGGGGAAGCTACGACTATGTCTCGGGCTGCCCGCTGTCGACGCCGACCGGATCGATGCAGGGCAGCTATCACATGATCGACGAGGACGGCGAAGGCTTCGACGTCGCCATCCCCAAGTTCGCGCTGCTGGCGCCGGCGGTGGGGGTATGAAACGCACCCATCTCCCCCTCAACGGCCTGCGCGTCCTCGACGCCGCCGCGCGGCACCTGTCCTTCACCCGCGCGGCCGACGAGCTGGCGGTGACCCCGGCCGCGGTCGGCCAGCAGATCCGCGCGCTCGAGGATACGCTCGGCACCGTGCTGTTCCGCCGCACCACCAAGGGGCTGGAGCTGACGCCGGAAGGCGAGGCGGGCCTGCCGGCGCTGCGCGAGGGCTTTCTTCAGTTCGAGGAGGCGGTGCGCGCGATGCAGGCGGGCCAGTCGTCCAAGTCGCTGACCATCGCCGCGCCGCGCGACCTCACCGCCAAGTGGCTGATGGCCCGGCTGACCGAGATCGCCGCCGCCGACCCGGAGCTGCGCTTCGCGATCGTCGCCGACGAGGAGGTCGACTTCGCCCAGGCCAATCTCGACCTCGCGATCCGCTGGGGCGAGGGACCGGGCGAGCATGAGGGCGAGGCGCTCGAATCGGACGGCATGGTGACGGTGACCGCGCCTTCGGGCGGCGCCGACGTCGCGATCGCCTGGCCCGGCTGCATGGGCGAGGACGCGACCTCGCCGGTGCGGGTCGCCGACGCCGGACTCGCGCTCGACGCGGCGGCGGCGGGGCTGGGCCGGGCCTGCGTGCCCGAGCTGCTCGCCCGCGCCGACCTGGCGGCGGGACGCGTGGTGATGGTCGGCGAGCCGAGGATGGTCCCGCGCGGCTATTGGCTGATGGCGCCGCTCCCGCAGTGGCGGCAGAAGAAGGTCAAGGCGCTGGTCGAAGCGCTGGCGTCGTGAGCGAGCGGCCCGACCTCGGCGACCCGGCCGAGCTCGCGCGCTATCGTCATGAGCTTCGGATGGTGGCGCGTGGCACCCGCCTGTCGGGCATTGCGCTCGCGCTGCTCGGCGTGCTCGCGGCGATCCTGCGCGGCAGCGTGCTGCCGTCGCTGCCGGAGGTGGTGCCGCTCGCGCTGATCGTCACCGCGCTCGGCCTGATGCTGATCGGCACATGGCGGCGCGTCCGCTATCACATGCAACGGATGCGCAGGCTTTAGGCTTTGGGCTCGACCAGATTGAATCGTTGAGGTGTGCAAGCCCCTCCCCTTCAGGGGAGGGGTTGGGGTGGGGCAGTGCCGCAAGCGGGTTGCCCGTGGATAGGCCCCACCCCCAACCCCTCCCCTGAAGGGGAGGGGCCTAAGAAGGGTCGAGAGTGCGAGCCTGATCGAACCCGAGTCTAGGCACCTGACGCCGACGATCTTGCGCCCTTGCAATGTAGGATTTCGTTTGCTCGGATCGCCCGATCCCCGATCTGCGTAGGCATCGGCCCGCTCTTTGACCCTGTCGATTTCCCCTTGTCGCGCCGGTGCCGCATATGTGTCGCGCCGGCGGTGCTCGTGTGTCGCGTCAGCGTCGCGCACGTGTCGCGTATCTGTCGCTTCGGTGTCGCGCATGTGTGACCCCGGTGTCGCGTCGGCGCCGCGTTTTAGTCATCCCCCTCTCGCGACGGGGCCGTATTGGCTCGCGCACATGTCCCGCGAGTCAATTTAGTCAACTTTTTTGGTCAACCTCGGCCCTGCGGTTGCCGTGACTCGCCGGACCTCTGGGTGCCGGCCGCGGCCCCCGCTATAGCGCCGCCGAATCCTCAAGCGGAGAGTGAATCATGCCTCAGTCGAGCCCGTGGTCGCACATGCGCAGCAGCGGCGTCGCCGACGACATCGATTTCGAGATCAAGGGCCAGGAGCTGCAATTCCTGGAGATCGAGCTCGATCCCGGCGAGAGCGCGGTCGCCGAGGCGGGCGCGCTGGTGTGGAAGGACGCCGCGGTCGGCATGACCACGGTGTTCGGCGACGGCAGCGGCCAGGATGGCGGCTTCATGGGCAAGCTGCTCGGCGCCGGCAAGCGGCTGGTGACCGGCGAGAGCCTGTTCACCACCGTCTTCACCCACAATGGCTCCGGCAAGGCGCGCGTCGCCTTCGCCTCGCCCGTGCCCGGCGCGATCATGCCGCTGAAGCTCAGCGACGTCGGCGGCACGCTCATTTGCCAGAAGGACAGCTTCCTCGCCGCGGCCAAGGGGGTGACGATCGGCGTCGCCTTTCAGCGCCGGGTGATGACCGGCCTGTTCGGCGGCGAGGGTTTCATCATGCAGCGGCTGGACGGCGACGGCTGGGTGTTCGTGCAGATGGGCGGCACCATCGTCGAGCGCGAACTGGCGCCGGGGCAGGAGCTGCACGTCGATACCGGCTGCCTCGCCGCCTATACGCCGAGCGTCGACTTCGACCTGGTGACCGCGGGCGGCGTGCGCAGCGTGTTCTTCGGCGGCGAGGGGCTGTTCTTCGCCCGGCTGCGGGGTCCCGGCAAGGTGTGGGTGCAGTCGCTGCCCTTCTCGCGCCTCGCCGGCCGGATGCTGGCGGCGGCAGGATCGCGCGGCGGGCAGAATCGCGGTGAAGGGTCGATCCTGGGCGGCCTCGGCGACTTCATTGGCGGGAACGACTAGCATCTGCCCTCCCATCGTCACCCCGGACTTGTTCCGGGGTCCACGGGGCAGCCGAGCGCAGGTTTCGAGGCTCCAGCCGGAATCTCGACGCCCGTCCTCGCGGAGGAGTGGGTGCCGGAACAAGTCCGGCATGACGTGTGGGAGCAAGCCCCGACAAAATCGCTTCCCTAATAGGATTTGCTTTGCTTGACTTCCCCTCGGCCGGCCGTGCGAGGCGGCTGATCCTGGGTGCCGTAGCTGCTGGCGAGGGGAAACGCCGATGCGGAGAGGGTGGATTGCGGCGGCGATCGCGGCGACGCTGCTCGGCGGATGCGAGCGCGAGCGCCGGCAGGGCGGCAACCCGGCACCGCCCAAGGTCGAGGCGCCGGCCGACCTGCCGAGCGAGACCTCGACGATCGTGGTGCCGCTGACGATCGACCTCGCCGCGCTGGAAGCGGGCCTCAACGCGCGCGTTCCTCGCCAACTCTGGCAGATCGACAGGTTCCAGCCGAAATGCGTCGCCGCCAAGCGGGTCAAGGTGCTGGGCGTCCGCGCCAAGGTGACGCCCGACATCGGCTGCCGCATCGTCGGGCAGGTGACGCGCGGACGCATCCGGCTGAGCGGCAAGGGCCAGTCGCTGATCGCGACGTTGCCGGTCTCGGCGGTGATCGCCGCGCGCAACGTCGGCGGCGTCCTCAAGGGCGAGACCGCGACCGGCGCCGCCGAGGTGCGCGCGACGGTGCGGCTCGCCGTCGATCGCGCGTGGCAGCCCACCGCCAAGGTCGACATCGCCTATGACTGGACCGAGCCGCCGGGCATCGACTTCCTCGGCCAGCGCATCAAGTTCGCCGAAAAGGCCGACGCCAAGCTCAAGGGCGTGATCGCCGGCCTCGAGCGCAGCCTGCCGCAGGAGCTGGCGAAGCTCCACGCCCGCGCACGGATCGAGCAGCTGTGGCGGCAGGCGTTCACCGCGATCGAGCTCAACCGCGAGAAGCCGCCCGCCTGGATGCGGGTGACACCGAAGCGGCTGGGCTTCGGCGGCTATCGCGTCGCCGGCCGCCGGCTGGAGATGACGCTCCAGGCCGAGGCGCTGACCGAGACCTTCGTCGGCGGCCGCCCGCCCGATCCCGCGCCGACCCCGCTGCCGCCGCCGGCGACGCGGCTCGGTCCGCGCGGGCTGCGTTTCTTCGTGCCGGTGCTGGCGGACTATGCCCAGCTCGAGCCGGTGGTGCACCGCGCATTGGTCAAGCGGGCGGCCAGGGGGATCACGCTGAAGGGCGTCGGTCCGGTCGAGGCCGAGTTCGGCAAGGTCACCGTCTATGCGACCGAAGGCGGGCGGCTGGCGGTCGGGGTCAAGGCGAAGGTGCGGGCGCGGTCGCGGCCGGAGCTCACCACCACGCACGGCGAGGTCTGGCTGTGGGGCGTACCGTATAACGAGCCCAATTCGCAGGTGGTGCGCGTGCGCGACCTCAGCATCGCGGGAGAGACCGACCGGCAGGCGGTGGACATGCTGATCCAGCTGTTCCTCGATCCCGGCGTGCTCGCCGAGATCCGCGAATCGCTGACGCATGATTTCGCGCCGGATTATCAGCGGGTGCTGACGGCGGCGCGCAAGGCGATCGCCGGGCGGCGCGAGGGCGACTTCCTGCTGTCGGCCAATGTCTCGGATGTGAGCAACGGCGAGATCAGGGTCACCGGGCAGGGGCTGTTCCTGCCGGTGCGGGCGAAGGGGACCGCGGCGATCCGGTACAGTCCGGCGACGCGATGAGCCGGGCTGCGCTGCTAGGGAGCGGGTGCCGCCAGTTCCGCCGCCTTGCCGATCAGTCCGGCGAAGCGGCCGGTCTCGACGTCGCGGGCCGGATCGTTCCAGCTCCCGGTCAGCACGTACCAGTCGCCGTTCCGCGCCTGGAGCAGCAGCGTCATCGCCATCACGCCGGGCTCCGAACCACCCTTGTAGCCGACATATTGCCATTTGCCCGCAGCCAGCGGCGGGATGCCGGCGTTCTTCGAGAGCACCGCCCGCGCGTCGGCACCTTTCGGTGCCTCGGTATTGCGCCGGATCCAGTCCATCACGCGCACCAGGTCGGCGGGCGATTCGAACCATTCGAGCTGATCGATCATCACCGGCTTGCCGTCCTTGAACAGCATCGGATCGACCGCGCTGAGCGGCGTGGCGGCAACCTCGCCTGCGAGCAGCTTGCGCCTGCCAGCCTCGTCGAGCGCCAGATAGCGCCGGGCGAGCGCACCGCCGCCGACGCCCTTCAGCTTGAACAGCTCGGCCGTAGCCAGGAAGGGCCGGTTGCGCGCCGGGTCCTTGATGCCTACCACCGGCATCATCGCCTCCACCTTCTCGCGGCCCAGCGCCTTCAGCAGGACGTCGGTCGCGCTGTTGTCGCTCACCGAGATCATCTGCGTGGCGAGCTCGCGCAGCGAGACCTGCGTCCCGGCCGGCTTCTGCGCATAGCCTCCGCCGGGCAGCGGCGCGCCGTCGAGGGTGACGAGGTCGTCCCACTTGCGCTCGCCCGCATTGGTGGCGCGGATCAGCTCGGCCAGGATCACCAGCTTGAACTCGGATCCGATCGCGAACAGCCGGTCGGCGTTGTGCTCGACCAGCATCTGCGGCGCGCCGGCGCCGAGCCTGGCCAGCGCGAGCCCCGATGCGCCATGCAGCCCCTTCACCGCCGCGGCGACCTCGTCGAGCGTCTTCTCGCGCGCGGTGACGCCGTTGATCAGCAGGCCGGTGACCTGGTGCGGCGCATTCGGGTCGACCGCGATCCGGGCGGTCGCCAGCGCGTCGCGATATTCGACCGTGACCGTGCCCGACCAGGGCGTAGCGGCCTCGAGATGCTGGAGATCGGAATAGGGACCGTTGGCGACGAGCAGCTGCGCGACGATCTGATTGAACTTCTCCTTCGGCACCTGGGCGCGGAAGGCCGGAGCGAAATAGGCGTCGTAATTGCCCTTGCCGGACAGGATCTCCGCCAGCTCGTTCACCCGCGCCCTGAATTCGGGTGCCGCCTGCACCGGTACGGCAGCCGGTGCCTGCGCCGGAGCAGTCTGTGCGGTCGCCGGCGCGCAAAGGAGGAGCGCGGGCAGGCTGAGCAGCAAGGATCGCATCACGGCATTCCCCCCAAGGATTGTGTATTACTCGAATAATACACAAATCTCCGTAGGGCAAGGACCGCCGTGCGTCAGGCGTCGATCGCCTCTTCCTCCAGCCGCGCGGCGTTCTCCTGGATGAAGGCGAAGCGGTGCGCCGGGTTGTTGCCCATCAGCCGGTCGACCAGGTCCTTCACCCCGGCGCGCTCCTCATATTCCTGCGGCAGCGTGATGCGGAGGAGCTGGCGCGTCGCCGGGTCCATCGTCGTTTCCTTGAGCTGCTGCGGGTTCATCTCGCCCAGCCCCTTGAAGCGCGACACCTCGACCTTCTTGCCCTTGAACTCGTTCGCCTCGATCTCGGCGCGGTGGGCGTCGTCGCGGGCATAGATCGACTTCGATCCCACCGTCAGGCGGAAAAGTGGCGGCTGGGCGAGATAGAGGTGCCCGCGCCGTACCAGCTCCGGCATCTCCTGGAAGAAGAAGGTCATCAGCAGCGTGGCGATGTGCGCCCCGTCGACGTCGGCGTCGGTCATGATGACGATGCGCTCGTAGCGCAGGTTGTCGGGGACGCAGTCCTTCCGCGTGCCGCAGCCCAGCGCCTGGATCAGGTCGGCGATCTCCTGGTTGGCCAGGATCTTGGCCGAGGTGGCGGAGGCGACGTTCAGGATCTTGCCCCGGATCGGCAGGATCGCCTGCGTCTTGCGGTCGCGCGCCTGCTTGGCCGAGCCGCCGGCCGAATCGCCCTCGACGATGAACAGCTCGGTCCCCTCCGGGCTGTCGGCGGCGCAGTCGGTGAGCTTGCCGGGGAGGCGGAGCTTGCGGCCCGAGGTGGCGGTCTTGCGCTTGACCTCGCGCTCGGCCTTGCGGCGCAGGCGCTCGTCCATCCGCTCGAGGACGTAGCCGAGCAGCGCGCGGCCGCGCTCCATGTTGTCGGCGAGGAAATGGTCGAAATGGTCGCGCACCGCGCGCTCGACCAGCGCGGTCGCCTCGGGCGAGGTGAGGCGGTCCTTGGTCTGGCTCTGGAACTGCGGGTCGCGGATGAAGACCGAGAGCATCAGCTCCGATCCGGTCATCACGTCGTCGGCGGTGATGTCCTTTGCCTTCTTCTGCCCGACGAGGTCGCCGAACGCACGCAGGCCGCGGGTGAGCGCCTGGCGCAGGCCCTGCTCATGGGTACCGCCGTCGGGCGTGGGAATGGTGTTGCAGTACCAGCTGTAGCTGCCGTCGGACCACAAGGGCCACGCCACCGCCCATTCGACGCGGCCCTGCTCGTCGGGGAAATCCTGCCGCCCCGCGAAGAAGTCCGCGGTCGCGCACTCCCGTCCGGCGAGCTGCTCGCGCAGATGGTCGCCGAGGCCGCCGGGGAACTGGAACACCGCCTCGGGCGGCGTGTCGTCGGTGATGATCGAGGGATCGCATTTCCAGCGGATCTCGACGCCGGCGAACAGATAGGCCTTGGAGCGGGCGAGCTTGTAGAGCCGCGCCGGCTTGAAGTGCATCTCCGGCCCGAAGATCTCGTCGTCGGGGGTGAAGGCGACGCTGGTGCCGCGCCGGTTGGGGGTGCCGCCGACATGCTCGAGCGGCCCCAGCGTCACGCCGCGCGAGAAGCTCTGGCGATAGAGTTGCCGGTCGCGGGCGACCTCGATCACCGTGTCCTTGCTCAGCGCGTTGACCACGCTGACGCCGACGCCGTGCAGGCCGCCCGAGGTCGCATAGGCCTTGCCGTTGAACTTGCCGCCGGAATGGAGCGTCGAGAGGATCACCTCCAGAGCGGACTTGTCTTTGAACTTCGGGTGGGGATCGACGGGTATACCTCTCCCATTGTCGACGATGGTGAGACGGTTGCCGGGCTCCAGCGTCACTTCGATCCGTGTGGCGTGCCCGGCCACCGCTTCGTCCATCGCATTGTCGAGGACCTCGGCCGCGAGGTGGTGGAGCGCGCGTTCGTCGGTGCCGCCGATGTACATGCCCGGACGGCGCCGGACCGGCTCCAGCCCTTCGAGGACCTCGATCGACGATGCGTCGTAGTCGTTGGAGGAGGGGATGGGCGCGGCGAACAGATCTTCGGACATGGAACAAAGCTATAGGAGGGTGCGATTCCCTCACGCAACCATGTCGCGCGTCCATGTGCATCGCAATGCGATCGGTGGTATGGACCGGCATCGGCCAGGGGCTGCCGTCGCGTACGGAGGAGAATGGCCATGCATCTGATGCAGCGTGTCTTGTGCCTGTTCGGCGTGCATCGCCGCAGCCGCGGGGCTGCGGTCCACTATCCCGATGCCTTGCGGTCGGTGTGCCGCGGGTGCCACGCCCGGATGATCAAGGATCAGCACGGCTGGCGCATCGATCACGATCCGATTCCCGCAATGCCGCCGTCGCCCTTCACCTGAGCGGCGTCAGATCACCTCGATCTTGTAGTGGTGCCAGGCCATGATCGCGGCCGCGCCGCGGTGCGGCCGCCATGGCTCGGCGAGGGCACGCACAGCCTTCTCGCTGGGCCGTTCGGCATGGCCGAGCAGCCGCCCGACCTCGACCTGCACCGCCAGGTCGCCGGCGGGCCACACATCGGGCCTCCCCTCGGCGAACAGCAGGTAGATTTCGGCCGACCAGCGGCCGATGCCCTTGATGCCGGTCAGCGCCGCGATCGCCTCCTCGTCGTCCTCCGGGAGGTTCGCAAGGTCGAGCCGGCCGCCGGCGACCTCCTCGGCGAGGCTGCGGGCATAGCTTGCCTTCTGCCGTGAGAGGCCGCTGGCACGTAGCATCTCGTCGGAGGCTTTGGCGACGTTCGCCGGATCGGTGAGATCGCCGAGCGTCGCTTCCATCCTAGCCCAGATCGATTGCGCCGCGGCGACGCTCACCTGCTGGCCGACGATGGTCCGAAGCAGCGTCTCATAGCCACGCGCGCGGATGCGGGGCTCCGGATAGCCGGCGCGTTGCAGCGCGACGGCGAACGCCGGTTCGATGGAAGCCAGCGCGTCGATCGAGATGCGGAGCTGTTCGGCGGATAGGCCCATGGGATTCCTTGAATTCGGTTGACGTGCACGGCATGGGACAGGCGAACGTCAGGAGATAGCCATGCCGACATTGATCGTCACCACCCGCGACGGACAGGAGCGCGCGGTCGAGGGCGAGGCCGGCCTGTCGGTGATGGAAGTGATCCGCGACAACGGATTCGACGAGCTCCTCGCGCTGTGCGGCGGCTGCTGCTCGTGCGCCACCTGCCACGTCCATGTCGATCCGGAATTTGCCGCCAAACTCCCGCCGATGAGCGAGGACGAGAATGATCTGCTCGATTCGTCGAGCGACCGCGACGAGACCTCGCGTCTCGGATGCCAGATCGAGTTCACCGTGGCGCTGGATGGTCTGAGGGTGAGGATTGCGGCGGAGGACTGACCGTCCCGCTAATTGGTTCACGCAGAGGCGCAGAGGACGCAGAGATGTCTAGCCAGCGGCAATCATCTCGCGTCAGCGAGACCTTATCGTCCGAAGAAGGCCACTGACGCGGCCGAGATTGCCGACAGGCACCTATCTCTGCGCTCTCCGCGCCTCTGCGTGAACAAACTCTCTTTCTTCTTCTTCGCGCCTTCGCGTGAACCGGGATCAAGGCGCCAAAGGCGCCACCTTCAGCACCGCCATCGGCGTATCCTTGGTCGTCGGCGTCGCGCGCCAGCTGATCGTCTTCTTCCCGCCTGCCGTCGTGGCGCCGCTTTCGTTGTTCTGGCTGACGATCTCGGCATCGGTGGTGAGCGTGAAGGTTCCGTCGACCTTGTTCGCGGCCTTACCAGCGTCCGACATGCTGCTCTTCGACGAATCCGCCCCGAACGCCGGCGCCTTGACCCGGATGCGGTCGGCCCCGCGCAGCTCGACCATCACGAAGGGGAAGATCACCTCGGCATCGCTGCTGAACGGGAAGAGGAAGGGATAGGTGAGCTTGCCCGAGGCGGCATAGTCGATCTCGAACTTGCCGTTCCCGACATACTGGACCTTGCGGAAGCCCGCCTCCTTGGACAGCGCCTCGGCGATCGCCCTGTTCTTGGCCTCGCTGTCCTCGCCGTCCTTCGCGTCGTCGCCCTTCACATCCTGCGCCGCGATCGCTTTCGCGGATGCCTCATCGCCGGTCGCATCGGTCGACGTCTTGTCGGTGTCGCTGTCCTTGAGCCCCTTGGTGAACTCCTTGCCCATGTCGACGGCATAGACCTCGCCGACATAGGTGAAGGCGAAGCTGCGGTCGGCGCGGATGTCGAGCGTCGACACGAACTTGCCCGGCGTCAGCACGCAGCCCCACAGGATCAGCGGCGCGGCGAGCGCGAGCGACAGGCTTCTGAGACGAGCCAACATATGCGGTTACCCCTGTTCAGGCCGCCGCGGAGGTCGCCACCGCATAGAGGGCGATCGCGGCGGCATTCGATACGTTCAGGCTTTCGACCTTAGGCGAGATCGGCAGCCGCGCAAGCTGGTCGCAATGCGCCTCGGTGTTCTGGCGCATGCCTTCGCCCTCGGCGCCGAGCACCAGGCACACCTTGGGCGGTCCCAGCGCCTCGGCCAGGGTCACCGATCCGGCGCCGGTGAGGCCGATCCGCCAGTAGCTTGCCTCGGCGATCTCCTCGAGCGCGCGGGCGAGGTTGACGACGCGCACCCACGGCACCGTCTCCAGCGCGCCCGAGGCCGAGCGCGCCAGCGCGCCGGACTCGGGCGGAGCGTGGCGGTCCTGGGTGACGATGCCGAGCGCGTCGAACGCCGCCGCCGAGCGCAGCACCGCGCCGACATTGTGCGGGTCCGTCACCTGATCGAGCACCAGCAGCGGACGGCGGTCGCCGGCGCCCTGCTCCAAGAGGTCGCCGAGCCAGATGTCCTCGAGCGGATCGACTTCCGCCACCAGCCCCTGGTGAGGCGCGTCCGACGGCACCAGCCGGCCGAGGTCGGCGGCGTCGGCGAAGGTGACCGGAATCGTGTTCGGCAACGGCCCCAGCGCCGCCAGCGCCTCGCGGGTGCCCCAGATGCGGCGCACGGTCCGCTCCGGATTGGCGAGCGCGGCGATCACCGGGTGGCGGCCCCAGAAGCGGGGCCGTGACGCCGGTGCCTGGCTGGGCCTGTGTCCGCGCCGGCTCACCGGTCCTCGTCCGGATCGGGATAGGCGAAGGGATCGGTGACCTTGGGCTGCTGCGGCACCGCGCGGGGCAGGGGCTTCTCCATATTGGCGGCGTTCAGCAGGAAGGCGGCGAGCACGATCGAGCCCTGGCGCATGTCGTCGGCCTTCAGATGGTCGAAGGTGTCGACCGACGAATGATGCACCCGGCTGCCATAGTCCAGCGGGTCCTGGATGAACTGGAAGCCCGGCACGCCGACCGCCTGCATGAAGACATGGTCGGTGCCGCCGGTCTTGGAGATGGCCACCTGCGTCGCGCCCATCGAGGCGAACGGGGCGAGCCAGTCCTTGAAGATCGGCACCACCGCCGGATTGTTCTCGGCATAGATGCCGCGCAGCCGGCCCGAGCCGTTGTCGATGTTGAAATAGGCGGCGAGGTCGCCGTAGCCCGGCTGCGGGGTGATCGGCCAGCGGTTGGTCCAGCCCATCATCCGGCCGATGCCGCTGCTGGTGTCGGCGCCGCTGCCGCGCGTCGCGAGGTGTTTCTCGACGAACGCCATCGAGCCGAGCAGCCCCTGTTCCTCGCCGGCCCAGAGCGCGAAGCGGATCGTGCGCTTCGGCTTCACCCCCATCGCGGAGAGGATGCGCGCCGCCTCCATGATCATCGCGCTGCCGGCGCCGTTGTCGGCCGCGCCGTCGCCGGCGACCCATGAGTCGAGATGCGCGCCGGCCATGACGTAGCCGGCCTTGGGATCGGTGCCGGGGATGTCGGCGAAGACGTTGTAGGCCTGGGTGTCGCTGTCGTCGAAATGGACGTTGCTGTTGATCTCGAGCACCGGGGCGGGACCGACCTTGGCGATGCGGGCGAGGCGGCGATAGTCCTCGGCGGCGATCTGCACGCCGGGCAGCGGCATGGTGTCGCCGACGCCGTAGAGATAGCCTTCGCCATGGACCAGCTTGCCGTCGCGGTAGCTCTCGGTCGCATAGGCGACGGCGCCCTCGGCCTTCAGGAAGGCGCCGAGCTTCTTGGCGAACTCGAAGCGCTTGATGCGCCGGTCGGTGGCATCGGGATCGTAGCGCGGCTGCTTGAACTGATCGAGCTTGGCGAAGTCGTCGTTGCCCAGCCGCTGGAAGGCCGGCTTGTCGGGCTCCGAGCCATCGGTGGGAAGCGAGATCAGTACGATCTTGCCCTGGAGCTTGCCGCGCCAGGCGTCGAAATGGCGCTCGGCGCTCATCGGTGCGACGATCACCGGCGCCGAGATGGTGCCGTTGGTCGGCGGCGTCCAGGCGATCGGGATCGCGGTGAGCTGGATCGGGCGGGGAGTCACCATCCGCACCGAGGAGCTCTCGATCCACCAGCCGCGGCCGAAATCGAAGCCTTCCTTGTGGACGTTGCGCAGGCCCCATTCGCGGAACTTGGCTTGGGTCCATTCCTCCGCCTTGCGCATGTTCGGCGAGTTGGTGAGGCGCGGGCCGATGAAGTCGGAGAGATATTCGGCGGTGCGCGCCACCTCCGACTGGTTGGTGCCTTCGTCGATGATGCGGGCGACCTGGGTGCGGTCGGTCTCGGCCGGCGCGGGCGCGGCGAGCGCGATCAGCGAGACGGCGGCGAGAGCATGGGCAAGGCGCATCGTTATCCCCCCTTCGATCGTTTGGATGGTCGCGGTGCTATTGACCGGCGCCCCTGCTGACAAGGCCGCTCGCCCGCAAAGTCGAACACGCGTTGACATGGCGCAACACGTTCGGCATTGGGCGCCCCTCGCCTCGACAAGAGCACCCCGTGGAAGGGTGGCCGAGTGGTTAAAGGCAGCAGACTGTAAATCTGCCCACGCAAGTGTACGCTGGTTCGAATCCAGCCCCTTCCACCATCATCCGTAAATGAGAAAGCAGGCCCGCGCCCTTGCGGCGATCGGTGCGCGCTCGCTCGGGATCGATCAGAAAATGTTGACTAAATTGACTCGCGGGACATGTGCGCGAGCCAATACAGCCCCGTCGCGAGAGGGGGGTGACTGAAACGCGACACCCACGCGACACCCACGCGACACCCACGCGACTGGTGCGCGACGCGGATGCTAATCGGACGCGACGAGAGCGCGGCTTGGACGGGATTGACGGACTCAAAGAGCAGGCCGATGCCGCAACGGCGCCGGACCCTCGGGAGCCAAGCAGGCGAAATCCTACATTGCAAGGAGGTCACACCTTTCGATCCTCCCCCGCCAGGGGGAGGTGGCACGCGAAGCGTGACGGAGGGGGAGGAAGCACATCGATAGCGGGTCGCCGTCCTCCCCCTCCGTCGCCTTCGGCGCCACCTCCCCCTGGCGGGGGAGGATTGAAAGGGTACGGAACGCATCCTGCTTCCACATCGTTGGGCCTCCGTAACAGGAGGCGCATATGATCTTCACCACGCCGACCCAATATGCGGTGCTCGCGCTGTGCCTGATCGCGGGCTGGCTGTTCGGGCTCGCGTCGCACCCCGGCGGGCGCAAGTGGCGCGAGCGGTTGCGGCAGGCCGAGGTCGATCATGCTGTCTACCGCAAGGAGGCCGAAGCCCGCATCGCCGCCGCCGAGGCCGAACGCGACCGGCTGGCCAGGGCGGCGCCGGTCACCGCCCAGATCGTCGAAGGCGCCGATACCCGGCCGGCGCGGCGGGGCTGGTTCGGCTGGGGCCGCGACAATCTCTCGCGCATCCGCGGCATCGACGAGGTGCGGGAGAAGGCGATCAACGCCGAGGGCATCAAGACCTATGAGCAGGTCGAGACGATGAGCGTCGAGGACGAGGCCGAGCTCGAACGGCGGCTGGGGCTCGAGCCCGGCACCATTGGGCGGGAGGACTGGCGCGCCCAGGCGGCGATGCTGCGCGAAGGGCGCGACGAGGAGCACGGTCGGCGCTGGGGGTGATACTCCCGGGGTTGGTCCAGGCCGGGTCGCCATTCAAATCCTCCCCCGCCAGGGGGAGGTGTCAGCCATAGGCTGACGGAGGGGGAGGACGGCGACAAACTATCGGTGTGCTTCCTCCCCCTCCGTCACGCTGCGCGTGCCACCTCCCCCTGGCGGGGGAGGATTAAAAGGACCGTCAGCCCTCCTTCCCAAGCGCCGCCTGCGCCGCCGCCAGGCGGGCGATGGGCACGCGGTAGGGCGACGCCGAGACGTAATCCAGGCCGACCACCTCGCAGAAGGCGATGCTCGCCGGGTCGCCGCCATGCTCGCCGCAGATGCCGAGCTTGAGGCCGTCGCGCGCCGCGCGGCCGCGTTCGGCGGCGATCCTCACCAGCTCGCCGACGCCCTCGACGTCGAGGCTGACGAACGGGTCCTTGGCGTAGATGCCCTGCTCGACATAGGCGGTGAGGAAGCGGCCGGCGTCGTCGCGGCTCACGCCCAGCGTGGTCTGGGTCAGGTCGTTGGTGCCGAACGAGAAGAACTCGCCGACCTCGGCGATCTCGCCGGCCTTGAGCGCGGCGCGAGGCAGCTCGATCATCGTGCCGACCAGATAGTCGACGCGCTTGCCGGTCTCGGCGAACACCGCCTCGGCGGCCTTGTCCACGACCGCCTTCATCAGCTCCAGCTCGCGGGCGGTGGCGACCAGCGGGATCATGATCTCCGGCACCGGCGCCTCATCGAGGCTCACCGCCGCCTCGAAGATCGCGCGGGCCTGCATCTCGTAGATCTCGGGGAAGGTCACCCCCAGCCGGCAGCCGCGGTGGCCGAGCATCGGGTTGAACTCGTGGAGCTCGGCGGCGCGGCGCTTCAGCGTCTCGATGTCGACGCCCGAGCTTTCCGCGACCTCGGCGAACTCGCTTTCCTCGTGCGGCAGGAACTCGTGCAGCGGCGGGTCGAGCAGGCGGATAGTGCAGGGGAGGCCGGCCATCACCCGGAAGATCTCGGCGAAGTCGGCGCGCTGCTCGGGCAGCAGCTTGTCGAGCGCGGCGCGGCGGCCGGCCTCGTCCGACGCCAGGATCATCTGGCGGACCGCGGTGATGCGGGCGGCATCGAAGAACATGTGCTCGGTGCGGCACAGGCCGATGCCCTCGGCGCCGAACTCGCGCGCGGTGCGGCAGTCGAGCGGCGTTTCCGCGTTGGTGCGGACCTTGAGGCGGCGGACGCCGTCGGCCCACACCATCAGCGTGCCGAAGTCGCCGGCGAGCTCGGGCTGGATTGTCGGCACCTCGCCCACCATCACCTCGCCGGTGGTGCCGTCGATGGTAATGACCTCGCCCGCGCGGACCTCGCGCTGGCCGACGCGCATCACGCCTTCGGAGGCCTTGATCGACAGGGTGCCGGCGCCCGACACGCAGGGGCGGCCCATGCCGCGCGCCACCACGGCGGCGTGACTGGTCATGCCGCCGCGTGCGGTCAGGATGCCCTTGGCGGCGTGCATGCCGTGGATGTCCTCCGGGCTGGTCTCGACGCGGACCAGGATCACGCTCTCGCCGGCCGCGGCCGCCTTCTCGGCGGCGTCGGCGTCGAACACCACCTTGCCCGATGCGGCGCCCGGGGAGGCGGGGAGGCCCTTGGTCAGCACGTCGCGCGGTGCGGCGGGATCGAGCGTCGGGTGGAGCAGCTGGTCGAGCGCGGCGGGGTCGACGCGGAGGATCGCTTCCTCCTTGGTGATCAGCCCCTCGCTCGCCATGTCGACCGCGATCTTGAGCGCGGCCTTGGCGGTGCGCTTGCCCGAGCGGGTCTGGAGCATCCAGAGCTTGCCCTGCTGCACCGTGAACTCGATGTCCTGCATGTCGCGATAGTGGCGCTCGAGCAGGTCGAAGACCTTGGCCAGCTCGGCATAGGTCTCGGGCAGCGCCTCTTCCATCGACAGCGGCTTGGCGCCCGCCGCCTCGCGCGCGGCCTTGGTCAGGTACTGCGGGGTGCGAATGCCGGCGACGACGTCCTCGCCCTGGGCGTTGATCAGGAACTCGCCGTAATAGGCGTTGGCGCCGGTCGAGGGATCGCGGGTGAAGGCCACGCCCGTCGCCGAGGTGTCGCCCATGTTGCCGAACACCATCGCCTGGACGTTGACCGCGGTGCCCCAGCTCGCCGGGATGTCGTTGAGGCGGCGGTAGACCTTGGCGCGCTCCGACTGCCAGGAGCCGAACACCGCGCCGATCGCGCCCCACAGCTGGTCGTGGACGTCCTGCGGGAATGGCTTGCTCCACAGCTCCTCGACCAGCGCCTTGTACTCGGCGACCAGCGCCTGCCAGTCGGCGGCGGTCATCTCGGTGTCGAGGGTGTAGCCGCGGTCCTCCTTGGCGATCTCCAGCGCTTCCTCGAAGCGGGCGTGGTCGAGCTCCAGCACCACGTCGGAATACATCTGGATGAAGCGGCGGTAGCTGTCCCAGGCGAAGCGCTGGTCGCCGGAGACGGCGGCGAGACCCTGAACGGTCAGGTCGTTGAGGCCGAGGTTGAGGACGGTGTCCATCATCCCCGGCATCGAGGCGCGGGCGCCCGAGCGGACGGAGACCAGCAGCGGGTCGTTGGCGTTGCCGAACTTCTTCCCCGTCACCGCCTCGATGTGGGCGAGGCCCTGCGCGACCTCGGCCTTGAGGCTGTCAGGGAAGATGCCGCCCTCGTCGTAGTAGCGGGTGCACATGTCGGTGCTGATGGTGAAGCCCGGGGGCACCGGCAGGCCGATCGACGCCATCTCGGCGAGGTTGGCGCCCTTGCCGCCGAGGAGGTTGCGGTCGCCCTTGCCTCCGTCGGAGACGCCGCCGCCGAAGCGGTAGACATAGCGCTGGTCGTTGGCGGCGGTCGGAGCGGTGGCCATCATCTGATCCCCTTGATGGAACTCTGTTTCCTGTCCGTGGTGCGCTGCACCATCGGGACTCTCAAGCCCTGCGGAGACGAGATGTTCCGCGGGCAGGCTCGCCTGGGGAGGCAAAAATCTTGACTAAATTGACTCAGCTTCGCGTGTGTCAGCCCTCGATCCTGGAGAAGTCGGCGACGGCGTGGACGGCGTCGCGCATGCGGGCGAGGAGGGCCAGGCGCGCGGCGCGCTTGTCCTGGTCGGCATCGTTGACGGTGACCGAATCAAAGAATGCGTCGATCGGCGCACGCAAGGTCGCCAGTGCCGCCATCGCCCCCTCGAAATCCTCCGCCTCGACCGCGGCCTTCGCCTTGGGCTCGGCCGAATCGAGTGCCTCGATCAGCGCCTTTTCCGCCGGTTCGGGGGTGTAGGAAAGGGGTTTCTCCTCATGACCCGCGTAATTCTCCTTCTTGAGGATGTTCGCGGCGCGGCGGTAGCCCGTCAGGAGATTGGCGCCGTCCTCCGTGGCGATGAAGGACTGGAGCGCGCGGACGCGGGCGAGCAGGCGGACGAGGTCGTCCTCGCCGCCGAGGGCGAAGACGGCGTCGATCAGGTCGTGACGGACGCCGGCCTCGCGTTGCTGGACCTTGAGGCGGTCGGCGATAAACTCCCGCAAATCAGCCATAAAGACGCGGTCGTACTGCTGCTTGATTTCGCCTCGAAGCGTATCCGCAGCTGGAGGTTCAGGTCGCTCATCGCGGAAATTCTGAGCTAAGAAGCCGTTTCGCGCTTCTGCAAGCCAGCCTGCAAGCCTGCCTCGCAGGGACTGTTGCGTAATCAGAGCGAGAACACCGAGAGCCGCTCGTCGAAGGGCGAACGGATCCTTAGAACCTGTTGGCTTCAATCCTTTCATGAAGAAGCCGGCAATCGTATCCAGCTTGTCCGCCAGCGACACCGCCACCGTCACCGGCGCGGTCGGGACGTCGTCGCCCTGGCCGACCGGCTTGTAGTGGTCGCGGACCGCCTCGGCGACAGCCACGTCTTCGCCCTGGGCGGCGGCGTAGTAGCCGCCCATCAGGCCCTGGAGCTCGGGGAACTCGCCGACCATGCCGGTGACGAGGTCCGCCTTGGCGAGGCGGGCGGCGCGTTCGGCCATGTCGGCGAGCCTCTCCCGATCCTCCCCGGCACGGGGAGGGGGACCAGCCGCAGGCTGGTGGAGGGGGGTATCCGCAGGCGATTCACCAGGAGGAGAGCCCCCTCCACCGTCGCTTTGCGACGGTCCCCCTCCCCGTGCCGGGGAGGAGCTTATGATGCCCTCTTCCACCAGCCACCGCGCCAGTTTCGCGACGCGATCGACCTTGTCGGCGACCGTCCCCAGCTTCTCATGGAAGACGATCTTGTCGAGCTTCCTCGCCTGCTCCTCGAGCGGGGTCTTCAAATCCGTCTCGTAGAAGAAGCGCGCGTCGGACAGGCGGGCGGCCAGCACCTTGCGGTTGCCCTCGACGATCTTGGCGCCGCCGTCGGTCGCGTCGATGTTGGCGACGCAGACGAAGGCGTTGGCGAGCTTGCCGGCCGCGTCCGAGCAGACGAAGTATTTCTGGTTCACGCGGGCGGTGAGCTGGATCACCTCCGGGGGCACGCTCAGGAAATCCTCGTCGAAGCGGCCGAGCAGGGGGACCGGCCATTCCGTCAGGCCGGCGTTCTCGTAGAGCAGGCCCTCGTCCTCGATCAGCGTCAGGCCCGCCGCCGCGGCCGCCTTGCGCGCGCCCTCGGCGATGATCGCGCGGCGTTCGGCGCCGTCGACGACGACGTGGGCGGCGCGCAGCTTCTCGACATAGTCGGCGGCCGAGCCGATCGTGATCGCGCCCGGATGGCGGAAGCGGTGGCCGACGGTCGCGGCGCCGCTGGCGATGCCGGCGACCTCGCACGACACCACCTCGCTGCCGAACAGCGCGACGATGCCTTGGAGCGGGCGCACCCAGCGCAGGCTCTCGGTCGAGAGGGACGCAGCGCCCCAGCGCATCGACTTGGGCCAGGGAAAGGCGCGGACGATCGCCGGGATCGCCTCGGCGAGCAGCTCCGCGGTGGCGCGGCCGGGCTTGTCGATGACGGCGAAGAGCACGCCATCCCGCTCGACGAGCTGGTCCCGGCGGAGGCCGGTCTTGCGCAGGAAGCCTTCGAGCGCCTGTGCGGGGGCATTGGCGCGGGGGCCCTTCACCTCCTCGGAGACGGCGGCGGTTTCGTCCGGCAGGCCGCGCGCGATCAGCGCCAGGCGGCGCGGGGTGGCGTAGGTGACGGTCTCGGCGGCGGCGAGGCCCGACTTGGCGAGCTCGGCGGCGAACAGGCGGGCGAGGTCCTCGCGCGCCTTCTCCTGCATGCGCGCGGGGATCTCCTCCGAGCGGAGTTCGAGGAGGAAGTCGGTCACTCTCGATCCTCCCCGGCACGGGGAGGGGGACCGCCCGCAGGGCGGTGGAGGGGGCGGGCCGCTCGCGAAACGATCGCCTGGGCGACCTCGTCGGGGTCACGGAGCACGTCAGAGGCGGCGACGCGCAATATTTGATAGCCGGCTTGGGTCATTCGGTTCGTTCGTTCGATATCGCGTTCCGGTCGGGTGCCCATGTCGTGGGCGATGCCATCGACCTCGATGACGAGCTTGGCGGCGGCGCAGTAGAAATCGGCGCGATACGGGCCGATCGGGTGTTGCTTGCGGAAGCTTATGCCCTGCGGGGCGCCTTTCAGGCGTTGCCAGAGGAGGACTTCCGGCAGGCTCATTTCGCGGCGGGCGCGTCTCGCAGCATAGACTTCGGGCCGTTGGAGAGTAGGCAGCCCCCCTCCACCGCGCTTCGCGCGGTCCCCCTCCCCGTGCCGGGGAGGATCTTGGGGGGAGATCACGCCGCCCACCCGTTCTTTTCCATCCACGCCGCGCAGCTGCCCTTCGCCAGGTCGCGGACGCGGCCGATATAGGCCTGGCGCTCGGCGACCGAGATGACGCCGCGCGCGTTCAGCAGGTTGAAGATGTGGCTCGCCTCGATCGCCTGTTCGTAGGCGGGGATGGGGAGCTTGGCCTCCAGGCAGTTCTCGCACTCGGCCGCGGCCTTGCGGAACAGGTCGAACAGCGCGTCGGTGTCGGCGATCTCGAAGTTCCACTTCGACATCTGCTTCTCGTTCTCCAGGAACACGTCGCCGTACGACACGCCGTCATCGTTGAAGGCGAGGTCGTAGACGTTGTCCTTGTCCTGGATGTACATCGCGAGCCGCTCGAGCCCGTAGGTGAGCTCGCCCGCGACCGGCTTGCAGTCGAAGCCGCCCATCTGCTGGAAATAGGTGAACTGGGTCACCTCCATCCCGTCGCACCACACTTCCCAGCCGAGGCCCCAGGCGCCGAGCGTCGGCGATTCCCAGTCGTCCTCGACGAAGCGGATGTCGTGGCGGGCGAAGTCGATGCCGATCGCGGCGAGCGAGCCCAGGTACATCTCCTGGAGGTCGGGCGGGCTCGGCTTCAGGATCACCTGATACTGGTAATAATGCTGGAGCCGGTTCGGGTTCTCGCCGTAGCGGCCGTCGGTCGGGCGGCGGCAGGGCTGGACGAAGGCGCAGTTCCACGGATCGGGCCCGAGCGCGCGCAAGGTCGTCGCGGGATGGAAGGTGCCGGCGCCCATGCGCATGTCATAGGGCTGGAGGATCGCGCAGCCCCTGGCCGCCCAATAGTCGTGGAGCGTCAGGATCATGCGCTGGAAGGAGAGCGGTGTGTCGGTCACGGCCGCGCGTCTGCCGGATGGGCGGGCGGAGGGCAAGCCTCGTGCGTCACAGACCATGAAGCTCCCTCCTTCGTCATTCCCGCGAAGGCGGGAATCCATTGTCGCTGAAGGTTGTGAGCCCCACCAGCTCCGGCCAGAATGGATTCCCGCCTTCGCGGGAATGACGACGGACAGTTGACTTGGCCGCGCTTCCCGTGTCCCACCCCGGCGATACAGTCTACGGAGTTTCCATGCGCAGCCTGACCTCGATCGCCGCCATCCTGCTCGCGAGCCTGCCGCTTCCCGCCTGCGGCCAGACCGCGCCGGCCCCCCAGCCGGCCGCGACCGATGCCGATCCGGCGCTGTGGGTGGTGAAGGACGAGGACACGACCATCTATCTGTTCGGCACGGTCCATGTGCTGAAGCCGGGCCTCAGCTGGTTCGACGAGGCGGTGAAGACGGCGTTCGACAAGTCGGACAGCCTGGTGCTGGAGCTGGTCCAGCCGGCGCCGGAGGAGATGCAGAAGATCGTGCTCGCCAAGGCGATGACGCCGGCCGGCGAGCCGACGCTCACCGAGCGTGTGCCGGCGGACAAGCGCGAGGCCTATATCAAGGCAGTGACCGATATCGGGGCGCCGGCCAATGCCTTCGACCGGTTCGATCCGTGGTTCGCGGCGGTCAACCTGTCGCTCGTGCCGCTGGTGAAGGCGGGCTACGATCCCAAGAACGGGCCGGAGAGCGTGCTGACCGAGGCAGCCAAGGCGGCGGGGAAGCCCGTCACCGGCCTCGAGACCGCCGAGCAGCAGATCGGCTATTTCGATGCGCTGTCGCCGGATGCGCAGATGACCTTCCTCACCTCGACGCTCGACGAGCTGCCCAAGGCGGTACCGCTGATGGGCGAGATGGTCGACGACTGGGCCAAGGGCGATCCGGATGCGCTCGCCAGGCTGCTCAACGACAATCTCAAGGATTCGCCGGAGGTGGCGAAGACGATCCTCTACGACCGCAATGCGCGCTGGGCCGGCTGGATCGCCGAGCGGATGAAGCAGCCCGGGACGGTGTTCGTCGCGGTGGGGGCGGGGCATCTCGCCGGGGACCGGAGCGTGATCGCGGACCTGAAGGCGCATCACCTGACGGCGGAGCGGGTGAAGTATTGAGCTTCCTAAGCCCCTCCCCTTCAGGGGAGGGGTTGGGGGTGGGGCAGTGCCTCAGGCGGATCGCCTGCCGATAGGCCCCACCCCAACCCCTCCCCTGAAGGGGAGGGGCTTAGACAGGTTGCACCCGTCTCCCTTCTCCGCTAAGGGCGCCCGCTTGCCGTGGCAGGGTCATCCCTGGAGGCCTGTCCGGTGAATATGAAACACTTAACGCAGATCGGAACACGACAATGAGCGAGACGCTTACCCTGTCGGCCGAGACGCGTGACCGGGCTGGCAAGGGAGCCTCCCGGGCGCTGCGTCGCGAAGGCCGCGTGCCCGCCGTCATCTACGGCAACAAGAAGGACCCCGTCGGCGTCAGCCTCAGCGAGCGCGAGCTCGTCAAGGCGCTGAACACCGGGCACTTCATGAACTCGGTGGTGATGGTGAACGGCGAGCGCACGCTGCCGAAGGACGTCCACTTCCATCCGGTCACCGATCGTCCGCTCCACGTCGACTTCCTGCGCATCTCCGAGCACGCCAAGGTCACCGTCGCGGTGCCGGTGGTGTTCACCGACGAGGAAGAGGCGCCCGGCATCAAGCGCGGCGGCGTGCTCAACGTCGTGCGCCACGAACTCGAGCTGGTGTGCGACGCGGCCCACATCCCTGACGAGATTCACATCTCGCTGAAGGGCGTCGAGGTCGGCGATTCGATCCACATCTCGGCGGTGACGCTGCCCAAGGGCGTGGAGAGCGCAATCACCGACCGCGACTTCACCATCGCCACCGTCGTGGCGCCGTCGGCGCTCAAGTCGAGCGAGGGCGAGACCCAGACCGAAGTCACCGGCGAAGGTGAGGCTGAGGCCGAGGGCGAGTAAACGCGTCTAGCCCTCTCCCTTCCGGGGAGAGGGTTGGGAGAGGGGCGGTGCCGCGGGCGAAGGTCTCGGTGAGACCCCGCCCCCTCTCCCAACCCGCATCTGGTAAACAGCGCCCCGCGCTGTTTAGGTGATGCTGGGGGCATCACCGGGCCAGATGCGCTCCAAGGGGAGAGGGCTTAACGATGCAGCTCTGGGCCGGCCTGGGCAATCCGGGTCCCGCATACGCGATGCACCGCCACAACGTCGGCTTCATGGCGGCCGACGCGATCGCCGAGGTGCATGGTTTCTCCGCGCCGAAGAAGCAGTTCCAGGGCTGGGTGCAGGAAGGGCGGATCGGGCCGGAGAAGATCATCCTCCTGAAGCCCGCGACCTTCATGAACGAGAGCGGCCGATCGATCCGCGCCGCGCTCGACTTCTACAAGCTGACGCCGGCGGACGTCACCGTCTTCTACGACGAGCTCGATCTCGCGCCGATGAAGGTCAAGGTGAAGCGCGGCGGCGGTGCGGCTGGGCACAACGGCATCCGCTCGACCATCCAGCATATCGGCGAGGATTTCCGCCGCGTGCGCATCGGCATCGGTCATCCCGGGCACAAGGACCGGGTGACCGGCCACGTCCTGGGCAATTACCACAAGACCGAGATCGAGCCGCTTTCCGACCTGCTGGGCGCGATCGCCGCCGAGGCGGAGTGGCTGGCGAAGGGCGATGACGCACGCTTCATGAACGACGTCGCGCTGAGGCTGGGCGAATGACCACGCGGGCGCTGTTTCCCACCTTCTTCTACGAAGGCCGACTCGATGACGAGACGCTGGTCGTCGAGCTCGCCGAGGCCTGTCGCGACCTGGCGGCCGAGGACCGTGCGGGACGCGCCTGGTCTAAGGAGCACGGCTACCGGGGCTATACCAGCTACGCCTCGCTGGACGATCTGCCGCAGCGTGACCCGCGGTTCGACGATCTGGTGCGGCTGCTCAACCGGCATGTCGCGGCATTCGCGAAGGATTGCGGGTTCGAGCTGGGCGGGCGTCGGCTCAGGCTCGACAGCCTGTGGGTCAACGTCCTGAAGCCGGGCGGCACCCATTCGGGCCATATCCACCCGCACAGCGTCGTCTCGGGCACGGTCTATGTCGCGGTGCCGCCGGGATCGGGCGCGCTCAAGCTCGAGGACCCGCGGCTGCCGATGCTGATGGCGGCGCCGGGGCGGCCCGACACCTTCGTCTATGCCGAGCCGGCCGTGGGCAGCGTGTTCCTGTGGGAAAGCTGGCTGCGGCACGAGGTGATGCCGAACCAGGCGAAGGATGACCGGATCAGCATCAGCTTCAACTATCGGTGAGATTCATCCATTCCCGTTCGTGCTGAGCATGTCGAAAGCACCGTCCTTCTTCTCCGAGCGGTGGAGAAAGAAAGGGTGGCCCTTCGACAAGCTCAGGGCGAACGGGGGAGGCGGTTTGCTGGGACTCCCATCAAGCCGTCTGGATATATTCGCGCATCGCATTGGCCTCGGATTCGATGCGGTCGATGCGGTATTTGACTAGGTCGCCGATCGACACGAAGCCCACCATGCGGCCGCTGTCGACCACCGGCAGGTGGCGGATGCGGCGTCGCGTCATCAGCGACAGCGCGCCGAGTACCGGCTCGTCCGGCCGCACCGTCAGCGCGGGCGACGTCATCCGCTCGCGCACCGGTCGGTCGAGCGCTCCCGCACCCTCCGCGGCGAGCGCGTGGATCACGTCACGTTCGGAGAAGATGCCGGCGACCTGGCCGCCGTCGACCACCGGAACCGCCCCGATCCGCCGCTCGGCGAGCAGCGCGACCACGTCGGAGACCGGCGTGTCGCCGCTGACCGACACCACCTCATGCCCCTTGCCGCCCAGGATTGCCGCGATCGTCATCGCCTTCTCTCCTAATCAGCCTATCTGCTTGAGTGTCCCACGAATCACGCGCAATGGGAAGCGATGGAGAAACCTCCGGGCGGCCTCGACGATCCCGACTATGCCGCCTTCGCCTGGGCGCGTTATCGGCGGCTGCTGGGTTGGATGGCGCTGGTCGCCGCGGTGGCGGCGGGCGTGGCGGTGGCGGTGCTGTGGTGGTGGGTCGGGCCGCTCCCGATCCACGTCGCGATCGCGACCGCGCTGGGGGTGGGCTTCACCGTCCTGATGGCGGCGGCGTTGATGGGGCTGGTGTTCCTGAGCTCCGGCACCGGACATGACGAGGAGGTCGAACGGGCCGACCTGGGCGAGGATGCGCAGGCGTGGAAAAACGGGGACTCCTAGTTCCTCCCCGGCACGGGGAGGGGGACCAGCGCAGCTGGTGGAGGGGGAGCGCGGCAGGCGACGTCGTTTGGGGCGAGCCCCCTCCACCGCCTTCGGCGGTCCCCCTCCCCGTGCCGGGGAGGACCTGAAAAGAAAAAGGGCGGGATTCGGCTGAATCCCGCCCTCTACTTGACTTGGCGATGTCGCCGGTCACGCCGTCGGCGTGGCCTCCTCGTCGCTGGTGCGGCGGCGGCGGGTGCGGCGGGGCCGCTCCTCCGCCGGCTCGTCCGCGCCGTTGGATTCGGTCGACAGCGACGGCGGCAGGCGGTCGACGTCGAACATGCTGGGCTCCGCTGCCTCGGCCTCGACCGGCGTCTTGCGCGGGCGGCCGCGGCGCGGCCGCTCGGGGGCAGGGGCGGGGGCCTCGTCGTGCGGCTCGTCCGCGGCAGCGGTAGGAGCAGGACGCGCCTCGGCGACCGGCGCCCGCTCGTCGGCAGCGACATCGAAGCCGTTGGCGTAGCCGTTGCCGTTGCCATGGCTGGCATAGCCGTTGCGCGGCTCGCGCACCTCGCGGGGCTCACGGTCGCGACGGAACTCGCGCTGTCCGCGGTTCTCACGGTCGCCGCGCGGCTCACGATTCTCGCGATTGTCGCGATCCTGGCCCTGATAGGCGTCCGCGGTCGCAGGCTCGCCCTCGAAGCCGAACTCCTCGTCCTCCTCGCCCTCGGCGTCCTCGCGCTGGCGGCGGTTCTCCTCGAAGCGCGCGCGGCTCTCGTTGAGCACGCGGAAATAATGGTCCGCGAACTGGAGGTAATATTCGGTGTTGACGCGGTCGCCGCTCATCTGCGCGTCGCGCGCGAGATTCTTGTATTTCTCGAGAAGCTGCGCCGCGTTGCCGCGCGCGCGGTTGTCGATGCGGTTGCCGTTGTCCGGGCGCCCCGGATTATTCCCTGAGCGCTGCCCGCCACGGCCGCGACGGCGGCCGGCCTGACGATTATTGATCAATTTAGTCTGTCCTGTCCTTGCAACTGGCCCCCGCCAGACCCGTTCACGGGCATTGCGGGCGCATGACAACACCCCCCGGGCGCCGCCGGACGATCCGGCGGATCAGCGCCCCGCCATTGGCCGCCGGACTGCAGCGGCTTCATGACTTGATTGGGCGAGCGCCTCTGCTTTCAAAAGCTGGTCGAAGGTGCCTGCCCCGCGAAATGCCTTAGCGGCTGCGGCACCGATCGCCAAGCGGAATATTGGGTCGCGGTACGGCGGTTTCAAGCGGCGAGGATAGCCCGCGGATGACCGGCGAGGTCGCGGCGGAGGGTGGCGGCGAGGCCCTGCGTCTCGACGAGCGCGGTGACTGTGTCGGCCTGGGTCCAGCCGATCTCGAGGATCGCCACGCCGCCGGGGGCGAGCAGGCGCGGGAGATGCGGTACGATCGCGCGATAGGCATCGAGCCCGTCTGCGCCGGCGAACAGAGCCGAGGCGGGTTCATGCTCGCGCACCTCGGCGGGAAGGGGTTCGGCTGTCCCGATATAGGGCGGATTGGCGAGGATTAGATCGAAAGAGTCCGCGATTCGCGCCGCCCAATCGCCGAGGACGAAGCGTGCGCGGCCGCTCATCCCGAGCGAGGCGACGTTGCGCCACGCCCAGGTGAGCGCGCGGGAGGACGAATCGACGCCGAGGCCGGCCGCCTGCGGCCATTCGGCGAGCGCCGCCAGCAGCAGCGTGCCGGGGCCGGTGCCGAGGTCGAGCACGCGTGCGGGGCCCGGGGTTCCCTTGAAGTGATCGACGGCCGCCTCGATCAGCGTCTCGCTGTCGGCCCGCGGTACGAGGGCGCCGGGGCCGACCTGAAGCTCGATCGTCCAGAAATCGCGCTTGCCGAGGATATAGGCGATGGGTTCGTGCGCGGCGCGGCGGGCGGCCAGCTCGGCGAAAGCGGGCGGGGCGGGGGTGTCGATCAGGCCACGGAGCAGCATCTCGTCGCGAGTGGTGCCGAGGGCGTGCGCCATCAGCAGCTCGGCATCGAGGCGAGGGGTTTCGGAGAAGGTGAATTGCTCGGCGGCGCGGGCGATCGCTTCCCGCGCAAGCCCCTCCCCTTCAGGGGAGGGGTTGGGGTGGGGCCTATCCTCAGGCGATATCGCTTGGGGCACCGCCCCACCCCCAACCCCTCCCCTGAAGGGGAGGGGCTTATCCTGTTCTTCAGCCATCCAAACTCGCCAGCCGCTCGGCTTCGTCCTCGGCGACGAGGGCGCCGACCAGCTCGTCCATCTCGCCTTCCAGAATCTCCGGCAAGCGGTGGAGTGTGAGGTTGATGCGGTGGTCGGTGACGCGGCCCTGGGGGAAATTGTAGGTGCGGATGCGCTCGGAACGGTCGCCCGAGCCAACCATCGCCCGGCGCGTGCCCGAGCGCTCGGCGGCGAGCCGCTCGCGCTCGGCCTCGTAGAGGCGGGTGCGCAGGACCTTCATCGCCTTGGCGCGGTTCTTGTGCTGGCTGCGCTCGTCCTGCTGGATGACGACGATGCCGGTCGGGATATGGGTGATGCGGATCGCGGAGTCGGTGGTGTTGACGTGCTGTCCGCCCGCGCCTGACGAGCGGTAGATGTCGACGCGCAGGTCCTTGTCGTCGATCTGGACGTCGACGTCCTCGGCCTCCGGCAGCACCGCAACGGTGGCGGCGGAGGTGTGGATGCGGCCGCCGCTCTCGGTCACCGGCACGCGCTGGACGCGGTGGACGCCGCTCTCGAACTTCAACTTCGCGAACACGCCCTTGCCTTCGACCGAGGCGATCACCTCCTTGTAGCCGCCGGCCTCGGAGGGGGAGGCGGAGATCAGCTCGACCTTCCAGCCCTGGCGGTCGGCATAGCGCTGGTACATGCGCAGCAGGTCGCCGGCGAACAGCGCCGCCTCGTCGCCGCCGGTGCCGGCGCGGATCTCGAGCATCGCCGCGCGCTCGTCGGCGACGTCGCGGGGAAGGAGAGCGAGGGCGAGGTTGCGCTCGGCCACCTCCAGCGCGGTCTTGTTGAGGTGCAGCTCCTCGACCGCCATCGCGCGCAGCTCGTCGTCGCCGTCCTGCGCCATGAAGGCGAGGCTGTCCGCCTCGGCGCGCAGCCGGCGCACCTCGGCAGCGGCGAGGGCGACGGGCTCGAGCTCGGCATATTCCTTCGAGACCTGGACGAAACGGTCGCCGGGAAGGTCGCCGGTCGCCATCATCGCCTGCAGTTCGTCACGCCGCGCCTCGATCTGCGCGATACGGTCGGCGGGGATGCGCATTATACCTCCGCCCCGGCGGAACGGATCATTCTGGCTTCTCCGCCAATAGCCGTCCGATAGGATGCGCGGCGGCGTCGGCCTGACCACCGGTAGGTATCTGCCAAAGAAGCGAAAGCGGCACCTTACCGATATTGTCGATTGAGGTCGTCGCTTGCTGTCCTTCCTTGAGGTTTCGCACAACGATCCTGTTGGTCGCCAGCTCGTCGTCACCGAGGATCAGGGCAAATTCTGCCCCTTGCTCATTTGCTTTGGACAACCGACGCTTCATATTGCCGCGGAATGCCATGTCCGCGGCGATTCCCGCGCGACGCAACTCGGCTACGATACCTTGAGCTCTCGCCTCGGCTGCCGGTCCGAGTGGAATGACGACGGCATCAACAGCCTGTGTCGTCGGCTCCCCAATCAGCATCGCCAGCCGCTCGACTCCCGCCGCCCAGCCCACACCCGGCGTCGCCGGGCCGCCGAGGCTTTCGATCAGTCCGTCATAGCGGCCGCCGGCCAGCACCGTGCCCTGCGCGCCGAGCCGATCGGTGACGAACTCGAAGGCGGTGTGGCGGTAATAGTCGAGGCCGCGGACCAGCCGCGCGTTGCGGGTCCATTTCACCCCGGCCGCGTCGAGACCGCTGGTCACGCTCTCGAAGAAGGCGCCGGCCTCGCTGGTCAGGAAGTCGTCGATCCCCGGCGCCGCGTCCGCGATCGGGCGGTCGCGCGGGTCCTTGCTGTCGAGGATGCGCAGCGGGTTCTTCTCCAGCCGAGTCAGGCTGTCCTCCGACAGCTCACCACGGTGCTGCTCGAAATGCGCGACCAGCGCCGTGCGCCAGGCGTCGCGCGTCTCGGCATCGCCCAGCGTGTTGAGCTGGAGGGTCACGCCCTCGGCGATGCCCAATTCGTGCAGGAGCTGGTCGGCGAGGGCGAGCAGCTCGACGTCGGCTTGCGGCTCGGCGGCGCCGATCACCTCGGCGTCGATCTGGTGGAATTGCCGGTAGCGGCCTTTCTGCGGGCGCTCATAGCGGAACACCGGGCCCGACGCGACGAGCTTGAGCGGCGCGTACTGCTGCCAACCCTCGGTCAGGTAGGCGCGGCAGATGCCGGCGGTGAACTCGGGCCTGAGCGTGATCGAATCGCCGCCCTTGTCGGCGAAAGTATACATCTCCTTCGACACGACGTCGGTGGTCTCGCCGATCGAGCGGGCGAAGACCTGCGTGTCCTCGAAGATCGGAATCTCGACGCGCTGGAAGCCGTAGAGCCGCCGCACGCGGTCGAACGTCTCCAGCACGTGCGCGAACCGCCGCTGGTCCTCGCCGAAGATGTCCTGGGTGCCGCGGATGCGGTTGGGAGTGGTGACGCGCGCCATGGGTCGCGCTCTCTATTCGCTCGACCGGTGCGATGCAAAGGTCTTGCGGGTTGAATCCGGCAATGACGCGGGCTAATTCCCGCCGTCTGCCGGTGGGCGGGTATAGCACAATGGTAGTGCAGCAGCCTTCCAAGCTGAATACGCGGGTTCGATTCCCGCTACCCGCTCCACGGCAACATCCCCTTCCATGACGGCTTTTTCATCGCCCCGTCACCGGCACGCCATGCGCGCTGTCCGATAGTCCGCCCCATGGCCGATCCTCGGCCGAGGAGACTGTCGATGACCCGTTCGCTCCTGATTGCCGCCGCGTCCGCGATGCTCTTCGCCGGCGCGCCGGCCTTTGCTGCGCCGTGCCGCGATGCGCACGGCAAGTTCGTGCGCTGTCCCACGGCGGCGGCAAAGACCGTGAAGGCCACGAAGACGATGACGGCGGCAAGAACGATGCCCGCCAAGACCGCCAAGGCGTCGCCGGCCCGCTGCCGGCTGGGCGGCAAGTTCGTGAAGTGCGGCACGCCGGGTTCCAAGGCGGCGTGACGTCGCGGGCGGTCGCCGGCTCCTCCCTCCTCGCCGCCGGCGGCCGCCCGTTACCGTCCCTCACCGGCTGATTGGATATTTCTTAATCCATCGCTTGCTAGCCTCCGCGTCCACGGCGGGGGAGGCTGGATGGAACGCGGGCCGGCACCAATGACACCGAGGCGCCGCAAGGGGGACAGGGTTTCCTCCGGCGGACCGGCGGCAACGCAGCAGATTCTGCTCGAGAGCGATTGGCGCCCGGAGCTGTCGCGCTTCGGCGGCGAGCAGGAACCGCGCCCTACGCGCCAGCGCGGTCCGGTCAAGCGCAAGCCCTCCACCCGCCCGACCAGTTTCGCGGTCGAACGCAAGCAGGCCGAGGCGATCGTCGAGCGCTCACGCACCGCGCTGATCGAGACATTCGACGAGGTTCGCTTCGGCCGCAGCCTGCCGCTCGACACGCTCGCCGACGTGGCGGAGGAGATCGCGAGCTCGATGCTGCGCAATCCCTTCGCGATCACCGGGCTGACGCGGCTCAGGTCCCGCCACGACTATACCTATGTGCATTCGGTCGGTGTGTGCGCCTTCATGGTCGGGCTGGCGCGCGAGCTCGACATCGACGAATCGCTCATCAACGAGATCGCGCTCGCCGGCCTGCTGCACGACATCGGCAAGGCGCGCGTGCCGGTGGCGGTGCTCGACAAGGCCGGGCCGCTCACCGACGACGAGCGGGCGACGATCGTCACGCATCCGGCGCTGGGCCACGCGCTGCTCAAGCGCTGCGGCTGCGACGCGCCGATCGTGCTCGATGTCTGCCTTCACCATCACGAGCGGTTCAACGGCACCGGCTATCCGGAGGGGCTGGCGGGCGAAGAGCTCAGCGTCTTCGCGCGCATCGCCGCGATCTGCGATGTCTATGACGCGATCACCTCGGCCCGGCCCTACAAGGACAGCTGGTCGCCGGCGCAGGCACTGGAGTGGATGACCGGGGTCGAGGGGCATTTCGACCGGCGCATGTTTCTGGCGTTCCGCCGGCTGGTCGGCGCCTTTCCCGCCGGCACGCTGGTACGGCTGGCGAGCGACCGGCTGGCGGTGGTGCTCGACGGCGGGGGTGGCAGCACCGCGACCCCGCCGGTGCTCACCTTCCACTGCAACGCGACCAGCCGAGCGGTGCCCTATGAGCGGATCGATACGGCGTTCGATCCGATCGTCGCGATCGAACGGCCCCACCGCTGGTCGCCGGAGGAGTGGGAGGCGCTGCGCGATCGCCTGCTGGCGCATGGCCGGGAGTGCGGCCTGGCCGCGTGATCCGGGAGGGCGGTGCAGTCGGCGCTCCCCGCGGTAACGTCCGCTTTTTCTTCGTCGTCACCCATCATGAGACAGGGTTATAGTTGGAACGGATCTCCCCGATCGCCTTACTTGGCGATCAGCGCGTCGCTGATCGAGCAGGCCGCCGGGCCCAGGATCACGATGAACAGCACCGGCAGGATGAACAGGATCAGCGGCACCGTCATGATTGCCGGCAGGCGCGCCGCCTTTTCCTCGGCGCGCATCATGCGTTCGTGACGGAACTCGGCCGAGAGCACGCGCAGCGCCGAGGCGAGCGGGGTGCCGTATTTCTCGGTCTGGATCATGGTGGTGACGACACCCTTGATCGCGTCGAGCTTGACGCGATGCGCGAGATTCTCGAACGCCTGCCGCCGGTCGGTGAGGAAGCCCAGCTCGATCGCGGTCAGCGAGAATTCCTCGCCCAGTTCGGGATAGGCGCGGCCCAGTTCCTTGGCGACGCGATGGAAGGCGGCGTCGACGGTCAGGCCCGCCTCGGCGCAGATCACCAGCAGGTCGAGCGCGTCGGGCAGGCCCTTGCGGATCGCCGCCGAGCGCTTGTCGATCTTGTTCTTGAGATAGAGGTCGGGCGCCTTGTAGGCGAGAATGAAGGTGCCGGCGACCAGGCCATAGGCCTTGACCGGGCTCCAGTCGGCAAACCCATCGGTGCCGTAGACCCAGTAGAGCATCGGCCCGCCGAGCACGATCGGCAGCACGAGCCGGCCGAAGATCACCGCGACCGCCCAGTCCTTGGAGCGGATGCCCGCCTGGAGCAGCTTCTGCTGTGCGTCCTTGATCTGCGAATCCTGCAGCACCTTCATCGAGGAAAGCAGCGCGCGGATGCGGTCGGTGGTCTCGTTGCGCTGGACGAGCTTGGCGCGGCGCTTCGACGTCGAGGCGGTAATGCCGGCCTTCAGCTGCTCGCGCCGGTCGTTGAGCGCCTTGACGCGCTTGGCCATCGGGTCGCGCACCGTGGTGGCGGTGTAGATCGCGAACAGGACTGCCAGCGCAGCGACGCCCGAGAGCAGGGTCGCCGCCCAGATCACGTCGATGCCCATGATGGTCGGGCTGTGGGGAGGAGGGGTCACGGTGCCGTTCTCAAATCTCGAAGTTGATCATCTTGCGCATGATGAACGCGCCGATCGCCATCCAGACGAGCCCGCCGCCGCCGGCGATCATCAGCCGTTCGTCGACGAAGAAATTCTGCATATAGCGGCCGTTGATGTACCAGATGAGGCCGAAGACGATGAACGGCAGCGCGCCGATGATGTAGGCGGACGCCTTCGATTCCGACGACATCGCCTTGATCTTGAGCTTCATCTGCGCGCGCTTGCGCAGCACGTCGGCGAGGTTGGACAGCGTCTCGGCGAGGTTGCCGCCGGTCTCGCGCTGGATCGCGATGGTGATGCAGAAGAACTGGAATTCGGGCGTGCCGAGCCGGTCGGCGGTCTCCTGCAGCGCCGCGTCCATCGTCCGGCCGATCTTCATGCGGTCCGCGATCGCGCGGAATTCCTCGCCGACGGGCCCCGGCACCTCCTGCCCGACGACGCCGATGGTCTCGGTGATCGGTAGGCCCGAGCGCAGGCCGCGCACCAGCAGCTCGATCGCGTCGGGGAACTTGGCGTTGAACTGGGCGATGCGGCGCTTGATGAGGAAGCCGACGGCCATGTGCGGCAGACCGACGCCGAAGAACAGGCCGATGAACAGCGCGAGCAGGATCGGCGCGCCACGCAGCGCGAGCAGCAGCGCGGGGACGGCGGTGAGGGTGAGCGTCGCCAGGCCATAGCGGCCGACGGTCCAGTTGCGGCCGGTCATGTTGAGGCGCTTCTGGAGCTGCGCCGGATTGGGCAACAGCCGCGAGAAGGTCTCGTCCATCCGGGTCGCGCGGTTGGCGGATATCTTGCGGACCTGCGCCTCGATCGCGATCGCGGAATTGCCGCCGGAATGACGTTCGCGCATGCTCGTCAGTCGCCGCGCGGCAACGCGGCTCGGCGACGGACCGCTGAACGCGATCGCGAGCACCGCGAGCGTCAGGAACGCGCCGGCCCCGAGCATCATCAGCGGCATCAATTCCACCCGATCAACTCCCCCTCAGGGTTCAAACCCGATCACTTCCGCGCCTTGCTGGGCAGCTTCGCCGTCAGCTGGGTGAGCTTGCCCAGCAGCGAGCCGCCGTTCTTGTCCGACTTCTGCGCCTTGCCCGGCACCTTCTTGCCCTTTGCGGGAGCTTCGTCGTCATCGGCTTCGGCCATGCCGGCCAGCTGATCGGCCAGTGCGGTGAGCGGCTGCAGCGACTTGACGCCCTTCGCGGCCTCGGCGAGCGGCTTGCCCAGCTTGGCGGCCTGGGCAGCCTGCTTGGGCTCGAACGGCACGGTGAAATCGATCTTGCGCTCGATCGAGCTCTCGAAATCCCGCCGGCTGATCTCGAGCTGCGAGGCGGCATGGACGCGATTGGCGACGACCAGCAGCCTGAGGTGCGGCGCGTTCGACTTGAACCAGGCGAGAAGGCGGATCGTGTCGCGGGCGGAGGCGAGCGTCAGCTCGGTCACCAGCACCGCGATCTGCAGGTCGCTGACGAGATGCGGGTGGTTGACCAGCATCGCGCGGGGCAGGTCGACCACGGTCGCCTCGAACGCGCCCCTCAGCTCCTCCTGGAGCTGGTAGAAAGCCGCGCCGTCGGTGACGATCGGCGAATGGATCGGCGCCTCGGCGGAGAGCACGGCGAGCCGGTCCGACGCGCGGACCATCGCGCGCTCGATGAACAGCCCGTCGATGCGGCTCGGGTTCTCGATCGCGTCGGTGAGACCGCGGCCCGGCTCGAGGTCGAGCGCCAGCGCGCCGGTGCCGAAATGCACGTCGAGATCGAGCAGCGCGGTGGTGCGGCTGTTCTTGCTGCTCAGCAGCCAGGCGAGCGACGTCGCGACGGTCGATGCGCCGGCGCCGCCGCGGGCGCCGATCACCGCGATGCCGCAATGCGGGCGCTCCGATGCCGCCTCGGCGGCGCGAGGGGCGTTCAGGATCGCCTGCGCCTGAGCGAGGCTATCCCGCAGCATGTCGGGATTGAGCGGCTTCAGCAGATAATCGTGGATGCCGCTGGCGACGAGGTCGCGATAGAGGCGGACGTCGTTCACCTGGCCGGCGGCGATCACCACCGTGCCCGGCTCGCAGACCTCGGCCAGCGCGTTGATGTCGTTGAGCGGATCGCCCGATTCGGACAGGTCGACGAACAGGATGTTGGGGCTGGCGGTGACCGACAGCGTCTGCACGGCGTTGCGCAGGCCGCCCTTGTTCACCTTCTCCGGCGGCCAGCCCATTTCGATCGCGATCGGCCGGATCGCCTCGGCGGTCGTTTCGTCGCAGACGAAGGCGACGAAGGGATCGCGGTTGCCGATGCGTGCGGGATTCCAGGGAGCGTTCATCAGTTTCCGCCCTTCGTCGATTCGCGCTTGACGTCGCCGGCACCCGTCGGCGCCTTGGCACGGAACGTGGTCACGGCCTTGTACGTCGTCATCGTGTCGGCGGTCGGGTCACCCTGCTGGCCGCGGATCAGATCCTCCGGCCGGGCCACCATCGCCGCCAGATTGGTGTTGGTCGCGCAGCCGTAGTTGGACCAGGTGTTGGCATTGAGGTCGCTACCGCGCAGTCCGCTATGATCGGGACAGCCCGGAACCGAGGCGGTCATGCGTGAGACGACCACGCGCGCCGTGCCTGGCGTCAGCGGACCTGCGATCACCGGCACCTTGTCGTTCACCAGGAGGCCATAATGTGCGGCTTCGTCCGTGACCGCCGCGTGCACGCCGCCCGCATAGTCCTGGCTGCCGTCGTCGACCGCGATACGGTCGCCATAGCCGACGTTGAGCGAGGCCAGCCAGCCGGCGAGGCGCTGCCGCTCGCCCGAGGCGAGCCCATCGCCCGAGACGGCGAGGTCGAGCGCGTAATCGGCGCGCGATACCACCGGTTGGTGGACCGATTCGAGGTCGCGATTGCCCACCCCGCATCCGCCGAGCAGCAGCGCCGGCGCGAGAAGGGCCAACAGACGTCCAGGCATCGTCATCTCGATCTCCATCACCGGAAGCTGAAGCCGGGCATGGCGCCGGCGTCCTTCTTGACCTTGCGCGGTTCGGGCGCCGGGGCGGTCTCCTGCCGCTGCGGCGCCACCGGTGCCGGGGTCAGGGGCGCCACTGCGCCGATCGACGGGGACGGCGCCGACGGCGTCGCCATCGACGGCTTGGGCCGCGAAGCGCCGCTCTGGCCGCTCGCCAGCTCGCCCATGAAGATGCGGCCGAGGTCGGTCGGCGCCTTGTAGCCGTCGGTGGGCAGGGCGATCTCGTTCGCGTTGACCGGCTTCACCAGATACGGCGTCACGACGATGACCAGCTCGGATTCATTGCGCTTGAAGCTGTTCGAGCGGAACAGGGCGCCAAGGATCGGCAGGTCGCCGACGCCCGGCGTCTTGTCGAAACCGTTGTCGTGCCGGTTCGACAGCAGGCCGCCGATCACAAGGCTTTCGCCCGAGCCCAGCTCGACCGTCGTTTCGGTGCGGCGAGTGGTCATCGCGGGAATCTGCGTATTGCCGACCACGATCGCGCCCGCGGCCGACAGCTCCGACACTTCCGGCCGGACGCGCAGCGAGATACGCCCGTCGCTCAGCACCGTCGGCGTGTAGGCGAGGCTGACGCCATATTGCTTGTATTCGACCGTGACGCCGCCCAGCGGCTGGCTGATCAGGATCGGAACCTCGCCACCGGCGAGGAAGGTCGCGGTCTCGCCCGACAGGGCGGTGAGGTTCGGGTTGGCGAGGGTGGTCACCTGACCCAGCTGCTCGCCCAGGTCGAGCCCGCCCAGGACGTCCATGCCGAACAGCTTGCCATTGCCGAACAGCGAGGTGCCGTTCGGGCTCTTGATCACCGAGGTGACGCCGTTGGACGCTTCGTCGCCAACTCCGAGCGGTCCGCCGGGAGCATATTGGTTGAAGATCTTGCGGCCCTGGCCGATGCCGAACTTGAACCCGCCCGTCGGGTCGAACGTGGTCATGTTGACGCCAATATTCTTGACGAAGCTACGGCTCACCTCGGCGATGCGCACCTGCAGGTTGACCTGCAGCGGCGTCGCGGTACGCAGGCGGTTCACCACGCCGATCTTGAGCTGCGCGTCCGGTGAGTTCACGTTGACGCCGGGGTTGAGCAGCGCCGTCACCAGCCGCTGCGCCTCGGCGCTGTCGTCGGGCGAGGCGACGGTGCCGGTCAGCACCGCGATCTGGCCGACCGTCGTGACCTTCACGTCGGCGTCGGGCATCGCCAGCTTCATCATCCGATCGATCGAGGTGATGTTCTGGCTGACGCGGACGTTGGTGGCATAGACCACCGAACCGTTGGCCGCGGTGGCGAACACGGTCGCCTCGCCGAACTCCTTGCCGAAGAGATGGATCTGGCGCGGATTGTTGACGAAGACGTCCGCGACCGCCGGGTTCGACGTCCACACGCTCGCGACGCTCGCGGGCAGGTTGACGAGTTCGCCCTGACCGACCGACAGCGTGACTTCCGTGGTCGGGCGCTGGGCGCCGGCCGGGAACTTGGCGACTCGGGCCGGTCCTGCCCGTTCCGCTGGGCCCGGACGTGCGGTGGCTGCGGTGCCCGCGACAAGGGCCGTAGCCACCGTCGCCGCGAGCGATCGCCGCAGGAAGGTTTTCCTATGCATCTTAATTCGTCCCCCCCGAAGGCGTGCCGCCGGCGTGGACCGGCGGCGGTGCCGGAACCGGAACCGCAGCCGGCGTGACCCTGCTGCCGATGACGACGTCCTGGACATTGTTGCCGCGCACGACGCGCACCATCGGTCCGCTCGGCGCCGCCAGCACCTGCGGAGCGCCGCCCGCCCCACCGGCTTCCACCGGCTTGCCGGGTACGGTGCTGCGCTGGAAGCGCGACACGTCGGCACCGGTCGAGAAGGTGCCCTTGCCGTCGACCGGGCGCGCGGCGACCGATGCCAGCATCGCCTTCTCGGCCTTGTCGCCGTCCGGCACGTTGACCTCGCCGGACGCGATCGCCTCCTCGAGTTCGCCGGCATTGTCGGCGATCGAGCGCAGCGACAGCGACAGCGAGCCGAGCGTCTGCGCCACGGCAATCTTCTCGGCGATCTTGGGCGTCGCCTCGATCGTCACCATCGAATAGGTGTTGACGACGGTGTTGCCCTTGTCGTCGACGCTCTTGTCGGTCTTCTGATCCGTCGCGAGCACGCGCAGGTTGCGCAGCACCGTCTCCGACGTCTTGAGCGGGGAACCATCGCCGCCGCCCGCCACCGACTGGGTGAGGATCAGATCGACGCGGTCGCCCGGGAAGATGAAGCCTGCCACGGAGGTCTGCGCCGACACGGGCACGGTGACCGCGCGCATGCCGGGTGCCAGCGCGGCGGCGAGGAAGCCGCGGTCGCCGGGCTTGACCAGCGCGCCCTGGGTGATCGGCTGGCCCGCGGGAATTGCGAAGCGCACCACCGTCCCCTGCAGCGCCTTGAGGTCGGGCGTCTTGTCCTTGAGGTAATAGGCGCCCTCGACCAGCTCCTTGGGCCAGGGCTGGAACTTCATCGAGCTTTCGTCGAGAATCGTCCCGACCGGCAGCGCGCGCGTGGCGACGAGCACCTGGGGGCCGTCCGCGTTCGGCGCGACATTGTTCGCGGCAGCCACCGGCGTGGCGGCGCCCTGCATCAGGCTGCGCGCCATGAAGGCGGTCACGGCGGCGACGAGCAACGCGGCCACCAGCAGCACTATCTTCCGTCCATCCATGCCGAGCAGGCCTTTCCAGATTCGGCGGGGTTGATCCGCGATTAAGCAATCACCGCAATTGGTTAATTATCGGTTCGTGAAGGCTGAGCAGGCCGGCGATGGCGATCGCGACCCCATAGGGAATCTCGAGCGGGCGCTCCGCGGGGCGCCACCATCTCTCGGCCAGCATCACCAGCGTGAGCGCACCGCCGGCCAGCGACATCACCACCAGCATCCACATCAGCGGCATCGGCGGCAGCCACAGCGCCAGCGCGCCGATCAGCTTGACGTCGCCCCCGCCCATCTGTCCCAGCGCGAAGGCGCCGACGAAGACGACGAATACCAGCAGCGCGACTCCAAGCTGGATCGCGGCGCCCGGCCAAACTCCCAGCCCGCTCGCCCACCACCAGGCGGGCGCGAGCAGCGCGATCAGGGCGTTCTTCCAATTGGCGATCTCGCGGGTGCGCACGTCCTCGATCCCGGCCGAGACCAGGAGCAGCGCGAGCGCGCCGAGCAGCGCCAAAGAAAGATAATCCCCCATCAATCGTAATTGCCTAGACGAGCGCGCTTTCCAAAACGTAACCAGCGGGCATGACCTCTCCCGCATTCGACCGCCGCGCCTATCCGGCGGGTGCCGTCGTCGGCCGCTGGATGGCGCCCGACGGCCATGCGCTGCGCACCTTCGACTGGCCCGCGCCCGAGGGCGTGGAGCCGCGCGGATCGATCCTGTTCCAGGGCGGGCGCGGCGACATCTTCGAGAAATATCTGGAGACGTTCGCGCACTGGCACGAGCGCGGCTGGCGGGTGACCTCGTTCGACTGGCGAGGGCAGGGCGGGTCGGGCCGACTCACCGAACGGCCGCATGTCGGGCATATCGAGAGCTTCGGGCAGTTCATCGAGGACATCGCCGTTTTCTGGCGTGACTGGGCGGCGGATACCCCGGGGCCACGGGTAGCGATGGGGCATTCGATGGGCGGCCATCTGCTGCTCCGCGCGCTGGCGGAGGGGGCAGTTGCGCCCGACGCGGCGGTGCTGGTGGCGCCGATGCTCGGCCTCCACGCACCGATCGGGCCGCGGTTCGGCGAGTGGCTGGCGCGGCGGATGGGCAGCCTCGGCAATCCGGCGCGGGCGGCGTGGAAGGGGAACGAGAAGCCCTATACCACCGAGACGCGGCAGAGCCTGCTGACCTTCGATCCCGACCGCTATGCCGACGAGCTGTGGTGGCAGCAGCACGACCGTTCGCTGCTCACCGGCCCGCCGAGCTGGCGCTGGGTGATCGAGGCGTTCGCCTCGACCCGGACGCTCAATGCCTCACCGGCGCTCGCGACGATGGACGTGCCGATGCTGATGCTGATCGCCGAGGCGGACGGCCTGGTCGACGCCCGGGCGGCGCTGGCGGTGGCGGAGAAGCTGCCCGACGTGCGCGTGGTGCGCTTCGGCAAGGAATCGGCGCACGAGATCCTGCGCGAAGCCGATCCGGTGCGCGACCGCGCGATCGAGGAGATCGACCTGTTTCTCGAGGCGAAGGCATCGCGGTGAGCCGGTTCGACTTCGCGATCGTCGGCGCGGGGATCGCCGGTGCGACGCTGGCTGCCGAATTGGCACCGCATGGATCGGTGGTGGTGCTGGAGGAAGAGGAGGTCGCGGGCTATCATGCGACCGGGCGTTCGGCCGCCTTCTGGTCCGAGACCTATGGCGGGCCCGCCGTCCAGCCGCTCACCACCGCCTCGCGCGAGGCGCTCGATCCGTATCTGGCGCCACTCGGCTCGCTCCATATCGGACGGGCGGAGGAAGCTGCGGCGATCGACGCTCTGCTCGTCGAGTTCGAAGGCAGCGGTGTGGAACTTCGCCCGGTCGATCCCGCTGCCTATGTGCCTGGGCTGCGATCGGAATGGGCGCTCGGGGTGATCGAGCCGAGCTGCGCCTATATCGACGTCGCCGGGCTCCATGCCGATGCGCTCGCGCGGGCGCGGCAGGCGGGAGCGGTGATCCGGCTGAACGCCGGCCTCCGCGCCGCCGAGCGACAGGGGGTGGATTGGCGGATCGAGACGGCCGACGGGCCGGTCGCCGCCGGCATCCTGATCGATGCCGCGGGAGCCTGGGCCGATCCGGTCGCCGAGCGTTGCGGCGCCAGGCCGCTCGGCATCCGGCCCTATCGCCGGACCATGGCCCAGCTGCGCACCGATCCGGCGGCGTCGATGACGCTGCCGCTCGTCGTGCACATCGGCGGAAGCTTCTACTTCAAGCCGGAGACGGGCGGCCGGCTGTGGTTGAGCCCGCATGACGAGATTCCCACCGATCCCTGCGACGCGCAGCCCGAGGAGATCGACGTTGCCGTCGCCGTCGACCGGTTCGAGCGGGTGGTCGACTGGCGCGTCGCCGCGGTCGAGCGGAAATGGGCGGGCCTCAGGAGCTTCGCGCCCGACCGGCGGCCGGTCTATGGCTTCGCTCCCGACCGGCCGGGCTTCTTCTGGTGCGCAGGGCAGGGCGGCTTCGGCATCCAGACCGCACCCGCCGCGGCCCGGCTTGCCGCCGCGCTGCTGCTCGGGACGGCACCGGAGCTCGATCCGGCCCCCTATGCGCCGGATCGTTTCGCACGGTGACAGCTCCCGGGCCCCCTACTAACATATGTTAGCCCAAGTGATTCGGGAGAGTGAGTGATGGCGCACAAGTTCGTGATCGAGCAGAACAAGGCCGGCGAGTATGTCGCCAAGTTCAAGTACAACAGCGAAGTGATCTTCTGGACCGAAGGCTACACCAGCAAGGCATCGGCCAAGAACGCCATCGATTCTATCCTCAAGAACGGCCCGGGCGCGCCGGTCGAGGAGTAATTACCCGGCCCCGGCGGCGAGCGCGGCGTCGCTCGCCAGCCGGTCGGCGCGTTCGTTGTCGGGGTGGCCGGCATGGCCCTTCACCCATATCCAGTCGATCTTGTGGGGCTTCGCCGCGGCGAGCAGTTCCTGCCATAGCTCGGCATTCTTGACCGGCTTCTTGTCGGCGGTCCTCCAGCCGTTGCGCTGCCAGCCGTGGATCCATTTGGTGAGGCCGTCCATCACGTAGCGGCTGTCGGTCGACAGGGTGACGCGGCACGGCCGGGTCAGCGCCTCCAGCCCGCGGATCGCGGCGGTCAGCTCCATGCGGTTGTTGGTGGTGAGCCGCTCGCCGCCCGACAACTCCTTCTCCTTGCCGTTGAAGCGCAGCACCGCGCCCCAGCCGCCGGGGCCGGGATTGCCCTTGCACGCGCCGTCGGTGGCGATCTCGACATGGGGGAGGGCGGTCATGCGGCGAAGGCGTCGGGGTTGGCGTCGTACCAGTCGAGCCGGCGGCGATAGGCGAGCGGGTCCTTGCGCGTCACCAGCGCGTCAGCCGGCGTGTTGAGCCAGTCCCAGGCGCGCGTCAGCAGGAAGCGGATGCAGGCGCCCCGCGCGAGCACCGGCAGCGCGGCCCGCTCCTCGGGCGCGAGCGGGAAGGCTGCGGCATAGCCCTCGACCAGTCCATGGCCCACGCTTGGATCGAGCGGCGCGCCAGTCGCGTCGAAGCTCCACGCCGAATGCATCACGGCAAGGTCATAGGCGCGAATGTCGGTGCAGGCGAAATAGAAGTCGATCAGCCCCGTCACCTCGTCGCCGAGCATCAGCACATTGTCCGGGAACAGATCGGCATGGATGGCGGCGGTGGCGAGGCCGGTGGGCCACTGCGCACGGACCTCGGCGAGCGCCGCCTCGACCCTCGCGTGGAGTCCCGGTTCGATCTCATCGAGCGAGCGGCCGCATTGCGCGAGCAGGCCGGGCCAGGACTCGATGCCGAGGCTGTTCGGCCGCACGGGCGCGAAATCGGCGAGCGAGCCGTGCATCCGCCCCATCGCCGCGCCCGCCGCGCGCGCCTGGATCGCCGTCGGATGGCTGACCGATACGCCGGGCAGGAACCTGATGAGGCAGGCCGGTCGCCCTTCCAATTCGTGGATCACCCGGCCCTCGCGGTCGGCGATGCCCGGCGGCACCGGATTGCCGCGCGCGGCGAGATGATCGAGCAGCGCGAAGAAGAACGGCAGGTCGGCGGCTGCGACGCGCTTTTCGTAGAGAGTCAGGATGAAGCGTGCCCGGGTGGTGTCCACCAGATAGTTGCTGTTCTCGACTCCCTCCGCGATTCCCTTCGCCGACACCAGCTCGCCGACGTCGTAGCGCGCGAGGAAGGCCGTGAGTGCTTCCGCCGAAACCTGCGTGTAGACTGCCAAGCCATGCCCCCTGAGAGCGGCGGTTCCCGCCGGAATTCCAGCAGCCGGCCTTACGGGTGCCGCCGGTGGCTGGCAACGGCGAGGATGGTTCGACGGGCGAGCGGAAACTCCGATCGCAGGTCGGCGTTGCATCCTCGGCCGATCCGGCTCATCGCCCAGCTTCAGCCAAGCCCGCAACCATCCAGGACCAGCCATGTTCAAGAGCATCAATCCGGCCACCGGCGAAGAGATCGCGGCCCATGCGGAACTGACGGATGAGGAGGTCGATGCGAAGCTCGCCCGTGCCGCCGATACTTACCGGCAGTGGCGCACGACGCCGCTTTCGGTGCGGACCGAACTGCTAGCCCGCATCGCCGACCGGTACGAGGCCGACAAGGCGCGGTTGGCGCGGACGGCGACGGAGGAGATGGGCAAGACCTATGCCTCCGCGGTCGCCGAGGTGGAGAAATGCGCCGCGGCCTTCCGCCATTATGCCGAGCACGGCCCGGCGATGCTCGAGCCGCGGACGTTCCGGCTGGCCAACGGCGGCACCGCCGAGGCGCAGTGGCAGCCGCAGGGACCGGTGCTGGCGGTGATGCCGTGGAACTTCCCCTATTGGCAGGTGGTGCGCTTCCTCGCGCCGACCATCCTTGCCGGCAACGTCGGGCTGCTGAAGCATGCCAGCATCGTCCAGGGCGTGGCCGAGTTGATGGAGGAGATGGTGCTGGCCGCCGGCGGACCCGAGGGGTTGTTCCAGAACCTGGCGATCAAGTCGGGCGCGGTCGAGCGTATCATCGCCGACGACCGGGTGGTGGCGGTGACGCTGACCGGCAGCGAAGGCGCCGGCGCGGCGGTGGCGGAGCAGGCGGGGCGCAACCTGAAGAAGGTGGTGCTCGAGCTCGGCGGGTCCGATCCGTTCATCGTGATGCCCTCGGCCGATCTCGACAAGGCGGTCGGCCAGGCGGTGAAGGCACGTATCCAGAACACCGGGCAGTCGTGCATCTGCGCAAAGCGGATGATCGTCCATGCCGACATCTACGATGCGTTCCTCGACAGGTTCAGCGCGGCCATGAAGGCGGTGAAGGCCGGCGATCCCATGGACCCGGCGAGCGACATGGGGCCGTTGTCGAGCTTCGGTCAGCGCGACACCGTGCTCGGGCAGCTCGACGAAGCGAAGCGGCTGGGGGCGAAGCTGCTGGTCGGGGGCGAGAAGCCCGACCTGCCGGGCGCCTATCTCACCGCCGGCATCCTGACCGACGTGCCGCTGGACAGCCCCTTCGCGAACGAAGAACTGTTCGGGCCGATCGCCATGGTGTTCCGCGCCGCGGACATCGACGAGGCGATCCGGATCGCCAATGAGGTGCCGTTCGGTCTGGGATCGTCGGTCTGGACCGACGAGCCCGGCGAGCAGCAGCGCTTCGTCCGCGACATCGCGGCGGGCATGGTCGCGATCAACCAGATGCTCGCCTCGGCTCCGGAGGCGCCGTTCGGCGGGATCAAGCGTTCGGGGCATGGCCGCGAGCTCGGGCCGTTCGGACTGCACGAGTTCATGAACCTGAAGGCGGTCTATCGGGCGGCGGGCGACGCGGCCGGCGGCGCCGGGGTGGAATAGTTCGCGGAAGCAACGGCACGCTGTTCCTGTTTGCCAGTCTCAGCCCCGCAAAGTGGAGCGGCTGCCAGGCCCCCCAGGAGTAGACGTTTACGAGTTTGTCTCTCAGAGCCGATAGCAGTCGATGCTTAACTGCCGATCACCTTGTGGTATACTGTGGAAGATGGTTTCGTCGGGCGCTTGGCAGAAACGGTGTTAGACCAGAGTATAGGAAAGGCTCCCAAGCGCAAAGCATCGCCATTTAACCAAGCTACATCATGAAGAGTCGTACCCTCGATTGGGAACGAGAACGGGTAGCAAGTCTTTCCGGCAACTGACTTCTGAACGTTAATCTTCCATCCTTGCAGGCCGCAACCGTGATCACCTTCCATATTGTACTGGATAACAACATCTGATGCCTGGGGAGTTAAGATGATCGATCTGACCATATGGTCGAAGACAATGCTGCCATCGGCAAGTCGTTGGAACACTATGCTGCCCCTATAGGACAGCTTAAATGTAGGCGTCTGGCAGGCGTTGGTCGCATACATCTGAGCTTCCGCCCGCATGCGTTCACCTTTGATGGTGATCTGGATGGCTACGCCGTGTCTGCCGTTCTTGCCGATCGGCTGGCAATCAGACGCCCAATGACCTTCAAGGCCAGCAGCCTTTACAGGTACTTCGACGCCACGGGCACTCATCGCGGCTAGCACAATCCCTGCTAACACGAACATCGGCACTCCTGAATCCGTCAAGCTGGTGGGACGGGTTAGAGCCTATTTTGCATGTCGGCTCTAGGGGCACTTCGCCGCAGAACGGAACGTCGACCAACCAACGATCTCGTAAATTCCAACGCAGCGCGTCTCTCAAAGAATGGCGGCGCGCTCACGTTCAGTTGCGGCCGCCGCGTTTCAGAAGGTGCCCCGTAGCGGGAACATCGGGCGCGCCCGAGAGGTGCCCCGACCTGGTCTCGACGATCTCGAATCCGGCAGCGAGGTAGAGATTCAGCGCGGGATCGTTGCCGGCAAGCACCGAAGTCGTCGCGTCCCCGGGAATCCGGGCGAGCGCGTGGCGAAGGAGGCGCTTGCCCACCCCCTTTCCATAGTGAGCCGGATCGACATACAGCCAGCTCACCTCCTCGCGGTCGAAAGCGACGAATCCGACGACGTGCGGCGCCTCCGCGACCCATAGTTCTCCGTCGAAGAGGCCCTCGTCCTCGGCGACCTCGGCAAGCGGGCGAAAGGCGTGGAGGCCGACGCTCAGCCGAAGCTCGTCCAACCGCGCGGCGTCGTGGATGGCATTGATCGCGGGCCAGTCGGACGCCTGGTACGGCCTGATGGTGAGCTGCTGCATCAGGCGGAGCCGCCCGTCAGCCGGCCGGCTGGCCCGCCGCCGCCGCCACCGCGCCATCCTCCCGCACGTCACGGATCGCGCCGAGCTCGCCGCGCTCGCGCGCCTTGCGGCCGTAGACGACCTCGAACAGCGGCGAGGCCATCAGCGTCGTCACCACCGCCATCAGCACCAGCATCGAGAACAGCTCGACGCCGATCAGACCGCGCTGCAGGCCGATGTTGATGATGATCAGCTCCATCAGGCCGCGCGCGTTCATCAGCGCGCCGATGCCGAGCGCGGTGGGATTGTCCTGACCCGTCAGCCGCGCCGCCGCCCAGCACGCGCCGCCCTTGGCGAGGATCGAGGCGGCGAGGATCGCGAGCGCGACCAGCAGCAGCGACGGCGTCGCGACCATGTTCAGCTGCGTGTTGAGGCCCGAGAAGGTGAAGAACATCGGCAGCAGCAGGACCACCGTGAACGGCTCCAGCTTGGCACGCAGCTCGCGGGTCAGCACGCCGCGCGGCATCGCCGTGCCGAGCAGGAAGCCGCCGAACACCGCGTGCATCCCGACCCAGTCCATCGCGAAGGCGGCGAGCAGGAACAGCATCAGCACGGTCGCGAGCAGGCCCTGGCTGACGCCGTTCGCCTTCTCCGCCGCCACGCCGAGCGGCGCGAGCAGCTTCGGCCCGAACCCCAGCACCAGCACCGCGAACAGGATCGCGCCGACGATCGCTTTGACCGCGACGCCGGGGCCGGCGCCGAAGGTCGCGAGCACGACCGCCAGCACCGTCCAGGCGCCTGCGTCGTCGATCGCTCCCGCCGACAGCGACAGCGAGCCGAGCGGCGACTTCGACAGCCCGCGCTCGTGGATGATGCGCGCCAGCATCGGGAAGGCGGTGATCGAGATGCACGCGCCCATGAACAATGTCGCCTGCGCCGCGCCGAGCCGCGGCGAGAACAGCCCGAGGCTCATCAGCCACGGCGCCAGCAGCACGGCGATCAGGAACGGCGCCGCCATGCCCGACAGCGAGACCGCGCTCGCGCTCCTGACGTTGCTGCGGAAATGCGACCGGTCGAAGCCGAGCCCGACGAGGAACATGTAGAGGCCGACGCCGAGCTGGGCGCCGACGTAGAGCACGCCCTTGGCGTCCTTGGGGAACAGCTGCGCCTGCAGGTCCGGCGCGATCAGGCCGAACAGCGACGGGCCGAGCAGCACGCCGGCGATCATCTCGCCGACCACCTGCGGCTGGCCGAGGAAGCGCTTGCCGAGCCAGCCGACCGCGCGCGCCGCGGCGACGATCACGAACAGCTCGAGGAAGAAGACGACGCTGAGCTCGGCCGGTGTCATGGATGCCCCCTCCTGATGCGGTCTTTACCGTCTTGTTAGCGGTAACTTATGTCACGCGCCGAGGGTTATGCAACAGGGAGCCAAATCCTCCCCCGCCAGGGGGAGGTGGCGCCGAAGGCGACGGAGGGGGAGGACGGCGACTCAACTCTCGGCGTGCTTCCTCCCCCTCCGTCACGCTTCGCGTGCCACCTCCCCCTGGCGGGGGAGGATTGAAAAGGGGCGCACTGCCCGGGGGATCGGGAGTCGATCCGCCTAAGCCGCCTGCAATCCCCGCGGCAGCTTGAAGGTCAGGTCCTCGTGCGTGGTGACCACCTCGCGCTCGGCGACCTCGTAGCGGGTGGCGAGGCGGTCGACGAGCTCGCGCACGAGCAGCTCGGGTGCGGAGGCGCCGGCGGTGAGGCCGAGCGTCGTCACGCCCTCCAGCCAGTCCCATTCGAGGTCGGTGGCGCGCTGGATCAGCTTGGCCGGCGTGCCCTCGCGCTCGGCGACCTCGACCAGGCGGACCGAGTTGGAGGAATTGGGGGCGCCGATCACCAGCATCAGCTCGCAGGTAGCGGCGATCGCCTTGACCGCGGCCTGGCGGTTCGAGGTCGCGTAGCAGATGTCGTCGGCGCGCGGCGCGACGATGCTGGGGAAGCGGCGGGTGAACACGCCGACCACCGCGGCCGTATCGTCGACCGACAGCGTGGTCTGCGTGAGGAAGGCGAGATTGTCGGGATCGGCGGGCTCGAGCGCCTCGGCATCGGCGACGGTCTCGACCAGGGTCATCGATCCTTCCGGCACCTGGCCGAAGGTGCCGATCACCTCGGGATGACCGGCGTGGCCGACGAACAGGATGTGCTTGCCGGCGGCGACCAGACGTTCGGCCTGGCGATGGACCTTGGAGACCAGCGGGCAGGTGGCGTCGAGATATTCGAGGCCGCGCTCCGCCGCGCTCGCCGGCACTACCTTGGGCACGCCGTGGGCGGAGAACACCACGGGCACGCCGTCCGGCACCTGGTCGAGCTCCTCGACGAACACCGCGCCCTTGGCCTTGAGGTTGTCGACGACGAACTTGTTGTGGACGATCTCGTGCCGGACGTAGACCGGCGCGCCGTAGCGCTCGATCGCCAGCTCGACGATGCGGATGGCGCGGTCGACGCCGGCGCAGAAGCCGCGCGGGGCGGCGATCAGCAGGGTGAGCGCGGGCTTGGTCATCGCGTGCCGCTCTACGCGATTGCTTGCGCAGGCGGAAGGCGCTTGGTAGCCACGCGGGCTGCGGCCGTGCCCGCCCGTATTTGAAAGGTCATTCGTGAACGTCCGCAGCCTCACTGCCCTCTCCGTCCTGGCGCTGCTTGCCGCCGGCTGCTCGAATCGGGGCGAGATCGATCCGTCGGGCGGCATCACCGCGGTGCGCACCGCCTGCCCGTCGGTGGGCGTGCCGGCCGCGACCGGCGACGTCACGCTGTTCAACCCGGAGACGGCACGCACCGCCGACGCGATCGACGTGGTGGCGAGCATCACCAACGTGCGCTCGACCTGCAACGATACGGTCGACCCGATCTACACCTCGATCACCTTCGACGTGCAGGCGCGGCGGACCCGCACCGATGGCGCGCGCGACGTGACCTTGCCCTTCTACAGCGCGGTCGTGCAGGGCGGCACCGTCGTCACCGCCAAGCGGGTGAGCCAGATCACCGTGCATTTCGATGCGGGGCAGGCGCGCGCGACCGCAAGCGGCACCGCCGGCGCCTATGTCGACCGCGCCGCGGCGACGCTGCCCCCCGAGGTGCGCAGCCAGATCGTGCAGCGGCGCAAGGCCGGGCAGCAGGAAGCGGCGATGGACCCGCTCGCCAACCCCGCCGTCCGCCAGGCGGTGCTGAAGGCGACCTTCGAGGCGCTGGTGGGGTTCCAGCTCACCGACGACCAGCTCAAGTACAACGCGACACGTTGAGCTCAGCTCCTCCCCGGTACGGGGAGGGGGACCATCCGCGTTAGCGGATGGTGGAGGGGGCCAGCCGCAAGCGATTCGTTTCATGGAGGGCCCCCTCCACCACCGCCTTCGGCGGCGGTCCCCCTCCCCGTGCCGGGGAGGAGCTAGGGCTACGCCGCCTCGCTGAACTGCAGGCTCGCGAGGCGCGCGTAGAGGCCGCCGCCGCCGATCAGCTCGGCGTGGGTGCCGGTCTCGACGATGCGGCCGGCGTCCATCACGACGATGCGCCCGGCGGCGCGGACGGTGGCGAGGCGGTGGGCGATCACCAGCGTGGTGCGGTTCGCCATCAGCCGGTCCAGCGCGGACTGGACCAGCCGCTCGCTCTCGGCATCGAGCGCGCTGGTCGCCTCGTCGAGCAGCAGGATCGGGGCGTCGCGCAGCAGCGCGCGGGCGATCGCGACGCGCTGGCGCTGGCCGCCGGACAGGCGCGCGCCGGCCTCGCCGAGGAAGGTGTCGAGCCCGTCGGGGAGCGCGCGCAGGAACTCGGCGGCGTTGGCGGCCTCGGCCGCGGCCCAGATCGCCTCGTCGCTCGCATCCCAGCGACCGTAGCGGAGGTTGTCGCGCGCGGAGGCGGCGAAGATCACCGTTTCCTGCGGCACCATCGCGATGCGGGCGCGGACCTCGGCCGGATCGGCCCGGTGCACCGGCACGCCGTCGACGCGGATCTCGCCCGACTGGGGATCGTAGAATCGCTGGACGAGCTGGAACAGCGTCGACTTGCCCGCGCCCGAGGGGCCGACCACCGCCACCGTCTCGCCCGGGCTCACCTCGAGCGAGAAATCGTGCAGCGCGGCAAGCTCCGGGCGAGTGGGATAGCGGAAGGTGACATGGTCGAAGGCGATCGCGCCGCGTGCCGGCTCGGGCAGCGGCACCGGGTCGGCCGGCGCGCTGATCTCGGGCTCGACGCGGAGCAGCTCGGCGAGTCGGGCTGCGGCGCCGGATCCGCGCAGCAGGTCGCCATAGACCTCGGTCAGCGCGCCGAACGAGCCCGAGACCAGCCCGGCGGTGATGACGAAGGCGGTGATCGATCCGCCGGAGATGGTGCCGTTGGCGACGTCCTGCACCGCCTCCCACAACAGCATCGTCATCGCGCCGAACAGCAGGAAGATGACGGCGGCGGTCATCGCCGCGCGGGTGGCGAAGCGGCGCCGTGCCGCCTGGAAGCCGCGGTTGACCGCGCCGCGGAAACGCTCGCTCTCGCGATCCTCCTGGCCGAATGCCTGGACGATCCGCATCGCGCCCAGCGTCTCCGCGGTCATCGCGCCGATGTCGGCGATACGGTCTTGGCTGGTCCGGGAGAAGCTGCGCACGCGGCGGCCGAGGATCATGATCGGCAGCGTCACCAGCGGCAGGCCGATGATCAGATAGACCGCGAGCTTGGGTGCCAGCGCGAACAGGGTGATGACGCCGCCGACGCCGACCAGCAGGTTGCGGAGCGCGATCGACACGGTGCCGCCGACGATCTGCTCGATGACCGCGGTATCGGCGGTGAGGCGCGAGGCGATCTCGGACGGGCGGTTGGTCTCGAACCAGCCGGGCGGCTGGCGGAGCAGGTTGCGGTGCACCGCCGCGCGGATGTCGGCGACGGTGCGCTCGCCGAGCCACGAGACCATGTAGAAGCGGACCGCGGTCGAGAGGGCGAGCACCACGACGACGGCGATCAGCCCCTCGAAATAGGGCGCGACCGAGGCGGCGTCGAAATCGCCGCTGGCGAAGCCCTTGTCGACCACCTGCTTGAACGTGCGCGGCACCCACAGCGTCGCGCCGGCGGCGGTGACGAGCGCGATCAGCGCGAGCAGGATGCGGACGGGATAGCGCGCAGTGAAGCGCCAGACGAGCGCGAGGTTGCCGAGCGAGGCGCGCGGCGGGGGTGGGGCGTCGGCCATGCGCGGGGACTAGGGCTTGTGAGGGCGATCGGCAATGGATTCGGAAGGATAGCGAGGCGTGTGGGCTTGCAAGCCCCTCCCCTTCAGGGGAGGGGTTGGGGGTGGGGGCTATCCGCGAGCGACGAGCCTGCCGCACCTCCCCACCCCAACCCCTCCCCTGAAGGGGAGGGGCTTTAAAGTTCCCCAACTCGCTTCGTCGCTTTCCCCGTCATCCGCATTGTCTCGCAACTGCGGCACGCTATACCCATATCGGGGCCGTGGCTTCCACCCACGGTGGGGAACATACCGAATGCTCTATGATGCGTATGAAGTGCAACGATCGATGCTTGCGGGGGCGAGCGCGTTCGCGAATTTTTCGGCCGGGCTGCTGAACAATCCGGCAAACCCGTTCGCCTATTTCGGCGGCGGGCCGGTGCTCGCCTCGGCGCTGGAGGTGTTCGCCCATGCTGCGGCGCCGCGCGGCAAGCCGCACTTCGGGCTCGACCGCACGACGGTCGACGGACGCCAGGTCGCCGTTCATGAGGAGGTCGTTCTCAAGAAGCCGTTCGGCCAGCTCAAGCATTTCGCGCGCGAGGGGATCGAGGGCGGACCCAAGCTGCTGATCGTGGCGCCGATGTCCGGCCACTACGCGACGCTGCTGCGCGGCACGGTCGAGCGGATGCTGCCGAAGCATGACGTCTACATCACCGACTGGCGCGACGCGAAGCTGGTTCCCACCGACGAGGGACGCTTCGACCTCGACGATTACATCGACTACATCGTCGAGTTCCTGGAGCTCATCGGCCGCGAGGGCGATCCGCGCCCGCACATGCTCGCCGTGTGCCAGCCGTCGGTGCCCTGCTATGCCGCCGCGGCGCTGATGAGCGCCGACAAGCACCCCAACCGCCCGCGCACGCTGACGCTGATGGGCGGGCCGATCGACACGCGCGAGGCGCCGACCGCGGTCAACACGCTGGCGACCGAGCGGCCGCATGCCTGGTTCGAGCAGAACGTCATCGCCACCGTGCCGCTGCTCTATCCGGGTGCCGGACGGCGGGTCTATCCGGGCTTCCTGCAGCTCGCCGGGTTCATGACGATGAACCTCGGCAACCACATGATCTCGCATTGGGAGCTGTTCAAGCATCTCGTGCAGGGCGACGACGACAGCGCCGAGGCGACGATGGCGTTCTACGACGAGTATCGCTCGGTCTGCGACATGACGGCGGAGTTCTACCTCCAGACGATCGACGTGGTGTTCCAGCGCCATGCGCTGCCGAAAGGCGAGATGGAGCATCGCGGGCGCCGGGTCGATCCGGCGGCGATCACCGACATCGGCCTGCTCGCGATCGAGGGCGAGCGCGACGACATCTCCGGCCTGGGGCAGACCAGGGCGGCGCTGACGCTGGCGACCAAGCTGGCCGCCAAGGAGAAGAAATACCACATGGCGCCGAAGGTCGGCCATTACGGCATCTTCAACGGCTCCAAGTGGCGCGGCCAGATCGCACCGGTGGTCGAGGATTGGATCGCCGCGCACGCGGCATAGCGGCGACATTTGAAGTTCTGGATCATCGCTTGCCCGTTTCCAACCGTCACGGGTGACGGGGTAGGGAGCGAACGTCTTCTTGCCTGAACGTCGGTCTGGCCTGACGGCTCAGTCGTACAAGGTCCGCACCAGCGACCACGCCAGCCACGCGATCGCCGCCCAGGCGAGCAGCACGAGGACGAGCCCCCAGCGCGAGGCGGGGCGTTCGGCGGCGGCCTCGGCGGCGGCGCGATGCTCGGCCATCACAGCGGCGGGGATGAAGCGGGTCGCGAGCCAGACGCCCGCCGGGATCAGGATGGCGTCGTCCAGCAGGCCGAGCACCGGAATGAAATCGGGTATCAGGTCGATCGGCGACAGGGCATAGGCAGCGACGAGCAGCCCGATCGCCCGCGCCGGCCAGGGCGTGCGCGGATCGCGCACGGCCAGCCAGACGGCATGTGTCTCAACGCGAAGACGGTGAACCAGCGACGGCGACGGCATGACCCAGCCTACATCCCGCCCTTGATGCTTGCGCCGCCGGGCAGACCGACGAACGGCAGCGCCGCAGCGCCCTCGCGGGTCATGCCGATGTCGACGGTGCCGTCCTCGCCCAGCGTGATCGTCATCAGCGTGCGCAGCCGCTGCGTCGCCGGGGCGAGGCGGAGGCGGCTTTCGTCGCCGATATGCTCGGCGGTCAGCAGCAGCGACGGGACCGCCGTCGGTGCGCCGCCCTGCTTGGTCTGGCAGGAGCCCGGGTCGGTGACGAGCCGGCCCTGCGCCATGGCCCCCGAGGCGCTGACGATGATCCTCGGAAAATCCGCCTGCCCGACGAAATTGCAGGTGAAGGGCAGGTTCGGCTGCAGCGCCTGGAGCAGCGAGGCGTCGGCCGAGCCGCTCACCGAATCGACCACGGTGCGGCCGGGCTTCAGCAGCGCGCGGCCACCCAGAGCGGTGTCGGCGCCGGTCACCTTCCAGTCGATTGCGAAGCCCAGGCCCACCAGCGACCGCAGCGGCGCCCATTGCCACGAAAGCACGCTGCCGCCGGCGATGCCGACCTCGCCGTTCCAGACCGTGCCGGCGATCCCGGTCCGCCACGGCCGGTTCTTGAACACGGTGCTCGCCGGGATCGTCCAGATCATCGCCAGCACGTAAGCGGCTATGCCGATGCCGACGAAGAGGATAAGACGGCGCCGCGCGCCGGTTTGCGCAATTGCGGAGAGATCGAGTGGACCGCCGGGACGTTCTGAGGCTTCTGCGATCAGGCCTCGTCGGATCAGCGGCGTCATTGGTCGTGCCCTCATCGTCGATTGCCGCCGAGCGGAAGCCGAAACCCGACAAACGGCCCGTGGCGCTGCTGCTCCCGCTCACCGGCGAGCGGGCGGCGCTGGGGCTTAGCATGAGCCGCGCGGCCGCGCTTGCCGAAAGTGACGGCAAGCTGATGCAGCTGCTCGACACCGGCGGCACCGCCGAGGGCGCCGCGCGCGCCGCGGCCGAGGCGATGAAGCGCCGCGTGGCGATGGTGCTCGGCCCGCTCTCCGCCGAGGAGGCGCGCGGCGCGGCGGGTGTCGTGGCGGGGAAGGTGCCGGTGATCGCTTTCACCAACGACATGAGCGTCGCCGCGAGCGGCGCCTATGTGTTCGGCCTGACGCCGCGGCAGTCGACCAGCGCGGTGCTGCGCTATGCCCGCTCGCGTGGGATCAAGTCGGTGCTGGCGATCGGCGACGGCACCCCGTGGAGCGCCGCCGCGGTCGAGGTAGCGCAGGCATTGCAGGGCGAGCTCGGCATCGACGTGCGCGCGATCACGATCGCCGCCGGCCAGCCCTTGCCCTCCGCCGGCGAGCCGCCCGATGCGGTGCTCGCGACCGGCGGCGGCGACGCCGTGCTCGCGGCAGCGCGCAATCTCAAGGAGACCGGCATCCAGCTGCTCGGCACCGTGCAGGCGCTCGACAACCGTCCGTCGGCGCTGGAGGCGCTCGAGGGGGCCTGGATCGCGGCGCCCGATCCCAAGTCGTTCGGCACCTTCTCCTCCGAGTTCGAGACGAAGGTCGGCGGTTCGCCCGGCGCGCTGGCGGCGCTCGCCTATGACGCGGCCGGGATCGCCAAGGCGTTGCGCGCCAACCATCAGCTCGACCGTGCCGGCCTGCTTGGAACGGAGAGCTTCCCCTGCGTCACCGGCGCGGTCCGCTTCCGCACCGACGGAAGCTGCGCGCGCGAGCTCGCGATCCTGGTGGCGCGGCGCAGCGGCTATGAGAGCGTGGCGACCTCGCGGGGAGCGTGAGGTGATTGCCGTGCGGCGCTTCCCATTCCCGTCATCCCCGCGAAGGCGGGGATCCATTGTCGCTGATGGAGCGACTCTTTCGAGAAGCCAGCCAGAATGGATTCCCGCCTTCGCGGGAATGACGAAGGGAGGGGGGCACCGGAACGTCACGGCCGGCGAATCCGGCTTCACGCTGATCGAGCTGATGATCAGCCTGGTCCTGTTCGCGCTGATCGCGGTGGCGGGGCTGGCGCTGGTCGACAGCGTGCTGGGCGTGCAGGGGCGGACCGAGACGCGGCTCGACCGGCTCGCCGATCTCCAGCGCACGATGCTGGTGGTGACGAGCGACGTCGAGCAGATCGCGCTCGGCAACGTCTCGGGCGGCGGCGACCGGCTGACCTTCACCCGCGCCGCGCCTGGGCTCGGCGGACCGCCGGTGCCGGTGACCTATGTGGTGCGCGGCGGCGCGCTGATCCGCAGCGTCGGTGGGCGGCCGCAGCTGCTGCTCACCGGCGTGACCGGCGCGCGCTGGCGCTTCTTCGACCAGGACTGGCAGACGCGGTGGCCGTTGTCGGAGGACGATGAGGCCGTGGCGGCCTGGCCGCGCGCGGTCGAACTGGAGCTGACGGTGGCGGGGCGGGGACCGCAGGGGCAGCTCCGCCGCGTGGTCCTGCTGCCCGCCCGTGCGAAAACGGAGGCGGAGCAATGACGCCGCGCCGGCTCCATGAGGACGAGCGCGGCATGATCCTGGTCAACGTGCTGATGTTCGTGGCGATCGCCGCGGGGCTGGTGCTGCTGATGGTCGACCGTGAGGAGCTGGCGCTCGACCGCGCGCTGCGCACCCGCGAGGCGGCGCGAGCGCAGGCGGTGGTGCGGGGCGGCGAGCTGTCGGCGGTGGTGGCGCTCCGCCGCGATATCGCCGAGGAGCGCGACTACGACGCCGCCTCCGAACCCTGGGGCGCGCTCGCCGAGAGCGGCGCGCCGATCGAGGGCGGCAGCTTCGACCTCACCATCGCCGATGCCGAGGGCCGCTTCAACCTCAACACGCTGATGAGCGGGCAGGCGGGACCGGTGATCCTGTTCGGCGAGATCGCCCGCTCGGTCGGGCTCGACGACGATCAGATCGCCAAGGCGATCGCGTTCGTGCGCCTCGCCGGGCCGGTGACGGACCTGCGCCCGCTGCGCTTCGCCGGGCTCGATCCCAAGGTGGCGGGGCAGCTCGAGCGGCTGGTGACGGCGCTGCCCGGGCAGACCCAGATCAACCTCAACGCCGCCTCCCCCGAGATGCTGGCGATCCTGTTTCACGACTCCGTCGTCGCCGACCGGCTGGTCAAGGTGCGCGAGCGTCAGGGGATGCTGACGATGAAGGACCTGGCGGACGAGAATGTCGCGATGCCGCCGGCCACGGGCTTTCGCTCCAACACCTTCTGGGTGCGCACCCGCGCCACGATCGGCGACACCGTCCAACAGGGGGCCACGCTGATCCAGCGCCGCTCCGATGAGCCCGGCGCGCCGCCCGAGACCGTGGCGGTCGAACGCTGGTGGAATGCCGCCATCCCGCCCGACGTGCCGGCATTTCTCGCAAGGAAATAGCCGAGGTCGATACGGCATCGGCGATTGCCGACCTTGACTCTGTTCGTTCGATCGAACAAAAGAGGCAATGCTTTCCTCCGTTCTTCTCGACACCGCGATCGAGCATTTCGGGCGCAACGGTTACGAGGGGGCGAGCACGCGCGCGATCGCCAACGCCTCGCGCACCGCCATGTCCTCGATCACCTATCATTTCGGCGGCAAGAAAGGACTCTATCTCGCCGCTGCCGATCACATTGCCGCGGGCATCGCCGAGCGGCAGGCGGAAGTGTTGCAGAGGGTGCGCGAAGCCGGTGCCGCGACCCGCGAACAGGCGATCGAGGAGGTGCTGATGCTGCTCGAAAGCCTCGCTCGCATGATGCTGGCCAAGGATACCGAGCATTGGGCCCGGTTCATCATTCGCGAGCAGCAATTTCCGACCGAGGCGTTCCACCGCATCTTCGGCGGCGCGATGCAGCCGATCGCCGAGACGCTGATCGGCCTGGTAGGGCAGGTCCGCACCGATCTCGACCCGCGCGAGCTGCGGGCGACCGCGGTGCTGATGGTCGGCCAGGTGCTGATGCTGCGCGCCGGCCACGCGGCGGTATGCCGCGTATTCGAGGTGCTCGAGATCGACCGTGACCTTGCCGACCTCTTGATCCGGCGCCTGCGCGCCAATGCCCGCTGCATCCTTTCGGAGAAACCGGAATGAACCGCCGCCTGATCATTGCCGTCGTCGTGCTCGCCGCGCTCGCGATCGCCGCGGTCGCGACCAAGGGGTTCGGCCTGTTCGGCGGAGAGCGCGACAAACCGCTCCAGCTCTACGGCAACGTCGACATCCGCGAGGTCGACATGGGCTTCCGCGTCGGCGGGCGCATCAAGACGATCGCGGTCGAGGAAGGCGCCAAGGTCCAGCCGGGGCAGCTGCTGGCGACGCTCGACACCGCGACGCTCGACGCGCGCATCGGCGAGGCGGACGCGCAGGTGCAGCAGGCGCGCGCGCAGCTCGACAAGCTGCGCAACGGCAACCGCGCGCAGGACATCGCCCAGGCGCGCGCGCGAGTCGTCGCGGCGCAGGCTTCGGCGGCCAATGCCCAGCGCGATTATGCCCGCCGCCAGCCGCTGGTGGCGCCGGGCGCGATCAGCCGCGCGGTGTGGGACCAGACCGTGGCGGCGCGCGACAATGCCAATGCCCAGCTCGCCGAGGCACGGCAGGCGTTGTCGCTGCTGGAGGCGGGCAGCCGGCGCGAGGACATCGCCGCCGGCGAGGCGCAGCTCCGCGCCGCCGAGGCGACCCGGCGCAGCGCCGCGACCGACCTCGGCGACACGCGCCTGATCGCGGAGACTGCCGCCACGGTCGTGACCCGTGCGCAGGAGCCGGGAGCGATCGTCCAGCCGGGGCAGACCCTGCTCACCCTCTCGATCGATCGCCCGATGCGGGTGCGCGCCTATATCGCCGAGCCGGACTTGAGCCGTATCAGCCCGGGCATGGCGGTCGAGGTACGCACCGACGGCAATCCGAAGGTTTATCACGGCACGATCGGCTACATCTCGCCGCGCAGCGAGTTCACGCCCAAGTCGGTCGAGACCGAGGCGCTGCGGACGGACCTCGTCTATCGGCTGCGGATCATCGTCAACGATCCAGACGATGCGCTCCGCCAGGGACAGCCGGTGACGGTGCGCGTGCCCGGCGCGCGGCCGGCGCATCGGGATTGAGGGCTCCATGTCCCCGCATCCCATCCGTCATGCCGGACTTGTTCCGGCATCCACCGTGCAGCGTTCACTTCGGCTGATTGGCTCGCGGCACCGTGGACCCCGGCACAAGGCCGGGGTGACGAGAAGGGCGTGGCGTGGCGAGTGAATCGCATCCCGCCGCCCGTGCCGAGGGGCTGGTCAAGCGCTTCGGCGAGCTGACCGCGCTCGACGGCGTGCGTATCGCAATCCCGCCGGGGCAGGTGACCGGCCTCGTCGGCCCCGACGGTGCCGGCAAGACCACGCTGATCCGCATCCTCGCCGGCCTGATGGCGCCGACCGGCGGCACCGTCGAGGTGCTCGGCAAACCGCCTGGCGAGGCGCTCGACGATCTCGGCTACATGCCGCAGCGCTTCGGCCTCTATGAGGATCTGAGCGTACGCGAGAACCTCGTGCTCTATTCCGAGGTGCGCGGGCTCGACCGGTCGGAGCGCGAGGCGGCGTTCGACAGGCTGCTCGATTTCACGGACCTCAAGCGCTTCCAGAGCCGTCTTGCCGGCAAGCTCTCGGGCGGCATGAAGCAGAAGCTCGGCCTCGCCTGTGCGCTGGTGAAGACGCCGCGGCTGCTGCTGCTCGACGAGCCGGGCGTCGGCGTCGACCCGATCTCGCGGCGCGAATTGTGGGCGATGGTCGGCGAGCTGACCGGCGAGGGGATCGGCGTGCTGTGGTCGACCGCCTATCTCGACGAAGCGGAGAAGTGCGACAGCGTCTATCTCCTCAACGAGGGCAAGCTGCTGTTCGACGGCCCGCCTGCCGAGCTCACCGGCAGGGTGAAGGACCGCGTGATCCGCGTCGCCGGCTTCAAGGAGCGCCGCCGCCAGTTCCTGACCAGGGCGCTCGACCGCGACGACGTGATCGACGGCACCATCCAGGGCCGCGCGGTGCGTTTGCTGCTGAAGGAAGGGACCGCGCAGCCCAAGTTCGAGGGCGCGACGATCGAACAGGCCGCGCCGCGCTTCGAGGACGGCTTCATCGAGATCCTCGGCGGCGGCCCCAAGGGCACCAGCCCGCTCGCCGAACGCTATCGCACCATCCCCGAGAACGACGCGCCTGCGATCGAGGCCAAGGGGCTGACCAAGCGTTTCGGCGACTTCACCGCTGCGAAGGACATGGAGTTCTCGATCCCGCGCGGGCAGATCTTCGGCCTGCTGGGCCCGAACGGGGCGGGCAAGTCGACCACCTTCAAGATGCTGTGCGGGCTGCTGACGCCCACCGCCGGCACCGGCGCGGTGGCGGGGCATGACCTCCGCCACGCCGCCGCCGACGCGCGCAATTCGCTCGGCTATATGGCGCAGAAATTCTCGCTCTACGGCGATCTGTCGGTACGGCAGAACCTCGATTTCTTCGCCGGCGCCTATGGCCTCGACCGCGGCACTGCGGCGCGGGCGATCGAGGCGATGATCGACATCTTCGAGCTCGGCCCGCACGTGAACGTCAACGCCGGCACCCTGCCGCTCGGCTTCAAGCAGCGGCTCGCGCTCGCCTGCGCGGTGATGCACGAGCCGCCGGTGCTGTTCCTCGACGAGCCGACTTCGGGCGTCGACCCGGTGTCGCGGCGCGAGTTCTGGATGATCATCAACGGCCTGGTCGAGAAGGGCGTGACCGTGCTGGTCACGACGCACTTCATGGACGAGGCCGAATATTGCGACCGCGCGACGCTGATCTACCGCGCCGAGCAGATCGCGACCGGCACCCCCGACGAGCTCAAGGCCGAGGCCGCGCGGCTGGCGGACCTCGACGACCCGACGATGGAGGACGCCTTCATCGCGCTGATCGAGGAATTCGACCGCAAGCGCGAAGCCGAGGGGAGGGCGGCGGCGTGACCCTTTCCACCCCGTCATGCCGGACTTGTTCCGGCATCCACCGGGCCGCACCTCCGCCGGTGTGGGGTACGCGGCACGGTGGACCCCGGCACGAGGCCGGGGTGACGATGTACAGGTGGCAGGGGGAGGGGCTATGAACCTCCGCTTCTCCCCCCGTCGCCTCGCCGCGTTGGTCGCGAAGGAAGGATCGCAGATCGTGCGCGATCCCTCGACCTTCCTGATCGCCTTCGTGCTGCCGCTGATCCTGCTGTTCCTGTTCGGCTATGCGGTGTCGCTCGACAGCACGCGCACCCGCGTCGCGCTGGTGGTGCAGGATTCGAGCGCGCCGGCGCTCAGCCTCGCCCAGAGCTATGCGCACTCGCCCTATTTTGACGTGACCTTCGCCCGCGCGGTCCAGCCGGTGAAGCAGTGGATGGTCGACGGCCGCGTCCGCGCGATCATCGTCATCCCGCCCGATTTCGGCGAGGGCGTGAAGCAGGGCAATCCGCCGCCGATCCAGATCGTCACCGACGGCTCCCAGCCCAACACCGCCAACTTCGCCGCCGCCTATGGGGAGGGCGTGCGCGCCGCCTGGGCGGCGGGCGACGACAACCGCCAGCCGCCGGTCGGGCTGTCGACCCGCTTCTGGTACAATCCCGAGCTCAAGAGCCGCTATTTCCTCGTCCCCGGATCGATCGCGATCGTGATGACGATGATCGGCACCCTGCTCACCGCGCTCGTTGTCGCCCGCGAATGGGAGCGCGGGACGATGGAGGCGATGATGGCGACCCCCATCAGCATGGCCGAGTTCATCGCCAGCAAGGTGCTGCCCTATTACCTGCTCGCACTGGGATCGATGACCCTGTGCACGCTGATCGCGGTGTTCGCGTTCGGCGTGCCGTTCCGCGGCAGCGTGTTCGCGCTGTTCGCGATCGCCAGCGCCTTCCTGATGCCGGCGCTGGGGCTCGGCCTGTTCATCTCGGCGGCGACCAAGAACCAGTTCGTCGCGAGCCAGGTGGCGCTGCTCTCCGCCTTCCTGCCGACCTTCCTGCTCTCGGGCTTCATCTTCGAGATCGGGTCGATGCCGTGGCCGATCCAGGCGATCACCTATGCGGTGCCGGCGCGCTACCTGATCCCGTCGCTGCAGACGGTGTTCCTGGCGGGCGACCTCTGGGGGCTGATCCTGCCCAACATCGGCATCATGCTGCTGTTCGGCATGGGCTTCTTCCTGCTGGCCTTCCGCGTCACGCGACGGAGTCTCGACTGATGGCCGCGCATGCTTCTTATCCACCGTCATTCCCGCGAAGGCGGGAATCCATTCAGGCTGCCTTCGCGTGTCTAATCCTGAGCGCAGTGCCAATGGATTCCCGCCTTCGCGGGAATGACGACCGAGAGCGTTCGGCATGAGGCGGCTGCGCGCGATGATCGTCAAGGAGATGTGGGCGGTGCTGCGCGATCCGCGCTCGCGGATCGTGCTGGTGGTGCCGCCGCTCATCCAGCTGTTCATCTTCACCTTCGCTACCACGCTCGACGTCAAGAACGTCGACATCGGCGTGCTCAACCGCGCGACCGGCGTGCATTCGAGCGAGTTCGTCTCGCGCGTCGCCGGCAGCCCCAATTTCCGCAAGGTACTCCCGCTGCGCTCGCCCGACGAACTCGCCGACGCGATCGACCGGCAGGAGGTGATCGCGGCGGTGGTGATCGACGAGGACTTCGACCGTGCGGTCGACGCCGGCCGTCCCGCGACGATCGGCGTGGTGCTCGACGGGCGGCGCTCCAACGCCGCGCAGATCGTCTCCGGCTATTTGAGTCAGATAGCCGGCGGTATCGGCGCCGACCTGATGCCCCGCGCCTCGGCCAGCCCGGGCAGCGTCGTCACCAACTGGTACAACCCCTCGCTCGACTATATCTGGTTCACGCTGCCCTCGCTGGTTGCGATTATCGTGTCGGTGTCGGGCCTCGCCGTCACCTCGCAATCGGTGGCGCGCGAGCGCGAGCTCGGCACCTTCGATCAGCTGATGGTCTCGCCTCTTCGCGTCCACGAGATCCTGATCGGCAAGATGGTGCCGCCGTTCCTGCTCGGCATGTTCAACGGCTCGATCTACCTGATCATCGCGCCTTTGGTGTTCGGGGTGCCGTTCCTCGGTTCGCTGACCCTCTTCTTCCTGTCGCTGTCGGTCTATCTGCTCGCGCTGATCGGCGTGGGGATGCTGGTCTCGGCCGCCTCGGCGACGCAACAGCAGGCGTTCCTCGGCGTGTTCCTGGCGATCACGCCGCTGATCCTGCTGTCGGGCTATGCCAGCCCGATCGACAACATGCCGGACTGGCTGCAGGTCATCACCTACGCCGATCCGGCGCGCTACTTCCTCGTCATCGTCCAGGGGCTGTTCCTCAAGGCGATGCCGGCGGAGGCCGTGTTCCACCAGCTCTGGCCGCTGGCGATCATCGCCTGCGTGACGCTCACCGCCGCGGCCTGGCTGTTCCGCGCGCGAATGGAGTGACCGATGCGCCGCCTGTCCTTCCTTGCCCTGGGCCTCCTCGCCGGCTGCACCGTCGGCCCCGACTATCACCGCCCTGAGACCAAGGCCGCATCCCAATGGGTCGAGCCCGGCACGCCCGGCGCGGTCGACCTCACCTGGTGGCGGCGCTTCAACGACGCCGAGCTGACGGCGCTGGTCGAGCGCGCGCTGAAGTCGAGCCCGGACCTCGCCGAAGCCTCCGCCCGGCTCGCCGAGGCGCGCGCCAACCGCGACGCCACCGCCGGCGGCCGCTTGCCGACGGTACAGGCGACCGGCTCCGCCACCGAGAATGTGCTGAGCGAGAACGGCCAGATCCCGATCGGCCAGATTCCCGTCTTCACGCGCGATTTCCCGCTGTTCGACCTCGGTTTCGACGCGAGCTGGGAGCTCGACTTCTGGGGCCGCCGCACCCGGCAGGTCGAGGCGGCCACCGCGCGGATGCAGGCGGCCGAGGCGAGCCGGCAGGACGTGATGCTGACGCTGATCGCGGAAGTGGCGCGCGCCTATTACGATCTGCGCTCCGCCCAGGCCGACATCGCCACCGGCGAAGCCGCCGCTTCTGCCGATGCCGAGACCGCGCGGCTGACCGCGCTGCGCTACCGCGCCGGGGAAAGCTCGAAGATCGACGCCGACCGCGCCGAGGCGCAGGCGCGCGTCAGCGCTGGCGCGGTGACCCAGGCCCGCGCCAGCGCCGCGGCGGCCACCTACCGCATCGCCACCCTCGTCGGCGTGCCGCCGGAGGAGGTGGCGCCGGAGCTCAAGGCCGCCGCGCCGCTGCCGGTCGCGCCCGACGAGATCCTGGTCGGCGTCCGCTCCGAGCTGCTCGAGCGCCGCCCCGACGTGCGCAGCGCCGAGCGCGAGCTGGCCGCCGCCACCGCCGACATCGGCGTCGCCACCGCCGACCTGTTCCCGCGCTTCAGCCTGATGGGAAGCGTCGGCCAGCAGGCGCGCAGCGTCGGCGATCTCTTCTCGGGCGACAGCACGCGGCTCCAGGTCGGGCCGAGCTTCTCCTGGCCGATCTTCTCGGGCGGCACGATCCGCGCGCAGATCCGCGCCGCGGATGCGCGGGCTCAGGGCGCAGCCGCCCGCTATGAAAAGGCGGTGGTCGGCGCGCTCTCGGACAGCGAAGGCGCGATCAACCGTTTCCTCAACGCCCGCGCCGCGCTGGCCGAGGCGGAGGCATCGCTCGCCCGCGAGCGCACCGCCTTCGCATTGGCCGAACAGCGCACCACCCGAGGCGAGGACGACCGCCTCGCCCTGATGCGTGCCCAATCATCGCTCACTGCCGCCGAACGCCGCCGCGACTCCGCTGCCGCCGCGAAGGGCCAGGCCGCGATCGCGCTGTTCAAGTCGCTGGGCGGCGGCTGGAGCTGAGCGCTTCCCCCAAACCCGTTCGCCCTGAGCTTGTCGAAGGGCCGTCCTTTCTTTCTCCACCGCTCGAAGAAGAAGTACGGCCCTTCGACAAGCTCAGGGCGAACGGATCGAGGGGATACCGATCGCCTCGAACTTCCTCTAAGGCCGCCCGATGCTCACGATCACCGACGTCACCGTCCGCCTCGGCGGACGCACGATCCTCGACGGCGCCAGCGCCGCGCTGCCGCCGCGCAGCCGGGTCGGGCTGATCGGTCGCAACGGCGCCGGCAAGTCGACGCTGGTGCGCGTGATCGCGGGGCAGCTGGAGCCCGACGGCGGTTCGGCGGAGATGCCGCGCGGCACCAGGCTCGGCTATATCGCGCAGGAAGCGCCCGCCGGCGCCGCGACCCCGTTCGAGACGGTGCTGGCGGCCGATACCGAACGCGCCGCGCTGATGGCCGAGAGCGAGACCAGCCACGATCCCGACCGGCTGGGCGAGATCCACGAGCGGCTGAACGCGATCGATGCCCATGCCGCGCCCGCCCGTGCCGCCCGCATCCTCGTCGGCCTCGGCTTCGACGAGGCGGCGCAGCACCGCCCGCTCGACAGCTTCTCGGGCGGCTGGCGGATGCGCGTGGCGCTGGCGTCGCTCTTGTTCTCGCAGCCCGACGTGCTGCTGCTCGACGAGCCGTCGAACCACCTCGACCTCGAGGCGGTGCTGTGGCTGGAGGATTTCCTGCGCGCCTATCCGGCGACGATCCTGATCGTCAGCCACGAGCGCGATTTCCTCAACAACGTCGTCGACCACATCCTCCACCTCGATCGCGGCAAGCTGACGCTCTACCCGGGCGGCTATGACGCGTTCGAGCGCCAGCGCGCCGAGCGGCAGGCCCAGCAGGCGGCGGCGCGCGAGCGCCAGCTCGCCGAGCGCGCCAAGCTCCAGGACTATATCGCCCGCAATTCCGCCCGCGCCTCCACTGCCAAGCAGGCGCAGTCGCGCGCCAAGGCGCTGGCGAAGATGCAGCCGATCGCGGCGGTGCTCGACGACCCCAGCCTGTCGTTCGACTTCCCCAATCCCGACGAGCTCCGTCCGCCGCTGATCACGCTCGACATGGCGAGCGTCGGCTATGGCGATACGCCGATCCTCCAGCGGCTGAACCTCCGGCTCGATCCCGACGACCGCGTCGCGCTGCTCGGCCGCAACGGCAACGGCAAGACCACGCTCGCCCGGCTGCTGTGCGCGCAGCTCAAGCCGATGGACGGCGGCATGACCGCCTCGGGCAAGATGCGCGTCGGCTATTTCACCCAGTATCAGGTCGAGGAGCTCGACCGCGACGATACCCCGCTCGAACATATGGCGCGGCTGATGAAGGGCGCGACCCCGTCGGCGGTGCGCGCGCAGCTCGGGCGGTTCGGCTTCTCGGGCGACAAGGCGACCACCAAGGTCGGCAGGCTCTCGGGCGGCGAGCGCGCGCGGCTGGCGCTGGCGCTGATCACCCGCGACGCGCCGCACATGCTGATCCTCGACGAGCCGACCAACCACCTCGATGTCGACGCGCGCGAGGCGCTGGTGCAGGCGCTCAACGCCTATACCGGCGCGGTGGTGATCGTCAGCCACGACCGCCACATGCTGGAGATGACCGCGGACCGGCTGGTGCTGGTCGACGGCGGCACCGCGCGGCCGTTCGACGGCTCGCTAGACGACTATATCGCGTTCGTGCTGACCAAGGACGCGAAGGATGCCGCCGGCGCCCCGAAGGTCGACCGCAAGGAGGCGCGACGCCAGGCCGCCGAGGCGCGCGAGAAGGGCACCGCGCTGCGTAAGCGCGCGCAGGAGGCGGAGCGCGAGCTGGGGAAGCTCACCGAGCAGCGCAGCGCGATCGATCGGGCGATGTTCGATCCAGCCTCGGCCGATGCGGCGCTGGCGAAGCTGACGATGACGGAGCTGATGAAGCGCCGTGCCGAGCTGGAGTCGCGAATCGAGGCGGCTGAAGCGGCGTGGATGGACGCCAGCGAGGCGCTGGAGCTATTGGCGGCAGCTTGAAATCCAACCACCGTCATTCCCGCGAAGGCGGGAATCCATTGTCGCTGAATGTCGTGAGACCCACCAGGGCCAGCCAGAATGGATTCCCGCCTTCGCGGGAATGACGACTTTTAGGATGGCGACAAAGAACCGGGAAGAAATTGGTCGGGGAAAGAGGATTCGAACCTCCGGCCCCTGCGTCCCGAACACAGTGCTCTACCAGGCTGAGCTATTCCCCGACCGGCGCTTCCGGGGTGAGCCCCGTCAGCGAGGGGCGGCCTATACCACCACGGCTGAGGGTTTCAAGCTCCATAATCCTCCCCGGGACGGGGAGGGGGACCGCGCTTGCGCGGTGGAGGGGGCCCACCGCGAGCGAGTCCGAGGAGGCAAGCCCCCTCCACCAGCTTCGCTGGTCCCCCTCCCCGTCCCGGGGAGGAGCTTTTCAGCCCCGCGCCCCCAGCATGTCCTCGACCGCGACGAACTTCTCGCGCGGGGAACCGATCCTGGCACGCGCCACTTCGGCCGCATCGATCCGCTGCCAGTCGCGGAAGGTGACGACCTCGGCCCCGCGTTCCGCCAGCAGCGCATCGAGTCCGGCACGGCCGGGCTTGCCGCTGTCGCCGTGCGTGTCCTCGGCGATCTTGTCGACGATCGCGAAGCCGTCCGGCCGGTTGGTGCCGATCGTCCCCGTCGGTCCGCGCCGCGCCCAGCCCACCGCATAGAGGCCGGGCACGATCCGCCCGTCCTCGTTGGCGAAGCGGCCGAGCTTCTCGTCATAGGGCACGCCCTCGATCGGCGGGGTGCGATAGCCGATGCAGCTCACCACCAGATGCGCCGGGACCGCATAGGTCTCGCCGGTGCCGCGGGCGTTGCCGGCGGCGTCGAGCTCGGTGCGCTCGACGATCACGCGCTCAACCCTGCCGTCGCCTTCGATCCGGACCGGCCGGGCGAAGAAATCGAACACGATGCGGATCGGCTTGTCCGAAGCCGGCCGGCCGGCGAAGTCGCGCAGGTGCGTCACCGACTTGCGCACGCCCGGCTCGAGTGCGGCATCGGCCTCGACGGGCGGCAGGTCGGCGGGATCGACCACCGGCGCGGCGCGCTGGAGCTCGCCGAGCTCGCCGAGCTCCTTGGGGGTCATCGCGATCTGGTGCGGCCCGCGGCGGCCGAGGATGGTGATGTCGCCGGCATGACCCGCCTTCAGCCGGTCGAGCGCGTGGCCGACGATGTCGGAGCCGGCGAACTCCGCCTCGGCCTTGGCGAGGATGCGCGCGACGTCGAGCGCGACGTTGCCGTTGCCGACCACCACCGCGCCGCCGCCGTCGAGCGCGGGCGCGAGCCCGGCATGGTCGGGATGGCCGTTGTACCAGCCGACGAACGCCGCCGATCCGATCACGCCGGGCAGGTCGTCTCCGGGGATACCGAGCGGCCGGTCCGCCGGCGCGCCGGTCGCCAGCACCACCGCGTCGTAGAGGTCGATGAGCTCGTGAATCGAGACGTCGCGGCCGACCGCGACATTGCCGACGAAGCGGACGTTCTCGGTCAGCGCGGTCGCCTCGTAGCGGCGTGACACCGCTTTGATCGACTGGTGATCGGGTGCGACCCCCGTGCGGATCAGGCCGAACGGCACCGGCAACTTATCGATGATGTCGACGCGAACCTGGTCGCCGAAGGCCTTCTGCGCCGCCTCGGCGGTATAATAGCCCGCCGGCCCGGAGCCGATCACCGCGATATGCCGCATGCATCCTCCCGCGTCTGTGGGTGCGATGCTAGAGAAATTTTGGCCCGGGTCGATCCAGAATTTCCGTTCGCCCTCTTCAATCCTCTCCCGCCAGGGGGAGGTGTCAGCCGCAGGCTGACGGAGGGGGAGGACGGCGACTCGCTATCGACGTGCTTCCGCCCCCTCCGTCACGCTCTGCGTGCCACCTCCCCCTGGCGGGGGAGGATTGACGAGGGCGACGATTGACCGCGCTCGAAAGCCTCGTCTAGGCGCCGCTCACGATGACGACGAAGACGCCCGCGTGAGCCCCATCGAGCTGACCGCCGCCGCGCTCGGCCTCGCCAACATCGTCCTCGTCGTCCGCCGCAGCGTGTGGAACTACCCGTTCGCGCTGGCGATGGTGTCGCTCTACGGCGTCGTCTTCTTCGAGGCGAAGCTCTACTCCGACGCGCTGCTCCAGCTCTTCTTCTTCGCGGTCAACCTCTACGGCTGGTGGAACTGGTCGCGCAGCCGCGCCGAGCAGGGCGAGGTGCGGGTCGAGCGATTGTCCGGCGCCGCACGGCTGGCCTGGATCGCTGCCGTGGCGGCGGCGACGGCGGGCTGGGGCTGGCTGATGCACCGCCATACCGACGCCGCCTATCCCTGGTGGGACGCCGGCATCGCGATGCTGAGCGTCGCGGGCCAGATCCTGCTGTCGCGCCGCTATTGGGAGAATTGGGTGCTGTGGATCGCCGTCGATCTGCTCGCGATCCCGCTCTACGCGGTGCGCGACCTGTGGGCGACCTCCGCGCTCTATGCGGTCTTCCTGGCGATGTCGGTATGGGGCCTGATCGGCTGGCGGCGGGCGATGCGGGCGTGAGCCGCCTGATCTGCCTCCACGGGCCGGAAAGCACCGGCAAGTCGACGCTCGCCCCGCGGCTGGCGGCGGCGCTCGGCGGCGAGGTGGTCGCCGAATATGGCCGCACCTTCGCCGAGGAGCGCGGGACCGACTTCACCATGGCCGACCTGGTCGAGATCGCCGAGACGCACGACCGGCTGACGCAGGAAGCGGTCGCGCGCGGCGTCGATCCGGTGATCCTCGACACCGACCCGCTGATGACCGCGGCCTGGGCGGTGATGCTGTTCGGGCGCCGCGATCCCTGGTTCGACCGCTGGAGCGGCACCGCCGATCTCTATCTGCTGCTCGACATCGACCTGCCGTGGATCGACGACGGCACCCGCCTGTTCGGCACGGCCGAGCTCCGCCAGCGCTTCCTCGACGTCTCGCGCGAGGAACTGGAGCGGCGCGGCCTCCGCTGGGCCTGGGTGCGGGGCGAGGGTGAGGCGCGCTTCGAGAGCGCGATGGCGGCGATCCGCGGCGCCGGGCTCGGATAGCAAAAAGGCCCGCTCCGCGCGTAGCGGAACGGGCCTCTCGCGTAGGGCCGGACCTTACCTGTTCTTGATCACCACCGTCGGACCATGCTCGTCCTGCGGCGCGTGCTCGGTCGGCGCGAGGCCGGTGTTGAGCACCCAGCCGACATTGTCGTTCTCGTCGGCCACTTCCCACCACAGGCCGTTCTTGTTGCCGGTGGGATAGACCGTCGCGCCCGCCGGCAGCGTGCGGATCAGCTTGGACGAGCCGATCGACGAGGCGCGCATCGCCACCGGGCGCTGTGCGGTGTAGCCCTTGACCGGGGAGGCCTGCGCGGTGCCGGCATCGCCCGGCTGCACCAGCCCGAGGTCGGTCACCATCTTGGTATAGGCCTGGATGAACGAGAGCGTGACGATCCGACCAATGTCGGTGTTGTCATAGCCGCCGCCGACCGCGCCGGCCGCGCCGCCGAGGAAGCCCGCCCCGCCGCCGGCACCGAAGACCGTGCTGTTCTTGGCGGCATAGCCTTCCTGCGTCGCGATCGTCTCGGTGGTGCGGACGTTGGTGAGCGAGAGGACGGTGTTCGCCTCCATCTTCTTCGTGCGGAAGCCGCCGGCGAGCGCGCCGAGCCGGCCGCCGACCAGGCCGCCGATCAGGCCGCCGGCGCCGCTGCCGCTGACGTTGCTGTTGGCGCCCTGGATCTCCGCGACCAGCACATAGTCCGCCGCCTTGATCTGGTTCTGGCCGACGTTCGACCCGCGCTGGAGGCCGAGGTGGCCGCCGATCTGCCGCTCGCGCTCCGCCGCCTGCAGGCCGCTGCCGCGGTCGACCAGATTGAAGCAGCCCGAACGCTGGATCAGCACCTTGAGCAACTTCTGCGGCGGCGCCAGCGAATATTGCGTCCAGCCGACGGGATCGTCGCCGTCGACGACCGAGACGGTGCCGAGCTTGCGCGCGCAGCGCGGCACGTCGCTCATCGTCTGTTCCTGCAGCTTCTGGCCGCTGCTCTGCTTCGCGAGTCGCTGTGCCTCGGCCCCGCTCGTCAGGCACAGCGCAAGCGCGGTGAGGGCCACCGCCGGATACTTCAACATCGATGCTTCCCCCTTATGGATGCCGAGTCGCGATACCCGACCGCGCGCGGCGTGGGAATAGGTCGAGTGGGTTAATGCGCGCGACGAAGCGCCCATGCTTGGGATCGGGCGGCGGCGGTGCTATCGGCGGCGCAAATCCTCTTCCCTGAAAAGATGACGCTTCGTGACAGAACTCGAAAAGATCCGTAATTTCAGCATCATCGCGCATATCGACCACGGCAAGTCGACGCTGGCCGACCGGTTGATCCAGCGCACCGGCGGCCTGTCCGAGCGCGAGATGTCGGCGCAGGTGCTCGACAATATGGACATCGAGAAGGAGCGCGGCATCACCATCAAGGCGCAGACCGTGCGCCTCGAATGGAAGGGCCATGTCCTCAACCTCATGGACACGCCCGGCCACGTCGACTTCGCCTATGAGGTGTCGCGCAGCCTCGCCGCATGCGAAGGCGCCCTCCTGGTCGTCGACGCCGCGCAGGGGGTCGAGGCGCAGACGCTCGCCAACGTCTACCAGTCGATCGAGCACGACCACGAGATCATCCCCGTCATCAACAAGATCGATCTCCCCAGCGCCGAGCCCGAGAAGGTGAAGGCGGAGATCGAGGAGATCATCGGCCTCGACGCCAGCAACGCCGTCCTCGCCAGCGCCAAGTCCGGCATCGGCATCGACGAGGTGCTCGACGCGATCGTCGAGCGCATCCCGGCGCCCAAGGGCGACCCGGCCGCCCCGCTTCGGGCGATGCTGGTCGACAGCTGGTACGACCCCTACCTCGGCGTCGTCATCCTCGTCCGCGTGATGGACGGCACGATCCGCAAGGGCCAGCAGGTCAAGTTCATGGCCGCCGGCACGACCCACCTCGTCGACCGCGTCGGCTGCTTCCGGCCCAAGATCGAGAACCTGCCCGAGCTCGGCCCGGGCGAGATCGGCTTCATCACCGCGCAGATCAAGGAAGTCGCCCAGGCGCGCGTCGGCGACACGCTGACCGACGCCAAGCGGCCCGCGAGCGAGGCGCTGCCGGGGTTCAAGGAAGTCCAGCCGGTCGTGTTCTGCGGCCTGTTCCCGGTCGACGCCGCCGACTTCGAGAAGCTCAGGGAATCGATCTCGAAGCTCCGCCTCAACGACGCCTCGTTCAGCTTCGAGATGGAGACCTCGGCCGCGCTCGGCTTCGGCTTCCGCTGCGGCTTCCTCGGCCTGCTCCACCTCGAGATCATCCAGGAGCGGCTGACCCGCGAGTACGACCTCGACCTCATCACCACCGCGCCGTCGGTGGTCTACAAGCTGCAGCTGACCAAGGCCGCGGGCGAGGCCGAGGCGCGCGCGATCGAGCTCCACAACCCCGCCGACATGCCCGATCCCAACCGCATCGAGGAGATCGAGGAACCGTGGATCAAGGCGGTGATCTACGTCCCCGACGAGTATCTCGGCTCGATCCTCAAGCTCTGCCAGGACCGCCGCGGCATCCAGAAGGACCTGACCTATGTCGGCGGGCGCGCGCAGCTCACCTACGAGCTGCCGCTGAACGAGGTGGTGTTCGACTTCTACGACCGCCTGAAGAGCATCAGCCGGGGCTATGCGAGCTTCGACTATGAGCAGATCGGCCACCGCCCCGGCGACCTCGTCAAGATGAGCATCCTGGTCAACAACGAGCCGGTCGACGCGCTCAGCATGATCGTCCACCGCGCCAGCGCCGAGGCCCGCGGCCGCGGCATGTGCGAGCGCCTGAAGGACCTGATCCCGCGCCACCTGTTCAAGATCCCGATCCAGGCGGCGATCGGCGGCAAGGTGATCGCCCGCGAGACGATCGCGGCGCTGCGCAAGGACGTGACCGCGAAATGCTACGGCGGCGACATCACGCGCAAGCGCAAGCTGCTGGAGAAGCAGAAGGAAGGCAAGAAGCGGATGCGGGAGTATGGGTCCGTGCAGATCCCGCAGGAGGCGTTCATCGCGGCGTTGAGGATGGGGGAGGAGTAGGGGCGGAGTGGCTTTGCGCCCTCAACTCAGTCGCTCAACGTACGTCGTCGACGACTCATAAGCGGACGTACTTTTGAGCGGCGAACTCAGCGCGGCAGCGTCGGCAGCCAGGATTCGGCGCACGGCCGTGGTTGTCAATTAGCAGCGGACGACACCCGCGCGCCCGGTCGGTCGTCTGCCTTAGCCCCGGCGTTTTGGCACTGCCACGCCGCCCTTGCGGAGAATCGCTGCCTCGACGCGGTAGATGTCAGGGACGTTGATCTTGCCGTTGGCCCGCTCTTCCATGACCGCGACGTCGCGCATCGACGAGAGCAACGCGGAAGGCTCGTCTCCTGCGAGAAACTTCACCGGCGTACGGGACTCATCCGATGCCGCCTTTTCCCGTATTCTATCGACGACACGCTCAGACGCCCACAATTCGAATAACTGCTCGCGCTCCATCGGAACGAACTGACGGCGAAGCGCTTCGAGCGCAGGCTGAATCCACGGATAGTCTTCGTAGAGCTCTTCGAGCCGACTGCTCGATGCCTGACGGACGCCCTCTTGAAGACCGAGATGATCGACCGCGCGCCCTGCTGGAGCGGGATAATGTTCAGCCGCCTTTTTCCAGGCGGTCAGGAAGATGCGTGGAGAACAGGTCTGGGCCGCATCACTTAGGTGAAGTGGTAGCCAGGAATAGACGCGACCGCGCTTCTTGTTGCTCCCCATGAACTCCCCTGCGAGCCCGTTAATGATTCGGGCTTGTGTCTCCTCAGACGACCAAATCTGGGCGCCCGTATTCGGGAGCGCCGCAATCGCGTCCTCCCGCTCCGCAAGCTCCTTGAGCGGACCGCTGGCCTGTGGATCGCGGAGAAGCTCGAACAACAGCAGGCCGTACAGCTCAGCTGGCCGCCAGAACAGGTCGACATGATCGTTCTTAATCTTGGAACTGTCCGGGAAACGGAACAGCTCCTGATCGGCAAACTGGTCGACCCGCATGAAAATCTTCGCGCGGATCGCCCGGAAAGATTGCAGCCCGACAGCCAGCGCCAGAAGCGCGCGGGTCAACTGCCGGATACTTTCCCAATCCCGCCCAAGACGATCGAGCGCATCGAACACCACCAGAAGTGTCTTGCCGGTGCGCGCCGACTCGTCATCGGCCTGCGACAGTATCCTCGAATAGAGATTGGGATCAGTGCCCAGGGAAGCGATGATGCCGTCCAACGATCCGCTGTGCTTACCCGGAAGAGCTCTCGACGCGATCCGGATCATGACCGCCCGCCAGATCAGGTCGGGGTCGCAGCCGCCAGCGTAGAGCGACGTAATCTCGTCGACCGTCGGTGCGGTCGGGCTTTCCTTGCTCGAACCGTTGAAGCCGATGACCACATCGGCGTTCGCGAGCTGCGGATGCTTGTAGACTTCAGCAAGGCGGCTACGCAGATCCCCGCTGAGCAGAGCATGGGTCCAGAAGCTTTTGCCCATACCCCGATTGCCGACGACCAACTGGCGGCGAAGATCGAGAACCCCGCGATGGCCTGCGGGCAGGAAAGCCTCCTCGACCGAGATCGTTGCATTGGGTTCGACCCGCGGTGACGGGTCGAATGCGGCGATCGCGTCACGGAGGACTGCGAAATCTGGCTGGATAGCGTTCACGCGTTCGGCTCGCTGGCAAACGTGGAAGCGTTTATCGCAGCGTCGAGACCGGACAGGAATTCACGATAGGTCTGCTCGTAGAAATTTTGGGTGAGCTGATCGGCATTACGGCCGGGATCGAAATCGACGAAGCTTTGACTGAAGGGCACGATGAGCGGCCAGTGCGGAGCGGACTCGTCCGAGCGCGCGAAGCGAAGCAGATCAATCGCTTCCGCGCCGTCGGTTTCAGCATCGTAGAGATGAGCTGAATAAAGTTCGTACATTTCATCGACAAAGCGTTCCGACACACTCGCGTCAAGGCTCGCCTTGGCGTAGACCGGCTTTAGCATCATGCGCCAATCCGCGTCGCGGCCGGCTGCGGTATCGCGCTGTGCAAGCAACTGGAGCGCCGCGAACAACGCGCGATACCCTTCGATCGTCTGCTTCTGAGCCGTTCCGAACAGGAGAACCGTTGCACCCAAACCCAACACTGCGGGCGCCGCCAGCTCGGACAGGCCCGCGCGACTGTCGATAAAGACCACGTCGTACTGCTCGCGCGCTGTGATGCGGGCGATCATTTTCGAGATCTGCGCTGCGACCGGGATCGAATTGCCCCCCACGACATCTTCGATCATCGCCCGAGAAAGCTTCGGCAGGATATTTTCGGGCTGATTGTTGGATCGCCTGCCCAGCGCGGGAAGAACATCGACGCGTCCGCCGCCGCCCTGGGTCAGCCCGCTTGAGCCGATGAACCGATACAAGTCGCTGTCCGCGATGCCGCCGAGGCCGTCCTCGACAAGGTAGTCGATGGCACCAAACTCCGGCGTACGGTCTGACGCAAGCAGGAGATCGCCGAGACCCGGCGCTTCGAGGTCGAGATCGACCACAAGCACGTTCCGGTTGCGGCGGGCCAGGTCGGCGGCGGCAATCGCAAGCGCCGTCGACCGACCCACCCCTCCCTTTAGGGTAGCGAACACGACGCGGGGCGGATCTGTTGCCACCGAAGTCGGCTCGTCCAGCCAGCCTGCGCCCACGATGCGCCGATCGATGACTTGGCAAAATCGGTCCCCGACCTTGACCGGAAGCCGCTCGGGCGCGGACAGCAACCGCTCGCTTCCGCTGTCGCCGCGAAAGCTGATCGGCCGATCCGTTCGAGCATAGCTTCCCAGCGCCTCGATCAGCGCGGCCCCGAGTTTGTCGCGTTCCGCATCGTCCGCGGCTTCGCGCCCCGCGATGAACGTCAGCTGCCCGGAGGCATCGCGAAGCGCAGTTCCCGCTTCGACAAACTCGCCATCGACGAGGTCGGCGAGCGTGGCGACAAGGACAGCGAGGGAATCGTCGAAAAGGGGTCCGGCCATCACTACGCGTCCATTGTTTCGACGAGACTATGCGCGCTTGCTTTCCAGGCTTCGATCCACCCGGGCTGCACCTCCGCCGCCGGAGCATAGCGCATATCCGTGCTCCAGTTTTGAAAATGATTGGAGTTGGCAATCGCGAGCAGTTCGCCTGACCGCCGTCCCTGAGCCGTGTTGCGCAACTGCGTCTTCAGCTCGGGAAAATGGGCATAATAGGGATCGTCGCGTCGCTCTTTTGGCGGCAGCGGCGCCATGCCGCTGGTCCGCATCAGGGCCTTGATGGCCAGCTCGCCTGCCAAGCCATAAAGATAGCCAGCGACCGCTCTGCATCCCGGCTGTGCCCCGGCAGAAGCGAGCTGATGCAATTCTGTCGCTGCTCTCAAATGGCGCCGCGCCGAGCCCTGCAGATCCTGCCCGTACGCCATCTAATCACCCCCAAGACCCATGTGACAGTCGCGACCGTCGCCCGTCAATTGCCCTGTCCGAAATCTCGGACGGCCCGAGTCGTACGACTATTATGCCTAAAAGCACTGCACCGAAGTCCACAATTGGGCCTCGGCAACTCTACAGGCTTTCTGAACAATCGTCCGTTTAGCGTGCAAGCGATCCGAAAGCTGCCAGTCCGCTTCCGACCCAAACCTCACCCGCCCCGCCCCATCTTCCACGCCTCCCAACTATCCTCCCGCGCCGCCGCCTCCCATTCGCGCTGGGCCTCGGCGATCCGGCGTTCCGCGTCGCGGCGGGCCTTGCGCCGTTCGACGTTGGTCGGTCCGCCCGAGAGAGCGGCGTGCGGGAGCTTCGCGTCGAGCGGGAGGGGCGGGCGCGGGGGATCGCCCAGCTCTTCCCAGACGGCGCGGCGGATCTCCTCCAGGTGGCTGCTGATCGGGCTGGCGAAGAGCGCCTCGGTATCGCCGTAAAGGCCCGGCCGGCGCGTCCACGCGTCGATCAGCGCCAGGCCGCGGCCGCTGCAGTCGAGGATCAGCTCGATATGGGTGAGCTGGCGCAGCGTGAAGTCGGCGGCGACGACCTCGCCGGCCGGACGGTGCCGGCGCTCGGACCAGACCTTGCGCCGTAGCGCTCCAGAATGGGGGAGGCCCCCGGCGATCGTTCCAGGACGGATCGACATTCATCGGGTTGAACGACGACTGAGAAGGAGGGGAAAGTGTCTCGGATCGCCGGAAGTTGTTGGTTCCAGGGCTCAGGCGGCCTGGATGCCTACTCGCCGCGCCGGCGTTCCGTGCCAGAGCCTGGCCTTGTCGAGCGCCCATTGGTCGTCGACGTCGATCCAGTTCAGGTCGCCGCAGTCGAGCGTCAGCGCCGTCCCCTGGTCCGCGAGGACGCGCATCCCCTCGGTCAGCGACGGCGCTTCGAGCCCGCGAAGCGCCGCGAACAGGGCCGGCCCGATCGCGAACACGCCAGTGTCGAAACAGTCATAGGGCTCCAGCCCCTTGCCGATGGCGACGATCCGCTCGCCGTCGGTCTGCACGCGGGTGACGTCGTCGAGGTCGACCCAGTCGCTCCCGATCCGCCGATCGATCGCCAGCCGGGCGCCGGCCGACGCCCCGGCCCGGGCGGTCCGGCGATAAAGCTCGGGCTCCACGAGATGATCGCACATCGCGAGCAAGGCGTCCTCGCCGCCGACGAGCGGCTCGGCGGCCAGGACCGACACGCCGTTGGGCTTGCGGTGGTCGTCGGTCCTGACGGTCTCGACCGCGAGCGACCATGGATGCGCCGCGATGTGCGCCTCGATCCGTTCGGCGCCGTAGCCGAGCACGATCACCGCCCGCGCGAGCCCCGCTTCGGCGAGGCCGCAGAGCGCATGGCCGAGCAGCGAACGGCCGCCCACCATGCACAGCGGCTTCAGCGGCGCCGCGGCGCGGAGACGGCTGCCTTCGCCCGCCGCGAGCAGGATCGCGGTCTCGATCATCTCACTGGACGGTGATGAAGTCTTCGACCGCGCGTGCGGCCAGGTCGTCGGTCATCTGCGTGCGCGGATGCTTGCAGAAGAAGGCCGACGCGGCGTCGATCGGGCCGGCGAGGCCGCGGTCCTTCGCCAGCTTGGCACAGCGGATCATGTCGATCGCCACGCCCGCCGAGTTGGGGCTGTCCTCCACCGACAGGCGCAGCTCGAGGTTCATCGGCACGCCGCCGAACATCGCGCCCTCCATGCGCAGGAAGCAAACCTTGTTGTCGTTCTGCCAGGGGACGTAGTCCGACGGGCCGATATGGACGTTCTCGTCCTCCAGCCGCTCGGCCGCGACCGACTGCACCGCCTCGGTCTTGGAGATCTTCTTCGACGCGAGCCGGCGGTGGTTCGCCATGTTGAGGAAGTCGGTGTTGCCGCCGGTATTGAGCTGGTAGGTCCGCTCCAGCTTGACGCCGCGCTTGGCGAACAGGTCGGTCAGCACGCGGTGGACGATGGTCGCGCCCAGCTGCGCCTTGATGTCGTCGCCGATGATCGGCACGCCGGCCTGGGTGAAGCGCTCGGCCCATTCGGGGTTGCTGGCGATGAACACGGGGATGTTGTTGACGAAGGCGACGCCCGCCTCGAGCGCGCATTCGGCGTAGAATTCGCTCGCCGCCTGCGATCCCACCGGCAGATAGTTCATCAGCACGTCGGTCTTGGTCGCCCGGAGCATCGCGACGACCTCGTCCTTGGTCGGCTCCCTGGCGTCGGAGACGAGGAAGGTGCGGTCGTCGGCATAATCGGCCATGTGGTCGGCGACGCCGTCGAGGATGCGGCCCATCTGCACGATGGCGCCGGTGGGCTCGATCGATTCGCAGAAGATCGCGGTGCAGTTCGGCTTGGCGAAGATCGCCTCGGCGACGTCCTTGCCCACCTTGCGCCGGTCGACGTCCCAGGCGGCGACGACGTGGATGTCGCTCGGCTGATAGCCGCCGAGGTCCCAGTGCATCAGCCCGATCGTCTCGTTCGCGCCGTCGCGGTAATGGGTGAGGCCCTGAACAAGCGAGCTGGCGCAATTGCCGACGCCGACCACGGCGATGTTGATGGTCTTCATGACTTCGTCACGTCCTTTGAGTGGGTAGGGTAGTAGGTGAAGAATGATGCTCGCGCGCCGTGCCCGCGCTTCGGATCAGGCGGGCCTCGACGGCGCGGTGCCAGACCAGCCCGGCGATCAGGATCGCGCTGAGGGGGCCGAGCTCGAACCACCAGAACAGCCGGGGATCGCCGGCCAGGCAGGCGAGGAAGATCGTGCAGACTCGCACATTGGCCGACAGCAGGCTCATCAGCCGCATCGGCCCGACGGCCCGCGCGCCGTATGCGTCGGCAAGCCGTGCCGGGTCGTTCTGGCGACGCAGGCTGTCGTCGAAGGGCGCCGCGAACCGGTCCAGCGTGCCCGCGACCAGGTCGTAGAGCCTTGCGGCCGGATTGCCGCTTGGGATCGGCGCGACGGCCGCGATGCCCTTGCAGCGGCGGTGGAACCGTGCGCGCTCGCCTTCGTAGAGATTGGACTGCAGCGCATGGGCCGCCCCCGCGGTACATGCCAGCGCCCAGCCCTCCGCCGTCCCGATCGACAGCGCCAGAACGACATAGATCAGCACGAAGACGCCGTGATCGCACAGGCCGTCGAGCGTGCGCCCCAGCGGGCTGGCGGTGCCCGTCGCGCGGGCGATCATCCCGTCCAGCCCGTCGGCGATCAGCCAGCCGATCGACAGGAGCAGCCCGGCGAACGCGAACGGCCGCACGTCCCAGTGCGCATAGGCAAGCGCCGCCAGCGTGCCGAGGGCCAATCCGCCCAGCGACACGGCATTGGCCGAGATCCCGCGCGCAATGAACCACGGCAACAGGAACCGGCCTGCGGGGTGGATGATCCAGAGGTTCGTCGGATCCTCGATCCGGCGATCCCGCGACCGATCCGGCGGAGGAGCTGTCATCGGAGTGTCACGTACCGCGCCGCGTGCCTGTTCAGCAAGCGATTTGCAACGGAACCGTCATGCGTGGGACATCTGCTTGTCGCATTCCCGGTCAGGTCGGGCTGGAGACGGCGCGTTCGCGCGGGAATCAGTCGATCCGCCAGCTTCCCAGCGATCCGGCCATGGCCTGCAGCCAATCGAGCACGGCATGGACGTGATGCCCGTTGCCGAACAGCAGGTCGTACACGGTGGCGAAGACGACGGCGGCGATGACGATCAGCAGCTTCATCGGCATGATCCCTCTCGACTCGATAGAATCGCGCGAAATGATCACCGGACGGTAAATAGCGCGCCGGGCGGGGGAACCCGGACGCCTTCCGAGCGTCTCGCGTTGCGAGCGCCGCGGCCAAGACGGCGCCAACCGCAGGAGCTTCCATGGCAAACGAGACGAAGACGACAGGCGGCAGCGCGGCCGATATGGCGCAGAACGCGGCCGAGCGCTTCCAGGCGGCGGGCAGCGCCATGGCCGACCACGGCCAGCAGCTCGGCATCAAGATGCTCGACCAGGCCGAGGCGAACACGCGCGAGGCCTTCGCCGCGATGCGCGCCGCCGCCGGCGCCAAGGACATCGGCGAGGTGATGCGCATCCAGAGCGACTATCTGCGCGACCAGGGCAGCCGCGCGGTGACCCAGGCGCGCGAGATCGGCGAGATGATCGCCAGCTTCGGCCGCGCCACGATCGGGGGCCTCACCGGCAAGGAATAGCATGGCCCGTATCCCAATCCTCCCCCGCCAGGGGGAGGTGGCACGCGAAGCGTGACGGAGGGGGAGGACGCACGCCGATGGTGAGTCGCCGTCCTCCCCCTCCGTCAGCCGGCGGCTGACACCTCCCCCTGGCGGGGGAGGATTGAAACGGGTCCGCACCTCCCATTGATCCCAGCGCCGGCTGGCGCTCGGCGGCGGAAGCGTTAGGAAGGTCCGGTCACCGCCGGAGCCTGCGCTTTGCGTCTTGTGTTTGCATGTCTGTCGCTGCTGCTGGCCGGCGCCGCGCCGGCGCCGCGCGCGCCGCTCGTGCTCGCCGCCGCGAGCCTGCAGGAATCGATGAGCGCGGCTGCCGATGCCTGGGCGCGATCGGGCCATGCGCGGCCGACCATCTCCTTTGCGGCGTCCTCGGCGCTGGCGCGGCAGGCGATCGCGGGGGCGCCGGCAGACCTGTTCGTCTCCGCCGACGAGGAATGGATGGACGCGCTCCAGCAGCGCGGGCTGCTGGTGCCGGGGAGCCGGGCGGATGTCCTGGGCAATCGGCTGGTGCTGGTGGCGCCGCGATCGAGCCGGACGGCGGTACGGCTGGTGCCGGGCGCCGATCTCGCAGGAGCGTTGAGGCGCGGGCGGCTGGCGATGGCCGATCCCGATGCCGTGCCGGCGGGCCGGTACGGCAAGGCGGCGTTGACGCGGCTCGGCGCCTGGCGCGGGGTCGAGGGCAGGGTGGTACGCGCGGAGAACGTCCGTGCCGCGCTGGCGCTGGTCGAGCGCGGTGCCGCGGCGATGGGGGTGGTCTATGCGACCGATGCCGCCGCCTCACGCGCGGTGAGAGTGGTGGCGGTGTTCCCGGCCGGCAGCCATCCGCCGATCCGCTATCCGCTGGCGCTGCTCAAGTCGTCGCGGAGCCCGGACGCGCGCGCGTTCCGGGCGTTCCTGCTGTCGGCGCGGGGGAAGGCGATCTTCGCGCGTTACGGGTTCTCGGTGCGATGAGGCTTAGTACGTCGCCACAAGCGATCGTCACCCCGGACTTGGTCCGGGGTCCACCGTGCAGCATCTCCGCAGCGTGAGCGTGTGCGGCACGGTGGATGCCGGACCAAGTCCGGCATGACGGGGAGGGGAGATGTGCGACCTTGATCCTCTCCGCGCAGGAATGGGGCATCGTCCTCCTCTCGCTCAAGGTCGGCGTCGTCGCGATGCTCGGCCTGCTGCCGATCGCCTTCGGCCTGGCCTGGCTGCTCGCCCGCGCCCGCTTTCCCGGAAAGATCCTCCTCGACGCGCTGGTCCACCTGCCGCTGGTGCTGCCGCCGGTGGTGACCGGCTGGTGGCTGCTGCTGCTGTTCGCGCCGGCGGGGCCGTTCGGGTTTCTCTCCGAGCACGTCCTGTTCCGCTGGACCGGCGCGGCGATCGCGGCGGCGGTGATGGCGCTGCCGCTGATGGTGCGCGCGATCCGGCTGTCGATCGAGGCGGTCGACCGCCGGCTGGAGGATGCCGCACGCACGCTCGGTGCCGGCCGCTGGCGGGTGTTCCGCACCGTCACGCTGCCGCTCAGCGTGCCTGGCGTGCTCGCCGGCACCGTGCTCGGCTTTGCCCGCGCGCTGGGGGAGTTCGGCGCGACCATCACCTTCGTCTCCAACGTCCCCGGCGAGACTGAGACGCTGCCGCTCGCGATCTACGCCGCGCTGCAGGTGCCGGGGCAGGACGCGGCGGTGTGGCGGCTGGCGGCGGTGTCGGTGGCGATCTCGCTGGTCGCGCTGATCGCCTCGGAGCTGCTGGCGCGCCGCGCGGGGAGGGGCGCCCATGCGCTTTGACGTCTCGGTCCGAAAGCGCTTCGCCGACGCCGAAATTGCCGCGTCCTTCGCCAGCGACGCTGCGCTGACTGTGCTGTTCGGCCCGTCGGGGGCAGGCAAGAGCAGCGTGCTCAACATGATCGCCGGGCTGGTGCGGCCGGACGATGGCTGGGTGCGGGTCGACGGGGCCACGCTGTTCGATGCCGCGACCGACGTGCCCGCCGAGGCGCGCCGCGTCGGCTATGTCTTCCAGGAGTCGCGCCTGTTCCCGCATATGCGCGTGCGCGACAATCTCCTCTACGGCCGTCCCCACGACCGGCGGCTGGGGGATGAGATCGACTTCCTCGGCATCGGCCATCTGCTCGACCGCTGGCCGGCGACCTTGTCCGGCGGCGAGGCCAAGCGGGTCGCGATCGGCCGCGCGCTGCTGCGCGATCCTGCCGTCCTGCTGCTCGACGAGCCGCTCGCCTCGCTCGACCGCGCCCGGCGCGAGGAGGTGATGCAGGTGATCGAGCGGCTGCGCGACGAGGTGCGCCTGCCGATCCTGCTGGTGACGCACGACCATGCCGAGGCCGAGCGGCTCGGCGGACAGATCGTGGAGATCGGATAGCGATCTTGCTAGATCCATAACAAGTTATATAACTTCGCATCGAAAGGGCGATGCGATGAACGATATATTGAGCGGCGGCTATCTCTTCCTTGGCAGCCGCCTGAAGCGGCTCGGCGAGCGGATGCAGGCGGACGTGCTGCGGATCGTCGAGGCCGAAGGGCTGCCGATCCAGCCGGCGCAATATCCGCTGCTCGCCGCGATCGAGCGAGATGGGCCGATCACCGTCGGGGAGATCGCGGCGGCGATGGGAGTGAGCCAGCCCGGCGTCACGCGCAACCTGGCGAAGCTGGTCGAGACCGGGCTGGTCGAGACGGTCGACGGCGGACGCGATGCGCGCCGGCGGGCGGTTGCACTGACCGAGGCGGGACGCGCGGCGATGGCGCGATCGAAGGCGACGGTGTGGCCGCGGGTCGAGGCGGCGGCCGCCGAGCTGGCCGCGGGCGGAACCGGGCCGCTGCTCGAACAGCTCGATGCGATCGAGGCGTCGCTTGCCGCGGCGCCGCTCCACCGGCGCACGGTCGCGGCCTCGGGCCTGGCGATCCGCGGCTGGGCGCCCGAGCTCGCGCGCCACTTCCACGACATCAACCTCGAATGGGTCGCGGCGATGTACGAGGTCGAGGACACTGACCGCGAGACGCTCGAGCATCCGGAGGAGATCATCGTCACCCCGGGCGGCGACATATTGTTCGTCGAGGACCGGGAGCTCGGCATCATCGGCACCTGCGCGCTCAGGAAGAGCGGCGACGGCGTGTTCGAGCTGACCAAGATGGGCGTGCGCGAGGCGGCGCGCGGCCGCAAGGCCGGCGAGTTCCTGCTCCGCGCCACGATCCGCCGCGCGCGCGAGCTCGGCGCGACGACGCTCTACCTGCTCTCCAACCGCAAATCGGCGGCGGCGATCCACCTCTACGAGAAGGTCGGCTTCGTCCACGATGCCGGGATCATGGCCCGCTACGGTGCGCGCTACGCCCGGTGCGATGTGGCGATGCGTTACGCGGGCGAAGCGGCGCCGAGATAGTCGAGCTTCCCCACCGGCACGCCCTTCATGCGCAGGATCGCGTAGGCGGTGGTCACGTGGAAATAGAAATTGGGCAGCAGGAAGCCCTGCACATAGCTGAGGCCGGTGAAGGACATGCCGCCGTGCGGGGTCTGCAGGATCACCTCGGCGGCTTCCTTGCCGTCGATCGCGGTACGCGGCACCGACTTGATGAAGTCGACCGTCCTCGCGATCCGTGCCTGCAGCTCGGCGAAGCTCGTCTCGTCGTCCGCCATGGGCACGTTCTCGACGCCGCCGATGCGGACCAGCGCCAGCTTGGCGGTGTCGCTCGCGCGCTGCACCTGGCCGGTCAGCGGCGCCATGTCCGGAAACAGCCGCGCCTCGATCAGCTCGCCATGCGCCATGCCCTGCTCGTCGGCCCAGGCCCGGCCCTTGTCGAGGAACGCCGCCATCGCCGCGAAGCCGCGCAGCAGGGCCGGAACGGTGAGATCGTAGAGTTCGGTCGCCATGCCCGCGCAATTAGGTAGCCGCGCCGTCACTGTCGAGCGACGGAAAAAGAGATAACAATATAAAGATATCTTTATATCTTACTTGACGTCGTGCTCCCGATCGGCGACATTCCCACCGTCGAGGTTCTCCGCCCTTGCGGCGGAGCTAAGACGGGAAGCCGGTGCGGGCCTCGTGCCCAACTCCGGCGCTGCCCCCGCAACTGTGAGCGGCGAGCGGCGGCCGATACGTGTCACTGGGGCGGCAAGCGCTCCGGGAAGGCCAGGCCGGCGTGACGACCCGTGAGCCAGGAGACCTGCCTCCGACGCGATAACGTCCACCGGCGGGGTGTCCGGGTCGGTCGCTGACGTGCCGCGGCCGGGAAGGCTCGTCCGCGCGCGCCCGTGCCCGTCCGGTCGCCCCGCCTTCATCGGGGTATGAAGACCAATGACCGTCACCGTCGCCACGCTCGGCTTCCCGCGCATCGGGCCGCGCCGCGAGCTCAAGTTCGCGCTGGAGAAATTCTGGTCGGGCCAGTCGTCCGGGACCGAGCTGCTCGAATCCGCCGCCGCGCTCCGCGCCGCCGCCTGGGCGCGGCAGAAGGCGCTCGGCGCCGACTGGCTGCCGTCGAACGATTTCTCGCTCTACGACCATGTCCTCGACACCAGCGTGATGCTGGGCGCGATCCCCGATCGCTACGGCGCCGCGCCGGGCCAGGTCGACCTCGCCACCTATTTCGCTATGGCGCGCGGTTCGACCGGGGACGGGGAGGGCTGCGGCCACGGCCATGCCGGCCGCACCGCGCTCGAGATGACCAAGTGGTTCGACACCAACTACCATTACATGGTCCCCGAGCTGACCGCCGGGCAGCAGCTCGCGCTCGCCTCGACCAAGCCGGTCGACGACTATCGCGAAGCGAAGGCGCTCGGCTACGAGACGCGGCCGGTGCTGCTCGGCCCCGTCACCTGGCTGACGCTGGCCAAGGGGCGCGACGTCGATCCCTTCGACTTCCTCGACCAGGCGCTCGGCATCTACGTGACCGTGCTGGAGCAGCTCGCCGCCGCGGGCGCCAAATGGGTGCAGATCGACGAGCCCTGCCTGGTCCTCGACCTCACCGAGCGCCAGCGCACCGCGCTCACCCGCGCCTATGCCCGGCTGGCGCGGGTCGGCGTCGACATCATGCTCGCGACCTATTTCGGCGGGCTGGAGGACAATCTCGCGCTTGCCGCCAACCTGCCGGTTTCGGGGCTCCACGTCGACCTCGTCCGCGCGCCCGACCAGCTCGACGCGGTGCTCGCCAAGGCACCGAAGAAGCTGCTGCTGTCCCTGGGCGTGATCGACGGCCGCAACATCTGGCGCGCCGACCTCGCCAAGCTGCTCGACCGGCTGGAGCCGATCGCCGCGGAGCGCGACCTGATCCTCGCGCCGTCGTGCTCGCTGCTCCACACCCCCGTCGACCTCGCGCTGGAGACCAAGATCGATGCGGAGGTAGCGCAATGGCTCGCCTTCGCGGTGCAGAAGGTCGAGGAGCTGGCGATCCTCAAGACCGCGCTCAACCAAGGCCGCGCGAGCGTCGCCGGTGCGCTGGCGGCCGCCACCAATGCCGCCGCCAACCGCCGCACCTCGCCGCGCATCCACGACCCCGCCGTGGCGGCGCGCGTCGCCGCGGTCACGCCCGACATGCGCGAGCGACGTTCCGGCCACGTCGAGCGTATCGCAGCGCAGGCGGCGGTGCTCGGGCTGCCACGCTTCCCGACCACCACCATCGGCTCCTTCCCGCAGACCGCCGAGGTCCGCCGTGCCCGCGCCGAGCGCAATCGCGGCACGCTGGACGATGCCGCCTATGAGCAGTTCCTGCGCGAGGAGACCGCGCGCACCGTGCGCTGGCAGGAGGAGGCCGGCCTCGACATGCTCGTCCACGGCGAGTTCGAGCGCAACGACATGGTGCAGTATTTCGGCGAGCAGCTCGCCGGCTTCGCCTTCACGGTGAACGGCTGGGTGCAGAGCTACGGCTCGCGCTGCGTGCGGCCGCCGATCCTCTACGGCGACGTGTCGCGGCCGCGGCCGATGACGGTCGAGTGGTGGCGCTATGCCCAGGGCCTCACCGACCGGCCGATGAAGGGGATGCTGACCGGACCCGTCACCATCCTCAACTGGTCGTTCGTCCGCGACGACCAGCCGCGCGAGGCGTCATGCCGCCAGATCGCGCTGGCGATCCGCGACGAGGTGCTCGACCTCGAGGCGGCCGGCGCCAAGGCGATCCAGATCGACGAGGCGGCGCTGCGCGAGGGCCTGCCGCTGCGGCGCCGCGACTGGCCGCATTATCTCGACTGGGCGGTGGACTGCTTCCGCCTCACCGCCGCGGGCGTCGGCGACGCGACCCAGATCCACACCCATATGTGCTATTCGGAGTTCAACGACATCCTGCCCGCGATCGGCGCGATGGACACCGACGTGATCTCGATCGAGACCGCGCGCTCGCAGATGGAGCTGCTGGAGGGCTTCGCCGACTATCGCTACCCGAGCGCGATCGGCCCGGGCGTCTACGACATCCACTCGCACCGCGTGCCCGACGTCGAGGAGATGGTCGCGCTGATGCGTCTCGCCCAGCTCCACCTCGCTCCCGAGCAGCTGTGGGTGAACCCCGACTGCGGGCTCAAGACCCGCAAGTGGGACGAGGTGAAGCCGGCGATCGCCGCGATGGTCGAGGCGGCGCGGCGCCTGCGGGTCGAGGCGCTGGAGCCGGCATGACCGGCACGCATGGCGGTGTCGTCCGGCTGATCGACATGATCTTCCCGGGCGACACCAACCATCACGGCACGCTGTTCGGCGGCGTGGCGCTCGCGCACATGGACAAGGTGGCGTTCCTCGCCGCCTCGCGCCACGGGCGGGCGCCGTTCGTCACCGCCGCATCGGAGCGGATCGATTTCGCCGCCCCGGCGCTCAAGGGCGAACTGATCGAGGCGAGCGGCCGCGTCGTGCGCGTCGGCCGGTCGTCGCTCGACGTCGAGGTCGAGCTGGTGGCGGAGGCGCTTCTCTCCGGCGAGCGGCGGCTGTGTACGCGCGGCCGCTTCACGCTGGTCGCGATGAACGGGGAGGGCGCGCCGCTCCCGCCCCTCGCTGAGCCGGCGCCCGAGCCGGACGGGCTGCGCATGGCCGACATCGTCTTTCCGCCGCAGACCAACCATTACGGCACGCTGTTCGGGGGCGATGCGCTCAGGATGCTCGGCAAGGCGGCGTTCGTCGCCGCCACCCGCCATGCCCGCGCGGTGATGGTGATGGCGGCATCCGAGCGCGTCGACTTCCGCTCGCCGATCGCGGAAGGCGAGATGATCGAGCTGATCGCCACCGTCGACGCGGTGGGGCGCAGCTCGCTCAGGACGCGTGTCGAGCTGTGGGCGGAGGACCTCCTCACCGGCGACCGTCGGCACGCCGCCTCGGCCGCCTTCACCATGGTCGCGGTCGACCCGGCAGGTCGGCCGCGGCGGGTGGAGGTATTCTAGGACTCATCGCCATTTGGAACGAATCCTCCCCCGCCAGGGGGAGGTGGCACGCGAAGCGTGACGGAGGGGGCGGAAGCACGCCGATAGTTTGTCGCCGACCTCCCCCTCCGTCAGCCTGCGGCTGACACCTCCCCCTGGCGGGGGAGGATCAAAGGCGGCGCTCGCTTTCCTCCGGAAAATCCCGATCTAAGATGGACGGGAGGGAATCGCCCTGGGGGGACATGACGGAATGAGGGGGCTCGTGAGGGCATGGTTCGGTGCGCTTGCTGCCGGGGCGTTGGCATGTGCAGCGCCCGCGCATGCGGAATGGTATGAGGCGCGCACCGATCATTTCGTGATCGATATCGACGCCGACGAACCGGCCGCGCGCGAGTTCGCCGAGCGGCTCGAGCGGTACGATGCGGCGCTGCGTCGGCTGTACGGCCTTCCCGACGACCCGGCGACGCATGCCAATCCGGTGCGCATCTTCGTGCTCAAGGCCGGATTGTTCACGCGCGTATGCCAGTGCGGCGGGCTTGCCGGCTACTACCGTCCGCGCGCGGGCGGATCGGTGATCTTCAGCCTCTATGCCCCCGGCTTCGACCGTCATGCCAAGGCGGGGGACATGACCTCGCAGGTGACGCTGCTCCACGAATACGCCCATCACATGATGTATTCGAGCGAGCCGATCGCCTATCCGGTCTGGTTCTCGGAAGGCTTTGCCGAGTTCAACGCGAACGTCGAGTTCCGCGACGACGGGTCGATCGTCATCGGACTGCCCGCCAATTACCGCGCGGGTCTGATTCGCACCCAGGGCGACTATCTCTCGATGCCGCTGGGCGAATTCTTCACCACCGCGACGGCGTCGCCCCTGGTCTATGGACGCGGCTGGCTGCTCACCCATTATCTGATGCTCACGCCGAAGCGGCAGGGGCAGCTCGCCAAGTATCTCCAGCTGATGAACCGCGGCAAACCGAGCCTCGACGCGGCGGGCGAGGCATTCGGCGACGTGCAGGCACTGTGGCGCGAGATGTTCGCCTATTTCGAGGGCCGGATATTGCTGCCGCCGCTCGGCGTACCGCCGCCGGCGAAGCCACCGCATGCGACCGTGACGAAGCTCTCGCCGGGCGTCGCCGCGCTGATGCCGCTGCGCGCGCGATCGGTGAACGGTGCGCGTGGCGGACTTGCGCGCGAATTGGCGCGCGATGCCGCGAAGATCGCCGCAGACTATCCGGCGGACGCGCGCGTGCAGACCGAATATGCCGAAGCCGAGCTTGTGGCGGGGCATCCGGATCTCGCCGCGGCGGCCGCCGATCGCGCGCTCGCGCTCGCGCCCGGCTCGCTGCCGGCGATGCTCGCCAAAGGGCAGGCGGAGGTGCGGCGGCTCGTCGCCGCGAAGTCGACCGATGCCGCTGCCTGGACGGCCGCGCGTGCGTGGCTGATCAAGGCCAACCACGCCGATCCCAACGCGGCGGCGCCGCTCCTCGCCTATTTCCGCAGCTTCGCCGCTGCCGGAACCGAACCTACTCCCGGCGCGGTCAAGGGTTTGCGTCGCGCATTCGTCCTCGGCGCGGAAGACCCGCAGGTACGTATTCAGCTCGCCCGCCACCTCTTCGATCACGACGATGCGCCCGGCGCCCGCACGCTGCTCCAGCCGATCGCCTTCGCTCCTCATGACGACGACGACAAGAATGTTGCGGCCCAGGTGATCGCGCTGATCGACGCAGGCAAGCTTGCTGAAGCCAAGCCGCTGATGGCGAAGATGGCCGGCACTGCCGAGAGAAACTGAGCGCCTGGCAGGCGGTGATATGGTCGCTACACCGCCCGCCTCGGCTTCAGGCGCGGTCGCCTGAACCAGAAGCTCCACACCGCGAAGCTGCCCAGCATCGCCATCGCCAGGCCCGAGCAGGTCATCACCAGTCGATAGGCAAGCCCGCCGACCTTGGCGGCGTGAAGCGGGTAGGCAGTGTTGAACACCTGCGCCCCTCGCGGCAGCGCCAGCGCGTCGCGGGCGGCGAGCAGACGACCGGTGGCGGCGTCGAACCACAGCATCGTGCGGCCGTTCGGGAGCCATTCGGCGGCGCGCCGCATCCTGAAACTGATCGGCTCGCCGGGCTTACGGGGCAGGGTGAGCGTGCGGAAATCCGCATCGGGGAACCGGGCATGGGCCGTGGCCAGCATCGCCGCCCAGTCCGGATGCGCGGCCAGTGCACCGCCGGAGAGCTTGGGCGGCGCCATCGCCGCCCGCGCCTGCGCCGGGGAGGAGAAGGGCGCCATTACGATCGCCGCGACGGGTTTGAAGATCATCATCGTCCCCGTCACCGCCGACAGCAGGAGCAGCGGCGCCATGACGATGCCGAGGTCGCGGTGCTGCATCACGATCGCCGGCCGGCTCATCCGCTTCGGCCACAGCCGGAACGCGAAGGTCCGCCGCGTCCGCCACCACAGGATGGTGCCGGTCACCACGAACAGCACCGCGCACAGCCCGGCGATGCCGATCACCGTCTCGCCGACGTCGCCGGTGAACAGATGGTGGTGGAGGTCGAACAACCACAGCTCGGGCCGCTCCCATTGGCTGCCCCAGCGCGTGACGATGGCGCCTGCCTGATCGGCGTAGGCACCGGCGCCGCCACTGAGACGGAGCTGGTGCAGGCCGAAGCCGTCGCTCGCATAGACGATGCCCTGCACGCCGTGCCCGTCGCCGATCAGCCGCGTGGTCACGGCAGCGAGCGCGGCGGGATCGCGGTTCAGCGCATCGCCGGCATGGGGCAGGGTCCAGCCGAGCCAGGCGTCCTCATGGACCAGGATCGCGCCGGTCAGCCCCATCATGCCGAGGACGAGCCCGACCAGTCCGCCGGTCCAGCGATGGATGAGGTCGAGCCACTTCATCGTCAGAACCGCCACGTCATTAGAACCGGTAGTCCCAGCCGAGCGTCAGCGTGCGCCCGCGCCCGGCGAAATAGCTGAGGTTGTCAGTCGGCAGCCGGGTGTCGCTGCTGTAGTCGATGTACTGGAGGTTGAAGAGGTTCTGCGCGCTCAGCCGGATCGCGCCGAGCCGGCCGGCGTCGTAGCGCACCGTCGCGTCGGTCAGTGTGTAGCCGCCGAAGTCGTTGCGTGGATCGCGCTTCAGGCCCTTGAACGTCCGGGACAGATAGAATTGCGTCTGCACCAGCGCCGAGAACCGGCCCCGCGCATAGCTCGCGGTCAGGTTGAGCCGGTCCGGAGAGATGTTGGTGCCGTCGAGGTCGGTATCGACCCGGCCATCGGCATCGCTGTCGTAGCGCCCGTCGAGATGCGCATAGCCGATCCCCAGCCGCGCGCCCTCGATCGGCAGGCGAACGCCGAGATTGACCTCCAGCCCCTGGATCTCGACCCGCTGGCGCTGCACGTCGAAAATGCCGCCAGGATTGGCGATCAGCAGCTGGCCCTTGTCGCTCGACGACCAGAAATAGGTGACGCTGCCGTCGAGTGGCCCGCGCTTCACCTCCACTCCGATCTCGCGGTTGTTCGAGACGATCGGGCTGATGTCGAGATAGGTGTCGAGGTCGACGTTCAGCTTGTTGATCGCCCGCGTGATGCGGCCGACATCCGGAGCGGTGAAGCCTTCGGCATAGCTCGCATAGGCGCGGATGCCCTCCGTTGGCTCGACGATCACGCCACCATTGATCAGCAGGTCCTCGAACTTCGGCTTGCCGCCGGCGACCGCGACGCCGCCGTAGGTCGACGGACCGCAGGGCGTGCCGGGCGGCAGCGTGGGCGAACAGGCGACGAAGGTGGTCGACGCCAGCGTGTGATAGTCGTCGATCTTGATCTCGACATTCTCCCACCGCGCGCCGCCGGCGAGCCGCACCAGCCCGTCGAACAGCTTGAGGTTGGCCTGGCCGAACGGCGCGAGGCTCCGGAAATCGGTCGGCGGCACCCATGTGCGGCCGGTGGCGATCAGCCGCTGCTCGGTCTTGTCCCACAAGGCGTCGAAACCGAGCGTCACGGTCAGCGCCTCGAAGCCGGGAATGGCGCGTTCGTAGCTGATCTTTGCGCCGATCTTGCGCGACCGGTTCTGCGACTGATCGAACAGCGTGTTGAGGGGAGCGATCGCCGGGTCCTGGAACGTGGGAACCGGAGCGACCTCGCCGCCGAAGGTGTCGCGGCTGCGGTTGAAGAAGACCTGGCTGACGAAATTGCCGCCCCACAGCGCGGTGTCGGTGATCGACAGCGCGACGCTCTCGGTCCGGCTCGCGGCGGGATCGCCCGGCGCGTCGCCGCGGACGGCGCTGGTCGGCACGCCGGTCGCCCGGTTGCCGGGAATGGCGAGATAGTCGCCGTTGCCCTTGAGCTGGAACCGGCTGGCGATCAGGTCGATCCGCCCGGTCTCGCCGAGCTGGTATCCGAACCGCCCGAACAGCGACAGCGCCCGCGAATCCAGCGTCTCGCCCTGGGTAGAGTTGACGCCGATCCGGTGCCCGTTGCCGTCGTAATAGGCGCCGCGCGTCTCATAGGCGGCGCCGACGCTCGCGTCGAAGCGGCCCGCCTTGTACTGCACCAGTCCAGCGGCCTTGCCGCCGAAGCCGTCGTCCTGGAACCCTTCGCTCGCGGTGCCCTGCAGCAGCGCGCGGCCGCTTAGCCCCTCGGTCTTCGGGGCGCCGACCGTCACCTGGTTGACGATGCCGCCGGTGCCGCCGATCCCCTGCAGCGCGTTGGAACCGTAGATCAGCTCGACCCGGTCGACGAAGAAGCCGTCGATGGTGAAGCCGTCGCGGCTGCCGTCGCGCAGCGGCGTCGACTGCGGGATGCCGTTGATCGCATAGAGCGGCGAGCGGCCGCGCAGCGACTCCCCGGCGCCCGACAGCTTCTGGCGGGTGGGGGAGAAGGACGGGGTCAGGTTCGCCACCGCATCGGTGACCGATCCCGAGATCGCGATCTGCTGGTCGAGCGCGGTCTTGTCGATGATGTCGATGGTGAGCGGCAGCGCGTTGGGCGGCAGCACGGTGCGCGCGGCGGTGACGACGATCTCGGTCCCGTCGCCGTCATCCTCGACCGCACGCTCCTGCGCGCAGGCGGGGTGAATCGGCGCAAGCAGCGCCACCAACGGCAACGACCAGAACGAACGACGAAGCATCAATGCCCTCCCAGCGCGGCGCGGCTAGCAGGGCGATCGGGTAAATGCAAATCAATCGCATTAGCTGGCGACAACTAAGCCCCTCCCCTTCAGGGGAGGGGTCGGGGTGGGGCCTGACCCCAAGCAATATGGCATGCCGCACTGCCCCACCCCCTACCCCCTCCCCTGAAGGGGAGGGGCTCAAGTCAAGTCTCCTAACTGTGACACTGAAAGCAACAAAGTCCGCGGACGCCACGCGATACCTCGCTGCCGCCGCTTGATATGTTGCTAATTTAGCCATATTATTGATGGCAATAATAATCGAGAGCGGGGGGAGAGGTGTCGCCGGCGATTAGCGCCCCGTCAGCCGATTGGTCCGCATTCCGCCGCGCCTGCCGATGCGCGATGCCGGCGGGTTCCGTCCGTTCGCGCAATGCAACCCTGACACGCCGAGACGCCGCTCCGCGAGGCCCTTTGCGAGGCCCGGAACGCAACCGGTCGAGATCGGGAGGGCGGCCCCGACGATAACGCCGCCAAGGAGAGGAGAAGCGACATGAACACGATCGTTGCGTCATGTGCCTGCCGCATGTTGCGGCCTTCGCTTGCTGCGGCGGGATTGGCCGCGGCATTGACCCCGGGAACGGTTCTGGCCGATCCACCCTCGACCCTCTACGGCCTCGCCTGGGAGGAGACGTTCAGCGGCAGCGCGGTCGATACCAGCCGCTGGAACTTCCGGACCGACGTCAAGGTGCTGAGCGCCCAGCTCGCCGCCAACGCGGTCATCGACAACGGCCAGCTCAGCCTGCTGATGAAGCAGGAGAATGTGAGCGGCATGAGCTACACCGGCGCCGGCGTCGTCAGCAAGCAGCAGTTCGGCTACGGCTATTTCGAGGTCCGCGCCAAGAACACCACCAACACCGGCTGGCACAACAGCTTCTGGATGATGGCCGGCGACGGCAGCAACACCTACGCCGCCGGCCGCTATCTCGAGATCGACCAGGCCGAGATCGAGACGGCGGACCAGACCCATATCCCCAGCGGACTCAACATCTGGAACGGCCAGGCAGGCACTGGCGGAAAGCTCGCCGCTCCGCGCTGCGCGACCTATGCGCCGGGCGTCAACCTGACGGCGGCCTACCACACCTACGGCGCCGACTGGCGGGAAGGGGCGATCGACTTCTACTTCGACGGCATCAAATATTGCACGATCGCCTATTCGACGACCCAATACCGCCAGGACCCGGTGAACATCTGGCTGACCGCGATCGCCTATCGGGCGCCGGTCTCGGTCGGCGGCACGCCGCAATATTACGACACGGTCCGCTTCTACAAGAAGGACCAGTATGTCATGAACGGCCGCTACGGCTATAGCGAGAGCGGCTCCGGCTGGCAGGACAGCACGCTGGCGGGCTTCGGCCTGATGCCGCAGCGCTATTCATGCACCGCCGGCGACAAGTCGACCTATGCCCCCGGCTTCAACCAGTCGGGCAGCTACCACGTCTATATCTGGAAGACGGCCAATGCCAACGCCGACACCCAGGGCGAGGTGAAGGTGCAGGCGGCGTCGGGCACGACCACCACCACCATCAACTTCGCGACCGGCAGCTCGGGTTGGGTGGACCTCGGCGTCCACAGCTTCAACGCGGGCACCACCAATCCCGCGATCGGCGTCACCAACACCGTCCACGCCGGCTGCCAGCGCGCCGGCGCGGTCAAGTTCGTGCGGGAGGTGTAGATGCGCGTGCGGCGCGCGATCGTGCTGGGCACGGCGGCGCTGGCGATCGGTACGGCCGGCGCCCTCCTGCTGTCCGACGCCGACAAGGACGCGGGCGAGGAGGGTGTCGTCCGCATCGTCTCCGCGCCGTCGGAGGAAGCTCTATCCGTTCCCGCGGAGCCGGCCGCGACTCCGACACCGCCGGCTCCGGTCGACACTGGCGACAGACCGGGCCGGAGAGACGATCCGCCGGCCCCGCACGAGCCCGGCTCGCCCAACTATGCCGAGATCGGCGTGCTCCCGGCGATCTGAACACTCGCGCCGAACAGAAAGCCGCCGCCCGGCATCCCGGACGGCGGCTTCCTTGTCCTTGATCCCGGCCGCGGCCGAGGACGCTTACGGGTTCAGATACTCGCCCGCGTCCTCGTCCGTGCCGTGACCCGACGGCGTCACCGCCGCGAGCGGATCGTCGCCCGTGCCGCCGCTGTCGCGCACGTCGCGGGCCAGCTCCGCCGCATGCTCCTGCGCCGCGCTCTCCGGCGCGATCAGCGTCGCCTGGAGCGCACGCTGCTGCGCGCGGAGCGCCGCGTCGCGGCTGGTCGCCGCCACGCGCAGGCGGTTCATGCCGGCACCGGTGCCCGCCGGGATCAGGCGGCCGACGATCACGTTCTCCTTGAGGCCGTTCAGCGTGTCGACCTTGCCCTGCACCGAAGCCTCGGTGAGCACGCGGGTCGTCTCCTGGAACGACGCGGCGGAGATGAACGACCGGGTCTGCAGCGACGCCTTGGTGATGCCGAGCAGCACCGGCTTGCCCTGCGCCGGCTGCTGGCCGGCCGGGAGCTTGGCATTCTGCTCGTCCATCTCGTCGCGGTCGACCTGCTCGCCCGCCAGCAGCGTGGTGTCGCCGCCGTCGGTGATCTCGACCTTCTGCAGCATCTGGCGAACGATCACCTCGATGTGCTTGTCGTTGATCTTCACGCCCTGGAGGCGATAGACCTCCTGGATCTCCGACACGAGATATTCCGCCAGCGCCTCGACGCCGAGCACCTCGAGGATGTCGTGCGGATCGGGGCTGCCGCCGATCAGGTTGTCGCCACGCTTGACGTAGTCGCCTTCCTGGACGTCGATCACCTTCGACTTGGGCACCAGATACTCGACCACCTCGCCGCCATCCTCGGGCTGGATGCCGATCTTGCGCTTGGCCTTGTAGTCCTTGCCGAACACGACCCGGCCGGAGACCTTGGCGATGATCGCGTTCTCCTTGGGCTTGCGCGCCTCGAACAGCTCGGCGACGCGCGGCAGACCGCCGGTGATGTCGCGGGTCTTGGCCGATTCACGAGCCACACGCGCGACGACGTCGCCCGCCTTCACCTCGGCGCCGTCATCGACCGACAGCACCGCGCCCGGCGCCAGCATGTAGCGCGCGGTCTCGCCCGAACCGCCGTCGAGCAGGGTGAGGCGCGGACGCAGGTCCTCCTTGGTGCGCGCCGAGGCGCGATATTCGGTGACCACGCGCTGGGTGATGCCGGTGGCCTCGTCGGCCTGCTCCGCCATCGTCTTGCCCTCGATCAGGTCCTGGTACTTCACCGTGCCGCCGGTCTCGGTGATCACCGGCATGGTGAAGGGGTCCCACTCGGCCATGCGGTCACCCTTCGAGACGATATGGCCGTCGTCGAACAGCACATAGGCACCATAGGGGATCTTGTGCACGGCGAGCTCGCGCCCGTCCATGTCCACGATCGCCAGCTCGCCCGAGCGGCTCAGCACCACGCGGCGGCCGCGCTGGTCCTCGATGATGCGCAGGTCGCGGAACTGGACGGTGCCGTCGGCCGGCGCCTCCAGGTTCGACTGCTCGTTGAGCTGCGCCGCGCCGCCGATGTGGAAGGTGCGCATCGTCAGCTGCGTGCCCGGCTCGCCGATCGACTGCGCCGCGATCACGCCGACCGCCTCGCCGATGTTGACCGGGGTGCCGCGGGCGAGGTCACGCCCGTAGCACTTGGCGCACACGCCGAACTGCGCCTCGCAGACCAGCGGCGAGCGGATCTTCATCGACTGGATGCCGATCGCCTCGATCTGCGCGACCGCGGCCTCGTCGAGCAGCGTGCCCGCCGGGATCGCGACCTCGTTGGTCTTGGGATCGACCACGTCCTCCGCCGTGGTGCGGCCGAGGATGCGCTCGCCCAGCGACGCGATGGTCGAGCCGCCCTGCACGATCGCCTTCATCTCCAGCGCGCGCTCGGTGCCGCAATCCTCCTCCATGACGACGCAGTCCTGCGACACGTCGACGAGACGGCGGGTGAGGTAGCCCGAGTTGGCGGTCTTGAGCGCCGTGTCGGCCAGGCCCTTGCGGGCGCCGTGGGTCGAGTTGAAGTATTCGAGGACGGTCAGGCCTTCCTTGAAGTTCGAGATGATCGGCGTCTCGATGATCTCGCCCGACGGCTTGGCCATCAGGCCACGCATGCCGGCAAGCTGCTTGATCTGCGCCTGCGAGCCGCGGGCGCCCGAGTGGGCCATCATGTAGATCGAGTTGATCGGGGCTTCACGGCCGTCGTCGAGCCGCTTCACCGCCTTGATCTCGTCCATCATCGCGGCCGCCACCTGGTCGCCGCAGCGGCTCCAGGCGTCGATCACCTTGTTGTACTTCTCCTGCTGCGTGATCAGGCCGTCCTGATACTGCTGCTCGAAGTCCTTCACCTGCTCACGGGTCTCGTCGACCAGCTTCTCCTTCTCGGCCGGGATGACCATGTCGTCCTTGCCGAACGAGATGCCCGCCTTGAACGCGTGGCGGAAGCCGAGCGCCATGATCGCGTCGGCGAACAGCACCGTCTCCTTCTGGCCGGTGTGGCGATAGACGGTGTCGATGACGTCGCCGATCTCCTTCTTGGTCAGCAGGCGGTTGACGGTCTCGAACGGCACCTTGTGCGACTTCGGCAGGCACTCGCCGAGCAGCATGCGGCCCGGGGTGGTCTCGTAGCGCTTGAGATACTCGTTGCCGTCCTCGTCGGTCTGCGGCACGCGGCTGATCACCTTCGAGTGCAGCGTCACCGCACCCGCATCCAGCGCCTGGTGCACCTCGGCCATGTCGGCGAGCAGCATGCCTTCGCCCGGCTCGCCGGTCTTCTCCATCGACAGATAGTAGAGACCGAGCACCATGTCCTGCGACGGCACGATGATCGGCTTGCCGTTGGCGGGGCTCAGGATGTTGTTGGTCGACATCATCAGCACGCGCGCTTCCAGCTGCGCCTCGAGGCTCAGCGGAACGTGCACGGCCATCTGGTCGCCGTCGAAGTCGGCGTTGAACGCCGAGCAGACCAGCGGGTGGAGCTGGATCGCCTTACCCTCGATCAGCACCGGCTCGAACGCCTGGATGCCGAGGCGGTGGAGCGTCGGCGCGCGGTTGAGCAGCACCGGATGCTCGCGGATCACCTCGTCCAGGATGTCCCAGACTTCCTTGCGCTCCTTCTCGACCCACTTCTTGGCCTGCTTGAGGGTCATCGACAGACCCTTGGCATCGAGGCGGGCGTAGATGAACGGCTTGAACAGCTCGAGCGCCATCTTCTTGGGCAGGCCGCACTGGTGCAGCTTGAGCTCAGGCCCGGTCACGATGACCGAGCGGCCCGAATAGTCGACGCGCTTGCCGAGCAGGTTCTGGCGGAAGCGGCCCTGCTTGCCCTTCAGCATGTCGGACAGCGACTTGAGCGGACGCTTGTTGGCGCCGGTGATCGTGCGGCCGCGGCGGCCGTTGTCGAACAGCGCGTCGACCGCCTCCTGCAGCATGCGCTTCTCGTTGCGGACGATGATGTCCGGCGCGCGCAGCTCCATCAGCCGCTTGAGGCGGTTGTTGCGGTTGATGACGCGGCGGTAGAGGTCGTTGAGGTCCGAGGTCGCGAAGCGGCCGCCGTCCAGCGGCACCAGCGGGCGCAGCTCGGGCGGGATGACCGGAACGACGTCGAGGATCATCCACTCCGGACGGTTGCCGGACTCGAGGAAGCTCTCGACGACCTTCAGCCGCTTGATGATCTTCTTGGGCTTCAATTCGGACTTGGTGACCGCCAGCTCCTCGAGCAGCGCCTTGCGCTCGCCCTCGAGGTCGAGGTCCATCAGCATCGCCTTGACCGCCTCGGCGCCGATGCCCGCCGAGAACGCGTCCTCGCCATATTCGTCCTGCGCGTCGAGCAGCTCGTCCTCGGTGAGGAGCTGGAACTTCTCGAGCGGGGTCAGGCCGGGCTCGGTGACGATGTAGCTCTCGAAATAGAGCACGCGCTCGAGCTGCTTGAGCTGCATGTCGAGCAGCAGGCCGATGCGCGACGGCAGCGACTTCAGGAACCAGATGTGCGCGACCGGGGCGGCGAGCTCGATATGGCCCATGCGCTCGCGGCGGACCTTCGAGACGGTCACCTCCACGCCGCACTTCTCGCAGACGATGCCCTTGTACTTCATGCGCTTGTACTTGCCGCACAGGCACTCGTAATCCTTGATCGGACCGAAGATGCGCGCGCAGAACAGGCCGTCACGCTCGGGCTTGAACGTGCGGTAGTTGATCGTCTCGGGCTTCTTGATCTCGCCGAACGACCACGAGCGGATGCGGTCGGGCGAGGCGATCCCGATCTGGATCTGGTCGAAGGTCTCGGGCTTGGCGATCGGGTTCGCGAAGTTGGTCAGTTCGTTCATGGGTAGCTACCCTCTTCTGAATTCTTTTCTCCTCTCCCGTTGGGAGAGGAAGGGGCCCGCTCGGCGAAGCCGAGTGGGAAGGTGAGGGCGATTGTTCCGGCGTCACCCTCACCCTTCCGCCGCGTTCCGCGGCTCCCTCCCTCTCCCAACGGGAGAGGGAGAGTGGTGCCTTACTCCGCCGCCTCGGCCAGGCCGTCGCCTTCGCTCTGGTCCTCGAGGGACTTGAGCTCGACGTTGAGGCCCAGCGAGCGCATCTCCTTGACGAGCACGTTGAAGCTCTCGGGGATGCCGGCCTCGAAGGTGTCGTCGCCCTTGACGATCGCCTCGTAGACCTTGGTGCGGCCGACCACGTCGTCGGACTTCACCGTCAGCATCTCCTGGAGCGTGTACGCCGCGCCGTAAGCCTGCAGCGCCCACACCTCCATCTCGCCGAAGCGCTGGCCGCCGAACTGCGCCTTGCCGCCCAGCGGCTGCTGGGTGACGAGCGAGTAGGGGCCGATCGAGCGCGCGTGGATCTTGTCGTCGACCAGGTGGTGGAGCTTCAGCATGTAGATGATGCCCACGGTCACCTTGCGGTCGAACGCCTCGCCGGTGCGGCCATCGAACAGCGTCGACTGGCCCGAGGTGTCGAGGCCGGCGAGCGCCAGCATGTCCGACACGTCCTTCTCGCGCGCGCCGTCGAACACCGGGGTGCCGAGCGGAACGCCGGTCTTGAGGTTCTCGGCCAGCTCGACGATCTGGCTGGCGTCGCGCCGCTGGATGTCGTCGGCGTAATGCTCGCCATAGACCTCGAGCAGCCGCGTCTTGACCGCCTCGGGCATCTCGCCACCCTTGGCGTCGGGATTGGCCTCGCGCCAATCCTCGAGCGCGCGGTGGATCTGCTGACCCAGGTTGCGCGCGGCCCAGCCGAGGTGGGTCTCGAAGATCTGCCCGACGTTCATGCGCGACGGCACGCCCAGCGGGTTGAGCACCAGGTCGACCGGCGTACCGTCCTCGAGGAACGGCATGTCCTCCTGCGGCAGGATGCGGCTGATGACGCCCTTGTTGCCGTGGCGGCCGGCCATCTTGTCGCCCGGCTGCAGCTTGCGCTTCACCGCGACGAACACCTTGACCATCTTGAGCACGCCCGGCGGCAGCTCGTCGCCGCGCTCCAGCTTCTCGCGGCGGTCCTCGAACTTGTCCTTGATGCGCTTCACGGCCTCGTCATACTGGCCCTTCACGCCCTCCAGGTTCGCCTGGACCGCGTCGTCCTGCACCGCGAACTTCCACCACTCGTGGCGGTCGACGCTGTCGAGCAGCTCCTCGTCGATCACCGAGCCCTTCTTGATGCCCTTGGGCGCCGCGGTCGCGGTCTGGCCCAGCAGCATCTCCTTGAGCCGCGACCAGGTGGCGCGGTTGAGGATGGTGCGCTCGTCGTCCGAGTCCTTGCGCAGGCGCTCGATCTCCTCGCGCTCGATCGCCAGCGCACGCTCGTCCTTGTCGATGCCGTGCCGGTTGAAGACACGGACGTCGACGATCGTCCCCGACACGCCCGGCGGCAGCCGCAGCGAGGTGTCGCGCACGTCGCTCGCCTTCTCGCCGAAGATCGCGCGGAGCAGCTTCTCCTCCGGCGTCATCGGGCTCTCGCCCTTCGGCGTGATCTTGCCGACCAGGATGTCGCCCGGCTCGACCTCGGCGCCGATGTAGACGATGCCCGCCTCGTCGAGGTTGCGCAGCGCTTCCTCGCCGACGTTCGGGATGTCGCGGGTGATGTCCTCCGGCCCGAGCTTGGTGTCGCGGGCCATGACTTCGAACTCGTCGATGTGGATCGACGTGAACACGTCGTCCTTCACGATCCGCTCGGAGATCAGGATCGAGTCCTCATAATTGTAGCCGTTCCACGGCATGAACGCGACGAGCGCGTTGCGGCCGAGCGCCAGCTCGCCGAACTCGGTCGACGGGCCGTCGGCGATCACGTCGCCGGCGCGCACCACGTCGCCCACCTTCACCAGCGGGCGCTGGTTGATGCAGGTCGACTGGTTCGAGCGCTGGAACTTCATCAGCGTGTAGATGTCGACGCCGCTCTCGGTCGCCTCGACGTCGCCGGTCGCGCGGATGACGATGCGGCTGGCGTCGACCTGGTCGACCACGCCGTCGCGCTTCGCCGCGATCGCCGCGCCCGAATCCCGCGCCACCGTCTCCTCCATGCCGGTGCCGACGAACGGCGCCTCGGCCTGGACCAGCGGCACCGCCTGGCGCTGCATGTTCGATCCCATGAGGGCGCGGTTGGCGTCGTCGTTCTCGAGGAACGGAATCAGCGAGGCCGCGACCGACACGAGCTGCTTGGGGCTCACGTCCATCAGCGTGATCTGCTCGGGCAGCGCCATCAGGAACTCGCCGGCCTGGCGGGCGGAGACCAGCTCCTCGACGAAGCGGCCGTCGGCGTCGAGCTCGGCGTTGGCCTGCGCGATCGTGTGCTTGGCTTCCTCCATCGCCGACAGGTAGACGACCTCGTTGGTCACCTTGTTGTCGACGACCTTGCGGTACGGCGTCTCGATGAAGCCGTACTTGTTGACGCGGCTGAAGCTGGCCAGCGAGTTGATCAGGCCGATGTTCGGGCCTTCCGGCGTCTCGATCGGGCAGATGCGGCCATAGTGGGTCGGATGGACGTCGCGGACCTCGAAGCCCGCGCGCTCGCGGGTGAGGCCGCCCGGCCCGAGCGCCGAGACGCGACGCTTGTGCGTCACTTCGGACAGCGGGTTGGTCTGGTCCATGAACTGCGAAAGCTGCGACGAACCGAAGAACTCGCGCACCGCGGCGACCGCGGGCTTGGCGTTGATCAGGTCGTTCGGCATCACCGTCGACACGTCGACCGACGACATGCGCTCCTTGACCGCACGCTCCATGCGCAGCAGGCCGACGCGATACTGGTTCTCCAGCAGCTCGCCGACCGAACGCACGCGGCGGTTGCCGAGGTTGTCGATGTCGTCGACCTCGCCCTTGCCGTCCTTGAGGTCGACCAGCGTCTTGACGACGGCCAGGATGTCCTCGGTGCGCAGCGTCGTCACCGTGTCCGGGCAGTCGAGGTCGAGGCGCATGTTGAGCTTGACGCGGCCCACCGCCGACAGGTCGTAGCGGTCGGGATCGAAGAACAGCCCCGCGAACAGCGACTCCGCGGTCTCCAGCGTCGGCGGCTCGCCGGGGCGCATCACGCGGTAGATGTCCGACAGCGCCTGCTCGCGCTCCTCGGCCTTGTCGGCCTTGAGCGTGTTGCGGATCCACGGACCGGTGGTGACGTGATCGATGTCGAGCAGCTCGATGCGGTCGATGCCCGCCTTGTCGAGCTTCTCGAGGTTCTCGGCCGACACTTCGTCGCCCGCCTCGATGTAGATCTCGCCGGTCTGCTCGTTGATCAGGTCATAGGCGGAATAGCGGCCGAAGATCTCCTCGGTCGGGATCAGCAGCGTCTCCAGACCGTCCTTCTGCGCCTTGTTGGCGGCGCGGGGGCTGATCTTCTGGCCGGCCGGGAACACGACCTCGCCCGACTTGGCGTCGACGATGTCGAACATCGGCTTGGCGCCGCGCCAGTTCTCCGGCGCGAACGGGATCTGCCAGCCGCCCGGACCGCGGACATAGGTCACGCGGTTGTAGAAATAGTTGAGGATATCCTCACTGTTCAGGCCGAGGGCGTACAGGAGGGTCGTCACCGGCAGCTTGCGCTTGCGGTCGATGCGGACGTTGACGATGTCCTTGGCATCGAACTCGAAGTCGAGCCACGAACCGCGGTAGGGGATCACGCGCGCGGCGAACAGGTACTTGCCCGAGGCGTGGGTCTTGCCGCGGTCATGGTCGAACAGCACGCCGGGCGAACGGTGCATCTGGCTGACGATGACGCGCTCGGTGCCGTTGATGAAGAAGGTGCCGTTCTCGGTCATGAGCGGCATGTCGCCCATGTAGACGTCCTGCTCCTTGATATCGATGACCGACTTGGCCTCGGTATCCGGATCGACCTCGAACGCGGTCAGGCGCAGCGTGACGCGCATCGGCGCGGCATAGGTGATGCCGCGCTGGCGGCATTCCTCGACGTCGAACTTGGGGTCCTCAAGCACATAGTCGTCGAAGTCGAGATAGGCGGTGCCGGCGAAATCCTGGATCGGGAAGACCGAGCGCAGCGTCTTCTCCAGGCCCGAGACATGGCCGGTGGCCTTGTCGGAGCGGAGGAACTGCTCGTAGCTCTCACGCTGAACCTCGATCAGGTTCGGCATCTGCACCACTTCGTGGATGTCGCCGAACACCTTGCGGATGCGGCGCTTCACAGTGCCGCTCTCGATCGCCTTGGTCGCCATATGTGTGTTTTGCCTCGTCAGCCGTCGAAACTCTCGCCCCGTGAACCTGGGGCCGGCCGCAGCGGAAGACACGAAAGGCCGCATGTCTCCGGTGTTCGGAAACTGCAGCCTTCGAAGCGTCTTCTAGCCCACGAACCCCAATCCGACCGATGCGCTGCGCGACGACGCATCATTTCCCGAGGCTGTGGTGGAACGCGCCATATAGGAGGGGCGCCAAGCGCTGTCAACGCGTTGCCGAATGCTTCTGTCAGCTTCGCCTCGTCGCTCACGATCAACGCCTTGCCGACGGTTCCGTCCGTTGCGGAGCCGGATCGTCCGCCCGCTCGTTGTAGCTGCGTCATGAAACACAATGCTTACAGCTTCGCCCGCGCGGCCCTGCCGACGATATCGGCCGCCGCGCTCCTTGCCATGCCTGCCGCTGCGCAGGACACGACGCAGACCGCGCCGCCGCCCGTGCGTCCGACGGTGACGACGCCGACCCCGGCGCCCGCCGCACCGCCGCCGGTCGCGACGACGGCTCCGGTTCCTGCGACGCCGGCGCCCTCGACCACGCCGGCCGAGCCCCAACGCCCCCGAGCGACGATCGCCCCGGAGGCGCAGGCCGCGCTCGACGAGGAGGCGGCCCGCCAGGAACGCGCCGCCGCGGCGCGCGCGGAACGCCGCGAACGCGCGGCGGCGGCCGAACGGTCGGAACGCCGCGCAGCGCCGCGGCGGGCCGAGGCTCCCGCACAACGCGCTGAACGCGCTGCGCCTGCACCGGTAGCCGCTCCGGCTCCGGCCGAGCCGGCGAGCGCCCCGGTTGCCCAGGCGACCCCGACGCCGCCTCCGCCGGCCGCGCAGCCTGCGCCCGCGCCGGAGCAGGCGGCTCCGGCCGAAACCGTCACCACCACGACCCAGACCACGCAGACCGAGGCGCAGCGTGGCGGATCGATCTGGCCGTGGCTGATCGGTGGCGCGATCGTGCTTGCCGGTCTCGCCTTCCTCCTGTTCCGCCGCCGCGAGCGGGACGACTATGTCGAAACCTACGACGAAACCTATGAGGAGCCGCACCTCGCGCCCGAACCGGTGATCGCGACCGAGCCGCAGCCTTATGTCGCCGAACCTGCCGCAGCCGCCTATGCCGCCGGCGCCGAGCCGATCCCTGCCGAGGAGAGCGTCGCACCCTCGACCCCCGAGGAGGTGAGCGTCGGCGAAGCGGAGTCGGAGGACGTCGCCGCGCTCACCGCCGCCGCGCCGGCGGCCGACCGGCCGTGGATCGAGATGGCGATGCGCCCGCTCCGCGCCGGTACCAGCGCCGACGAGGCGCTGGTCGAGATCGAGCTCACCGTCGCCAACGCCGGCAATGTCGCGGCGGAGGACGTACGCGTTTCGACTTTCATGCTGCCTGAAGCCGATGCGGGTGAGATGGAGCGGCTGCTCGTCTCCCCGCCCGCCGATGCCGCGGTCGAGCCGGTGACGATCGCGCCGGGCGAGGGCACCCGCATCGAGGCGACGCTGGCCAGGCTGCGCGCCGACCTCGCCGGGGTCGACCGCTTCCGCCCGATCGTGGTCGCCGATGCCCGCTATCGGCTGCCCGACGGCAGCGAGGGACGCACCTCGGCCTCGTTCGTGATCGGTGTCAGCGATGCGGACGGCGAGCTCCGGGGCTTCGATATGGCCGACCGGCGGATGCACGACGACGACGTCGAGGCGCGGCTCCACGGCACCGCGGAGCACGTCTGATCCTTAACTAGGTTGCTAGCCTGTTGATTTCGTCGGGCTCCGGATGTTTGATCGCGCATCCTTCCTCCGGAGCCCGTCTTCATGCTCAAGCCGATCCTGCTCGCCGCCACCGCGCTCATCGCCGCCGCGCCGCTCATCGCCCAGACCGCCCCAGCCGGCGGGGACATCCCGCCCAAGTTCGCGGTGCCGCCCTCGCCCGAGCAGGACTATGACAAGCGCGAAGTGATGATCCCGATGCGCGACGGGACCAAGCTCTACACGGTCATCGTCGTGCCGAAGGGCGCGACCAACGCGCCGATCGTGCTCACCCGCACGCCCTACAACGCCAAGGGCCGCGCCGCGCGCACCGACGACAGCCCGTCGATGCTCTCGACCCTGCCGCTCGCCGACGAGATCTTCGTGAAGGACGGCTATATCCGCGTCTACCAGGATATCCGCGGCAAGTACGGCTCGGAGGGCGACTATGTCGTGACCCGCCCGCCGATCGGCCCGCTCAACCCGACCAAGGTCGACCACACCACCGACGCCTACGACACGATCGACTGGCTGGTGAACAAGGCCAACCTGCCCGAATCCAACGGCCGCGTCGGCATGATCGGCTCGTCCTACGAGGGCTTCACCGTCGTGATGGCGCTCCTCAATCCGCACCCGGCGCTCAAGGTCGCCGCGCCGGAGAGCCCGATGGTCGACGGCTGGATGGGCGACGACTGGTTCCACTACGGCGCCTTCCGCCTCGCCAACATCGCCTGGATCGGCGGGCAGACCGGCTTCAAGGGCAGGGGGGCGCCCCCTCCGACCGGCGGCTGGGACGATTACGACAATTTCCGCACCGGCTCGGCCGGCGACTGGGCGGCGAAGTCCGGCTATGCCCAGCTGCCGTTCTGGAAGCGCATGTCGGAGCATCCCGCCTACGACGCCTTCTGGCAGGGCCAGGCGCTCGACAAGCTGGTTGCCGCCAATCCCTCCAACGTGCCGACGCTCTGGGAACAGGGCCTGTGGGACCATGAGGACATGTGGGGCGCGATCCACAGCTGGGAAGCGCTCAAGAAGGCCGGCAAGGTCGGCAACAACTATCTGGTGATGGGCCCCTGGCGCCACAGCCAGGTCAATCGCGAGGGGCGTGAGCTCGGCCCGTTCGAGTGGAACGGCGACACCGCCGCCCAGTTCCGCGAGGACATGGTGCTGCCCTTCTTCAACCAGTATCTGAAGGACGGCCCGCCCGCCAACCTGCCGACGGTGGCGATCTACAACACCGGCGAGAACCATTGGGACAAGCTCAAGGACTGGCCGCTCGCTTGCCAGGAGGGCTGCCCGTCGCCGCTCAAGCCGATCTACCTCGGCGCCGACGGCAGCCTCGGCTTCGACGCGGGCGCGGCCGGCGGCGACAGCTACGTCTCCGATCCCGCCAAGCCGGTGCCGCACCTGCCGCGCCCGGTGAACTTCGGCGACGGCCGCTGGGGCGATTATCTCGTCACCGATCAGCGCTTCGTCGACGGCCGGCCCGACGTGATGACCTACCAGACCGAGGTGCTGAAGGCGCCGGTCCGCGTCTCCGGCGCG